>JBJEPS010000098.1:0-8058 GCA_051881355.1 Candidatus Fimenecus sp. | reverse complement strand
TCAAAGTGGTTGTCCATTTCCCGTCCGCCGCGCATATAAAAGCCCTTGGTGATGTCCTTACGACCGTCACAGCTGCCGCCGGCAAGCTCTAATTTTTCAAGGAGATGGATATGCTCTCCTTTCATTTGCCCGTCGCGTACAAGATAGAACGCCGCCGTAAGACCTGCAAGCCCTGTGCCGATGATATACGCCGATTTTTTATCTACGTCCTTCGGCTTTTCGGGGTGTGCAAAAGCTTCATAAGTGCCTGCTGCATAATACATAAGAAAACCTCCTAAATTATTTTCTGTTTTCATTATATATACAGCGGCGTATTTGCACAATAAACAGAAAATCCGTCCTGATAAAAGTTTTATCAGGACGGAAAAATTGTAAAAAATTTTATCAATCGGGCGAATTTGATGTACTTTTGCCTATGGAAAAATCTTGTAAGGCTTTTGTGAAATTGCCGTGAAGCAAGGTGCTGATTTTTTTGACCAATACCTCGGGCGATTCCTGCATACCGTTTTGAATCCAGTTCATCATTACGCCGACGAAGGCATATTCATAAAAATCCGCAATAAATTTTTTATCACTTTCCAAAACGTACAGACCGGTGGATTTCTCGTCGATGACAGACAGCAGAAGACCGGACACCAACGGGTTTAATCCCATCTCTATCTGCTCGCGGTGGACACAGCGATATACATTTAAAATAAGCGCCTTGTTTTCCGACACAGCATGGAATATATTTAAGAGTCCTTCCTGCCAAGTATCATATGTTTTCTTGCCGTTGAGGACTTTTTTGGTTTCGTCAATACAAGTCCATTCCGCAAGGTCGTAAATATCCTTAAAATGGTAATAAAAGGTCATACGGTTAATACCACAGTCTTCCGCAATATCGCCGATGGTGATTTTATTCAACGGCTTTTGTGCCAATAAATTTTTCAACGACTGCGCCAAAGCTCGTTTGGTAATTTCAGACATTTTACTCCCGCTTTCTCTGCCCCCCGCAGAGTTATTTCGACATCGGTATAGCAATTTTTTCGTTTTGCAAAAGACAAAATTCACTTGACGGAATTCTCTATGTATATTATAACGAAACAAAAAAACATCGTCAACGAAAAAGTGCAAAATCTATAGATAAAATTTTCATTTTTTTAGAACTTTTCCTTTGCTTTTTATTGCTTTTTCATAAAAAATCCGTTATGATTATACTATTCTGAAAAAAGGAAGTGACCCCTTTTGCAAAACACGGAGAAAAAGGTGAAGCCTTTCGGTATGCAGGACAAAATCGGGTACGCTATGGGCGATCTCGGCTGTAATTTGTCCTTTCAATTGGTTTCCTCGTACATGTTTTTGTTTTATACGCAGTGTATCGGCTTAAGCTCGATGCACTGGGCGTGGATTATTATCGTTTCCAAGGTGTGGGACGCCATAAACGATGTGCTCATCGGCGGGATGGTAGACCGCAAACGCATCGGCAAAAAGAGCAAGTTTATGCCGTGGATTACAATCGGCTCGATAGGGCTGGTTGCGCTGACCGTTATGATTTTCGCGCCCGTGCAGTCGCTGCCGCAAATCGGCAAAATTCTGTGGTGCCTGATTTCCTACTGCCTGTGGTCGGTGGCATATACCATGATCAATGTACCTTACGGCTCTTTGCATTCGGTCATTACCGATGACCCGAAGCAGCGCACAACGCTGTCCACATTCCGCAGTATCGGCGCTGGAGTAGGTGCAGTACTTTGTATGCTGTTGCCGAAAGTCATTTATGAAGATAACACGCTGTCGGCAAACCGCCTGTTTATGGTTTCCATTGTGTTTTCGGTGATTGCGTTCTTTGTGTTCCTCGCCATGCGCAATATGGTGACGGAGCGCGTTGTGCGGGAGGATAAGGTCGAAAAAGTCAGCTACATATCTACGGTCAAATCCTTTTTCACAAACCGCGCACTTCTCGGTATTACCATTGCGACCGTGGCAATTGTTGTTTTCTACAATTCGTCAATGTCGGTCAACAATTTGGTATTCCAGTTTTATTTCAATGACGCGGGCAAAGCTACCTTTGCTATGCTGGCTTCCTATGTACCGCTTGTGGCACTGATGCCCTTTGCCTCGTCCATCGTTGCCAAAATCGGCAAAAAGAAATTTATTTGTGCGTCTGGTATCATCAGCGTGGTTGTCGGTATTTTGATGCTGTTTCTGCCGATTACCCCCGACAAAAAAGGCATGATTTTGTATATCGGCGGGCTGATGATTGTCAATATCGGCTGCTGTGTATTCCAAATCATTGTTTGGGCGATTGTGGCAGACTGCATTGAAAAAAGCTACCGTGAAAAGGGCGTGCGTGAGGAAGGCTCTCTGTATGCGCTGTATTCGTTCTTCCGTAAACTGTCCCAGGGTATCGGCTCGGCAGTTGTGGCTTTGGCGCTCGCACGGGTCGGTTATAACGAAAATGCCGTAACCCAAACGGCTGAGGTTGCGTCGAATATCAAGAATTTGTACATTGTCCTGCTGATTGCGGGTCTCGCCATTATGGTGCTGTCGATGTGGTTGATTTATAACATCAGCTTTAAAGAAGAGCAGGCGTTCGGCAAACATGAGGATGACCCTGCACTTGTTGAAGCGGAAGCTACCGCCGAAGCGGAAAATCTGTAAAATGGCAGGACAAAAGAAAGAAACCGTAAAACGGTATGTGTTATTTATCATCGGGCTGTTCTTTTCGGGACTCGGCGTCGCCGTTACCAAACGCGGTGGCTTGGGCGTATCGCCGATTTCGTCCGTTGCGAATGTCGTCAGTCTGAAATTCCCTGTGTTTTCTCTCGGCACATGGCTGTTCCTTTGGAACTGCGTTTTGATTTTGGGGCAGGTTCTCATTCTCCGAAAGCAGTTTAAACCGATACAGCTTTTGCAAATCCCGCTTTCTGTGCTGTTCGGCTGGTTTACGGATTTCGGTATGTGGCTTGCGGGGTTTATTCCCACCGAATTGTACCCCGTTCGCTTGCTTTTGGTGTTTGCGGGGACAGCCATTCTCGGCTTCGGCATTGCTTTGGCGGTGATTGCTAATGTGATTATGAACGCAGGGGAGGCATTCGTTAAAGCGATTTCCGACAAAACGCATTTCACCTTCGGCAATGTCAAAATTGTCTTTGATATATCGTGCGTGGTGCTTGCGTTGCTGCTTTCCTTGCTGTTTTTCAGCGGAAAAATCGTCGGTATGCGGGAGGGCACGGTGATTGCCGCACTGCTCACAGGGCAGACCGTCAAATTTTTTCAAAAGAGATTGCAAAAACCGTTACAAAAGCGTTTAACGGCTTCTGAATTTTAATCAAAAGAACAGAAAAAAGCACTCGCTGAATACATTTCAGCGGGTGCTTTTTCAAAGGGGATTGGAGGGATTGTTTAGGTAAATAAGCCTTTAACCCAAGCGATGAATTTGTTTTCCTCTGCTTCTTCGGGAACGGCTTCGACGGGTTCTGCCGCTTCGGGAACGGAAATACCGTCTGTTTTATAGGTGAATAGAACCGAAGAGGTCATCATACCGGTTTTCATTGTGAATATATCGTATTCGTTGCCGTAATTGAGCCAGGCTTTCATTCTGTCGGCAAGCACTTGCGTCTGCGCTTCGGAGAGCTTTACGGAACCGGAATATTTTTCGGCGGTCTCCACAAGCACTTCGACTTGCGCCGCCTTGTCATCACTTGCCAGTGCACCGAGATTTTCCAGCAACGCCTGATTTTCTTCAAGCACAGAGACAATGTGATTTAACTGCTCTAAGGTCTGCGGCAGATTTTCAATCGATTTTTGAATTTCGGGGTCCTCCATATCTTTCGCAAGACTTTCGTAGATGGGCATAACATCATTTAAGTCGTCTGCGAGCACCGCAACGTCCGCAAGACTTTCAGACAGCTTCGGCAGAAGCTTTAACAGCAGCTGCATTTGCGGGTCGCTCAAGGTTGAAGAAACGGCTTCCAAATCGGTGTTGTTGAGGTCTGTCACCAGCTTGTCGAGCTTTGCCATGTTTTCTTCGGTCATATAACTGCCCATCACTTTGAGCATTTTTTCGTTTTCGCTGTACAGCTGTGTGGCTTCGGTGACTACGCCCATAATCTCTTCCATTTTATTGGCGTCACCGTACAGCAAATCAATGGTTTTTTGCATATCCAAGCCGTTCATTGCGGCTTGGATTTTTTCAACGTCAGTCAAAATTTCTTTCACGCCGTCAATGCTCTCTACTACGCCGCCGTTGCCCAATGAGCCGATGGACGAGAACGGAATCACGGCAAACATCAGGTTTCCGAGTTCAAAGCATTCGGTGTAAGCGGTGATAGTGTAGGTGTTTGTATACATCGACTCGTCGATCAGCGACATATCCAAATCTGACAGCCCTAAGCTCTCGTTGATGCCGGGTACACCCGTGAAGAAAATGACTTGCTTTGCACCGTCGCTCATTGCCGTACCGTAGTCAATTGCAATGTTGGTAAAGGTTTCCTCCGGTAAAATGGTGCCGCCGGCGACGAGCATCGGGCAGGTGATTTCGTAGGTCTTGCCTGAAACGGTAACCTTTTTCTTGAGAGAATTGGAAACAGTAATTTCAATGGCGACATTGCCTTTTTGCCCTGCGATTTCTTCAGCGGTTTTTTCTTCCCCGTTTAAGAAGTAGCGGATTGTGAAGGTGATAGGCGGCTGCGTTTCGGATACCCCGCTGTAATAGAGGTCTGTGGTATCCATATCCCAGTAAAGCGCGCCGTCTTTAACCACGGGCTGGGTTAAGGTTTTCACGTTTTGAATTTCCGTAAGATTGCTGACGTCCTGTAAGCGCACCTGCGGAGTGTCCGTGTGCAGCCAATCCGTGACCTGCACATTGTAGATTGTGCCGTCCGGTTTTGTATTGATATAAACCGTTTCCTCTTTTTTGGCACTCTCTGCCATTGTGGAATATGTCTGCTGCACATATTCGGTGCCGTTGAGTTCCACATCTAAAATCTGATTTTCTGTCACCGTTTTTTTCTGACAGCCTGCAAAAGATGTGCAAAGCAGAGCGCCTGCAAGCAGTCCGCTGACGGTTTTTATCCATATTTGTTTACGCATCTTCACGCACCTCACTTTGATTTTGTTTGAATTTGTTTCGTTTGAATTGGAATTTTTTGTTTTCCCGCCAACTGAATGTGGTTTTGTTGATAACGCCCTCGCACAAATACAGAAGCGGACTTAAGAAGAACACAATAACCAGTGCGCTGATGACCGACCCGCGGGCGAGCAGGGCACAAATGCCTTTAATTAAGGAAATGTCACAAATCATGTACACCCCGAAGGTTGCGGCGAAGAACACGGACGCACTTTGCAAAATGGAGCGTTCCGCCGCGTCCATCGCGTTTAAGATAGCATCTTTTTTCGGGTGTCCGAGTTGTAATTCCTCTCGGAAGCGTGTGGTTAACAGAATGGCGTAGTCCACCGTTGCGCCGAGCTGTACGCAGTTGATTACTGTCGGCGAAACGAATGAAATTTCCGTGCCCATCAGTGTTGCAAAAGAGAGGTTAATCCAAATAGCAAGCTCAATGGAAAGCACCAAAAGTATCGGCAATGAAACGGATTTGAAGCATATGGCAATCAAAATGAAGATTGCCGCAATGGACAGAATACTGGTGACAACAAAATCTCGGTCTGTGGTGGTAATCAAATCTTTCGTCAGTGCGCCCTCGCCCGTAACCAATGCATTTTCATCGTAGCGCTTAACAATTTGCTCCATTTGCGTCAGCTGTGTGTTTAACTCATCTGTCGCCGCGCCGTATTCAGAATTGACCATAATCATTTGCTTGCCGTCTTTTTTGCAAATTTCCAAAACCGCGTCGGGCATAATGTCGTCAGGGATAGCAGGACCTAAAATGGTGTTGTAGGCAAGTACCGAGGCAATACCGTCCAAATTTTCGATTTCGTCTTCCATTTGCATGAGTTTGCCTGCGGGAATGGTATCGTCTACAATGACAAACTGCGTGGTAGCCATGTTAAAGTCTTTCTTTAAAGTGTTCAAGCCCTGAATGGAAATCAAATGGTCGGGCAATGCTTTGTCCATATTGTAATAGACATCTGCATTGTTCTGCACAATGTAGCTTGGGATTAACAAAAGCACAAACAGAACGGCAAACACCTTTTTATGTTTGAATATGAACTGATTTACACCTTTAAAAGAGGGGATAATACTGCGGTGTTTATATTTGTTGATGTGTTCTTCAAACAGCAAAATCAATTCAGGCAATACCAAAATCACGGTTAAAATCCCGAACACAACGCCTTTTGCCATAACAAAGCCGAGGTCAAAGCCTAAACCTAACTGCATGAAACACAAAGCGACGAAGCCGAATACCGTAGTCAGCGAACTGCCGATAAGCGCCGTAAAGGATTTGGAAACCGCCACTGCCATGGCGTCCGTGCGGTCGGCATATTTTGCGCGCTCCTCGGTGTAGCGGTCCATTAAGAAGATGGAGTAGTCCATTGTGACGCCCAACTGCAAAACCGCCGCGATTGCCTGCGTAATAAACGAAATCTCTCCTAAGAAGAAGTTAGTTCCCATATTGTAGAGAATCGCCATGCCAAGCGCCATCAAAATGACCAACGGCAAAATCCACGATTCCATCATCAAGGACATAATCGCGAGTGCTAAAAGCACGGCAACTGTCACATAAACGGGCGCTTGCTTATCGGCGATTTCCTTTGTATCCTCTGTAATGGCGGACATACCGCTGATGAAGGTCTTTTCGTTGCAGAGTTTTTTTATTTGCTTTACAGCGTTTAAAATATCGTCGGTGGAATCCGTGCTGTCATACTGCACCAGCATCATCGTTTTGTCACCGTCGGCGCTGTAAAAAACATCACGAATCATATCGGGCAGTGCTTCCACAGGCGTTGTAGAGCCTGCCAAATCATCTACCCAAAGCACCGTGCTGACGCCCTCGACCTTGGCGATTTCCTCTTTAAGTGCCGTAGTGTATTTGGTTGGCATATCCTCTACAATTACAATGGACATACCCGCGTTGTGAAAGGTTTGGTCCAACACTTGGTTTCCCTGTACGGACTCCAAATCGTCGGGTAAATACGACAGAATATCGTAATTGACGCCCGTGCAGAGAAATCCGATAATGGACGGAACCAAAAGCAGAACGGCAATTGTGACCACGATTTTCGGGTGGCACGCCTCCCACTTTGCAATCTTTTGTATCATAGTTTCACCTGCTTTAATGCTGCGGCAGAGCGCCGTAGTTCATTCTGTATTGCTCCGCGCCGTAAATGCTCATGGCGACAATTTCATATAAGTGCGGTTTGATTTCCTGCAACGAATACGGTTTGCCGCGCAAAATGGCGTTACAGCAAGAGGAGACAATCATATCAATATAAATATACATTTTTATACGGACTTCTTCCGCGGAAAATCCGCGGTTTTCAAAGTACTGCAAAATTTGGTCATAAACCTCTTTCATTGTACCTTCGCGATTTTCAATGACCGCATTGATACAAATGTCTACATTTTTGTCTATCAGCAAAGTCAGCGTTTTATTTTTCTCTAAAAACTCGACTAAGATATCCACAAACCGTGCAACACACTGATCAAAATCTGTATCGTTTTGGATATGCACACTTTCAGAATCCAAATGTAAAAATTCCGTCGCTTTTTTCAAAATCAGTTTGGATATTAAATCGAGCTTATCCTTGAAATATAAATAGAATGTACCTTTGGCAACGCCCGCCTTTTTCACAATATCATCAATCGACACGCCGGCAACGCCGTTGTTTTCAAACAAATCGAATGCGGCAGAAATCAGATTTTGATATTTTTCGTTTTTCTTTTGTGCAACTTTATCCATTTTTACACCTCTTCCGGTAAAATTCTCTGGAAAAATGACTAACGGTCATTTCTTGGATCTGCACTATTTTAACACAAAATGACCATTAGTCAATATTAAAAATACAGATTTAACAAAACCTTCACAATTCATTCATTTTTCAGCGGCATTTCCCCAAAACACCGCTAAATTTTAATTTGTCATCCTGAGCGAAGCGAAGGATCTCAAAAAGAGAGTGCAA
>JBJEPS010000097.1:0-33580 GCA_051881355.1 Candidatus Fimenecus sp. | reverse complement strand
GCCGCAAACACACCCCGTCTCGACGAGATTTTCAAGAACAATCCCATGACATATATCGGTGCATCGGGTATGGATGTAGGTCTTCCCGACGGGCAGATGGGCAACTCCGAGGTTGGGCACACCAATATTGGCGCAGGTCGTGTGGTGTATCAGGAACTGACAAGAATTACAAAGTCTATTCAGGACGGCGACTTCTTCCAAAATGACGCATTTTTGAAAGCGGTTGAAAACTGCAAAAAAAATGACTCTGCACTGCATCTCATCGGGCTTTTGTCCGACGGCGGCGTGCACAGCCACAACACACATTTGTATGCGCTTTTAGAACTTGCAAGGAGAAACGGTCTTGAAAAAGTGTATGTTCACGCCCTTTTGGACGGCAGAGACGTGCCGCCGTCATCAGGTGTTGAATATATCGAGCAGTTAGAGAATAAAATGGCTGAAATCGGCGTTGGTAAAATTGCTACGGTTATGGGCAGATTTTACGCCATGGACCGTGACAATATGTGGGACAGAGTCGGCATGGCGTATAATGCAATGGTCAACCGCGAGGGAATCCCCACCGACAGCGCGTTAAACGCCGTGAAAAAGTCTTATGAAACCATTGACGAGGACGGCAAAAACCTGACAGACGAATTTGTGATGCCGACCGTGGTTTCCGGTGGCGCGCCCATTTCGGCGAACGATTCCGTTATTTTCTTCAATTTCCGCCCCGACCGTGCGCGCGAAATTACAAGAACCTTTGTTGACCCCGACTTCAATGGCTTTGAGAGAAAGGCATTCTTCCCACTTTACTATGTCTGCATGACGCAGTATGACGCAGAAATGCCCAATGTTGAGGTCGCATTCAAACCTGAGGCGCTTACCAACACAATGGGTGAGTACCTTTCCAAACTCGGCAAAACACAGCTTCGCATTGCCGAAACACAGAAATATGCGCATGTTACATTCTTCTATAACGGCGGCGAAGAAAAGACTTATCCGGGTGAGGACAGAATTTTGATTGACTCTCCGAAGATTTCCACTTTCGACTTAAAGCCTGAAATGAGCGCATACGAGGTTTGCGACGCGGCTTGCGAGCAGATTTTGAGCGGCAAGTACGATGTGGTTATTCTCAACTACGCAAACTGCGATATGGTTGGTCATACAGGTATTTTTGACGCGGCTGTCAAAGCGGTTGAGGCTGTGGATACATGCGTCGGCAAGCTTACAGATGCGGTTATGCAGATGGACGGCGTAATTCTGATTACCGCCGATCACGGCAACGCCGATAAAATGTATGAGGACGACGGTTCACCCTTTACGGCGCATACTACAAATCCCGTTCCGCTGGTTGTAGTCGGCAAAGATTGCAAATTAAAGCAACAGGGCGGCAGATTGTGCGACCTTTCACCCACAATGCTCGACATTATGGGCTTGGAACAGCCTAAGGAAATGACTGGCGTTTCCTTAATTGAAAAATAATCGTACGAACAGTGCGGCAAGCACAAAACTTGTGCAATCGGCACACAGCGCGGCAAACGCTGTGTGCCTTGTTTTTCTAATACCGACTGCGCCGTAATATACCGCGATGGCATAAAAGGTGGTTTCCGTAGAACCGGCAATCACAGATGCCACACGCCCGATGTAGGAATCTGCACCGTAAGTGGTTAAAATGCTTTGAAAAGCGCTCAAAGAGCCGCTCCCTGAAATTGGAGAAAGCAGGCAAAGCGGCAGAACTTCAGCCGGATATTGTATTTTTTCGAATATCGGTGAGAGTACAGCAACAAACTGTTCCATAATACCGCTGGCTGTCAATAAATTCACTGCGAACAGTAAGGCAAGCAGGGAGGGGAGTATTTTTACTGCGGTTTCAATGCCACCTCTTGCGCCCTCTAAAAAAGTATCAAAAACGGGCACTTTTCGTAAAATGCCTGTCAGTATAACCGCACCGAGAAAGAACAGAAGAATATAATTTCCGAAGTCATTCATGGGATATCCTTTCTGCCACTCGGCAAACGAACAAACCAACGCTGCAAGAAAGCAGAGAAACAATTGCGGAAATGGGCAAAATTTCCATTGGTGCCGAAGAGCCTGCTTCAAATCGAAGCATTGCAACCGTAGTCGGAATCATACGAATACTGGCCGTGTTTAAAACCACAAACCGAATCATATCGTCTGTTGCTGTATCTTTACCGTATGTATTTTGCTTCAATCGGCGCATGGCTTCCAAGCCAAGCGGGGTAGCCGCATTGCCTAACCCTAAAATATTTGCAGTCATATTCATTGCAATGGCATTTTTTACGCTGTCATTGTTTTTATGATTCGGAAACAGTAAATTCAGCAAGGGAGAGAGCATTTTTTGGATAATTCCCGTTACACCGCCGCGCTGTGCAATTTCCATGATCCCGCCCCAAAAACAGAACATGCCAAGCATTTTCAAGGTCAACTGTACGGCGTTCTGCGCCGCAGAAAAAACGGCAACCGCAGTATCGGCGGTGGTTGCATGAAAAACCGAAAAAACAATAGAAATCAGCACTAAAACAGACCACAAAATATTCATCATTTTCCTCACCGATTCTATTTTATTTTCTTCAAAAAATTTTTATGTCAGATATTGACAAATTTGTCACAAAGTGCAATAATTTAGATAATCTTAGAGGATTTTGGAGGTGTAATATGAAATCTACCGGAATTGTACGTGGTCTTGATAAAATGGGTAGAATTGTTTTGCCGATGGAAATTCGCAAGTTGTTGCATTTGGTTGACGACAAGAGCTTTGTTGAATTTTACACGGATGCTGATGCTGTAATTTTAAAAAAATATACGCCCGCGTGTATTTTTTGCGACAGCGCGGACGAATTGATAACTTATTGTGATATGAAAATTTGTAGAAACTGCCTTTCCAAGCTGAATGCGCAAGCACTTGAGCCGGAAGAGGATAATAAATGATATGTATAAAGCGGTATTCCGAATGTTCGGAATACCGCTTATTTAATGCGTTTGAGAACGGTTAAAGATTATTGATATGGAAACTTAAGGTCATCAAGCTGTCAGAAAGATGCACATTTTCAACCGCAACTTGCGGATAATTTGCCGCAATATCATAGTGACTGAAATTCCAAAAGCCCTTAATACCAAGCTTTACCAATTCATCGGCAATTTCTTTTGCACTTTCGCTCGGGATACAAAGCACGGCAACCGTAGGCTTGTTGTCTTTACAAAAATCATACAGTCCGTTAATGTGGCGAATAGGAATATTACGTACCATTTGCCCGGCAAGCGCTTCATTTTTATCAAAAATCCCAACCAAATTAAAGCCGCGTTCTTCAAAGGACATATGGGCAGCGACCGCTCTGCCGAGGTTGCCTGCACCGATTAAAATCGTTTTTGCCTTTTTATTGACGCCTAAAATTTTGCCGATTTCCATGTACAGCTGTTCCACATTATAGCCATACCCTTGCTGACCGAATCCACCGAAGCAGTTTAAATCTTGGCGAATTTGGGAAGCGGTAAAACCCATACGCTTAGACAGCTCACCGCTGGAAACGCGCTGAACACCCGCGCGTTTCATTTCGCCCAAGAAACGGTAATAGCGGGGAAGACGTTTGATAACCGAAAGAGATACATCACCTTTCGCCATTTTGAATCGCCACGCGATACGGTTGTTGCACAAAAAAGCAAATCAAAACAGTTTTTGTGCCCGATATCGTTCCTTTCATTTTATTTTTGCCGTTGCTGCTGTTATTCAGAAAGCCGCTTGACGGTTTCCATGACATAATCGCCGAATTCGCTGCAAGTTGCACCGTCAGCACGACCGGTGATAGTCAATTTTTTCTCTTCAAACATACAAATATCCAGTGCACGTTCCAGCAAATCCGCCTCTTTTTGCTTGCCGATGTGGGAAAGCAGCATAACGCTTGCACGAAGCATCGAGCAGGGGTCTGCATATTGCCCGCGACCTTCGCGAATCATACGCGGTGCGGAGCCGTGAATCGCTTCAAACATCGCATAGCGCTTACCGAGGTTTGCACTGCCTGCTGTGCCGACGCCGCCTTGAAATTCTGCCGCTTCATCTGTGATAATATCGCCATATAAATTCGGTAAAATGAACACTTTAAAATCTTTGCGGCGTTTTTCGTCAATCAATTTTGCAGTGGTAATGTCAATATACCATTCGTCGGTTGTAATCTCGGGATATTCCTCGCCAACCTTTTTGCAGATACGCAGAAATTTGCCGTCTGTCGTTTTAATGACATTTGCTTTGTTGATGATAGAAACGCGTTCCTTGCCGTTTTTGCGTGCATAGTCATAAGCCAAACGCGCAATGCGCTCACTGCCTTCAGAGGTAGTGACTACAAAGTCAATGGCAAGGTCATCGTCAACATTTACACCTTTTGAGCCCACGGCATATGCACCCTCAGTGTTCTCACGGAAGAAGGTCCAGTCAATGCCTTGTTCCTTAACCTTCACAGGACGAACATTGGCGAATAAATCCAATGCTTTTCGCATTGCCACATTTGCACTCTCAATATTAGGCCACGGGTCGCCTGCCTGTGGGGTAGTGGTCGGTCCTTTCAAAATGACGTGGCAAGCCTTTAATTCTTCCAACACATCGTCCGGAATAGCTTTCATCACTTTCACACGGTTTTCGATAGTCAAGCCGTCAATGGTGCGGAATTCTACTTTACCGTTTTTCACGTCATCTGCCAAAATGTATTCGAGAACGCGCGCCGATTCTTTGGTGATAATCGGACCGATGCCGTCTCCGCCGCAAACACCGATGATGATTTTATCAAGTTTTTCGTAATCAATAAATTCTTTTTCCGCTTTGATACGGTCAGAGCGTGCGGATTGTTCGCGTACCAGCTCTTCGAATTTTTTGAGTGCCGCCTGCAAATTTTCTTCGGTCATTTTTGTTTCTCCTTATAGTGATTCTCTTGTATAGTTGAGTAAGCCGCCTGCAAGGATAATATCCTTTTGCCGCTGGGTTAAATCATATTTCAATGTATAACTTTCGCCGGTGGTCAAGTTTTTGAGCACTGCAGGTTGGCTGTTGACAATCGAAGTTTTAATGCCCTCTAAGCTCAAATCGTCGCCCTGCGAGATTTTGTCATAATCCGCTTCATTTTTGAAATTCAGCGGTAAAATACCCGCATTGATTAAGTTTGCACAATGAATACGTGCAAAAGATTTTGTAATTACCGCTTTTACACCGAGATATAACGGTACAAGCGCCGCATGTTCACGCGAAGAGCCTTGCCCGTAGTTCGCTCCGCCGATAATAATTCCTTTTCCCTCTGCCTTGCAACGCTCTGCAAAGGTCTTGTCACAAACTGCAAAGCAGAACTGAGACAGATACGGGATATTGGAACGGTAGGGCAGGATTTTTGCCCCTGCGGGCATAATGTGGTCGGTGGTAATATCGTCACCGACTTTGAGTACCGCTTTTGCCGTAATGCTTTCCGGCAGTTTTTCGGTGGTCGGGAACGGTTTAATATTCGGACCGTACAGAACTTCCACATCTTTGGATTCTTCAGGAGAAGCGGGGAGCGCTACCATATTGTCATTGATATCAAATTTTTCAGGCATTTGAATGTCTAACGCCGCGCCCAATTCCCGTGGGTCGGAGAGAACACCGGTCAGTGCAGAATACGCTGCCACCTCGGGGCTGACCAGGTAAATCCCCGCATCAGCTGTGCCGGAACGCCCTTCAAAATTACGGTTAAAGGTGCGTAAGGAAATACCAGCGGAATTTGGGGATTGCCCCATGCCGATGCACGGACCGCATGCGCTTTCCAAAATGCGCGCGCCCGCGTCAATCATGTCGGCAAGCGCCCCGTTTTTCGCAAGCATATTGAGCACCTGCTTTGAGCCAGGGGCAATAGACAGGCTGACAGTGGGGGAAACGGTTTTGCCTTTCAAAATAGCTGCTACTTTGAGCATATCCATCAAAGAGGAGTTTGTACAAGAACCGATGCAAACTTGGTCAACTTTAATCGGACCGATTTCCGTGACGGATTTCACACGGTCAGGCATGTGCGGCATAGCCGCCATAGGTGCAAGCTGAGACAAATCGATTTCAATCGTTTCATCGTAAACCGCATCATCGTCTGCTTTCAGTTCTATCCAATCCTCTTCACGGGATTGCGCTTTTAAGAAAGCCTTGGTCACTTCATCAGATGGGAATACGGAAGTGGTTGCACCCAGTTCCGCACCCATATTGGTGATGGTTGCGCGCTCAGGTACGGAAAGGGTTTTAACGCCCTCGCCGGTGTACTCAATAATTTTGCCGACACCGCCCTTGACAGTCATACGGCGTAATACCTCTAAAATCACATCTTTTGCCGCAACATAGGGGTTCAATTTCCCGGTTAAGTGCACATTTACAATTTTGGGCATTGTGATATAGTATGTGCCGCCGCCCATGGCAACTGCAACATCCAAGCCGCCCGCACCCATCGCAAGCATACCGATACCGCCGCCTGTGGGGGTATGGCTGTCCGACCCGATTAAGGTTTTACCGGGTTTGCCGAAACGCTCCAAATGCACTTGGTGGCAAATGCCGTTACCGGGACGCGAAAAGCGAATGCCGCGTTTTTTTGCAACAGACTGAATAAAGCGGTGGTCATCAGCGTTTTCAAAACCGGTCTGTAAGGTGTTGTGGTCAATATACGCCACGGAAAGCTCCGTGCGCACGCGCTCCACGCCCATCGCTTCAAATTCCAAATATGCCATTGTACCGGTGGCGTCCTGCGTCAGCGTTTGGTCAATTTTTAAACCAACCTCACTGCCGACGGTCATATCGCCGCTGCGTAAATGGGTTTTAATCAATTTTTGCGCAACTGTAAGTCCCATTTGCAAAAAATCTCCTAACTTATTTATTTTTTTAACAATCTTATAAAGTTATTTTAATACTGAAACTTTGCTTTGTCAATAAATTATCAATGATTTTTTTATAAAAGAAAAAAACGGCAGATAGGTCTACGACAAATCCGCCGTTTTTGTTGATTATTTGCAAGTATCGACACAAATTTTGTAGGCAATTTCTTCCAACTGTGCGATATTTTCTAACATTCCGAGTTCCCGCCGATACTGTGCCGCGCCGCGAATCCCTTTTGTGTACCAAGCGGCATGTTTACGTGCTTCCCGAATGCCGATACGCTCACCTTTGTATTCGCAAAGCATTTGAATGTGTTTGAGCATGACGCACATACGCTCCGAAACGGGCGGTTCAGGTAAAATTCTGCCCTCGTTTAAATAGGCGTTGATTTGCTGAAAAACCCAAGGTCTGCCGAGTGCTCCTCTGCCAACCATTAAAAAGTCACAGTTGGTATCTTCCAGCATTTTTGCGGCAGAGATACCGTCTGTAATATCTCCGTTGCCGACAACAGGGATAGAAACCGATTTTTTGACTTCAGCAATAACTTCATGATTGACAGGCGGTGCATACATTTGCTGACGTGTTCTGCCGTGTACGGTAACCGCCGCCGCGCCTGCGTTTTCGGCACGCTTTGCCATTTCAACTGCATTTATCGTGTCAAAATCCCACCCTGCGCGGATTTTGACCGTCACGGGAATTTCCCCACACGCGTTTTTGACTGCGGAAACAATTTGTTCGGCAAGCGCCGGATTACGCATCAATGATGCCCCACCGCCGTTGCCGGCTATTTTCGGAGCAGGACAGCCCATGTTGATATCAATAAACTGCGGTTGAACTTCTAATATGGTTTTGACGCTCTCCGCCATGATTGCGGGGTCACTCCCGAAAATTTGCACGCCTGCGGGACGCTCGGCATCGGATAACTGCATTAACTGTTTGGATTTTCTGTCACCTAATGAAACACCTTTCGAACTAATCATTTCGGAAACAACATACGAAGCGCCGTATCCGACACATAATTCCCGAAAAGCGCGGTCTGCAACGCCTGCCATCGGGGCGAGGGCAGCGTGCCCACTGATTTTTAAACTTCCGATTTTCATATATAAACGCTCCCACACAAAGTAAAAAGAGTATACCACATTTTATTTTTACGAGCAACTTGAAAATTATCGTGCATTTCGGGGAAAATTATGGTATAGTCTATCTATACATTATTTTGTGGAGAATGACCTATGAAATTATTGGTTTTGGACGGTAACAGCATTTTAAATCGCGCCTTTTACGGCATCAAGCTTTTAACGACCAAAGACGGTCGCTTTACCAATGCAATTTACGGCTTTATGAATATTTTAATGAAATTAGAGGAAGAGGTTACACCCGATGCGGTTGCAGTCACCTTTGATTTGAAAGCGCCGACCTTTCGGCACAAAATGTATGACGGATATAAGGCAAACCGCAAAGGTATGCCTGCCGAGCTTGCGGAGCAAATGCCGGTGTTAAAAGAACTGTTGACGGCTTTGGGGTATAAAATCGTCACCAAAGAGGGCTTTGAGGCAGACGATATTATCGGTACGCTTTCTGCGCATATCGGTACGAATGACTGCTGTTATATCGCCACAGGCGACCGTGACAGTTTACAGCTTGTGCGCGAAAATGTACAAGTCTTACTTGCTTCAACCAAAATGGGGCGCGCAGAAACCAATGTATACGATATAGCACGTATCCAAGATGAATACGGCGTCACGCCGCGGCAGATGATTGACATTAAAGCGTTAATGGGTGACAGCTCCGACAATATTCCGGGTGTTGCGGGTATCGGCAAAAAAACCGCCGAGGATTTGGTACAGCGCTTCGGCTCAATAGACCGAATTTATGCAGATATTGATACGATTGATATTAAACCCAGTGTGCGGCAAAAACTGCTCTCTGAACGTGATATGGCATATTTAAGCTATCAACTCGGCACGATTGAGTTGGACGCGCCTGTAGACACCGATGCTGCGCATTATGTGAAAGATGCGCCGAATGTACAAGAGGCAACCGGCATTCTCGTCTCCCTTGAAATGTTTAAGATTTTAGAAAAATTGAATTTACAAGGGGAAATCACCGCGCAAGCTGCAAAACAGGCTGAGCAGAAAAAATTGCCTGTCAAAACGGGTTTGGACGCGGCTTCAACCGTATTGCAAAACGGTAAAGCATATTTTTATTATAACAATGAAAATACGGTTTATTTTCAAACGGAAGCCGATTTGGTTATTGTGGATTTGGCAGATGAAACACAGAAAGCAATCTTTTTATCCATTTTGGCAGACGAAATCGTTGAAAAGTATGTCTATTCCGCAAAAGAGGTATTCGCTTACGCTCTGAAAAACGGAGCAACGGTAAAAAATGTAAAAATGGATATTACGCTAGCGGCATATCTGTTGAATCCGTCTGCAAAGGATTACGATTTGCATCGCCTGTTGCAGGAGTACTGCCCTGTTACAACCGCTGCCGATTGTGCGGAAGAACTGCTTTCCGACTGTACAAATTTACTGTCTCTTTGTGAAAAACTCACGGTTCGCTTAGCTCAAAACGAGCAACTGTCGCTTTTGGAAACCATTGAAATCCCGCTTGCCGAAGTGCTCGCTTCGATGGAGCAAATCGGTGTGTTGGTCGATAAAGCGGGGATTGAGCAGTTTAATGAAATGCTCACGGGAAAAATCGCCGAACTGCAAAACCGCATTTATGAATTGGCAGGGGAGGAATTCAACATCAATTCCCCGAAACAGCTCGGTGAAATTTTATTTGTAAAATTGAACATTCCCACCAAAAAGAAAACCAAAACCGGCTTTTCCACCAATGCCGAGGTTTTAGAGGGGCTTGCAGACGAATATGAAATCGTCCGCTGTATTCTTGAATATCGCACCTTAGCAAAGCTGAAATCCACCTATTGTGAGGGATTACTGAAAGTTATCGGTACTGACGGGCGCATACATTCCTGCTTCAATCAAACCGAAACGCGCACAGGGCGTATATCCTCAACAGAGCCGAATTTACAAAATATTCCTGTTCGCCAGGACTTGGGGCGAGAAATGCGCAAATTCTTCAGAGCCGCAGACGGCAATTTGCTTGTGGACGCAGACTATTCACAAATTGAACTGCGCGTGCTTGCCGACATTGCAAATGACCAAGCCATGATTGCGGCATTTAACGAGGATACGGACATTCACACTGTTACCGCGTCGCAGGTGTTCCATATGCCCGAAGAATTGGTTACGCCCTTAATGCGAAGCCGTGCAAAAGCGGTGAATTTCGGCATTGTGTACGGCATCGGGGCGTTTTCGTTGAGTAAGGACATCAGCGTCACCCGCGCCGAGGCAGACCGTTATATTAAAGATTATTTGCACCTGTATGCAGGTGTAGACCGTTATATGAAAGAGGTTGTGGAGCAGGCAAAAAAAGACGGCTATGTAAAAACGCTGTTTGCGCGCCGCCGCTATTTACCGGAGCTCGCGTCCTCAAACGGTATGCTCCGTTCCTTTGGGGAGCGCGTTGCACGCAATATGCCGATACAGGGTACAGCGGCGGATATTATTAAAATCGCAATGATTCGCGTATACCGCCGTTTAAAAGAAGAAAATATGCAGGCGAAGTTAATTTTGCAGGTGCACGATGAATTGATTGTGGAAGCACCCGAAGCCGAGGCGCAAAAGGCGGCGCAAATCGTTTCCGAGGAAATGGAAAACGCCTGCAAAATGAAAGTACGCCTAAAAAGTGACGCCAATATCGGCAAAACTTGGTATGATGCAAAAGGATAAGTAATGAAGACTGTATATTTTGTTTGTACGGGCAATACTTGCAGAAGTCCTATGGCAGAGGGGCTGTTTCGTCTGTATCTTCGTAACATGCATATGGGATTTATCGCCGTGAAAAGCGCGGGTTTGGCGGCTTGTTGCGGTGACCCGCCGACAGATAACGCCGTAACAGCCGCAAAAGCACTCGGTGCAGATATTTCCGCTCACCGTGCAAATCCGCTTACCCCGTATGATTTTACGGATAACGCCTATTTTGTCTGTATGACTGACTCCCACGCGGCGGTATTGCGTGCATATGTACCCGCCGAACGGCTGATGGTTTTAGGCGTTCCAGACCCGTTCATGGGCGACGAAACGGTGTATTTTGCTTGTGCAAAGGCAATTTCCGAAAAATTACCTTCCGTGTTTCGCTTTGTATTCGGCATTGACGCGATTGTCAAAATGCAGGCGGAACAGGTGGAGGGAATAGTACGCATTGAAAAGGAATGCTTCTCGCACCCGTGGACGAAGCAGGGCATTTCCGAGGAACTCGAAAACCCGACGGCGCGTTTTTTTGCGGCGAAAAAGAATAACGAAGTGGTCGGCTATATTGGCGCCAACAACATTACAGGGGAAGTTTATATTACCAATGTAGCCGTTTTGCCGGAAATCCGCAATCAGGGAATTGGAGAACTGCTTTTATGTGTGTTGCTGTCTGTTTCCGAACAAGAATCCGCACAGTTTGTTTCTCTGGAGGTGCGCGAAAGCAACCAAGCGGCAATTTCTTTGTATGAAAAATGCGGATTTCAGGCGGTTGGAAAGCGAAAAAGCTTCTACCGAGACCCCGAGGAGAACGCGATGATTTATACAAAATTTTTAAAAGCATAAAAGGAGTGTTATTTATGCCGTTTATCAATGTAAAACTATCCGAAAAAGTAACCGACAGCCAAGTCGAAACCGTCAAAACCGAGCTCGGCAAGGCAATTTCGCTGTTGCCAGGGAAAAGTGAAGGGTATTTGATGGTGAATATTGAGGACGGTTGCCGTTTGTATTTCAAAGGCAATCAAGCCGCGCCAACGGCAATGTGCGAGGTGAGTGTGTACGGGTCAGCCCCACGCAATGCGTGCGAAGCGCTAACCGCCGAAGTTTGCAAAATACTGGAAAGCGAACTCTCCGTGCCGCAAAGCCGTACCTATGTGAAATTTTCATTCATAGATACTTGGGGATTTGACGGGTATCTGTTTTAATCCATGTTTGCATAAAAATAACCCCTAAATCCGCGGATTTAGGGGTTACACTTTAATTTGCGTTTATAATCGCACGGTTTACGCGTTCGCGCATTTCCAAAATCCATTTATCTCCGTGCGGATATTCCGAGAAAGTAATCGGTTTTCCCAAATCTTTTTCTAAAACAGCAAGCGTTTTTTCTCTGCCGATTTTGCTTTCCAAAAGTTTTAAGGCAAACATATCCTGAAACGCGTCATAAAACACATTTAACCGCAAGGCGTTGTACGGTGTGCCGTCTTTTGCGGGGTAGACCACAAAACTGTCGCCCGAATAAAATGCACCGCCCGCATCCGTGACCTTGTACGGGTCAATTAAGCCTTTGGAGTATTGCAGAAAATAGAAATTATATCCCCAATGCAAAAAACCTTTCACGTCAAATTTGTAAAGCTGTACGCCCAAAATGCGGTTGCGTGCCGAGGGCATGGCAAAAAAGCGGTTGGAAACATTGTCTTTCCCTTGCGAACAGCAATAGTAAGTCCAAAGTTCCGGTACTTTGCCTATAAACGGCTCGATATGGTTATTGGCAGGGATAGGCGTTTCCACTAATCCTTTTTCGTATAATTTGAAATCCGAAAGTGCGTCTATGATTTTTACATTCGTAAAATATTCGTGCACAATTTTGCTTGCTTTTTTATAGGTACGCAGCATGCCTTTGTTGGGTTCGTCGGAAATGTGGAACAAACACTTTTCCCGTATCCCTTTTTCATCAATGAACTGCAAAATCGCTTTGGAAAACTGCGCTAAAAAGCGTTTGTATGGCTTTCCTGCGGCACGGGTGTTCCAACCGAAAATCTGTACGGTTTCGCCGTCCTTTTGCGCTACGATTTTCGGCGCGTGCCGTGCACCCCATTGCGTGAACAGATGCGACATTTCATAGTATTTAATCCCACAACGGTCACATATTTTAAGCCATTTTTCCAAATTTTCAAAGCCAAAAGCGTAGGTATCTTTTCCCGTCACCGTTACATCCACCAACTGCACTGTCGGGCGTTCGCCGCCGACTTTGGTATCCAACGGCGGCGTAAACAGCGGGGTGAGCACACAGTTCATCCCGTATTCGCACGCGCGGCGCAAAAAGTTTTCCGTGATGCGCCAATAGTCATCTGAAAAGACTTCCACACCGTAATATTCCGCAAGGCAATCTGTGTGGAACCAATTTGTATAAATTAAATCCTGTTTCGGCAAGGCGGCGTCAAGCACTTCCACAGTCAACTGTATGGTTGTTTCTTCTGTATCGGTACAAACGGTAATTTGTATCTCGTGTTGTCCGACGGGTAAATCTGCATCGGATTGTATTTCCGCCCAAACGGCGTTTAACCCGTCATACTCAGCCGTAAAGGTGTTTTCTGCGAGCGGCAGGAGCAAATCCGGGTATGCGTCTTTGTTTTTGGCTATGTAATAATCGTCGGCGTCTTTCGGCGCATTTGTGCCCGCCGGTATCATTTTTACACAGAAAAATCGCAATGCATTTTGCAACGTAGATACAACCGAAAAAGAAATCGTTTCGCCTTTTTTCGCTTCTACTGCGAATTGAAAGGATTTCTTTTCGTTTTTAAACATGGAAAACGCAGTCAATTTCGTTTCAACAGTGTCGGTATCGGGGAAAATCTTTTCCAAAGATGAACAAAGCAAAGTTTTGCGTATATCTGTCAAAACAGCCACCTCATTTTGTGTTTTGAGAATATTTTACAAAAAATCACGCAATTTGTAAAGGCATATGTTCGTTTGTGTGCTTGTAAATTGACGAAAATGGTGGTAAAATACTAAATTGTGAATTTCTGTGTGAAGGTGAATAGCTTGAAGTGTAGAGAAAACTTACGAAATATTGCCATTATTGCGCACGTTGACCACGGGAAAACCACGTTGGTGGACGAGCTTTTAAAGCAAAGCGGTATTTTCCGTACGAACGAAGTCGTGCAGGAGCGCGTGATGGACTCCAACGATTTGGAACGTGAACGCGGTATTACGATTTTGTCCAAAAATACGTCGGTGCATTATAAAGATGTCAAAATCAATATTGTGGATACGCCCGGACACGCGGATTTCGGCGGCGAGGTGGAGCGTATTTTAACAATGGTAGACGGCGTTTTGTTGCTTGTTGACGCGTTTGAGGGCTGTATGCCGCAAACCCGTTTTGTTTTGCGCAAGGCGCTGGCACTTGAAAAGAAAGTCATTGTCGTTGTCAACAAAATTGACCGTCCGGGTGCACGCCCAGCTGAGGTTGTGGACGAGGTTTTGGATTTGTTTATTGAGCTCGGTGCAAATGAAGACCAAATTGACTTTCCTGTGGTGTACGCTTCAGCAAAAGACGGATATTCGTCCTTAGACCCCGATGTGCGCGAAGGGGATATGCGCCCCTTATTCGACTCAATCCTTGAAAATATTGAATCACCTGAAGGCGATATTGATGCACCGTTGCAGGTGCTGTTTTCAAGCCTTGATTATGACGATTATATCGGGCGGATTGGTATCGGTCGTGTGGAGCGCGGTCGAATTCATCGTAACGATATGGTTGTTCTTTGCAAAACCGACGGTACACGTGAAAATGTAAAGATTTCGCGTTTGTATCAGTTTGAGGGATTAAAACGTGAGGAAGTGGATGAAGCTGCCGTCGGGGATTTAATCTGCGTTTCGGGAATTGCGGATTTGAATATCGGTGAAACCATTTGTTCACCTGATTGTGTCGAACCCTTGCCGTTTGTCAAAATTGATGAACCGACCATTTCGATGAACTTTATGGTCAATGACAGTCCCTTTGCCGGACAGGACGGCAAATATGTGACGTCCCGCAATATTCGCGACCGCCTGTTCAAAGAGGTCGAGACAAACGTCAGCATGCGTGTCGAGGAAACCGATTCTACCGATTGCTTTAAGGTTTCGGGACGCGGGGAACTGCATCTTTCTATTTTGATTGAAACGATGCGCCGCGAAAATTACGAATTTCAGGTTTCCCGACCGGAAGTGATTACCAAAACCGAAAATGGACAACTGCTGGAACCGATTGAATTGCTGATTGTGGAAGTGCCGGAGGAATATGTCGGGGCGGTGATGCAAAAAATAGGGGCAAGACGCGGTGAGCTTGAAAATATGGGCACGCGCGACGGCGGGTCAACCCATTTGGAATTTCGTATTCCCGCGCGCGGACTTATCGGCTACCGTTCGGAATTCATGACCGATACCAACGGCAACGGCATAATGAACAACCTATTTGCAGGGTACGAACCGTATAAAGGTGATATTCAAACGCGTGAGCGCGGCTCGATTGTTGTCCACGAAACCGGCGAAACCAGTGCATATGGGTTGTTTAATACGCAGGACCGCGGCAGACTGTTTGTCGGACCGGGCGTACCTGTGTATGAAGGTATGATTGTCGGCGAGTGCGCAAAAAATGAAGACATTGTTTGCAATGTATGCAAACAAAAACATCTTACAAATACCCGTGCTTCAGGTTCTGATGATGCGCTTCGTTTGGTGCCGCATACGGTACTCAGCTTGGAGCAGTCCATGGAATTTATCAAAGAGGACGAATTAGTGGAAATTACACCGCACAGCATTCGTCTTCGCAAAAAGATTTTGTCCAAAGAGCAAAGAATGAAGGATTGGGCAAAACGGAAATAAGGTGAACAAAATTGGTCATTGATTTTCATATCCATGCGTTTCCCGACGTGGTAGCCGAAAAGGCAATTCCCGCACTTTCAAAATGCTCGGGCGGCGTTGCGCCGATGTATGACGGGAAAATATCTTCCCTGAAAAACGCGCTACAGCAAAGCGGTGCGGATATCGGTGTTGTGCTGAACATTGCCACCAACCCGAAACAGCAAAAAAAAGTCAATGATTTTGCAATTTCTCTTGTCGGGGAGGATTGTATTATTCCCTTTGGGAGTGTGCACCCTGACAGTCCTGACGCGCTCGATGAATTGGAAAGATTAAAAGCAGCAGGCATAAAAGGCATTAAGTTTCACCCGGATTATCAGCATTTCTTTGTTGATGAAAAGCGAATGTTTCCGATTTATGAAAAAATCGCTGATTTGGGCTTGATTACCGTATTTCATGCTGGTGTTGATATCGGGTATCCCGAGCCGGTGCACTGTACGCCGCAACGGTTATGTAGCGTTTTAGACCTATTCGGAGATGTGCCGGTTGTTGCGGCGCATTTCGGCGGATATCTTTTGTGGGACGATGTTCTCGAAGAATTGTGTGGGACGAGAGTATATTTAGATACTGCCTTTTCCTATGGAAAAATCCCACCGGATTATGCAAAAAGATTGATTTCCGCACACGACACCGACCGTATTCTATTGGGCAGCGATATGCCGTGGAGTACAGCGGCAAATGAAGTGCGGCTGATACAATCTTTGGATTTTCCGGAGGAAATAACGCAGAAAATTCTGTGTAATAACGCCAAAAGACTGCTTTCTATTTAGTTGCTTTTGCCCTCTTGACCGTATATCGGCAAGGGGGTATAATTTTATATAAAGTGCTTTAACGAATAAAAACTTTAAAGCGTCAAATATCAAAGAATATGTGGGAGGAAGTATGGAAAAAACAGTGATTTGGCTTACCATTGCCGTTTACATATTGGCATTGGTCATTATCGGGGTGGTTTCGGGCAGAAAATCCAAAAGTATTGCAGATTTTACTGTCGGCGGCAGAAATGCAGGGGCGTGGCTTTCTGCGCTTTCGTACGGTACGGCGTATTTTTCAGCGGTTATGTTTGTCGGGTATGCCGGCAAAACCGGGCTCAGCTTCGGACTTTGGGGTATTCTTGCAGGTATCGGTAACGCGGTGTTCGGTTCTTTGCTTGCGTGGGCTGTGCTTGCGCGCAGAACACGAGATGTATCTGCACGGTTAAAACTGAAAACGATGCCCGAATACTTTGAAAAACGTTACAACAGCACCGCAATGCGCGTGTTTGCGGCGGCGGTGATTTTCCTGTTCCTTGTACCGTATTCCGCTTCTGTTTACAGCGGTCTTGCAAGTGTGGCAGATGTTTTGCTCGGAATTAACGATACGGTATTTTTGATCATTATTGCGGTGCTTGCAATTCTGCTGGTGACCTTCGGCGGCTATCTTGTGCAGGCGCGCGCAGATTTTGTACAGGGCATTGTGATGATGGTCGGCGTTACTCTTCTTTTGGTCTTTGTTGTCCGCTGTGACAAGGTCGGCGGCTTAGAAGGACTTGCCGCGTACGCAAACTCCGAGGCAGGACTTCCGACGCTGAACGCTTCACAGTGGGTTTCCTTAATGGCGACCGTTTTGATGACCAGTTTCGGCACTTGGGGATTGCCGCAAATGGTGCAAAAATATTTCGGCATTAAAGATGACAAACAGGCAAAACGCGGGATTGTGATTTCTACGGTGTTTGCCTTCCTCATTGCGGGCGGCGGGTATTTTATCGGCTCGCTGTGCCACCTGTATTACACGGTCGGTGTGGATATGCCTGCGGCGGATTACATTGTACCGAATATGCTGAAAGATTCGTCACTGCCGACGGTGCTGTTAGGCATTATCATTGTACTTTTGCTTTCGGCATCGGTTTCGACGCTTTGTTCTATCACGCTTTCGGCGGGCAGTGCTTTAAGCATTGATTTGGTTTCGGTGAAAGTGAAAAAGGATATGACGGATAAGCAGAAGGGGATTCTGACTAAAATTTTCTGTATC
The DNA here is from genome assembly GCA_051881355.1 of Candidatus Fimenecus sp. GTDB lineage: Bacteria > Bacillota > Clostridia > Oscillospirales > Acutalibacteraceae > Fimenecus. The sequence goes on along the minus strand of JBJEPS010000097.1, from coordinate 15,997 downwards.
TTGTTCATTGTTATGTCCTATGTTGTGGCAAACACCAAGACGCCGATTTTGGATATGATGAGCTATTCTTGGGGGATTATTTCCGGCTCTTTCTTAGCACCGTATGTTTTGGCGCTCTATTACAAGGGCTTAAACAAATACGGCGCATGGGCAGGTATCCTGTCGGGCTTCTGCATTGCGATTGTGCCTGCGGGCAGTAAGATTTTAAATCTCTGCGGTGTGGAAGCACCTATGGTTTTAAAACTGATGGCGCAAGGACCTTTGTATGCCTGCATTGCAATGCTTGTTTCCATTGCGATGTGCTTGGCAGTCAGCGCTTTGACCAAGAAAAAATCCGAAAAAGAAGTTGTGGATTTCTTCTATAATGGTGTTGTCGAAAACGAATAAATATGCTATAATCCAAATAGTGGATTTCTGTGCAGCCGCAGTAATTTACTGCGGCTGTACCGCGCTATAAAGGGAAAGGTGGAAAAAAGGGGTTATGTTCTTTCAAAAAGATGCAGAAACAATGTCCCGTGAAAAAATTAAGGAGTTACAGCTTGAACGCCTGAAATATACTGTCCAATATTGTTATGACAATGTGCCGTTCTATAAAAAGAAGTTGGACGATGCGGGCGTCACGCCGGACCAAATCCGTTCTTTAGACGATATTCGCCGCATTCCGCCGACCACAAAAGCGGATTTGCGTGACAATTATCCGTTCGGGTTGTTTGCCGTGCCGACGCGTGACATTGTTCGAATTCACGCTTCTTCGGGGACAACGGGGAAACCGACTGTTGTCGGCTACACACGGCATGATTTAGATGTTTGGTCTGACTGTGTGGCACGGCTTTGTGCAGCAGCAGGGGCAACTGCGGACGATATTGTGCAGATTTCTTTCGGTTACGGTATGTTTACCGGTGCGTTAGGTTTGCACTACGGGTTGGAAAAACTCGGCTGTACGGTGGTACCGAATTCCAGCGGCAATACCGAAAAAGCCTTAATGTTTATGCGTGATTTCAAGACTTCGGCTTTGGTTGCCACGCCGTCCTATGCGTTGTATATGGCGGAAACCGCAAAATCCTTGGAATATCCGATGTCGGAGTATCATCTGCGCTTGGGGTTGTTTGGTTCGGAAGGGTGCACGCCTGAAATGCGCACGCAAATTGAAAATGGCTGGGGGTTATTCGCTACCGACAACTACGGCATGAGCGAACTGATGGGCCCCGGCGTTTCCGGCGAATGTGAGGAGCGTTGCGGTTTGCATATTAACGAAGACTATTTCCTAACTGAAATTGTTGACCCTGATACTTTGGAGGTTCTTCCGGAGGGCGAAACAGGCGAGGTATTGATTACAACGCTTACAAAAGAGTGCCTGCCGCTTCTGCGCTACCGTACGCGGGATATTTCGCGCCTTACCTATGAACCCTGCAAATGCGGCAGAACCTTTGCACGTATGGATAAAATCAAGGGCAGAAGCGACGACATGCTGAAAATCCGCGGGGTGAATGTGTTCCCGTCGCAGATTGAAAGCGTTTTAGTCGGCATGGATAAGGTTAGCCCCCATTACCAGTTGATTGTCCGCCGTGAGGGCTTTGCCGACACCTTGGAAATTCAGGTAGAGCTTTCCGACACTTCTCTTTTGGAAAGCTACGGAAAAATTCAAGAACTGCAAAATTGCATTAAGCATAATATTCATACCGTGCTCGGTATTCAGTGCAAGGTCAGCATTGTGGAGCCGAACACAATTGAACGCTTTGTCGGCAAAGCAAAGCGTGTAGTGGATTTGAGAAATCAATAATTGAGGTGGAAAAATGAGCAAACAACTTTTAATCGGGAACGAGGCGGTCGCACGCGGGCTTTATGAAGCCGGTTTACGGGTAGCGTCCAGCTATCCCGGTACGCCGAGTACCGAAATTACGGAATGCATTGCAAAATATGACGATGTTTACAGCGAATGGGCGCCGAACGAAAAAGTGGCAATGGAGGTTGCGGCAGGCGCGGCTATTGCGGGCGGACGGTCTTTTTGTGCGATGAAGCATGTCGGCTTAAATGTTGCCGCTGACCCACTGTTTACCGCGTCTTATACAGGAATTAACGCAGGAATGGTGATTGCCGTTGCCGACGACCCTGGTATGCATTCCTCGCAAAATGAACAGGACTCACGCCATTACGCAAAAGCGGCGAAAGTGATGATGTTAGAGCCCTCCGACTCCGAAGAATGCTTACAATACGCAAAACTTGCGTTTGAATTGTCTGAGCAGTTCGATACTCCCGTGATTTTGCGTCTGACAACGCGTGTTGCACATTCCAGAAGTCTTGTAAATATCGGTGAACGCGACGAAAAACCCTTAAAAGAATACAAAAAAGACCCGATGAAATATGTGATGATGCCCGGTATGGCTATCAAAAAGCATATTGTTGTGGAACAGCGCATTTTAGACCAAATTGCGTGGGCGGAAACGGCGGATATCAATACGGTTGAGTATAACAGTACCGAAATCGGTGTGATTACTTCGGGTATTTCCTATCAATATGCTAAAGAGGCGCTCGGCGAAAATGCATCGTATTTGAAACTCGGTTGTGTGTATCCGTTGCCGGTGCAAAAAATCAAGGATTTTGCCGCAAAATGCAAAAAGGTATATGTTTTAGAGGAATTAGACCCGTTTATTGAAGAACACTGCAAGCAAAACGGGATTGAAGTCATCGGCAAAGAGGCTTTCACTTTGCAAGGGGAATACTCACAAAGCCTGATGGCCAAAGTGATTTTGGGCAAAGAGGACGCTTTCTTGGCAACGGATTTGGATATTCCAGCGCGCCCGCCCGTACTTTGTGCCGGCTGCCCGCACAGAGGGTTGTATTATGCGCTGAAAAAACTTAATGTAACTGTCAGCGGCGACATTGGCTGTTATACGCTCGGTGCGCTTGCACCTTTGGGTATGATGGATACTTGTATTTGTATGGGTGCTTCTGTTTCGGCACTGCATGGCAGAAATAAAGCTGATGAGAAAAATTCGAAAAAGTCTGTGGCGGTGATCGGGGATTCCACCTTTATCCATTCCGGCGTTACAGGGCTTATCAATATTGCCTATAACCAAAGCAACTCCACGGTCATTATTTTGGACAACAGTATTACAGGTATGACGGGACATCAGGATAACCCCACTACCGGCAAGACTATCAAAGGTGATCCAACGACTGCCGTCAGTCTTGAACTGCTTGCAAAAGCGGTCGGTATCGACCGTGTACGTGTGATTGACCCATATAATCTCGCGGAATGCGAGCAAGTCATTCGCGAAGAGGTGGAAGCAGACGCACCGTCGGTGATTATCTCCCGCAGACCGTGCGCATTGCTGAAATATGTGAAACATAACCCGCCGATGAAGGTAAATGCAGAGAAATGTGTCGGCTGTAAAATGTGTATGAAAATCGGTTGCCCCGCTATCAGCATGAAGGAGAAAAAATCCGTCATTGACTTTACACAGTGCGTCGGCTGTGCAGTGTGCAGTCAGTTGTGCAAATTCGATGCGATTGAGGAGGGCAAATAAGATGAACACAAAAAGTATTATGATTGTCGGCGTCGGCGGGCAGGGGACATTGCTCGCAAGCCGTCTGCTTGGCGCGGCGCTCATATCTGAGGGATATGACGTTAAAGTTTCCGAGGTGCATGGAATGAGCCAGCGCGGCGGTTCTGTGGTTACATATGTTAAATACGGCGAAAAAGTCGCATCACCGATTGTGCAGAGAGGGCAGGCGGATTTAATCTTAGCCTTTGAGCAGTTGGAGGCGGCTCGCTGGTTGCCGTTTCTGAAAACGAATGGCACAATCATTGCGAATACCCAACAGATTGACCCGATGCCTGTTGTAATTGGCACGGCAGAATATCCGAGCGGCGTTTTGGATGCCGTTCGTGCAACGGGGGCAGATTTGACCGAAATTGATGCACTGTCTTTGGCAGTCAAAGCGGGCTCACCGAAAGCGGTTAACGTTGTTTTAATCGGTGTGATGGCTTCGCATATGGATATTGCGTATGAAGTTTGGGAAAACGCTATTCGCTCGACCGTTCCCGAAAAGTTCCTTGCATTAAATCTCAAAGCGTTTGAGTACGGCTATCATTATTCCAAATAAAAAAGGGGTTTTAACAATGCAGCAAAATTATTTTAATCCAGAGATTGAATGTGCTTCGCGTGAATATCTGCATGCACTTCAATCGGTGCGCCTGATCAAAATGGTCGAAAACTGCTACAACAACGTACCGTTCTACAAGCAGAAATTCGACGAACTCGGACTTTTGCCCGGGGATATCAAATCCATTGATGACATTACGAAGCTGCCTTTCACGATAAAACAGGACCTTCGTGATAACTATCCGTTTGGGCTGTTTGCCGTGCCGCGTGAACAACTGATTCGTATTCATGCTTCCTCCGGCACTACGGGAAAACAAACCGTTGTCGGCTATACTCAGCACGATATTGATATTTGGGCTGAGGGTGCAGCGCGCGCGATCGCGGCTGCCGGCGGCAAAAAAGGCGATTATATTCATGTTTCCTACGGTTACGGTCTGTTTACAGGTGGCTTAGGGCTTCACTATGGTGCAGAAAAGCTTGGTGCAACCGCAATTCCCGTTTCGGCAGGAAACACCAATCGTCAAATGCAGATTTTGCAGGATTTCGGTTCGGATATCATCTGCTGCACGCCGTCTTATGCAATGTTTATCGGTGAGTCCTTGAAGGCGGCGGGTATTGACTCCGCCAAACTGCCGCTTCGTGCCGGCATTTTCGGTGCGGAAGCGTGGAGTGAGAACATGCGCCGCGAAATTGAGAAATCTCTGAATATCAAAGCATATGATATTTACGGGCTTTCTGAAATTGCAGGTCCGGGCGTTTCCTATGAATGTTCTGAACAGACGGGTATGCATATTTGCGAGGATTATTTCTATCCCGAAGTCGTAGATCCCGACACCTTAGAGCCGTTGCCTGACGGCACATTCGGCGAATTGGTATTTACTTGCATCGGCAAAGAGGCATTGCCGCTTGTGCGGTATAGAACACGCGATATTACTGCGCTTTCACATGAAAAATGCGCTTGCGGCAGAACACTTGTAAAAATGCTGAAACCCAAGGGCAGAAGCGACGATATGCTGATTATTCGCGGCGTCAATGTGTTCCCGTCACAGGTGGAGCATGTAATTTTGTCGCTCGGCATGGAGCCGAACTATCAAATTGTGGTTGATCGCGTGAATAATTTAGATGTGATGACCGTAAAAATCGAAATGTCCGATTCTCTCCTTTCCGACTCTGTGCGCGAAGTAGAAAATCAGGAAAACCGTATTAAAGCTGCTATGCAGGCAACACTCGGGGTATCCGCTAAAATTAAATTGGTTGAACCGCGCTCACTGCCGCGCTCGGAGGGCAAAGCGGTCCGCGTAATTGATAACCGTCAGATTTAAGGAGGTATTTTTATGGCAATTCAGCAAATTTCCGTTTTTGTGGAGAACAAACCCGGCAGATTGGCAGATGTTACTGCATTTTTGGCAGAGGGCGGCGTTGGTATCCGTGCATTTTCGATTGCGGATACAACCGATTTCGGCATTTTGCGCTTGATTGTATCTGATACCGAAAAAGCTGCGCAAGTTCTAAAAGCGGCAGGCGTGGCGGTTTCAATTACTGAGGTAGTCGGCATTTCTATTCCTGATGTAACCGGTTCGTTTGCAAATGTTGTGAAGATTCTTGCAGATGCAGGTGAAAATGTCGAATATGCCTATGCCTTTTTAACTCCTGAAGCAGGGCATGCCTATGTGATTGTGCGTGTCAATGATAATGAAAAAGCAGCAATGGTGCTGAAAGCAAACGGAATTTCCATCATTGACGAGAGCGCAATTCTGTAAAATAAATATGTAAAAGGTCGGCGTATGCCGGCCTTTTTTCTGTGTTTGGATTTACTTTTTTTTGTGTCTGTGTTAAAATACATTGTTGAATTTACAAAAGGGAGGTGCGTCGGGTGATTGGCAAAACCGTCGGCATAGATTTCGGCTCTACATCAACCATTATGTATGTCGAGGGCAAAGGCATTATCCTCGACGAGCCAACCATGATTGCGATAGATGTGGAAACAGGCATTCCCATTGCCATTGGGAATACGGCGTACACCATCAACGGCAGAACCGATGAAACGATTGCTGTGATAAGCCCTGTGCAAAATGGAATTATTTCGGATTATACCCATGCAGAGCATATATTGCGCTACTATTTTCAGCGACTTTGCGGCAACAGCGTCTTGAAACCGAATGTTGTACTGACTGTCCCGAGCGGCGCAACAAATTTGGAAAAGCACACGTTTTTGGAAGTTGCTATGCGCGCGGGTGCGGGTAGAGTTTGCCTGATTGAGGAATCGCTGGCATCTGCTATCGGGGTTGGATTTGAAAGCAATTCCTTTACCGGCAGATTTATTGTCAATATCGGCGGTGGCGCGGTAGATGTATCTGTTGTAACGATGGGCAGTCTCGCCGTATGTAAATCTGTGAAAATCGGCGGTAAATCTATTGACGATGCGATAACACGGTATTTACGTAAGGAGCGCGATATTTTAGTTGGACCGCAAACCGCTGAGCGCTTAAAAATTTGCTTGGGCAGTGCTATGCCGCGCAAAGAGGAAATTGCGATGATTGCGAACGGAAAAAGCGGTCTTGATAACATGCCAATGTCCTTTGAGGTGACTTCGACAGAGCTTTTTCCTTGCATTAAAGAGCAGTTAGACCAAATGGTAAACGGTATTAAATCGGTTTTAGAAATTACGCCGCCGGAGTTGGTCGGCGATATTTCCGAAAACGGGATTGTGTTGACAGGCGGCACATCTCTTTTATTCGGCATGAAAAAGATGCTTGAATCCGAAACGGGCATAGAAGTCATTTTGGCAAAAGATCCGCTTTACAGCTGTGTTTCCGGTGCGGCAGCAATCGTGAAGGACTTGGATTTTCTGGCGGAAAACGGGTACGCCTTCCAAACCGTACAGGGATTAAGCTGAGAAATCTTTTGTGTGTGTTTTGTAACTTGCGGTATGTTTCCGCCATCAAACCGGAAGGTGCGTCGCCTTCCGGTTCTTGTTTTTTCAGAACTTTTTGACTTTTGACTGTATTTATATTTTAAGCAATATCTATAGCCTGCCTTTAGGCAAACGGTGTAGTATATTTTATCGGGGAGGTAAGCCGATGCGTATTTTAGTTGCAGAAGATGATGCAAGATTGTTGAAATCCCTTTTGCATATTTTGCAGGTTAATCATTACAGTGCGGACGGCGTTTCTGACGGAAATGACGCGCTTTCACTTGCTATGTCAGGGGAGTATGACGGTTTGGTGCTTGACATTATGATGCCGGGAAAAGACGGCTTAGAGGTCTTAAAAACGCTTCGCGAAAACGGCATCACAACACCGGCGCTGTTTTTGACAGCACGAACTGAGGTTGAACAGCGTGTCGAAGGACTTGACGCCGGTGCGGATGATTATTTGCCGAAACCTTTTAAGACTGTGGAGCTTTTGGCAAGAATCCGTGCTATGCTGCGGCGCAAAGAGAACTATTCCCCGGATGTACTTTGCATAGAAGGCATGCTGTTAAACCGTTCCACCCATACGGTTAAAGTCGGGGATAGGGAGCAATCCTTAAGCGGAAAAGAATTTCAAGTACTGGAAATGCTGATGGAAAAACCGAATATGATTGTCACAATCGAGCAGTTTATGACACATATCTGGGGTTGGGATACCGATGTGGATACCAGTGTCGTTTGGGTGCATATTTCCAACCTTCGTAAAAAACTGGATACCATCACTTCGCCGTATACCATTCGTTTTGTACGAAATGCCGGATACATTTTGGAGGACCGAAAATGATATACAGCTTGCAAAAAAAGTTTATTAAAATCTGCGGTATTGCGCTTTCAACGGTGCTGTTGATTATTTTTGTGCTGATTGCCGTGTTCAGTCGCTCACAGTTAAACAGCGCGATGGATCAGTTAACCGACAGAATCTCCTCTAACGGTGGTCGTTTTCCCTATAAAACAGAGACGGAGCATCGGACAGAAGACCGCCGAATGCCTGGGTTTATTACGGAGGAAACCAAATACAGTACACGTTACTTTTCCGTAATAACCGATCAAGAGGGAAATGTGCTTTCTGTAAATACAGAATTTATTTCATCTGTTACGGCAGAATATGCTGCTGCATACGGAGAAAAAGTGTTAAGCAGACAGAAAGAAAGAGGTTGGATTTCTACCTTTCGCTATAAAATGCAGAATACGGAAAGCGGTTCTGTGATTACATTTGTGGACGGCAGTATGAATTTATCTATGTCGTTGTCAACACTTTGTACCGTATATGCTGTACTGTTTGTCAGCTTTTTTGCGGTATTTATTTTAATTGTTTTTTTCTCCAAACGGGCTGTCAGACCGATTGCAGATAGCTATGAAAAGCAAAAACAGTTCATTACAGATGCCAATCATGAATTAAAAACACCGTTGACACTGATTCTTGCCAATTTGGATATTATTGAATCGGAAATCGGACAAAATGAGTGGCTCAGTGACATTCGCAGTGAAAGTGAGCAGATGAGCGCACTGGTCAATCAGTTGGTCACCCTTACGCGTATGGATGAGGGGCGGGAAAATATGCAGACAGAGCGTATAGACCTGAGCGCACTGCTTTGTGAGGTGTTTGCAGAATTTTCAGCACTTGCACAGCAGGATAATAAGCAGATGTATATATCGGCAAACGAAAATATTCTATATGTCGGCGATAAAAATGCGCTGCACCGTCTTTTTGTTATTTTGCTTGACAACGCTGTGAAGTACTGCGACGCAGGTGGGGAAATTACCGTCTCTTTAACCGGTGGAAAGCACCCAACTATATGCGTCGAGAACACTTTCAGCGCAGTAGAAAATACTGAACTGGACAAGCTGTTTGACCGTTTTTACCGTGCAGACAAATCCCGAACCAACAATGGTAGCTTCGGTATCGGGTTATCGATTGCAAAAGCAATCGTGCAAAACCATCGCGGCAAAATTCATGCGTATATGAAAGATTCTACACACATTGGTTTTAAGGTCGTTTTAAAGTAAGAAAACCTGCTGTCTTTAGTCTGCCTTTAGGCGCAAATGCTACGATAACAATACAGCATATTTTGTTAAAGGAGCATTGGAATGTATATCATTAAGAACGCTTTGAAATGTATCAGCCGATCCAAAGGACGCAATATTTTAATCGGTGTGATTGTGTTTGTCATTGCGGTTTCTGCCTGTGTCGGTCTTTCTATACGACAAGCGGCGGAGCATGCAAAAAACGACACACTTGAAAATTTGACGGTAACGGCAACGATTTCTTTTGACCGGCAATCCATGATGAGCGAGCTGCGAAATGGCGGTACAGCACAGACAGGGAACGGAAAGTTTGACAAAGGACAGTTCTCTGCGCTTATGGAAGAAGCTTCCTCTCTCAGCTTGGCGGAATATTTAAAATATGCCGAGGCGGAATCAGTCAAGGATTTTTACTATTCGGAAACGGTTTCGATGAATGGCTCAGATGCACTTTCTCCTGTGACCTCGGATACGACAGAAACAAGTTCCTCCGGGAATCTTGGAAATGCGAAGGGCGGAATGATGGGCGGCTATTCTGCTGCGGATTTTCAGGTCATCGGGTACAGTGATGAAAATGCCATGACTTCTTTCCGAAACGGAACCGCTTGTGTAACCGAAGGCACTGTTTTTGAAGCAGGTACGGAAAAAACGGACTGTCTGATTTCGGAAGAGTTGGCAGCTTATAATGATATTACCGTCGGGGATACTATTACACTGACAAATCCAAGTAATGCGGAAGAAATGTATACTCTGTGTGTTGTTGGTTTATATACGGATACGGCTGCAAACGAAAGCGTTTTTACCGGGCGCGGTATGCCGACAAACGATCCTGCCAATAAAATCTACATGAGCTATACGGCGCTGCAAAGCATTCTTTCTGCCTCTAATGAAGGCACAGCAGATTCCACTGCATTGACCGGAACGATAGCGGGTACGTATGTATTTGCTGACACAGATGCATATTATCGTTTTGAAGAGGAAGTACGCGAGCTTGGGTTGGAGGATTCCTACACCGTCTCTTCTGCGGATTTAGCGGCTTTTGAAAACAGCTTGACGCCGCTAAACACGTTAAGTAAAACCGCCGGTTGGTTTTTACTCGTTATCCTTGTGATTGGTGCCATTATTTTGGTTGTTCTCAATATTTTCAATGTGCGTGAGCGGAAATATGAAATCGGTGTGCTAACTGCTATGGGCATGTCCAAAGGGAAGGTTGCGTTGCAATTTTTAACCGAGATCTTTGTCGTCACACTTGCCGCCGTTGTTATCGGTGCAGGTATCGGCGCGGTTACTTCGGTTCCGATTACGAACGCTTTGCTGGAAAATCAGGTGGAAGCACAGGCGGCACAATCTGCGCAGATTGAGGAAAATTTCGGACGCGGTAACAAGGCGGTTAATGAGAATGGTCTTCCGGACGGATCTGTTGCTTCACCGGAAAGTAATTATGTTACGGAAATCAGTACAGCCACAAATCTAACGGTTATTTTGCAAATGCTTGGCATTGCCATTCTTCTAACGCTGATTTCCGGGGCGGTTTCCATGCTGTTTATTATGCGGTATGAGCCTTTAAAAATTCTTGCCAACAGAGATTAAGGAGGTATGGTTTATGTCGGTTTTATCACTTCAGGATATCTGTTTTTCATATGGCACCACGCCGGTGCTGAATCATATATCATTCGATTTTGAAAAGGGAAAAATATATTGCATTGTTGGTAAGTCCGGTGCAGGAAAAACAACCTTGCTTTCCATTTTGTCGGGGCTTGCAAAACCAAACAGCGGCACGATTTTCTATGAGGATAAAAATATGCAGGCGATTAACCAGTATCGGTTTCGCAGTAAATATATCGGCGTTATCTTTCAAAGCTTTAATTTGGTTACCAAGTTTACAGCAATGGAAAATGTAGTTTTGTCTATGGAAATTGCCGGCGTCAAGGGAATCAACAAAAAGGAAAAAGCGTTGCAGTTGCTGGAAAGTGTGGGGCTCGACAAAGATGAAGCAAATCGGAGAGTTTTAAAACTCTCCGGTGGGCAGCAACAGCGGGTGGCGATTGCCAGGGCTTTGTCCTATGACCCTGATGTTATTTTGGCAGACGAACCTACCGGGAACTTGGACAGCGAGACACAAGAGGAGATTATGCGTATCTTTCGGCATCTTGCAGAAAGCGGAAAATGTGTTATTATTGTCAGCCATTCACCGGAGGTCGCAAAGGCTTGTGACACGATTTACACTTTACAAAAAACATCTCCGAAAGTGCAATAATATGTAACCCTGAATTCAAATTTTGAAAAGTCACTTTGACTTTTCAACGAAAATGTGCTATATTTAATATACAGCGTGTAGCGATGAGCGTAAACCCGGCTCGTCGCTACACGCTTATTTTTTATCAATCTATTCAAAAAAGCACCATATTACATGTAAAAAATAAGACATGGGTGCTGATTATGCAAGGAGGAAACAGCAATGTGTAACAGAATTATTACCATCAGCCGTGAATTCGGCAGCGGTGGTAGGACAATCGGCAGACAGTTGGCAGAACAACTCGGGATTCCCTGCTATGATTCGGAATTACTTGAAAAAATTGCTGAGCGCAGTGGCTTTGCTAAAGAATTTGTCGCGGAGCAGGGAGAGTATGCGTTGGGTAGAAATTGGCTCTCACAGGCTCTGTCGGGCAGAGACTATCAAGGACATTCTTATCAAGACGATTTATGGGCTGTACAACAGAAAATCATTACGGAGTTAGCGGAAAAGGAGTCTTGTGTTATTGTAGGGCGCTGTGCCGACTACATTTTACAGGACAAAGCAGATTGCTTGCGCGTATTTATCTATGCGGACATGGAAAGCCGCGCAAAGCGCATTGTGGAGCAGTACGGGGAACGAGATGTTGCGCCTGAAAAGCGCCTTCGCGATAAAGATAAGCGCCGCGCCGCATATTATCAGTTTTACACGGATATGAAATGGGGAGACGCTCATAATTACCACATTGCGCTCAACAGCGGAGCACTAGGCATTGATACTTGTGTTCAAATTCTTGCTGCGTTATATGCTGAGGAAAGGTTGAAATGACAATGGAAAAGACCTGTCCATGCTGTGAAAAGCATTGTTTCCAAAATCAACTTCGGTGCCGACGGGGTCGTGAGCACTTTGGAATTATTCCTTCTAAGATCGATATGCCGAACCATGCGGATGTTGCAGATGAAAAAGGGATTGTTCTGCTACGCAAATGCGGGCATTTTTTGCATCACTCAGTTTCGCGTTACGACGATACGTCGTCATTGTTGAAAGCACTTACTGCAGAAGAGAAAAATACACTGGAAACGCTTTTAGAAAAGTGCCTGCAAAGCTGGGACGCAAAAAATATATAAATATCACAACAAAAAAAGGCTGTTCAAAGAGACTTCTTGGACAGCCGTTTTATATATTGAGTTTAAAGCTCCATTTCGTCCCAAACTTCCTTTAATTTTCTGCAGGACTGTAAAAAGTCAGCATTTTCTTGTGTTTCTAATTTCAAGTTTAACACCTCACGCACGCCGTCACGACCCAAAATGCACGGAACACCTGCATACACATCATTTATGTCATTTGGCTTACCCAACCGAGCGGATACGGTTAAAATACTGTTTTCCCCACCAAAAACGGCTTTGACTATTCGCACCAAAGACAGTCCGATTCCGTAATAAGTCGCGCCTTTTGCTTCAATAATTTGATACGCCGCGCGCTGAACTTCCGTTGCAATGTTTTGCAAATCGTTTTCCGAAAAAGCCGAGTGCTCTGAAATCACTTCACGAATCGGCTTTGTTCCGACCATGGCTTGTGACCAAGGTACCATTTCACTGTCACCATGTTCACCAATGACATACGCGTGTACATTTTTGGGGTCTACGGATAAATACGCACCAAGTAAATATCGAAGTCTTGCAGTGTCCAGCGTTGTGCCTGAACCGATAACCTTTGCGCTGTCAAAGCCCGAAAGATGGCAAACCATACGCGTCATTATATCTACGGGATTGGTTGCAACTAAAAATATGCCGTTAAATCCCGATGCAAGTATAGGAGAAATTATGCTTTCAAAAACGGCTTTGTTGCGTTTTAGAAGAGAAATGCGGTCTTCGCCTTTCTTTTGGGAAACCCCTGCGCAAATGACAACCATATCCGCATCGTGGCAGTCTGCATACTCTCCTGCATAGATTTTCATATTTGTTTTTGCAAACGCTAACCCGTGATTTAAATCCATGGCTTCGCCGATGGCTTTTTCGCGGTTGATATCCAATAAAACAAGCTCATCGCAAATGCCCTCGCATAATAATGCATAGGCGAAGCTCATACCGACGAAGCCGGTGCCGACAATTGCAATTTTTTTGGTAAATCCGTTGTCTTTCATTTTGTCCTCCGTTTTTTATATTTTGATTTGAATTTTGTACTTCTCCAACCAATAATTCATTTGCACGAAATAGGCAATGGTCTGCGGAGTGGTCATTAACTGCCCATACCAAGGCTCACGCACATCGGCGGTCATCAGCTGTTGCAAAGCATCGCGCTTAATGATTTTAAAAATCGGTGCTTCACTGTTGTCGAATACCTTTTGCAGTTCAGTACGTACAGCGGCAAGATATGCCGGATTATGCGTTTTAGGATAGGGACTTTTTTTACGCCACAAAATCTCCTCAGGTAATAAATCTTTCACCGCTTCGCGCAAAAGACCTTTTTCATAGTGCTTATAATCTTTATATTCCCACGGAACAGTATATAAATACTCCGCGATTCTGTAATCGCAAAACGGTACGCGTACTTCCAAACCGCATGCCATGCTCATTCTGTCTTTGCGGTCTAACAGGGTTTGCATAAACCACTCTAAATTGAGCTTCATCATTTCTTTCATGCGGCTTTCTGTATCGGAAAGTCCCTGTATTTTATCAGTACGACGGACGGTATCTGCGTATTTGGCATAAACATAGTTTTCTGCATCGATTTGCTGTGCCAAATCATCATTTAAAAAGGTCATACGATATTTTGTAGACTGTGCCCACGGAAAACCGTCTGTCATGCGAATGGTTTTATCTCGATACCATGGGTAACCGCCGAAAATTTCGTCCGCACATTCTCCTGATAAAGCTACCGTACCCTGTTTTTTGATTTCGCGGCAGAACAGCAGTAACGAACTGTCTACATCTGCCATACCGGGCAAATCGCGTGCATCAACAGCGGCGTACAAGGCTTGCACGAGGTCATCGGTGTCAATTTCAACCAAATGATTTTTTGCATGCAGATAATCGTTCATTAAGCCGACAAATTGTGAATCACTGTTCGGCTGGAATTTGCTGGCTTTGAAATATTTGTCATTGTTTTTGTACCCGACGGTAAAGGTATGGAGTTGTTCACCGCGCGCATGGAAATATCTGTCCGCAACCGAGGAAATAATACTGGAATCCAAGCCACCGGAGAGAAATGTACACACCGGTACATCGGACACAAGCTGCCGTGCGATTGCGTCTGTCACAAGATACCGCACTTTTTCTACGGTTTGCTCGAATGAATCCGTAAACGGCGCATCATGTAATTCCCAATACCGCGTTATGTTGAAGGCGTCAGGCGTCAAATATGCATAATGGGCAGGCGGCAGTTCAGAAATATTTTGAAAAACGCCGTAGCCTGGTGTCCGCCCCGGACCTATCAGCATCACTTCCGAAATTCCTTGCAAATCTATTTCCGGCTTTACAAATTCGCTGGCAAGTATAGATTTGATTTCAGACGCAAACATAAAATGGGTATCGGTTTTTGCATAGAAAAGCGGTTTTACACCGATTCTGTCACGTGCCATAAACAGAGACTTATTTGCTTTGTCCCATACTGCAAAGGCGAAAATGCCGTTAAAACGGTCAACGCATTTTTCGTGCCATTCCATATAGGCTTTAAGCAGTACCTCTGTGTCGCTGTGCCCCGAAAAGGTGTGCCCGCAGGCAAGCAACTCTTTCCGAATTTCCTCTGTGTTATATAATTCTCCGTTGTATACAACAGTAAATTGATTGTTCATATATTCCGCCTGCATCGGCTGTGCACCGTTTTTCAGGTCAATCACCGCCAGACGTGTATGCAAAAGCGCCGCATTTTCATCGAAAAACGCACCGCACGCATCAGGTCCGCGCGGCTCTAATACCTTTTGCATTTGTAAAAAGCGATTTTTTTCGTCTTGAATATTGCAGTAATATGATACTGCACCCGCAATTCCGCACATAAAATTGCCTCCTAAATTTTTCTCAGTAGTATTTTATGCGGGAAAGCGTCGCAGTTGTCACAAGAATAGGGAAGGGGCGTTATTTCCTTTGGCAGTTGATATTAAAGATATTGTGCGATATCTTTTACAAGATTTCGCTCAATTTTTATCAGTTTTTCTGCAATGTCTTTGACACGTTTTTCTGCATTCGTGTATTGATTCAATAGCTTTTCCAAAGATTTGACTCCCATATTACACCCGTCAGTGATGAGGTCGGCGATGGTTTTGTCGCCCGGCTCTATCGCCGTTTTCACATTGGTTTTCATGAAGCTCATACCTTTCGCAATCGGGTTCGGCTCTTTGCTTTCCGAACCGAATTCTTGAAGCAGTGCAGCAGTTTCTGCTTCTAACTGAATATGCTCGTCCTTACACGTTTTTAGGAGTGCATAGAACCCACGGTCCTCCACACGCTCCAAAACGCTTTCAATTGTGTCAATGCCCATTTTGATGCCTTCATTGCACTCACGCAGTAATTTTACGGTATCGTTTTCCATTTACAGTTCCTCCCGATAAATTTTTATTAGTATGCACTGTATTTTAAAAAATAAAAAAGAGACGTAAAAAAACAGAGACACGCAAAATGCTAACGCCACATAAGGAAGTAATTTGAAAAACACTTAAAAATAAAACTT
>JBJEPS010000096.1:0-33854 GCA_051881355.1 Candidatus Fimenecus sp. | reverse complement strand
GCACTCTCTTTTTGAGATCCTTCGCTTCGCTCAGGATGACAAATTAAAATTTATATTTGCAGAAACAATTACACCGATTTGTTTTACACGGGGAACCCATTCGATTTCCAAAATCTCCCGCCGATTTTGCATTCTCTCTTTTCTTTTTGCGTAAAATTTGCTATACTGTACTTTACAATGGAAAATTATCGGAAAATCCGTTGTAAAGCAGACAAAAATGACCTTGCGGAGGTACGCTATGCTTGAAATTTTAAAAGCAATTATTTTGGGGATTGTCGAGGGCGTGACCGAGTGGCTGCCCATCAGCAGTACAGGGCATATGATTTTGGTCGATGAATTTCTGCACCTGAATGTTTCCGAAGAATTTCGGAGTATGTTTTTAGTAGTCATTCAGCTCGGCGCGATTTTGGCGGTTGTTCTGCTGTTTTGGAAAAAGCTGTGGCCGTTCGGCATACAGGATAAAAAACTTTTGATTAAAAAACCGATTTTCACGATGTGGTTTAAGGTGCTCGTTTCCTGCGTGCCTGCCGCCGTGGTGGGTTTACTGTTCGATGAAAAGTTAGAGGAACTGTTTTACAACTGGCAAACAGTTTCTATTATGCTGATTTTGGTCGGTGTTTGCTTTATCATTATCGAAAACTACAACAAAAAGAAAACGCCCAAAATCCATTCGATTGCGGAAATCACCTATCCCGTGGCGTTTTACATCGGGCTTTTCCAACTGATTGCCGCCGTTTTCCCCGGCACTTCGCGCTCGGGTGCAACGATCCTCGGCGCGTTGCTGTTGGGTGTATCGCGCACCGTTGCGGCGGAATACACCTTTTTCCTTGCCGTGCCTGTGATGTTCGGGGCGAGCGCGTTGAAGCTCGTCAAATACGGATTTTCTTACACAGGGTTGGAAATTGCTATTTTGGCAGTCGGTATGGTGACGGCATTCGTTGTGTCGATTTTTGTCATTAAATTCTTGATGGGTTACATCAAAAAGCACGATGTCAAGGCGTTCGGGTGGTACAGAATTGCCCTCGGCGCGGTGGTAATTGCGTATTTTGCCATTCGTGCGCTGACGGCGTAAAATATACAAAAACACAGGGAAATAATCATGAAAACCGAAGTTTTATCCGCCTATACGGACGGGGAAAAATTGAATACGGAAAATATTACCCGCGCCGCAAAACTGCTTGCGGCGGGTGAGGTGGTTGCCGTACCGACCGAAACGGTCTACGGGCTTGCGGCAAATGCCTATGATGAAACGGCTGTCCGCAAAATTTTTTCAGCGAAGGGCAGACCGCAAGATAACCCTTTGATTGTGCACATTGCAGACTTTCAAAGCATTTACGATTTGGTGTCCCAAGTGCCCGAGGCGGCAAAAAAACTTGCCGACGCCTTTTGGCCCGGACCTTTGACGATGATTTTACCGAAAAGCGATAAAATCCCCGACGCGGTTTCAGCGGGACTTGCGACCGTTGCGGTGCGTATGCCGTCGCATCCTGTCGCACAGGCAGTCATTCGCGCGTGCGGTGTGCCGCTTGCCGCCCCAAGTGCCAACCGTTCAGGTAGTCCCAGCCCCACCAACGCAAAGTATGTTTTTGACGATATGAACGGGCGCGTTGGGCTGATTTTGGATGGCGGTAGCAGTCAAGTCGGCGTGGAATCTACCGTGATTACGCTTGCAACCGAAGTGCCGCGCGTCTTGCGCCCGGGTGGGGTGACGGTGGAAGCGTTGCGCGAAGTGCTCGGCGCAGTCGAGGTAGACGACGCGGTGCTCCACCAATTAAAAGCGGGCGAAACCGCCGCTTCTCCGGGGATGAAATATAAGCATTACGCGCCGAAAGCCGATATTACGATTGTGCGCGGGTCTTTTTCGCAATTTAAAGAATATGTCGCAGGCAAAGATGCGTTTATGCTTGTGTTTGCAGGCGAGGAAAACGAGTTTGACCGCGCGGTGACTTACGGGCGCGCCGATGATGACCGCACACAGGCAAATCGCTTGTTCGACGCACTGCGCGAACTCGACGAACAAGGCGCGAAAACCGTGTATGCGCGTTGTCCTGCGCTTTCGGGCGTGGGGTTGGCGGTGTATAACCGCCTCATTCGCGCCGCAGGCTTTCACCTTGTCGATTTGACAGAACAAGAGGAACAAAATGGATAATGTAATCGCTTTGGGCGCGCATCTCTCTTGCGCCAAAGGCTTTTTGAAAATGGGCGAAGAGGCAAAGGGTGCGGGTATGCAAACGATGCAGTTTTTTCTCCGCAATCCCCGCGGTGCAAAGGCAAAGGCGTTTGATGAAACAGACTGTGCCGCCTTGCGCGAATTTTTACAGGAAAACCACTTTGTCCCCGTCATTGCCCATGCGCCGTACACTTTAAATCCCTGTTCGCCCGATAAGCATATCCGCGAATTGGCAGAGGAAATGTGCGGCGACGATTTAAAACGAATGGCGCATCTGCCCGGCAATTTGTATAATTTTCACCCGGGCTCTCGGCTTTCACAGGACATAGAAACCGCAATCGACCAAATCGCCGCAATGCTCAACCGTTTGGTGCCCCCCGACAGCCCCACCACCGTACTGTTGGAAACCATGGCGGGGAAGGGCAGTGAAGTCGGGCGCGATTTTACGGAATTGCGCGCAATTCTCGACCGTGTGAATTGTCCCGAAAAAATCGGCGTTTGTTTTGACACCTGCCATGTTTGGGACGCGGGCTACAACATCAAAGACGATTTGGACGGTGTACTGACGGAATTTGACCGCGTGATTGGTTTAAACCGCTTGTATGCTGTGCATCTAAATGACAGTTTGAATCCTTGCGGCAGTCACAAAGACCGCCACGCGCTTTTGGGCAAAGGCGAAATCGGCTTTGACGCGCTGTTGCGTGTGGTCACGCACCCTGCGCTTTGCGCATTGCCGTTTACCTTGGAAACCCCGACCGACACCGCAGGCCACGCGGCGGAAATCGCCGCCTTGCGCCGCGCGATGGGGAAGCGTAATCTGATTTTTTAACCTTTGTTATCCTGAGCGAAGCGAAGGATCTCAAACCGCACAAAGTAAAAATGCATAAAACGAGATTCTCGGCTTTCGGCGCAGAATGACGATGTTACGGGTAGGGCGGGGTGATTCCCCTGAAAGGGGAAATGTCTGCGAAGCAGACAAAAGGGTGCCTGCATTCGGAGAATTTTGCTCCCGCCGCAAAAGCACATCAAAATTCGCAGGCGATTCGTGAATCGCCCCTACGCACGCATCGAAATTGTTGGGGGCGACGACTCGGCGCCCCGCAAAAAGTCACATCGAACCCTGCGGGCGAACACAGTTCGCCCCTACAATTCCACCAAACCGAACGGAGGCGAACAAATGGAAATTATCGGCATTACCGGGCAAACGGGTGCGGGAAAAAGCACCGTTTGCAAGGCGCTTATAAAACGCGGATATGTCCATATTGACGCCGACCGAATCGCAAAATCGCTCTATCAAACAGGCGCGCCGATTTTGAAAGAATTGCAGTCTGCTTTCGGTAGTCAAATTTTAACTATCGACGGCGAACTCGACAAAAAAGCCCTTGCCGCCGCCGCATTTGCAAATCCTGCCGCCACCGAAACGCTCAACGCGATTGTGCACCCCGCCGTGACCGCGAAAATCCGCGCGATACTCGACGAACAACGCAATTTGGGCGCAAAAGCGGTTATAATAGATGCGATAGCGTTGTTTGAAAGCGGCGAAAACGCGCTTTGCGACCGTACCGTCGGGGTAATCGCACCCGAGGCAATCCGCTTACAACGCATTATGGCGCGCGACCATCTTACAAAAGAAGAAGCCCTTTTGCGCATCCGTGCCCAAAAGGACGAAGATTTTTATAAAACGCACTGCGACGCGGTGCTGCACAATTACCCGCCCTACTCGTTAGCGGCGGAGATACAGAGGATTTTTCCGCTATGAACAAACGAAAAGCTAAAGCGACGTTAAAATTCGCGGCGATGGTCGCCGTAGTGGTCCTTTTGATTTTTACCGCTGTCTTTTTTGCGGGACGGGGGATTTTTCGTGTGCTGTACCCGCTGGAGTACGCCGAAATCGTGGATAAATACGCCGAGGAATACAGCGTGCCGCGCGTGCTTTTGTTTGCCGTGATACATACGGAAAGCGGCTTTCAGTCGGACGCGGTTTCGTCCGCAGGGGCGATGGGCTTAACGCAAATCACGCCCGAAACCTTCCATTGGCTCCAAACCAAAACAGGCGAAACGCTCCCCGATGAAGCGTTGTTTGCGCCGGAAACGTCCATTCGCTACGGCGCGCTGTTTTACAGTCTGTTGCTTTCGGAATTTGACAATGACTGGCGCACCGCCATTGCCGCCTACCATGCGGGGCGCGGGCAGGTAAACAGTTGGCTTCAAAATCCCGAATATTCAGCCGACGGTAAAACGCTCGACACAATCCCGTCGAAGGACACCAATCATTATGTAACCAAGGTCTTAAAGGCCGTAGAAGTATATTATAATCTCTATGAAAAGGAGTTTGCAGACAATGTCTAACGAAAAAAGTCAAGCAGAAATTTTGAAAGAACAGTTGTTTTACGACCGCAAAAATGCGGCGAAAACCTGCTCTGCCGAAGAAATTGCGGCGGCAGACACATTTTGCGAAAGCTACAAAGCGTTTCTGAACAGCGCCAAAACCGAGCGCGAAGCGGTGCTCTATATGGTGCAAAAAGCGGAAAGAAACGGCTTTGTGCCCTTTGACCGCGACAAAAAATATGCGCCCGGCGAAAAGGTCTATTTCAACAATCGCGGCAAGAGCATCATTTTGGCGGTCATCGGCAAAAAGGCGCTCTCCGAAGGGGTTCGCCTTTCGGCGGCGCACATCGACTCACCGCGTCTCGACTTAAAGCAAAATCCGCTGTATGAGGACAGCGAAATGGCGCTGTTCAAAACGCATTATTACGGCGGCATCAAAAAATACCAGTGGACCAGCATTCCGCTGTCTTTGCACGGCGTGATTGTCAAAAAGGACGGCGCTTCGGTGACGGTCAACATCGGCGAGGACGAAAACGACCCGCAGTTTGTGGTGACGGACTTGTTGCCGCACCTTGCCAATGAGCAAATGAAACGCACGCTTGCCGACGGCATTCGCGGGGAAGAGCTGAATATTTTGGTCGGCAGCCGCCCGTTTTCGGCGGATGAGAGTGCGGAGCAGGTCAAGCTCAACATCTTGAATATTCTCTTCCAAAAATACGGGGTAACGGAAAGTGACTTTTTAAGTGCAGAATTGGAGGCTGTGCCCGCATTCGCGGCGCGCGACATCGGGTTTGACCGCAGTATGATTGGTTCTTACGGGCACGATGACCGCGTGTGTGCCTATCCGGCGGCAGAGGCGATTTTTGCAATTGAAAATCCCGAATACACCGCGGTGACTTGCCTTACCGACAAAGAGGAAATCGGCTCGGAGGGCAACACAGGGTTGAATTCCTCGTATCTCAAATATTTCATTGCAGATTTGGCAAAAGCGAACGGCGAAAATTATCACACCGTTTTGCGCAATACGCATTGTCTGTCGGCAGACGTCAACGCGGCGTTTGACCCGACCTTCCCCGATGTTTCCGAGCGCATGAACGCTTCGTTTATTAACGGAGGCGTTGCGATTATGAAGTACACGGGTGCACGCGGCAAAAGCGGCACTTCGGACGCGTCGGCAGAATTTATGGCAAAGGTGCGCGCGCTTTTAGACGGCAACGATATTGTGTGGCAGAGTTGCGAACTCGGCAAAGTGGACGCGGGCGGCGGCGGCACGGTTGCCATGTATCTTGCAGCGCTGGATATTGACGTGGTGGACCTCGGCGTGCCGGTACTTTCGATGCATTCCCCGTTTGAGGTGGTCTCAAAGTTAGACGTCTATATGGCATACCGCGCATTCAAAGCATTTTTTGAGGAGAAGTAAATTTTAATTTGTCATCCTGAGCGAAGCGAAGGATCTCAAAAAGAGAGTGCAACGAAAACGAGATTCTTCGCCTATCGGCTCAGAATGACAACGCGTAGGGAACGGTCTTGACCGTTCCGCGAGATTACATCGTATTTTGACGGGCGAACACAGTTCGCCCCTACGAATTGTAGGGAACAACCTTAGTGTTGTTCCGCGAAATTACATCGAAATATATGGGCGGGCGTGGAAGCCCGCCACTACGCGCTAAATAAAAATTTACAACGCAAAAGCGAGGTAGACAAAAATTGTCTACCGCGCTTTTTAGATGATTGTATGTTGTTGTTTATGCTTTTTGCATCCGCGGGGTGGGGAAAATATGCGGCGCAAATTCCACGCATCAATCGCTCGGATTTGCCTTTAATTTCTCGGCGGTATCGGCGGTAATTAACGCGTCGATAATTTCGTCCAAATCGCCGTTCAAAATCTGCTCAATTTTGTAAAGCGTCAAGCCGATGCGGTGGTCGGACACGCGTCCCTGCGGGTAGTTGTAGGTGCGAATGCGTTCGCTGCGGTCTCCCGTGCCGACCTGACTGCGGCGCGCACCCGCAATTTCTGCGTTTTGTTTTTCGCGCTCAATGTCTAACAGCCGCGAACGCAAAACCTTCAGCGCCTTGTCCTTGTTCTTATATTGACTGCGCTCGTCCTGACATTCGACCACCATACCCGTGGGCAGATGCGTCACGCGGATTGCCGACGAGGTTTTGTTGACCTTTTGTCCACCCGCACCGCTCGAACGGAATACATCAATCTGCAAATCGGCGGGGTCTAACTCGAATTCGACTTCTTCGGCTTCGGGGAGCACCGCCACCGTTGCGGTCGAGGTGTGCACGCGCCCCTGGCTTTCGGTTTCGGGTACGCGCTGAACACGGTGTACGCCGCTTTCAAATTTCAAGCGCGAATAGGCGCCCTCGCCCTCCACGGTAAAGCTGATTTCCTTAAATCCGCCCAATTCGGTTTCGTTGACATTTAAAATTTCGGTTTTAAAACCGTGCGCCTCGGCGTACATGGTATACATTCTGTAAAGCGACCCCGCAAACAGTGCCGCTTCTTCGCCGCCCGCGCCTGCGCGGATTTCCACAATGACGTTTTTGTCGTCGTTTTCATCGCGGGGCAACAGTAGGATTTTCAATTCTTCGTTAAGGACTTCCAGCTTTTCGCCCGTTTCTTCCCATTCCGCCTGCGCCAATTCCCGCAGTTCGCGGTCCGCACCGCTTTCGTCCAAAATTGCGCGCGCTTCGGCATTTTCCGCCTGAACCTGTTTGTAAGCGCAAAATTTTTCGACAATCGGCGTCAGCTGCTTTGCCTCTTTCATCAAAGCGGCGTATTTTTGCTGGTCAGCTACCACAGACGGCTCGCAAAGCTCGGCATTGACGGCGGCAAGGCGTTCTTCAATACCCTCTAATTTCTCAATCATACCTGTTCGTCATCTTTCCGTTGAATTTTTTTAATGTTTTTCTCGATTTTGACGCGCGGCACCATCACTTCTCTGCCGCAGTTTTGACACCGCAGACGAAAATCCATACCGACGCGCAACACTAAAAATTCTTTGTTGCCGCAGGGGTGCGGTTTTTTCATTTCCAAAATATCGCCGACGCGCACATCCATAAAAACACCTCTTTTTGAAAAAATCAGCGTACCGAAACGGGTACGCTGAAAATCGGTTTAGCCCATAGAGAAAATGCCGTAGGTGAAAAATGACATAATCAACCCCGCAATAAATACGCCCAGCGCGATAATCGGGAGCGAGCGTTTCATATCAATGTCCAAAAGCGCCGCCATTAAAGCGCCCGTCCAACCGCCCGTGCCGGGCAGCGGTATCGCGACGAACAGCAACAGCCCCCAGGATTTGTAGCGCAGGACTTTATCTTTATTGCGTTCGGTTTTCCCTTCTAATTTTACGATGATTTTCTCAAAAAACTTAAATCGCCGTAAAAACTCGAATATCTTTTTGATAAATAAAATGATAAACGGAATCGGCAACATATTGCCGAGGTAGCAAATCACAAACGCTTTTAAAAAGGGGATTTGCAGCAGCCTTGCGGCGATCATACCGCCGCGCAGCTCCAAAATCGGCAACAGCGAAATGACAAACGCCGTAAGTTCGGGGGGAATCTTATCTTGAAACAGCTCCACAAGGGCTTGGGCAAGGGTTTCAGCCATAGCGTTTCTCCTTCAAAATTTAATATAAATTGTGTTCGTCCATATAGGCTTTGGCGCGGGTGAGAATGCTCTTGTCATTTTCGTAATTGAGCGTATTTAAACACGCGTCATACCCGAGCCAAATGTAATCCTCGATTTCACTTTGCTGAATGACCGTCTGTGTGTCAGCGGTGGTCGCTAAGAAAATCAGCACGGTTTTGTCAATCCGCCCTTGAATGGTGTAGGCGGATTTCGCCTTGAAATCGGGGAAAATCGAAATGTGCAAGCCTGTCTCTTCAAGCACCTCACGCGTGGCGGTCTGCTCATCGGTCTCACCTTCCTCGACGTGCCCTTTCGGGAAACCCCAGTGCGCACTGCGCTTATTTTTAATCAGCAAAAAGCGTTTTTCGCCGTTGATATCGCGGAACACCACTGCGCCGCACGAACGCTCATAAAAGCATTCTATGGAAACACCGCGCCCTTTATGCATAAAACTGACGGCAGGCGCAATATCATGAATAATGTAGCGTTTGGATTTCGGTGCAACAACCAGATACACGGCATGACGCTTTTTATCTTTAATGACTGCTGTGACGCGGCCGTCAAAATTGCGCACGGGGTGGTCTACCCCCAAAATGTACGCGCCCGCAACGGGCGAATGCGGCAAAAGTCCGCTTTCAACGACGCCGTAATTCAGCAGATACTTCACGCCGGTATCGCGGTCAAAGCGTCCGATGGGTTTGGTTACCCGCACTCTGACAAATTTACCCAGCATCTGTTGTACGACTCCTTACAACGCAGGCGCAGTTGGGATTTGCGTCTGCAAGTGAAACTCTGGCTACTATTATACAAGGAAACAACTTTGGTTGCAAGAGGGAAATTTGTGTGCAAGGCGAATTGTCCGCGCGCGCAAATTTTGTTGTAATTTTGCGGAACGGCACTTCGGTTGTTCCCTACACGGGTAATAAGGCGTTTCAGTAAGGCGGGTGCGAGCCCTCGCCGCAAAGAACAACAAGCCCCATCAAGGGATTTTGTTTTGTGCGTAGGGGTCAGCGTCACAATGATCCGTTGTAGAGATGGGGTGTATGCGCCCATGCTCCAGATTTTGCCTGTATTTTCTTTTATAGAAAAATAAAAGCGAATGGCACAGTTCGTTCGGAAAAAACAGCAGAAAAATTTGTAAAATTTCTGTAAAATTCCCGTTTTTTTCTCGTTACCTACTTGACAAGACTTTCCAAACTTTATATAATTTCATCACCAAAAGTATATGTATACCTGTATCTTGGGCGGCATATATTTGGAAACAGTTGTTGAATTTGCGCTTTTGAATCGAAATTCGGAGGTTTTGCATTTGGCAGAAAAGCTTTTTACCGCGGTCTCTGTAAACGGCGACGGCGTATATAATAAGAAGAAGGAAAACTTCACGGTTTCCTATTATAAAAAGAAACAGATGGAAGAATTGTACCCTGCAGGCGGCTTTTCGGTTGTGGGGCAGGTCGGCAAGGGGCGCGACGAAATCGGCGCGGTCATCTGCGGCGAGGGGAAAATCCCCGTTTATGCGGTTTCCAAAATGCCGCATGCCAAAATTCTCGGGTATATTCAGGTCGGCGAGAACGAATATCTGTCGATTATAAAAGATGTTTTGTTGCTGTGGCTGCTGTGGATTTTGCTGGCGGCAGCATTGCTTATCGGGCTTGCCTTTTTGCTGAAGGCGGTTATCCCGACGGGCGCCGAGCCGGAAACGACCACTCGTGCGCTTGGCGTGGTAGATGAAAATGCCGTGTTGGGCGAGGGGGAGCTTTCCGTTCCTGACAAGATTGATACCTCCGGCCGCAACATTACCGTTAAAGGGGTGCCGGAAATTCATTTGAAGGCAGGGCAACGCGAACAAAATTATGTGTTCTCCAATTCGGAAAACAACCCCTGTTATTTCGTGATTGAAATGGAATTGGCAAAAACCGGAGAGATTATTTACACCTCCAATCTGCTGCCGCCGGGGTATTCGATATCGCAGTTCACCTTGAACCGCGCGCTGGAGGCAGGCTCTTACGATGTGGTGCTCCATTATAAGGCGTACAGCTTTGATAAGGAACAGCGTCCGCTGAACAATATGGACGTGAAGACCACCATTGTTGCGGAGTAAGCGGCGAAAAAGTTCCGCTTGCAGGCAACCAAAAGGATTATGGATCATATCTTACTTTAGTATTATAAATAGTATAGTAGCGAAAGGAGAAGCGTGTTATGCAAAAGAAAAGCGTAAAAATCGGAAAGAGCATAACAGCTGTGTTGCTGTGCGTCATTTTGCTGGCGACTTCCTTGCCGTTTGCGATGGCAGCAGGAGGGGCTTATAACCCCGCGCCGACCTTTGCAGACGACGCAACGGAGAATATCGCGGCATACCTTACGGACGACGGTGGGATTGTGATGACTTTCCCGCAGGCAACAGCCAATACGGAAAGGAAGGAAAAATCCGTCGCAGGGTATATACTGGAGCTTGTAGACTTGGGCGAGTATGACACGATGCATATCGACAATCTCCTGCTTCGAAAATCGGTCACGCCGAGCGGCGAAGCCCCGTATATCGCATCGTTTACTGTTGAGGAAATCCGTGGCGTACTTCCCGACGGATTGGATGAGACACATCGCTACAATGTCACAGTCAAGGCATATGATACCGAGGGATGGGTTTCCGAGGCACTTGACACAATCGTTTCGGATGTTCCGTATTATTCGTATGATGCGGAGAGATATGCACCGCTGTCCGCCGATGCGCACGCGATGCGTGAAATGCTGACCTTTGAGGCGTCGAGCCCGTCGAACACAGAGGTTGTGCAGACCGGCGACACCATTACAATCAGCGGCCGTACCGAGCAAACAGGTGCGGAGGGCGCAAGCAATAAGGACAGCTACGCGTTCCGTTTCCGCATAAATTCACAAGCCACAGAAGAGAATCCGCAGACCTTTGACACGTCTTACAGCCGCCAAACCTGGGACTTCCAGGGCGCGGAGGAAGTGTGGTTTTGGATGGATCTTCGTCAGGTCAGCATTACGGGGCTTTCGTTCCGTTTGCGCGCCAATGAAAAGATTTTGACCGGGTACGCGTCCGGCAAAACAGCGGACTTAGAGCAAGCGGACAATATAGGTGAAACGGTGTATTCCACCCGCGGTACAGCGGCAGCCACCTATACCGGCGAAGCGCCTTATGTGTATCTCCAACGCGATGACGGCGGTTGGGAAAAGACCTATCTTTCCGAAGACGGCACCATTGACCTTGCGAATTTTACGGGCTATATTCGAGTGCCGCTGCAATTTATGTGCTCGGAAACAGACACGTATGTGAATACCTTGAACACCGAGTTCGGTACAGATAAATCCGATTTGGTTGCAAAGGTATGGAATGTCGGTAACTCCTCGGCGCAGGCGGAGGGCACTGCACAAACAGAAGCAAATGTTGACGCATATATCGCGACCTTAAAAACCGCTTCGGATGTATTGTTAGACGCAGCCGGCACACCGGTAACGGAAGCGCTGTTGGTGCAAAACCGGAACTTTAAATGCAGTGCGTACCGCGACGGTATCGGGTTGGGAAGCTACGGTACGGTTTTCCGGACGCTCGGCAAAATGCCTGCCGCGGGGATTGACTTGGACGACGGCAGCGTTACGGCGACAACAAACACCAAACGCGCCACCTATAATGGCACAACATTTGACCGAACCGACGAAACCTACCGTGCCGTGAACGACCTTTACAGCGCCGGTTTTTCATACACAGGTGTCAGTGCGGACAGCATTGATAAAAGCTTTTTCCTCGACAATGTTTTGTTCTACAGAACGGACGGCGGCGAGTACACGGCAAATACAATTGACGGCAATGCGTCAAACACAGGAAACTTGGTTTCGGATTATTATAATCAGAGTATGGAAGTTGCGCGCGCAATTTTCTATGAGTGCGAGCTGCTGATTTCCGACCCGGACTGGAGCGATTACCGCCAAGTTGATTACATTGAAGACCTAATTGAAGGCTATAAGCAGGTTTATTCCGAAGCGGGCGTGGATATTTCATTCTTAGAAGAGGACGCGCTGACGGCGGCGGCTAGCACCTTAAATATGTCTGAAGCGTGGAACAATTTCCTGACTGCGCGGGAAGAATGTAAGACCTACAACACGTACGGAAAGCGCAACAACGCGGCGAATGAGCTGGTCCCCGATTTGGAACGGGCGTTGGATGATTGTCCTGACCCGTCCACGCTGCTTTCGGCTTCGGATACGCTGACAGAGTCGATTAAGCACTTGCAGCAGATTTATCGCCGGCTCAACCGCGCACAGCTTGAAGCCCTCGGGTCGGAGGAAGAGCAAAAATTGCTGAGCTACGTGCTGTATTTGGAGGATTTGCTGTCAGATAACAGCTTTGTCGTCGGACAGCAGCTGGCAAGCAACAGCTTTGTGCTTTTCAACGACTTCGAAAATGAGCCGGTCGGCAAGATGGCATGGCAGTTGGAAAACGACCCCGTGGTCACGAGTGAAGATGTCGGGAACGACTATCGTTACAAGAAAGGCTTTTTAAGCTATACAACCACTTTGCGCGACTTCGTTGCGCAAAACCGTGATGAAGTGAATTATTTCGGCGGTATTTCCAGAGACCCCACCAAAGAGGGCTTGGCAAATGCCGGGAATTTAAAGGTGGACGCTATGCACGCCACTGTTACCCAGGACGGCGTCAACGGCACGAATGCGGCGTCTGTCACGGTGGATGCGCAGTATTATCAAGAATCCCCGAGTGGCTTCTTCAATATTCTTTCCGTCACCTATAACGGGGCGGAGGCAGATACCTATGACGAGCTTCGTGCGAACAATATGAGCGCCGTCAAGCTCGGCGATTTGGCAAAAAATGCATCCGGCTTGGTGTACCCCTTGTCGTTGATTTTCTACGTGGACTTTTCGGAACTGGAAAACTTCAAGTTCGGTACGTCGATTTCTTCGTATGTGGACGGTTCTCCCGAAGACTATGCGCCGGATATGGGTACTTCTGCGGTAAACCAGCACTACTTCCTTTTGGACCCTGACACAGGTGAATGGCTGTACTGCGAAAATGCCGGTTCTCCGTACTGCTGGTATTCCGATACCGTGACAAACGAAAAGGGCATTACCCTCGACCATTACAAGGGCTATTTGATGGTTCCGCTGTATCACTTCAAAAAGAGCAATACCGGCGGCAACTTGGATCAAAATGCAGAGGCGCTCAATAACATTTACCGTGTTATGTTCGGTATCGCGCCGAGAAACGCTGATGCTGCAGCGTCCTTGGACGGCAAAACCTTTGTTATTGATAACATCGGCTTCGGTTACGGCAATGACGACTATCCCACACGCGAAGGCGTGGAGTCGGTCAACTACGACGAGCTATTCGGCGTGAAATCCGTTGCGGCACAGAAGTTTGAAGATTTGGTTGCATCCATTGACCCGTATGATTCTTCTACGTTTTCTGATCAAATGGATGAAGCGTTGCAGCTGTATGCAAGCTTGACGGAATATCAGAAAACCCGTGAATCCACTAAGCGTGCCTGCACGCTGTACTCGACCTATCTGAATTGGCTGAACAGCGGGATTCCCGAGGACCATAAGCCGTTGCTGACGGTTGCTGAATTGACCGAAAAGGTCAACGCCTTGCCGGCGGCAGTCAAGGTCGATCCCGGAGCATTGCCGAATCCCGGCTTTACGGACGATGACAGCGCAGTAAACTACGATGCCTTCGGGATTACGGCAGAACAGACCGATGAAATCATCGAGTATTATGAAAAGACATATGCATTCCTTCCCGGAAGCGAAAAAACGTCCATGGGCGATGCGGCGACGGATCTTGAGAATGCATATAAAGCGGCAAAACGCTGCAAAGCACTCGAAACGATGCTTGCCGATATGCAGAGCGTACAGAGCGGCGTTACCAATCTCTATATTAAGAACGATGTGGACGTTTCCCTGATGTCCATCAGCAGTGAAAACCGCGGTAAGCTGCAGGACTTCCAGGAGCAGTTCAATGAGATGAGCTATTTTGCAAAAGCCGAATTGGAGGCAAGCCCGCTCGGCAACATTCCGAGAGCGGTGATCCGCGTTCTTGCGAATACGGAGACATATACTTTCGACAACAGCGCGGTAACTTTGGACGGCGGCGTTTTACAGCTCCTTGACAAATATGAGACGCTCTATACAAGCACCAAGCAGAAAATTGATAATCGCGAGCTGTTCACGGATGCCGAATTGCAGGAGCTGCAGGATACCATCGATGAATACGACGCTTTGATTCCCGCTTACCATGATATTCAGGAATTATATGACGTGATTCAGGCAATCCTCGCGCTGTTCCCGGTCGATGATACTACGAGTGAAAGTGAAAGCGTGCTCCTTTCTGAAGAGCACTTGAGCGGTTCGGCTTCTTATGAGATTGCATACAGCGAGCAGCTCCCGTTGCCGACAGATGCCAATTATGTTACCATCACCTCGGCAAACGGTGCGCTGGTAAACGCGCTGACGGTGACCACGGCGGTTTACAACATTCAACTGATCACGCCGGACGGTACTTTGAACAAGACTTCCTCAGATTTGACAACGGCTCTGCGTCTCGGTGATGTGGAGAACAACGCCTATACAGCCGCTGCGCCTTGGAAGGTTACAGTGAATATCTCCCTGTCAACGGCGCCGGTTGCGGCATATGAGTTGTCAGATGTCCTCACAATCAACTACTACAAAGCAGACGGCACGCCGGTCACAGATGCTAGCGGCAACGCACTGACAAAAACCATTACGGTTTCTTACGCGTCAGGCGATGCATATGCCGTGACATATCCTGCTGACATTTCCGTTTCGTGGGGCGATACAGACGCGCAGGATGCGCATTACACGGTAACCTCCGTGCTGCAAGACGGCGCAAAGCTTACGGTCAGCGCCGCAGCGAACGACGGCGGTGCCATGACCAACGCCAACGGAAGTACCCTGCACTTCACAGTACTCAACGGCGAAGAACAGCAGTTTACAGGGAATAATGACAGCGTAGCCAGCAGCACGAAAGTACAGGTTTCGGATTTCAGCGGCGTTCCGCTTGATAATTATACGGGCACAATGACATATACGGTAACGTATACGCCGGCACCGTAAAATTTTGAGGAGAAAAGGAGTTGATGCTGATGAAGAAGCTTTTAGCCGTTTTGCTTGCCTGCTTACTGTTCTTGCTTTGCGCGATGCCGTGCTTTGCCGACAGTATGACGATTTCAACAGGCGCAACCGAGGACGCATGGGCGCTTTCCTATCCTGCGGATACGCAAATCCCGTGGGAATCGTCTACGCACAGAATCGGGGAAGTCAAAGCGGAAAAAATGCTGCTGTCCCCCGGGAAAACAGTCGCGGTGACTGTGGAATCTGCAAATGACTATCGTCTTATGCACCAAACCGAAGCAGACAGCACAATTGCCTACACCCTGCTTGGGGCGGAGACAATCGCTTTTCTCCCCGGCGATTACGGGAAAGCCTTCCCGCTTTCCGTAACGGTGGAGGACACCGAGTGGCAGAAAGCCGCTGCGGGCGAGCACAAAGACCTGCTGACGTTCACAGCAGAATATAAAGACGCATAAACTTAGTTCATAAAAAACTTTTTATAAAGGAGAAAACCACTATGAAAAAACTACTTTCCGTTCTGCTTGCAGTCTCGATGCTGCTTGCGCTCTGCGTGCCTGCATTTGCGGCAACTGAGATTACGACCGAAACCGCAGGAGATGTCATCATCAAGACCTCGACCAAAAAGGACTCCAACAGCAACGGGCAAATTGACCCCGACGATGAAGACGCCGCAGGGTTCAAGGTGACCATTCCGGCAGACACCACCATTCCGTGGGGGCAGGAAAGCACTGATGTCAGCTACATGACTGAAGCGCATTTGATGCGCAACAATTACCTCCAGGTTATTGTTACCGGCTCCGGCACCATGAAAACCTCTGACGCGGTTTACGAAATCCCCTATACACTCGACGGCACAACAGAATTCACTGCCGAAAATCCGTGGGTCTATGACACCGTAAACGATACCGGCGTTGTGCAGACACTGAATGTTTTAGTGGATTCTGATGATTGGAACACCGCAGTTGTTGAAGAATATCAGGACACCTTAACCTACACCGTTTCCGTGATTGCACCGTAACGGGATTTGAGAGGAGTTATATCAAATGAAAAAGATTCTTTCCGTTCTGCTTGCAGTTTCCATGCTGCTTGCCCTTTGCGTGCCCGCATTTGCAGAGGATAGTATTACCACTGACGGCGGCACAGGCGACACCATCATCAAGACCTCGACCAAAAAGGACACCAACGGTAACGGGCAAATTGACCCCGACGATGATGAGGCAGAAAACTTCACCGTGACCATTCCGGCAGACACCACCATTCCGTGGAGCGATGCGACTACGGTTACCACGCTGTCCTATTATGTGGAAGCGCACCTGAAATACGGTAAACACCTGACGGTTGCCGTTTCAAATGACGGTGCGAATACCATGAAATACACCGTGGGCACTGACACAATGACCCTGGCATACACCCTCGGCGGCGATAAGAATTTTGACACGGTTACCCCCGTTGCCTATGATACCACTACGGGCGGCGGTGTCAAGAAAGACCTCACCGTCAGCATTACGGGCGACGCTTGGAACACCGCTGTGGTCGGCGAATATTCAGATACCTTGACCTTTACGGTGGATATGCTTCCGTAAAGTAAGCGTATAGAATTTTGAGGAGTGATTATTTATGAAAAAAGCTCTTTCGATTGCTTTGGCACTCACGATGCTGTTTGCACTTTGCGTGCCGGCTTTTGCGCAGGACATTACCACGGACGGCGGCACAGGCGACTCGATTGTAAAAACCCAAACGACAACCGCCAGCGGCGACAGTGCGGAGAACTTTACCGTAACCTTCCCTGCAGAAACAGCCATTCCGTGGCTGACCACAACGGCGTATGACATTGCGTATACTGTAGAATCGCATTTGGCATACGGCAAGTATTTGACCGTAACCGTTGCAGACAAAGACGGGCAAAACAAAATGACCTACACCCCCGAAGCGGGCGTAACGCTGGAACTGCCTTACACGCTCAGCGATACCACTTATACTGCGGCAGGCCCCGTTGTAAATCCTCCGACAGATGTCGCAACAAATGCTGCAGCCAAAATTACCGTTGCGGAAGAGGACTGGAACAATGCCGTTATCGGAGAATATCAGGATACACTGCTCTTTACGGCTACTGTTTGCGAATAATGTCTGATTTTTTCACAACGTTTTAAGGAGATAATAGTATGAAAAAGATTTTAGCAATTGTACTGGCGCTGACAATGCTGTTTGCGCTTTGCGTGCCCGCATTTGCTGCAGACACGGGCACCATTGATAACAATACAGCCGACCCGAAAGAGGCGAC
This sequence comes from Candidatus Fimenecus sp., assembly GCA_051881355.1. GTDB lineage: Bacteria > Bacillota > Clostridia > Oscillospirales > Acutalibacteraceae > Fimenecus. The sequence goes on along the minus strand of JBJEPS010000096.1, from coordinate 16,307 downwards.
CGTACCGGTTAAAACCACCTGTTCTGCATCCGATGAAAGCTTTACCGTAACCTATCCCGCTTCTATGGAAATCCCGTGGGGCACTCTGGTTGACGAAGCTGAAGCGGCGTTTGAGTATTCCGTTGTCAGCCAGCTGCAAACCGGCAAAACCATTACCGTCACCGTAACGAAAGCCCATGACGTTATGACCTCTGCGGCAAGCGAAACCTTGGCATATGACTTGGATGGTGACTTGGACGTTACCACAACGGACGCGGTTGTCGCGGCAGACGACTTCACGAAATCCGTGAAGGTCGATGTTGCACAGTCCGCTTGGGACGCAGCGGCAATCAATGAATACACCGATACCGTAACCTTTGCCGTTACCATAAACGCTGCACCGTAATCGTTCTGATTTTATCATGTGTATTTAAGGAGGTGATTTCATGAAAAAGGCTTGTAGCGCGGTTCTTTGCATATTGCTTTGCTTTGCATTGCAATTGGGCGTCTTTGCCGAAAGCATGGAACTGAAAACAATTGTGCCGGATCAGCATGAAATTACCATTACGTACAACGAGGGCGGTTATGTGCTGTATGAGGATGAGGTGGTCCCGAGCGGTACAACGCTTGTCGTGCCGCGGCATGGCGGATTTGACCTCACAATCATTTGCGGCGCAGACAGCCATTTGGAGTCTGTTACCGTCAACAATGAAGACGTCACTGGGAAAATGGTTTACGGTCGTCTGTATTTAGATGATGTGTATACCGATTTAAACATTATCTTTAGCTTTGAAGCCTGCGCGGGCGAAGACCCGACGCCGGGCGACCCGCCCACAGGGGATCCCGATGCACCGCCGCAACCGGCGGAAGATGACCCTTGCCATCGTATGGCATTGCAGGGTGGCGTTTACAGCGGCGACCAAGACACCCCTTTGCCGGAGGCGAAGTTGGTATTCGATTTCGGCGAACTGGAGATTACCGCTGACGAGGACGGTCAATATACACTTCCTGTCATAAAAGACGGACGTCATTCTGTGGAAATCGAGAACGCAGACGGCGAGGTGGTCGGACGGGACAGCTTTGTGATTGATGTGCGTCCCGACGCGACCGAAACGACGGTGGAGACTTTAGAGGACGGCACACAGGTAGTTATTGTCCCCGAGGGAACAGCGCTTGTATATCTCGATTTTATCGTGAATGCGGACGGCTCTGTGACCGTTGTGCCCGGGAATCCCGAGCCTGCACCGGAGGTTCCCCCTTCGGATATCGGCGAAATTATCAAAGACAATCCCGTGATTATCAAAACGGGTGCTTTGATTCGTGAAAATCCCGTAGAGGCTGCCGTGTTGTTTGGTTTTGCATTTTTCCTGTTATTGTTCCTGATTGTGCGCAGACGCAAAAAGGACGAAGAGAACGACGAGCAGACCGCATAATGTGTTCAGAAATCTTTTTTAAGAAGGATTTTTGAAAAGGCTTACAAAATTCCAATAAACAGTATGCCCCGATGCTTTGCATCGGGGTGTTTTTGTATGCAAGCGCACGCGCGGCGTGTACGAATCGTAGATTGACTTGCATGGAAGCTTTCCCTTCTCCTCTCGGATTGGAAATCGGTGCTTGCAGGGGACGGCGTTCGCAACGTCCCGCGTGAAGGAAGGACAGTTCCTGACGTGCGCGCAATGCATGTCCTACACACGGGCAGATACCCAAAAACAGCAGGGTGCAAACATACAGATTTTTTTGTTGTGATAATTGCAAAAGTATGGTATACTGAATATACTTATATCTATGCCCGATTTTCGGGTGACAGGATAAGGCGATGATTTTATCATAAACGGGGCGAGATTTTGGCGATTTTGAAGGATGTAAAACGGTTGGTTGTGAAAGTGGGGACTTCCACGCTCACTTATGATACGGGGAAAACGAATATTCGGCGCATGCACAAGCTGGTATCGGTGCTGTCTGACATTGTCAATTCAGGTATTGAGGTTGCGCTGGTCACTTCGGGGGCAATCGGCGTGGGCGTCGGAAAATTGGGGCTGCGCGAACGCCCCGAGGATACCCCCGGCAGGCAGGCGGCGGCGACGGTCGGGCAATGCGAGTTGATGTTTATGTATGACAAGCTCTTTGCCGAATACGGGCACACCGTCGGGCAGCTTTTGATGACCAAAAGCGATGTGGACAATCCCGAACGCCGCGAAAATCTAACCAACGCCTTCTTAAAAATATTTGAATTCGGTGCAATTCCGATTATCAATGAAAACGATTCGGTTGCCGTCGAGGAAATCGTCTATGGGGATAATGACAGCCTTTCCGCCATCGTCGCCAAGCTCATCGGCGCAGATGCGCTGATTATTCTGACCGATATTGACGGACTGTATGACGCAAATCCCTTGGAGGACGAAACCGCAAGGCTTATCCCTGAGGTACGCGAAATTACCGCCGATTTGATTGCCGCTGCAGGCGGACACGGCTCACGCTTTTCGACAGGCGGCATGGTTACAAAGCTCCACGCCGCGCAGATTGCGACCGAGGCGGGGATTGATGTGATTGTGATGAACGGTTCTGCGCCCGAGGAGATTTACAAGGCGCTTGACGGCAAACAGGTCGGCACATTCTTTGTCGGCAAAAAATAATTCAGAATTTACGGTGAAACCTATGACTGTATTGGAACAATTGGGGCTTCGCGCCAAAACGGCGGAGCGCACCTTAATGACAGCGTGTACCGCCGAAAAAAACGAGGCGCTTTTGCGGATTGCGAACGCTTTACGGGAAAATGCCGCATATATATTAAAAGAAAACCAAAAGGATTTGGAAAACGGGCGCAAAAACGGGCTGACAGACGCTTTACTCGACCGTTTGGCACTTTCCGACACGCGCATTGCCGCTATGGCGGACGGCGTGCGTGCCGTGGCACGACTTCCCGACCCCGTGGGTGCGGAGCTTTGCGAAGCCGAGCGACCGAACGGCTTAAAAATCCAAAAGGTGACCGTGCCGCTGGGCGTTGTGGGCGTGATTTTTGAAGCGCGCCCGAATGTTACAAGCGACGCCGCGTCGCTTTGCCTAAAAGCGGGCAACGCCGTGATTTTGCGCGGCGGCAAAGAGGCAATTTGCTCCAATACCGCGATTACTGCCGTGATGCGCACGGCACTGGAAGCGTCCGCACTGCCCGCCGACTGCGTGCAGTTGGTAGAGGACACCTCCCGCGAGAGCGCAACGGCGATGATGCAATTAAACGGGTATATTGATGTGCTGATTCCACGCGGCGGGGCAGGGCTTATCCGCGCCGTGGTTGAAAATGCGTCTGTACCCGTCATAGAAACAGGCGTGGGCAACTGCCATATTTATGTGGATAAAGACGCGAATCTCGATATGGCGGCGGAAATCGTGTACAATGCCAAAACCTCGCGCGTGTCGGTGTGTAATGCGGCGGAAAGTCTGCTTTTGCACAGCGATATTGCTGCCGAAGCCCTGCCGAAAATCAAGGCGCGTTTAGATGAAAAACAGGTCGAACTGCGCGGCGATGAACGCGCGCTTGCCATTTGTCCCGAAATTGCGCCTGCCGACGAAACCGATTGGGGCAAAGAATATCTCGACTACAAAATGTCCGTGAAAATCGTGGACTCCCTTGACGAAGCGATTGCACATATTTATACCTATTCCACCGGACACAGCGAATGTATTGTAACCGAGAATTCGAAAACTGCCGAACGGTTTTTAAACGAGGTGGATTCGGCGGCGGTGTATCACAACGCCAGCACGCGGTTTACCGACGGCGGCGAGTTCGGCTTCGGCGCGGAAATCGGCATTTCCACCCAAAAGCTACACGCGCGCGGACCGTTGGGACTGCCGCAGCTTGTGAGCATGAAATATAAAATATACGGTAACGGGCAGATAAGATGAGGTGAACAGTTATGGCAGGCAAAATAAAAAAGCATAAAAAAGGCGCACGCCGTTGGGCATTCCCGTTGGGACTGCTGATTGCGGTGCTGGCGCTGGTCGGCGCGGTCACGGTGCTTGTGGCGGGCGTCGGCGCGGCTAAAAACGCCGTGCAGAAAAGCCGCAATTTTGACGAGTACAACAAAATGCTGACCCCCGTGGTCATGAATGACCCCGACGCGTTCGATGACATTACCAATGCCAATCCCGAACAGCTCATTGATATTGCCATTTGGTCAATTTTAAAAAGCGACCTTGCGCCCGACCAATACGAATACGGCGAAAGCGGTATGATTATCCCCGAAGCGGACGTGACCGCGTCGTTTGAAAAGCTGTTCGGTACGGAAATCCGTCCGACGCACGGTACGGTGGAGGGCTACGGCTACGAGTTCACCTATGATGCGAATAAGCAGACTTACACCATACCTTTAACGGGTGTTGTGCCGACCTATACGCCGCGCGTGGTGGATTTGGACAAAACGAACAACTCCATCGTGCTGACCGTCGCATATCTCGGCGGTGACCAGTGGGCACAGGACAGCGAAGGCAATATGGTTGCGCCGGAACCTGATAAATATATGAAAGTCACTCTGCGCGAAAAGGACGGCAGCTACTATATCAGTGCTCTGCAAAACACCGCGACGCCCGAAACGGCGACCACAGCGGCGACTGAAACCACAACCGCTGCGCCCACAACCACGACCGCCGCACCTGTGAGCGAAACCGAGACGCAAACAAGTGCCGAAGCGGCGGCATAATTTGAAAAATGAGGAAAAGCATATGAAAATACAAATTTCTCCGTCCATTCTTTCCGCCGACTACGGCAATTTGGAGCCCGAACTGCGCCGCATCACGGCGGCGGGTGCGGATATGGTGCATATTGATGTGATGGACGGGCATTTCGTACCGAATATCACCTTGGGTGCGCCGATTGTCAAATGCATTCGCCACGCAACGGACTTGCCGTTTGACGTGCATCTGATGATTTCAGAGCCCCAAAAATATATTCCCGATTTTGTCAAAGCGGGGGCAGACAGCATCACCTTTCATGTGGAAAGCGACGGGGATACCGCCGAAACGATAGACTTAATTTTACAGTTAGGGAAAAAGGCGGCGCTTGCCGTCAAGCCTGCCACGCCGATTGAAGCGGTTTACCCTTATCTTGACAAACTTTCGATGGTGTTGGTGATGACGGTAGAACCCGGCTTCGGTGGGCAAAGCTTTATGGCGGATATGATGCCCAAAATCGTCTCGTTGCGGCAGGAGTGTGCGCGCCGCGGCATGGAAAATATCGATGTGCAGGTGGACGGCGGCATCGGCGAAAAGACGATTGCTGTCGCCGCACAGGCGGGTGCAAATGTGTTTGTTTCGGGCAACGCGCTGTTTTCGAGCGCGGATATGCAGAAAACGATTGCCGATTTTAAGGCGCTGTGTCGATAAGAACAGCGTATTCGTGTAAATATGCCTGTGTGCGTGCGTCGCACGCGCACACTTCCCCGTATTCCGCGAGCGCCGCACGTCCCGCGCGTAAGGCGTCGGCTGTGGGGAACGATACTTGTAGAAAATAGACGCTTTCGTCGCGGTACAGGCGGCAGACAGCGTCTGAAAACGGCGGACTTTGTACCCGCCGCAGGACGGCAAGCACCGTATCGGACGAAGCGGTGCGGCAAAGGAACGTAAACGGCTGTTTTTTCACGCGGTACCGCGTCGGCGCGGTGCGTGCGGTTAACAATAATATTGTGTCTCCGTGGGTGCCGGGCAGGGCGTCCACAAAGAGCTTGCCCCGCGGCGGCAGTGCCCAGCCGAGCGTTTTCTCAGCGCGCGTCAAAATTGCCCCGATAAGCGCTTCCGTGCGCGCATCTTGGGGATTCAATTCGTCAAAGGTCAGTTGATAGGCGGACAGCTCCTGCTTGGACAGGTGCGCATACAGTCCGCGTTCGGAAGTTTTATGTAATTCCATTGTACGCCCTCCGAAAAAGATTTCTCTTTTCATCATATTGTGCGGACATGGCTTTGGCAATGCAAAATTTTTGGAAAATGAGGTGGATTTTTTGCCGAGAGAAGTGCAAATACCGGCAGACGGGCGCGTATTCACGCCCGAAATGCAGGCGGAAATCAAAACCACACAAAAATATATGCTCAACCGTCTTTTGATGCTCGCCGCACCCGTCATTATGGCGTGGTATTATTACGGCGGCAGAGCGATGCTGCTGATTGTACTTTCTGCTTTAACGGCAATGCTTTGCGAATATATCGGAATGCGTTTGGTCGGGACGGTCCCCGCATTGCGGGATTTGTCGGCGGCGGTTATCGGTATAACCGTCGCGTTGCTGCTGCCCGCCTCTTCCCCGATTTGGCTTGTGCTTTTGGCAACCTCGTTTGCCGTTTTGGTTGTCAAAGTACCGTTCGGTACGGCACGTACCTTGTTGTTCAGTCCCGCGGCGGCAGGCGTGGCGTTCGTCACAATATCGCTTCCCGAATATGTATTCTCCTATCCCGTTCTGCCCGAAAGCGGCGCATCGGTTGCTGTATACGGCAGTGAGGGCTTTGCCGCAGGCGTTTCCTTAACGCAAATGCTCAAAAGCAGCACCGCAATGGGCGCGACAGCGGCAGATTATATTAACGTTTTAATCGGCAATGCGGCAGGACCTATGGGGACCGGCTGCGGAATTGCGCTGCTCGGTGTATTGCTGTTTTTGGCGGTGCGCTCGAAAAAAGGCTTTACGGCGGCGATTTCCTGTTTGCTCGGTGCGGCGCTGTACGCATTCCTGTTCCCGCGCATTACCACGGGACGGTTGCAGTCGGTCTTTATGGAGCTGTCGGGCGGTATGCTGTTCTTTGCGGCGTTGTTTTTATTGCCGGAGGAGGCGATTTTGCCCAAACGCTTTTGGGGTTGTGTCGCCTACGGTGTATCGGCAGGGCTGTTCACAATGCTGTTTCGCCGATACGGTACCTTTGAGGAGGGTGCTGTGTTTGCCATTTTGCTGAGTAATGCATTGGTTTCGGTATATGAAAAGCTGCCGCAGGCACGCTTTGAACGTCGCCGCAGGCAGGAAGAGCGCCGAAAACTACATGAGGGGACGGCGGACGGGCAGGTCTCTTCAGAACAGGGAGGTGGCGCAGATGTCTGATGCCGGAAAAAAATTGCTGGGCAGTGTGCGCGACAGTGCACTGGTCAAAAATCCGGTCTTGTTTGAAGCGGTCGGCTTAGCGCCCGTGGCAGCAATGGCGGTCTCCTTGAAATCGGCGATTATGCTGGCGGCGGTATCCTGTGCCGAGCTCGTTCTCATCGAACTGTTTACCTGTTTGACACTCAAAAAAGTGCCGAGCTATTTCCGCATGGCGATTTATGCCGTGCTGGGGATAGGTATCAATATCCCGTTCTTTATGTTTTTTGAACGTTTTACGCCGAATGAGGCAAATTCTGCGGGAATCTTTTTGCCGCTGCTTACGGTCAATTCCTTGGTGGCGCTGCATTGTGAACGCTTTGCCGTGAAAAATACCTTCAAAAGCACCTTTATAGATGCGGTCTCCGCTTCGGCGGGGTATGCGTTTGTTGCGCTGATTATCGGTTTGCTGCGCGAGGTGTTCGGCAATGGTACGGTGTATTCCTTGGATTTGTATTTGCCGATACAGTTAAAGGGCTTTTTGATGCCGTTCGGCGGTCTTTTACTGCTCGGCTTTTTCGCGGCGGCGGTCAAAGGGATATTGCAGAAAAAATCTCCCGACGCCCGCCCCGAACAAGCGTTTTCGATGAAAGAAATTTCGCAGTCGCACATCGGTAGTTTGAAATCGCTTTTAGATGCGGATTTCAACCCGTATGAGGAGGAAACAGACGAAACGGCAAAGCTTGCGCCTGCGTCTGTAAAGCCGAAAAAAGAGAAAAAAGCGAAAACGACGAAACCCACAAAAGGGAAAAAAGGAAAAGCGATAAAAGCGGAAAAGAAAACAGCGGTGTCGCAAGCAAAAACACTGTCTACAGACAGTGAAGTTGCACAGATGCGTTCGCGCCGTGCAACGCGCGAGGATTATTTGTCCGACTTTGACGAAATGCTGACGGAGCTGGATTTGTATAAGCAAAAGCAACAGGAACCAGCCGACGCGCCTGCGGCGGCAGAGGAACAGGAGGAAAAGGACGAATGAGTATTCTCGGCAGTTTATTTTCTGCGGCAATGTATGCCTGCCTGTTTCAAAATCTGATTTTTTCGGGCGGCTACGGTGCCGATGAGGCTATCCGCATGGCGGCAAAGCCAAAACAACTGTACCCCTTGAGCTTTTTCATTATCTATTTGTCGACGGCGGTTTCCCTGCTTTGCGTTCTTTTGGAGCAAATTCCTGCGGTACATGCTTTAAATGTGTTTTGGCATGCGCTGATTTTTGTCGGCGTGCTTGTCGCGGTGTACCTTGTGACGCTGTTGATTGTCCTGTATGTTGTGAAAGCCAAACCGCGCACCGTACGGCGCTTAGGCATTGCCGCGTTTAACACGCTGGTGCTTGCTGTGCCGTTCATCAATTACCGTGCAGCATTCGGCGTGTTTGAAGCCATTGGCGCGGGACTCGGCGCAGGTGCGGCGTTTATTATTGCCGTTCTGCTTATCAATTTCGGATTGCGCGCCATTGACAAAAACGAGCATATTCCCGAAGCCTTCAAAGGGACGCCTGCGATTTTTATTTATACTGCGATTTTATCACTTGCTTTTACGGGGCTGACCGGCAGAGGCTTGGGGGTATAGAGAACCGTGTTACCGGGAAAGAGAAGACCATGTTTCAGAACGACAAGAATTTAAAGCCGCGAAAAAAAAGCTATTATCCGTTTTCTAAAAATTATCCGAGTCGCCGCACGGGCACGAAGTATGCCATCGGCGAAAGCCGCGCACGCCGCCAAAAGGAGCGCAACAACACAATCATTTATGCGGTGTGTTTGATACTGGCGTTTTTTGCCGTATTTGCGGCGGCATCGGTTGTATTCACACTGTCCAAACGCCCGCTGTCGGACGGTGCGGCGACCGCCGCCCCCTCTGACGGGCAGTGGCAGGCAGTGTATATGAATGCGGATGAGCTCGGCGGCGGGATTGCGTTCGATTTGTTCCAAAGCACGCTGTCAGAACAGTCGGCAAACGCAGTGCTGGTGGATTTTAAAAATGAAAACGGGCAGCTCTGCACCGCTTCCGATGGCAGTACGGCGGCAGAGATCGGTGCGGCAGGCACCCCTGTGACGGCGGCGGCAGATACCATTGCGCGCTTGAAAGCAAGCGGCTACAAAATCATTTTGCGGGTGTATTGCTTCAAAGACCCTGTGGCGGCGGCAAATCTGCCGGGCGCGGCGGTGACCGAAGCCGACGGTGTGACCATATGGTTAGACGACAGCGCCCGTAACGGCGGAAATCCGTGGCTCAATCCGTATTCCGAAACGGCACGCACCTATCTTTTGCAGGTGATAAACGCAGCGGTGGCGTTCGGCGCGGATATGATATTGTTGGACGGGGTTTCGTTTCCCGAAAGCCGCTATATTGACCGTGCTTTCTTTCCGGGAGAGGCAGAAAGCCTTTTCAGCCGCAACGCGATTTTGCACGATTTCATTGAGCAGGCAGCGGCAGTCGCGGGAGAGGTACCGCTGGCGGTGAATATGCCGTTGTCGGCGGCGCTTTCGGGCAGCAGCACGCTGTATGGCGGCGGAATTTTTGACAGTGCCGCCGAATACAGCGCCGTGGATATGCGCACGGGGAGCCTTTCGGACGGCACGGCAATCGGTGATGTTTCCTATACCGCGGGTATGGCGGCGCAACAGTATATACCGACAGCATGCACCCTTTTGCAAAACCGCCTTTCCGAAAATTATCAGACCAAAGATGTGTTGGTTTTGGTAGATTCACCACAACAGGTATCGGCGGTGAAAACTGCGGGGACTCGGAATTTTGTTTGGTTTCCGCAAAAAGATACTTGACAAGTGTTGATTATAGTGCTATACTACTTTTTGGAAAAATATCCTTGCGGGGCTTTCGCCCGCAGAAGGGGAGTAGCTTTTACTCGATGGTCAACATACATGCCGCTTGCGGCTGGTCATCGAGCCTAAAATCCCGGGTAGTTAGGTAGCCAGACCTTCGGCAGACTGTACGGTTCTGCCGCAAGGTCTTTTTTCTTAGAAAAAGCGGAAAAAAGGAGGCAACGGAAATGCAAGAATATTTGCATTCCACAGAAGAAGTTTTTGCAGAGGTAAAAAGCACCGAAAACGGCTTGACTGCTGCTGAGGCGGAAAAGCGACTTGCGGAAAACGGCAAAAACAAATTGCAGGAGGGCAAAAAGAAATCCCTCGTGCGCAGATTTTTAGAGCAGTTCACAGACCCGATGATTATCATTTTGATTGTTGCGGCGGTCATTTCGGCGATCACCTCCATTATGGAGCACGAAGCCCCGACCGACGTGGTCATCATTTTGGCGGTGGTCATCATCAACGCTGTGCTCGGTGTGTATCAGGAGAGCAAGGCGGAAAAGGCGATTGAAGCCTTGCAGGAAATGGCGGCGGCAACCTCTAAGGTCCTGCGCGACGGCAGCGTTGTGGAAATCCACAGCGAAGACCTTGTCGTCGGCGACGTGATTTTGCTGGAAGCGGGCGACGCCGTGCCCGCCGACGCGCGTATTATTGAATGCGCAAGCTTAAAAATCGAAGAAGCCGCGCTGACGGGGGAATCTGTCCCTGTCAATAAGATGATTGCATCTATCGGCTTGGGCGACCAAAAGGATGTACCGCTCGGCGACCGTAAAAATATGATGTATATGGGCTCGTCGGTGGTGTACGGGCGCGGGCGCGCCGTCGTGACCGCCACGGGAATGGATACCGAAATGGGCAAAATCGCAGGCGCCTTGGCTGCTGCCGAGGACGGGCAGACGCCGCTGCAAAAGAAGCTTGCGCAGTTGAGCAAGATTTTGAGCTTTTTGGTGCTCGGCATTTGCATTTTTATGTTCGGCTTCGATATTGTCCGTTGCTTTGTCGGCGGCAATACCCCGAACTTTGAATTCCTGCTCGACTCGTTTATGCTCGCCGTATCCTTGGCGGTTGCCGCTATCCCTGAGGGCTTGGCGGCAGTCGTGACGGTGGTGCTTTCCATCGGCGTGACCACGATGTCGAAGAAAAATGCGATTATCCGTAAGCTGACCGCGGTGGAAACCCTCGGCTGTGCGCAGATTATCTGTTCGGACAAAACCGGCACGCTGACCCAAAACAAAATGACCGTTGTCGAGCATTACGGCGACGACGAAAAGCTGTTGGCGCAAGGTATGGCGCTTTGCACCGATGTCAATATTGACAGCGAGGGCAATTTGGTCGGTGAGCCGACGGAGGCGGCGCTGGTCGGGTATGCGCTGTCTTTGAGTTTGAATAAAAACGATTTACTAAAGGTCGCGCCGAGAGTCGGTGAAGCACCGTTTGATTCGATGCGTAAAATGATGACCACAGTGCACAAAACCGCTGACGGGATTTTGCAGTTTACAAAGGGTGCACCCGACGAGGTGCTGAAAAACTGCACAAAAATTTTGAAAAACGGCGTACCCGCTGACTTAACCGAGGCGGACCGTGCGGCGATTTTACAGCAAAATAAGGCATATGCCGACCGTGCGTTGCGCGTGCTTGCATGTAGTTTTAAAACGCTGGATACCGTCCCCGAGGACCAAAGTCCCGAAGCGCTTGAACACGATTTGGTATTTATCGGCTTGGTCGGTATGATTGACCCTGTTCGTCCCGAGGTCAAGGACGCAATTGCCGAGTGCCGTTCGGCAGGCATTCGCCCGATTATGATAACCGGCGACCACAAGGATACCGCCGTTGCCATTGCGACGGAGCTGGGGATTATCAGCGACCCGTCTGAGGCGATTACGGGCGCAGAGCTCAATGAGATTTCCGATGAGGACTTTAAAGAAAAAGTCACACAGTATTCCGTGTATGCGCGCGTTCAACCTGAGCATAAGGTGCGTATTGTCAATGCATGGCGTTCGCGTGGCATGATTACCGCGATGACGGGCGACGGCGTCAATGACGCACCGTCCATCAAGAGTGCGGACATCGGCGTCGGTATGGGCATTACGGGTACGGACGTTACGAAAAATGTTGCCGATATGGTTTTGGCAGATGATAATTTCGCCACAATTGTGTCTGCTGTCGAAGAGGGCAGACGCATTTACGACAATATCCGCAAATCCATTCAGTTCCTGCTCGCGTCGAACCTGAGTGAGGTTATGTCCATTTTCTTCGCCAATATCTTAGGCTTTACAATTTTAAAACCCGTGCATCTGTTGTGGATTAACTTGGTGACGGACTGCTTCCCGGCGCTCGCGCTGAGTATGGAAAAGGGCGAGAAAAACCTGATGAAACGTCCGCCGCGCAAATCCACGGACGGTATTTTTGCAGGCGGCGTCGGCGGCGATATCGCCTATCAGGGCGTTTTGGTGACGGTGTTGACGATTTTGGCGTATTTCGTCGGGCATCGCCTCGAAGCCGGTGTGTGGGAAATCGCAAACAGCGCCGACGGCATGACGATGGCGTTCTTAACGATGTCCATGTGCGAGATTTTCCACTCGTTGAATATGCGTTCGCAAAAAGGCTCGTTGTTTACTATCGGGCATCAGAACAAGTATTTGGTGCTGTCTACCGTTGCCTCGCTTGTCACCACAACGGCGGTTATCTATATCCCGTTTTTGCGGGAAGCCTTCGGGTTTGAATTCATCGACCTGAAAGAGTATTGCATCGCGTTGCTGTTGGCTGTCAGCATTATTCCGCTGGTGGAAATCGTCAAGTTCTTTGAGCGGCTGTATAGCAAACGCAAGAAAAACAAGGAATAACCCCACAAATGAAAAATCATGCCTCGGCAAGCGGATTTTCCTTGCCGAGGTATTTTTTTGTCGCGGCGCGAAATGTACCGGTAGGGCGGGGCAAGTTCTCCGCATGCAGTCCCTTGCGGCTCTCTCGGTCACGCCTGCGGCGTGCAGAAATTTACATTGCACAAAAACCGCTTGTGAAATTTACAAACTTTTCACGTTTTAGCTGTTGAGAAATTTTTTTGGATAGGCTATAATAGAAGCAAAATGGAGAAATGTGTCTACCTTTAAAAAGAAAGGACGAGAAATATGTTGTTTTCACAGGATATCGGAATTGACCTCGGCACTGCCAACACCCTGGTGTTTGTGAAAGGGAAGGGAATTGTCATTCGCGAGCCGTCCGTGGTGGCGGTAGATGTCAGCGCGTATCCGCAAAAGGTGGTCGCCGTCGGCGATAAAGCGAAGCAGATGATCGGCAGAACGCCCGGTTCCATTACGGCAGTGCGCCCGTTAAAGGACGGCGTTATCGCTGACTTTGAAATTACCTCGGATATGTTGAAGGAATTTATCCGTATGGCGATCAACAAATCCCCGTTCTCCAAAGCACGGGTGCTCATTTGTATTCCCTCGGGCGTCACCGAGGTGGAGCGCAAAGCGGTGCACGATGCGGCAAGAAGCGCAGGTGCAAAATATGTCAGCTTGATTGAAGAACCCATGGCGGCGGCAATCGGTGCGGGGCTGCCTGTCTCCGAGGCAATCGGCTCCATGGTCGTTGACATCGGCGGCGGTACAAGTGAGGTTGCCGTGATTTCGTTCGGCGACATTGTTACCGCGCAGTCCGCACGCGTTGCCGGCGACAATTTCGACGAGGCGATTATTGCGTATATCCGCAAAAAACATAACCTTTTGGTCGGTGAACGTACCGCAGAGGATATCAAAATCAAAATCGGCTCGGCATATCCGTATGACGGCGAGGGTGCGATGGATGTCAAAGGCAGAAACCTCTTAGACGGTCTGCCGAAGAATATCGAAATCACTTCCGAGGAGGTGCGCGAGGCACTCTCTGACCCCGTCAACCAAATTCTTGATACCATTCGCTCCACATTGGAGAAAACGCCGCCCGAGCTTTCGGCGGATATCATTGACCGCGGTATTATGCTCACAGGCGGCGGCGCGCTGCTGCGCGGGCTGGATAAATTGATTTCGATTGAAACCCGTATTCCCGTGCATGTGGCGGACAACCCGTTGGATTGCGTGGTAGACGGTACAGGCAAATGCTTGGAAAACGATGAAATTTTGGGTATTACCGGCAAACGCAACTACGATTGATGCAAAAAGCTTCGGCTTTTTAAACGGCGGAGAGAATTATGCGTAATTTCTTAAAAAGTACAAGCTTTAAAATTTTACTCGCGGCAGCGGTCGTTCTGCTGGCGTGCATCATTGCTGCCGCAACGCTTGCGGGCGGCACTTCTCCGCTGACTTCCGTGATTGGTACGGTGTTTTCGCCCTTACAAAAGGGCTGTGCGTATATTGCCGAAAAATTTGATGATTTTTCGGGCGGGTTTATTTCCGCCGACAGTTATAAAGACCGCGTGGAGGAATTGGAACAGCAGGTTGCGGAGTACCAAAGCAAGCTGGTGGACTATGAAAAGCTTCAAAAACAAGTGGAAAGCTACGAAAAGTTTTTGGGCGTGAAGGAGAAAAATCCCGATTTTCAATTTGCCGTGGGTACGGTGATTGGGCGAGACGCGGCAGATGTATTCGGTTCGTTTGTGTTAAACTGCGGCACAAATGACGGCGTTTCGGTCGGCGACCCCGTCATCAGCGGGGAATATTTAATCGGCTTGGTGTCCGAAGTGACACCGACCACCTGCACGGTGCTGTCCGTTTGCGACCCGAAGGTCAACGCCGCGGCGTACGAAATCCGCACGGGCGAAACGGGGTATACCGAAACCACCGCAAAATTGGGCGTGGACGGAAAATTGAAACTCACGGGGCTTTCCCGCAGTACGGCGGTTGCCCCCGGCGGCATCGTCTGTACCTCCGGCGTGGGCGGCGTGTACCCGCGCGGCTTGATTATCGGTACGGTAACTGCAGTGGAAAAAGAAGAGGGCGATATTTCGTATTATGCCGAAGTGCAACCTGAAATTGACCTGTCTGAAGTACAGGACGCCTTTGTGATTACAGACTTCGAGGGGAAGGGCGATGCGTAAACAGCAGAAAATTCTATTGGTGCGGCGCAGCATTTTCGTTCTGTTTATTCTGCTTGCGCACCTGGTGCAAAACACACCCGGCTGGTTCCCCTCTTTTTTCGGGATACGGGTGTATTTTTTGTTGACCTTTACGGTCTGCTTGGGGCTGTTTGAGCGGGAAATCGCAGGAGCGTTGTTCGGACTGCTTGCAGGCGTGCTGTGGGATACCGTTGCACCGCTCGGCGACGGGTATCATGCGCTTTTATTTTTGCTCATCGGCGCGGTATGCGGTATTCTCATCAATACCGTGATGCGCAACAATCTGATTACGGCGCTGCTGTTAAATTTGGGGGCGCATTTGCTGTACGCCGCGCTGTATACGGTGCTTTTTGTTTTGGCGGAAGGCATTGACGGTGCAGGGTGGCTGTTCGTGCGCTATTATCTGCCGGCGGCACTGCTGTCCGTCCTGTTTACACCGATTGTGTATTTGCTGGTGCGGTTCGTGATGCGGCGAACCCGCATTCGATAGAATATCCGCTTTGTTCGTTTTGATTTGGTAAGGAGTCCGCCATGGAGAAAAAAAGCTTTAAAATTCGGACTGCCGCGGGATTTTTCGCGGTTGTGTTTTTCTTCACGCTCTTTTTTGCGGACTTGTTCCGTATTCAGGTGGTGCATGCCGAGGACTATTCTACCCAAAAGGTAGCGCTGCGTACCTCTGAAACCACGGTAAAGGCGGCGCGCGGCGAAATCCTCGACTGCAACGGCGTACCGCTTGTGACCAATGAACAGGTCAATTCCGTTGTGCTCGACGCGTCGTATTTCCCCTCCACCAAGGAGCAGGAAAAACGCAATGAAATTTTGTGTGCGCTCATTCACCTGACCGAAGAAGCGGGCGTCCGGTGGAACGACAATTTGCCGCTGGTATTTGATGCAAACGGCAATATTCAATATAAGGAAAACGCCGACAGCGACATTGCATTTTTAAAATCACGCGATGTGTTGCACTTGAATTCCTATGCCACGGCACAAAACTGTTTTGATTCGCTTATCGAGAAATTTTCCTTGCAAAATTACAGTAAAGAGGACGCGCGCAAAATTGCGTCGGTCTGCTATTCTTTAAAGAAGATTTCTTTTTCGGCGGCAAATCCCTTTACCTTTGCCGATGAAGTGCCGAACGATTTGGCGGCAAAAATCAAAGAGAACAGCGCCTTTTATCAAGGGGTAGATATTCGTGTGACCACTCGCCGCAGTTATACGGACGGCACGATTGCGCCGCATATTTTGGGCGTGGTGGGGAAATTAAATGCAGAGGAATACAACGAAAAAAAATCCGCGTTCGATACGGCATCTGCCGATGAAACGCTTTCAACCGAAGCGCGGCAGACGCTCTCT
>JBJEPS010000095.1:0-1875 GCA_051881355.1 Candidatus Fimenecus sp. | reverse complement strand
ATCGAAATATATGGGCGGGCGTGGAAGCCCGCCTCTACGACGGGTCGTCGAGGACACCGACCCCTACAAATACAATAAATAAAAATTTGTCATTCTGAGCAAAGCGCAGGATCTCAAAAGCGGCATACGTTGTTTATTTTTCTTTCAAAAACAAGCACACACTCTCCACATGCACCGTCCGCGGGAACAAATCCGCGGCGGCAAGACGGGTGGGCGTGTAGCCGAACGAAAAAAGCCTTTCCGCGTCACGCGCGAGCGTTGCGGGATCGCAGGAGACATACACAATTTTTTTCGGATGCATTTCAGCGACGGTCTGCAAAACCGACGCATCGCACCCCTTACGCGGCGGGTCGAGGAGCACCACATCGGGCTTTATCCCCATTTCCCGAAAACGCTTCGCCGCATCGGCGGCGTCCCCACAGAAAAACTCGGTATTGTCGATATGATTGCGCTTTGCGTTTTCCTTGGCATTTTCAATCGCCTCGGGCACAATTTCCGCACCGTAGATTTGTTTTGCCGATTGCGCCATCGAAAGCCCGATTGTCCCCGCACCGCAGTACAAATCCAGTACGGTTTCATCGCCTTTCAAATCGGCAAATTCAGCAGCTTTTAAATACAGCTTTTCCGCCATATTATGATTGACCTGATAAAAGGACAGCGGTGAAAGCCGAACGTCCACGCCGCAAAGGGTGTCACCGATATCGGGCGTGCCCCAAAGGGTTTTACAAGGCGTGCCTAAAATGACATTGGTCTTTTGGGTGTTGGTATTCAAAACAATGCTCGTAATTTTATAAGGCAGGGCGCACAGACGGTCAACAAGTGCGTCGCTGTGCGGCAATCGCGTGCCGTTCAGTACAACACATACCATAATTTCGCCGCTGTGAAAGCCCTTTCGCAAATACAAATGCCGCACAAGCCCTTTTCCGCTTTGCGCATCGTAGGCTGAAATGTCAAATTCTGTCAAAAAAGTGCGAAATGCCGCGACAATTTCAGCAAATTCTGCCGGCTGTAAGCGACAGTCCGTGCAGTCAATCACGCGGTGGGACCGCGGTGCATAAAAACCGATTTTAACCTTGCCGTTTTCACGTGTCACGGGGTACTGCGCCTTGTTGCGATAGCGTTCGGACGCGTCTGACAAAATCGTTTCACAAACGAGGGGCATATGCGCCAACCGCGCAAATGCGTCCTCCACACGACATTGTTTTTCGCGCAGTTCGGTTTTGTACGTCATAAACCGATATGCACAGCCGCCGCATTGCGGAAACAGCGGGCAGTCCGCCGCGATGCGCGCTTCGGACGGCGTCAGAATATTCACAATTTTGCCGACGGCATAGGTCTTTTTTGCCTTGATAATATGCACAAGTAAGGTATCACCGGGCACGCCGCCCGCGACAAACACCGCCATACCGTCAAAATGCCCCACACCGCTACCTTCGGCAGACAGCGCTTCAATATGCAGTTGGATTTCGTCATTTTTCTGTATCGCCATCGGTGTTCTCCGTTTGTTTTGCCTGTTCAGCACGGTGTTTTTTGATTTTCCGCGTGAGCAAAACCGTCAGCGTTACCGCCAGCAGGAAAAACAGTCCTGCCACGCAAATAAGCTCTGCTAACCGCTGCTGTGCAGTCAGCTCCGCATTCTCCGAAAAGAATGCAAATACGGCGGCAAAATCCATTTTGCTTCTCCTTTCCGAATTGCGACGCAAGCATTGGTTTTCTGCGCATATTGTAGCATAAACCTTGTTTTTATGCAAGATTTTATGCGTAGAGAAATTCTGTGTTCGCCTATTCAAGGTTACAAAATATAAATTTTTATTTATTGTATTTGTAGGGGTCGCGTCTCGACGACCCGTCGTAGAGGCGGGCTTCCACGCCCGC
>JBJEPS010000094.1:0-1878 GCA_051881355.1 Candidatus Fimenecus sp. | reverse complement strand
GATAATTGCAGGACTGCCCTATGACGCAATTCACGCGGCAGGCAACCTTGCGGCAGGACTTTTAATCGTCCCTCTTTCAGATGCGCTGAAAATGTTTCAAAAGAAAGCGTTGAAAGATATATAGTATAATACTCTATGATGAGGTTTTCCCACCGACAACGGCAGAAAAATTCGGACGGTTTGGAAATTACATAGGCGCAGTAAAACAAAAAACAGTATAAGAAAGTGAAAGCCCTTCGTTGAGCAACCAACGAGGGGCTTTCCGAATTCTATTTAAAGACAGAACATATAATTACTCAATCAGTCCGCTTTCTTGTAACAGGATTTCAATATCCGTTCCCTTAATTTTCTTTAAGGCAACTTTTACCAATTCTCTTTCCGCCAAAGAAAGCTTGATTTCCGTAATCGGTTTTTTATCAATGGCGTAGTAGCACGCGCGCAAAAGCTCGCGCACATCATATTTACTGCCCCAAACCTCCGGCACGCCGCGGTCTATGTCAAGCAGGGTATAGACGGATTCCATACCTGTGCGCATAGAGTATTCAATGGTGAAAATCGTGTCGCGGGGTGTTTCGGCAAACTGCCCGAGGAAAGCAAAGTTCACAGCGCCGTCGGGCACAACATGCGGACGGTCCTCGTTCTTTCTCGGCTGGAAGAATGCGTTGATGTACGGCATAAAGCAGGTCGTCGTGTTGCAGGCATTTTTGGCGAGGTCATCAATTTCCGATTCGGGAATACCGATATGATACAGCCATTCACGGCAAACTTCCTCACCCGTGCAGTCACGCATGGCTTTCTTTACATAATTGCCTTCCTTGTTGGTGCTGAGCGCATACAGCCAAACCAAAACAGTGTCCTTATCCTGCGATTTAAACTGCGGCTGACGGTTGATTGTCCATGACAGATACCAATTTTCGGTGCTGTCCTTTACGGTGACAATGCCGCCTGTCGTGACCTTGCCCTCGCGGGGGTCACGCTTACAGATTTTGATGATATGCTGAATAATTTCCTCGTTGGAGGTTGCAACCGTCGCACTCATCCAGTTGGTCGCTTCAACATCACTGCAAAACGCGTCGGGATTACCGAATTCACCGTGCTTTGCCTGTTTGGCAATGTTTTTCCACATATCCCACGATTCGCCGCCGCCGTTTCGGATGATGGAAAGGTCGGGTGCGTGCGTTTGGTCGCCGTAGCAGGAGGTGTCGGTGCAACAGCCGTTGGTGATGAATACAAGGTCGTCTTCAATCAAATCAATGGTCTGCTCGGTGCCGTCTTTTACATACACAATCTGCTTTGCAATCTTTTTGTCGCCGACGGTGTCAATGATAACATTCTTCACATCCATACCGTATTCGATTTTGACGCCGTGGGCTTCCAAATATTTCACAAGCGGCAGAATCAGACTTTCATACTGATTGTACTTTGTAAAACGAAGCGCGCTGAAATCGGGCAGACCGTCAATGTGGTGCACATAGCGGCAAAGATAGCGCTTCATTTCCAAAGCGCTTGACCAACGCTGGAAAGCAAACATTGTTTGCCAATAAAGCCAGAAATTTGTGTCCCAGAAAGAATCCGGCAATACCTCGGAGATTTTCTTGCCCTCCAAAGCTTTTTCCGGCGTGATGAATAGTTGCGAAAGGGCAAGCGCCGACTCCCTGTCTAAGCCAAACTTCTTGTCGGTGTGCGCGTCTTCACCGCGGTTAACGGAGGCGCGGCACAGCGAGTAGTTCGGGTCATGCTTGTTGAGCCAATAGTATTCGTCTAATACAGAAACATCAGGATTTTCAAGCGAGGGGACATCGCGGAACATATCCCACATTACTTCAAAGTGGTTGTCCATTTCCCGTCCGCCGCGCATATAAAAGCCCTTGGTGATGT
>JBJEPS010000093.1:0-8203 GCA_051881355.1 Candidatus Fimenecus sp. | reverse complement strand
TACGGTCGGGAATGCGGTACTCGACATTCGCCCCCTGCGACACCAAATACGAATACAAAAGCGCCGTCGAGGTTACGCCGTCGGCATCATAATCTCCGAACACGGCAATGCGTTCAAAATTTTCAACGGCAGAAGCAATGCGGTCTACTGCCTTTTCCATATCTATTAGGGTGAAAGGGTCAGACCGCTCCAAATCCGGTGACAAGAATGCCTCTGCCTCGATTTCGTCGGTTATCCCGCGGGCGGTTAAGAGCAGTGCCAAAAACGGGTCAAGCCCGCCGTTTTCGGCAAGCTGTGCCGCCGCATCCTTATCATACGCAGACAAGCACCACTGTTTTCGGCGCATATTTCCGCCCCCTTTCTGCCCATAGAAATGAATAATAGAGTTATTTTAGCATTTTTTTTATTTGGTTTCAACCGATATATGCGGATTTTACAAGAGATTTCCGTTTTTTTCTATGCACGGATTTATTGACATACGAAAAAGAAAAGAGTAGAATTTATAGTTAAGTATAAGCTGAATGCAATCGGAATACTCGGCATCGACTTTCAGAACACATCGGGGTGTGAGGCATTGAAACAAAAAACAAAAATCGGAAAGCGCACCACGCTTTTAATTCTTGCAGACTGTATTGTTGCGAATTGCACGTATTTTCTAATGGTATTTGTCCATTGGAATTTCCGTATGGATATGCAATTGGCTATACGTCTGTCTCTGCGTATTCCGTTTATCCTTCTGTTCTATATCGGCTGCAATATTTTGTTCAAGGTGTACCAAACCATGTGGAAATATGCCGGGCTGTACGATATTCTACGGTTCGGAACGTCCACTTTGTTTGCCACAGCGGGCGTTTGGATTTGCGACTATACCGGCATGAAAATCTGTCAGCATTTGATTGCGTCCGGCAGCGATATCCCGCTGTATTTTAATGTTCTGCCACTGTCTGTTTATTGGGATTCGTGGCTCATGATTTCGGTACTGTGCCTGCTGGTTCGCATATTCTACCGTTCGGCACGTCTGTTAGTCAAAGAGGGCAAGCGTCATGCCGGAAAAGCAGAATCGGTCAATGCGGCACAAAAGCAAATTTTGGTCGTCGGTGCCGGGAGTCTTGGCAACGCGTTGATTACGGAATTGCAATTGACAGACTACCGTCTCGGTGTGCCGGTGGCGATTTTGGACGATGACGTGCAAAAAATCGGCATGTCCATTTTAGGTACGCCGGTTGTCGGCAACTGCGACCAAGCTGCAGACGCCGTAAAAAAATATGACATCGACGTCATTTATTTCTGCATCACCGAAATTGACGAAACCCGCAAGCGTGAACTGCTTGAAAAGCTTTTGAATACGGGTTGCACCGTGAAAATGGCAACCGAACACAACGAATTCGTCGGGGAACGCAAATCCACCTTAAAAGCGGCACGGCAAGTGGATATTTTGGACTTGCTTTCCCGCCCGCCGGTGGAATTAAATCCCGATGTATGCAAATATGTTACCGATGAAGTGGTGTTGGTCACAGGCGGCGGCGGGTCTATCGGTTCGGAGCTCTGCCGGCAGATTGCCAAATATGCACCTGCAAAAATCATCATCTTTGATATCTATGAAAACAACGCATATGCGTTAAAAAATTCCTTAGACCGCAAATATTTCGGTACACCGCAAATTGAAATCCGCATAGGCTCTGTGCGCGAGCAGACGCGACTGCGGGAAGTTTTTGCGGAATTTCACCCAACAAGCGTTTTCCACGCTGCGGCGCATAAGCACGTGCCTTTAATGGAGGACAGCCCTTACGAAGCCATTAAGAACAATATCCTCGGTACATACAATACCGCAAAAGTTGCGGATGAATTCAGCGTGCGGAATTTCGTACTGCTTTCCACCGACAAAGCCGTCAACCCCACCAATGTTATGGGCGCGTCCAAACGATGCTGTGAGCTTGTTGTGCAGCATTTTGCCAAAATTTCGGAAAACACTAAATTTGCCGCGGTGCGGTTCGGCAATGTCTTAGGCTCCAACGGCAGCGTAATCCCGCTGTTTAAAGAACAGCTCGAAAACGGCGGTCCTTTGACCGTCACCCATCCTGATATTACCCGTTACTTTATGACCATTCCCGAGGCGGCACAGCTGGTGGTGCAGGCAGGCGGGCTTGCCAAGGGCGGCGAAATTTTCGTACTCGATATGGGTGAGCCTGTCAAAATCATTACACTCGCCGAAAAACTTATCAAGCTGTCGGGCTATGAACCGTATGTGGATATTGATATTCAGTTTACGGGGCTTCGCCCCGGCGAAAAGCTCTATGAAGAACTGATTTTGCCGTCGGAAAAAGAGGGCATGCACAAAACGCAGAATGACAAAATTTTCGTCACAGCGCCCTATGATTTTGACGATAACCTGTTAATGGAGCATATCGCAAAAATCGACACTATGCAGCCGGAGGAAGCACGGGCATTTCTAAAAGAGCTTGTGCCCAATTACAATACAGACAAATAAACAAACGGAGATGTTTGAAATGGAAATTAAAATCGAAAAAACCAAAAACCCGAAGGCAAAACCCACCGACCAAAGCAAGCTGGGCTTCGGGCAGTACTACACCGACCATATGTTCGTCATGAACTATGACGAGGGACAGGGCTGGCACGACCCGCGCATTATTCCCTATGCGCCGTTCGCATTGGACCCTGCAGCAATGGTCCTGCACTATGCGCAGGAGGTTTTTGAGGGCTTGAAAGCCTACCGCACCGAAAGCGGCGAAGTGCTTTTATTCCGTCCTGACAAAAACATGGCGCGTTTAAATCGTTCGAGCGACCGTCTGTGCATTCCGCAGATTGACGAGGAATTCGCCGTGGAAGCCATTAAAGAGCTGGTCCGTGTGGACAGCGACTGGATTCCCACCGCAGAAGGCACCTCACTTTACATTCGTCCGTTTATTTTCGCTGTGGACGCGCACGTCGGCGTGCACCCGGCAAAGCATCTGATTTTCTCGGTCATTCTTTCCCCCGTCGGCGCATACTATCCCGAGGGGTTGAATCCTGTGAAAATTTATGTGGAAGACCAATATGTCCGCGCGGTCAAAGGCGGCGTGGGCTTTACCAAAACCGGCGGCAACTATGCAACCTCTTTGAAAGCACAGGATGTTGCGGAAAAACTCGGCTACACACAGGTGCTGTGGCTGGACGGCGTAGAGCGCAAATATGTGGAAGAAGTCGGTACAATGAATGTGTTCTTCGTCCTTGACGGCGAAGTGGTAACCCCCTCACTGGACACCGGCAGTATTTTGGGCGGCATTACGAGAATGTCCTGTGTAGAAATTTTGAAGGATTGGGGCTACAATGTCTCGGAGCGCCGTATCTCCGTAGAAGAGCTGGAGAAGGCATTTGACGAAGGCAGACTGCTTGAAGCCTTCGGCAGCGGCACGGCGGCAGTCATTTCGCCCATCGGCGAGCTGCGCGTCGGCGACAAGGTTATGCCCATCAACAACGGTGAAATCGGCGAGCTGTCGCAAAAGCTGTACGACGAACTGACCGGTATTCAATGGGGCAAGCGTCCAGACCGTTTCGGCTGGACTGTCAAAGTACTGTAATTCACTCAACAATAGTAGACAGACTTGTCCATTTTTCCGAAAGACAGGCGTAAAGCCTGTCTTTTTTTGTGCAACTTGTTGATTTTTTTGAAAATTTATGCTATACTTGCACGGTAAAAACATTTTGCTTGAAAGGGTGTGTTTCTTTTGCCAACAAAAAAGACAGATTTACCGCGTGCGACCTCGCCTGAGGCTGTGGGCGTCTACGCTGATGTTGTGGAACAATTCATTGAGTACATTCGGCGCGAGGAATTGGAATTTCATAGTTTAATGGTATTGCGGCACGGTAAGGTCGCTGTGGAGTGGTATAACGAGCCGTACGATGCGCATACAAAGCACACCATGTATTCCGTCAGCAAAAGCTTTACCTCTACGGCAATCGGGTTTGCCGTATCGGAGGGGCTTTTATCCTTGGACGATTTGGTTGTTGACTTTTTCCCGGATTATCCGCCGAAGACACCGAACCCGTACTTTGAAAAAATGACTGTTCGCACGCTCATCACCATGACCTCGGGCAAACAGACCGATATGATGGCGGACAAAGGCAAAATCGACTGGATTGCCGATTTTATCAACTCCCCATGGGTGTTTGAGCCGGGCACACAATTCCTGTATGTCAATGAAAATATTTACATGCTGTGCGCCATATTGCACCGTGTCACGAAAATGAGCGTGATTGAATACTTAACGCCGCGCCTGTTTGAGCCGTTAGGAATAGAGATTCCGTTTTGGGAAACTGATCAAAACGGCATTGAAGCCGGCGGCTGGGGGCTTTACATCACCACCGAAGATTTGGCAAAATTTGCGGACTGCTATTTGCACGGCGGTAAGTACCGCGGTAAGCGTGTCATTCCCGCTGCATGGGTCAAGGAAGCAACCGTAAACCAGCTGCCCGACGGCGTCAAACAGCCGGGCGAGGAGCCGGACGCAACCAGCGGCTACGGCTACTGCTTCTGGATGAACAACGGCATCCCGAACTCCTTCCGCGCGGACGGTATGTTCTCACAGTTCGCGATTGTTCTGCCCGACTATGACGCATGTATCGTGACTACGGCGGCGGTACCGATTGAACAACAGGCACGCGACGCCATTTGGAAATTCTTCCCCTATGCATTTGTAAATGAAAATACGGATAGGGAAACACCGCCGAAGTTTGAAACTTCTTTAATCGAGCGCCCTGCCGTGTCCCCGCGCTCGATGCTGGAACCGAAAATCGACGGCAGAACCATTAAAGTGCGCAAAAAGATTTTATTAAATCTCATCGGGTTCCCCATGAGTATGTTGCCGCTCGCCGTCACCTTTATGATGTCTGACCGTGCAGGCAATATCGACAATATCCGTTTCCGCTTTAAAGAGCACGAATGCTCGATTACCTGGGACGAGGGCGACGAAAACAATACCGTGGACTGCGGCATGGACGGTCATTACCGCTACGGTACGATGACCTTGGGGCAGGTCACCTTTAAAGTGTGTGCAAACGCGGTGTGGTTGGACGATGTGAACTTAAAGGTTTCCATTCGCCCGATTGAAACCATCGGCAAACGCGACTTAAACTTCCTGTTCAAGCGCAACGACCGTGTGACCATCACGCCGACCTCGACGCCGTCCACCTATAAGATTTGCGATTCTTTAATCGGTAGCTTTAAAGAGGTCATTAAAAACCCCGTCATTGCCAAAGCGGCGCAGATTTTAATTCGGTTTGCCCCGCCCATCGCCGAGCCGAAACACTACGGAAAATTTAAAGACTGATTTTATACTAACGAAAAAAGCACCGTGTTCCTGCAAAGGAATACGGTGCTTCGCTTTTTTTAAATGTATCTGCTGTTTTGACAAAGCGGCTGTAAGATGCTACAATTTTAAAAAACAGAATACAAATGACTTTTGTGAGGGAGAACTATGGAAGTCGGGAAATTCAACGAATTATACAATCACAAATACAGCGAGGAGAGGCGCTATGTCCGCCCCAAGGAGCCTGAAGTTTTGGAGTCCTTGGAACGGTTCAAAGATAGAAAATTCGGCATTATGTTCCATTGGGGCGCATATTCACAATGGGGCATTGTGGAGTCTTGGGCACTGCCCGACGCTGACCGTGACTGGGCGTGGGGCGATGTGGACGACGATTTGACCTGTGCCGAGTTTAAAGAGCAATATTGGGATTTAATCAAGACCTTTAACCCCGTGCGTTTTCGTCCCGAACAATGGGCAAAAACAGCAAAGGACGCCGGGTTTAAATATGTACTGTTCACCACAAAGCACCATGACGGATTTTGTATGTGGGATACAAAGTATTCCGACTATAAAATCACCTCGCCCGAATGTCCCTTCAGCAAAAACAAGAATGCAGATATATGCAAGCATTTGTTTGACGCATTCCGTGACGAAGGCTTAAAGGTTCACGCCTATTTTTCAAAACCCGACTGGCATTGTGAATATTATTGGGCAAAGGGCTTTTCAAAAAATGAATATATGACACGCAACCCAAGCTACAAAACACTTTTGCACCCGAAACTTTGGAACAAATTCTGCGAATACACCAAAAACCAAATGCTCGAATTGATTACAAACTACGGCAGAATTGAATGTTTGTGGCTGGACGGCGGACAGGTTAACCCGTGGAATATGCAGAATATCCACCTTTCAAAAATTATGGAGGAAGCGCGCAAAATTCAGCCGTGGCTTATGGTGGCAGACAGAACCGTGGGAGGTAAGAACGAGAATTTCATCACGCCCGAGCAAACCATACCTGACCACCCCATCAATGTGCCGTGGGAAAGCTGTGTTACCCTTGGTACGAGTTTTTCGTTCCGTTATGATGACACTTACAAAGACGCGAAAACCGTAATACATATGCTTTGCGATATTGTGGCAAAGGGCGGCAACCTTGCTTTGAATATCGGTCCGCGCCCCGACGGCAGACTGCCCGCGCCCGTATACCCGATTTTAAGGGACATCGGCGTTTGGCTTGCCAAAAACGGCTTTGCCATTTACGAAACCCGTCCCGCCATACCGTACCGCAAAGAGAATTTTGCATATACATCAAAGGGGAATGAGGTTTATGCAATTTATCTGCCAGAAGATGAGGAGAACACCCTGCCCCCCGAAGTGACAATGTATGCAAACGGCAAAGTGCAATCCGTTCACTTTAACGGGGAAGAATTGGATTTTATTCAAAACGGCGATGCAGTACATGTTACGTTTCCGCGGCAGTATGACAAAGAACCAGCCTATGTGTTGACAATGCATACTTTATGATTGTGTATTACAGGAGGACCAGAAAATGGATAAAATTATCATCACACAAGAGAATAATGCTCTGCAAATCAAAACAACAGCATTTTGTATGACTGCCGAAAGTTACGGCGGCGGTATCAGAATTTATGCGTCGTCCAAGGATTATGCAGATTATATGCCCGTCATTTCAACGACGGGTACGGAAAATCCTACTGTTTCTTTGGCGGACAACCGCGGTGTTTTGGAAAACGGAAATACAAAGGTTGCGATAGAAGCGGCAGGTGACGCTGTAACACTCACATTTTACAACGGCAAGGGCGAAAAGCTTATTAAAACCGTTTCATCTGATTACACATTTGAGCATATTGAAAAGGGTGAATACAAGGCTCGGGCGGTATTTGAGGTTCCCGAAAACGAAAAATTATTCGGTATGGGGCAGTATCAGCACGGAAAATTTGATTTGAAGAACTCGGTTATTCCCCTGTATCAGGAAAACCGCCAGGCAAGTATTCCCTATGTGATTTCAACAAAAGGCTACGGTTTTTTCTGGCACAATCCTGCTATCGGTCAGGCAGAATTTTCACACGACAAGATGATATGGACTGCCGATTGTACGGAAAAACTTGATTTTTGGGTAATAGCCGCTGACACGCCGAAAGAACTTGTAAGAGAATATGTAGGTATTACGGGCAAACCGCCTATGATGCCTGAATTTGCCATGGGATTTTGGCAGTGCCGCTTGCGTTATTGGAATCAACAAATGATATTGGATGTGGCAAGAGAATACAACCGCCGTGGTATGCCCCTTGATGTTATTGTATGCGACTTTTACCATTATCCAACCTTAGGCGATATGAAATTTGACGAGGAACTTTTCCCCGACCCAGAGGCAATGGTGCAAGAACTCAAAGAGATGGGTACGGAATTTGTTATCTCTTTTTGGCCCCACACGGAAATTAAAAGCGACACATACCGTGAAATGGAAACGAGAGGCTTGCTCCCCGAAACAAAAGGCGGTTTGCCCGACCAAGGCATTTTCGGAACGACCGCATTTTTTGATATGAGTAACCCCGAAACGGTCAAATATGTTTGGGACAAATGCAAAAAGAATTATTACGATAATGGCATTAAATACTACTGGCTGGACGAAATTGAGCCGACAATCAGCCGAAAGGATTTTGAAAGCCACACCCTGAAAATGGGGAAATTATCCAAAATCGGCAACCTGTATCCCCTGCTCTGCGAAAAAGCGTTTTACGACTGCTTAAAGACAGAGGGAGAGACCGAAATTGTCAATCTTTCCCGTTGCGCATGGGCAGGCAGTCAAAAATACGGTGCCCTTGTATGGCCGGGCGACGAATACAGCACCTTTGAAGCGTTTAAATTACAGGTTA
>JBJEPS010000092.1:0-1905 GCA_051881355.1 Candidatus Fimenecus sp. | reverse complement strand
ATCTGCGGTTTCTTTGATTTCTGTAAAATGCATATGTAATCCTTCTTTATGCTGAAAACATCGTGCCGATACCGGCATCGGTGAACAATTCGATTAAAATGGAATGGGGTATTCTGCCGTCGATAATATTGGTGCGGTGCACGCCGCGGCGTACAGCCTCGACACAGCAGTCGATTTTCGGAATCATACCGCCCGAAATAATCCCCTGTGCTTTTAAGGACGGAATTTCGGACACCTTGACCTCTTGAATTAAAGTGCTCTCGTCGTCTTTATCCCGCAGAAGTCCGCAAATATCCGTCATCAAAAGCAGTTTTTCCGCGTGCAGGCAAGAGGCAATCTGTGCCGCCGCCGTGTCCGCATTGATATTGTAAACCTCGCCGTTTTCGCCGCCGCCCACGGTGGAAATCACGGGAATATAGCCGCTCTCTACGGCATCGTTAATGACCTTTGTGTTGATTTTCACAATGTCACCCACAAAGCCGATGTCCTCGCCTACGTCGTGCTTTTTCGCCTGAATCATATCGCCGTCCAAGCCGCAAAGCCCCACAGCCTGCCCGCCGTGGCAGGTTAAGAGTTGTACCAAATGCTTATTGACCTTGCCCGCAAGCACCATCTGCACAATCTCCACGGTTTCTTCGTCCGTATAACGAAGTCCGCCCACAAAGCGGCTCTCTTTGCCAATACGCTTTAACATATCGCTGATTTCAGGACCGCCGCCGTGCACCAAAACTACATTGACGCCCACAGAGCGCAAAAGCACAATGTCGGTCATCACCGCGTCCTGCAATTCTTCATTTATCATAGCGTTGCCGCCGTATTTTATCACGACCGTTTTGCCGTTGTAGCGCTGAATGTATGGCAACGCCTGCACCAACACCTCACTGCGGTCTGCGTGGGAAAGTTTGGAAATGTCCATAAATTTTCCTCCGAAATTCGGGATAATTTTTCGGGACGCCGAGTCGTCGTCCCCTACAATATTCGCCTGATTTTCAAATGTGCGTGCAATCGGAAATCAGGTTCTGTAATCTCCGTTGATTTTGACATAGTCATAAGTTAGGTCGCACCCGTAAGCGGTGGCGGAAGATTCGCCGTCGTTCAAATCCACTTTTATCGTGATTTCGTCCTCTAACAAAATTTCTTTGGCTTTTTCTTCCGAAAATTCTATGCCTGCGCCGTCGCGGCAGACGAAAATCTCACCCTTTGCGGAGACGAAGGACACATCAATTTTTGTAACATCAATATCCGCGCCCGCATAACCGAGGGCGCACAGGACTCTGCCCCAGTTGGCGTCCGAGCCGAACATGGCGGTTTTGACAAGTGGGGAACGAATCACCGATTTTGCACAGGTTTTGGCGATTTCCTCTGTTTTGGCATTGTTTACTTCGCAAAGTACCAATTTCGTGGCGCCCTCACCGTCTTTGGCAAGCATACAGACGACATAATTACAGATTTTGAAAAGCGCACGGCAAAATTTCTGATAATTCTCGCTGTCCGCATTTTCAATGCGGCTGTTTTCGCAAAGTCCGTTTGCCATAATCGCAACGGTGTCGTTTGTGGAAGTGTCGCCATCTACCGAAAGCATATTATATGTTCTTTCCACGCACCAAAGAAGCGCGCTTTTTAAACACGCAGCAGTGATATTCGCATCTGTTGTTATAAACGAGAGCATTGTTGCCATATTGGGGTGAATCATACCGCTTCCCTTGGCGATTGCGCCGATGGTGCAGGTTTTGCCGTCCAAATCGAAAGAAACGGAAATATGCTTTTTGATGGTATCGGTGGTCATAATCGCCTCTGCCGCCGCATCCGAGCCGTCCGTCGAAAGTCCGTCGGCGAGTGCTTGCATACCGTTTTGTATGGGCTCCAAATCAATGGGCTGACCGATTACGCCCGTGGAGCCGACAA
>JBJEPS010000091.1:0-1940 GCA_051881355.1 Candidatus Fimenecus sp. | reverse complement strand
TTTTCGGCGGTGATTTCACCGATAATGCGCACGCCCAGTCCCGGACCGGGGAAGGGTTGACGCCATACGAGTTCTTTGGGAATACCCAATTTTTCGCCGACGGCGCGCACTTCGTCTTTAAACAAATCGCAAAGCGGCTCAATTACGCCTTCAAATTCAATATCCTCGGGCATTTTGACGCGGTTGTGATGCGTTTTAATCACATCGGCGTCGCCCTTGCCCGACTCAATGCAGTCGGGGTAAATCGTGCCCTGTGCGAAGAACCCCTTTTCCGCTTCTTTGCGGATTTCGTTCCAAAAGACATTGTAAAATTCCGTGCCGATGATATTGCGCTTTTCCTCGGGGTCGGTTACGCCTTTGAGTTTCGCAAGAAATTCTTTCTGACAGTTGACGCGCACAAAACGCATATCAAAAAGCGATGTGAAGGTCTTTTCGACGAAATCGCCCTCGTCCTTGCGCATCAAGCCTTGGTCCACGAACACGCAGGTGAGTTGCTTGCCCACGGCGCGGGAGAGAAGACCTGCCGCTACGGAGGAATCCACGCCGCCCGAAAGCCCTAAAATGACTTTCTTATCGCCGATTTGCGCGCGCAATTTCTGCACGGTATTTTCGATAAAATCGTCCATCACCCAATCGCCCGAGCAGTGGCAAATCACATATAAAAAGTTGTGTAAAAGCTGTTTGCCGAATTCGGAGTGCGTCACTTCGGGGTGGAACTGCACGGCATAAATATTTTCAGCGCGGTTTTCCATGGCGGCGCAGGGGCAGTCGTCCGTTGTGCCGATGACCGAAAATCCCTCGGGCACTTTGGCGATATAGTCCGTGTGGCTCATCCACACAATGCTTTTTTCGGGAATGCCTTTAAACAGTAAACTTTTGGTGTCCGCCGTGACCTCGATTTTGCCGTATTCCGACACGGGTGCGGTTTTGACTTCGCCGCCGCGCATCCAAGAGATTAACTGACAGCCGTAGCAAATACCCAGCACCGGCACGCCCAAATCGAGAATTTCTTTGGCGTAGTGCGGTGAGCTTTCGTCATAAACCGAGTTCGGACCGCCCGTAAAAATGATGCCCTTGTAGCCGCGGGAACGGATTTCCTCAATCGGCGTGGTGTAGGGGAGAATTTCGGCATACACATTGTTGTCACGCACTCTGCGCGCGATTAACTGATTGTATTGCCCGCCGAAATCAAGAACAAGAATTTTTTCCATGCTATGCGCCTTCTAAAACTTATCTGTAAATAATCGCTTCGCGCTCGGGACCGTTGGAGACCATATCAATACGGTGCCCGAGTTCTTTTTCAATGAATTCCACATAATCGCGGGCTTCTTTCGGCAACTGATTGTAGTCGCGAATGCCCTTGATGTCGCAGTGCCAGCCTTTGAGGGTGGTCAAAACGGGCTTGCATTTTTTCAAGGTCGGCGTGGTGGGGAAGTCTTTAATCACTTTGCCGTCTACCTCGTAGCCTGTGCAAACTTTGATTTCTTCCAAGTAAGAAAGGCAGTCAAGTGCGGTCATAACAACCTGTGTTGCGCCCTGACATTCAATGCCGTAGCGGGTTGCCACGCAGTCGAACCAGCCGACTCTGCGCGGTCTGCCCGTAGTTGCGCCGAATTCGCCCTTGTCGCCGCCGTGAATACGCAATTCCTGCGCTTCATCCTCGTCGAGAATTTCCGAAACAAATTCGCCTGCACCCACAGCGGAGGAATATGCCTTTGTGACAACGATAATCTCCTCGATTTTGTGGGGCGGAATGCCTGCGCCTACTGCGCCGTAGCCCGCCAGGGTAGAGGAGGAGGTCACCATCGGGTAAATGCCGAAATCGGGGTCTTTTAAGGTGCCGAGCTGCCCCTCTAACAGAATTTCCTTGCCCTCAGCCATGGCTTTTTGCAAATAGGCGTGGGTGTCGCAAACATAGGGGGCAATCATTTCTCTGTATT
>JBJEPS010000090.1:0-1961 GCA_051881355.1 Candidatus Fimenecus sp. | reverse complement strand
CCTCCTGCAAAATCTTGACCTTTTCGGCGGTGATTTCACCGATAATGCGCACGCCGAGTCCCGGACCGGGGAACGGCTGCCGCCATACGAGTTCTTTGGGAATCCCCAATTTTTCGCCGACGGCGCGAACTTCGTCCTTGAACAGGTCGCAAAGCGGTTCAATCACGCCTGCAAATGCAATATCGTCAGGCATTTTGACGCGGTTGTGATGCGTTTTTATGACATCGGCATCGCCCTTGCCCGATTCGATGCAGTCGGGGTAAATTGTGCCCTGTGCAAAGAACCCGTTGTCTGCTTCCTTGCGGATTTCGTTCCAAAATACATTGTAAAATTCCGTGCCGATGATTTTGCGCTTTTGTTCGGGGTCGGTCACGCCTTTCAGCTTTGCAAGAAATGCCTCTTGGCAGTTGACGCGGACAAATCGCATATCAAAAAGCGAGGTAAAGGTCTTTTCGACGAAATCGCCTTCGTCCTTGCGCATTAACCCTTGGTCTACGAACACGCAGGTGAGTTGTTTGCCTACAGCGCGGGAGAGAAGTCCTGCCGCAACCGACGAATCGACGCCGCCCGAAAGCCCCAAAACAACTTTCTTGTCACCGATTTGCGCGCGCAGTTTTTGCACGGTATTTTCAATAAAATCGTCCATCACCCAATCACCGGCGCAGTGGCAGACTTCATATAAGAAGTTGTGCAAAATCTCTTTGCCGAATTCGGAGTGTGTCACTTCGGGGTGGAACTGCACGGCATAAATATTTTCCGCGCGGTTTTCCATTGCGGCGCAGGGGCAGTCGTCCGTCGTGCCGATAACCGAAAATCCCTCGGGCACTTTTGCAATATAGTCCGTGTGGCTCATCCACACAATGCTTTTTGCGGGGATACCCTTGAACAGCAGACTGTCGGTATTTGCCGTGACTTCGATTTTACCGTATTCCGACACAGGCGCGGTTTTGACTTCGCCGCCGCGCATCCAGGCGATTAACTGACAGCCGTAGCAAATGCCAAGCACAGGCACGCCTAAATCGAGAATATCTTTTGTATAGTGCGGCGAGCTTTCGTCATAGACGGAGTTCGGACCGCCCGTAAAAATGATGCCCTTGTAGCCGCGGGAACGGATTTCCGAAAGCGGCGTGGTGTAGGGGAGAATTTCGGCATACACATGGTGGTCACGCACCCTGCGTGCAATCAACTGATTGTATTGCCCACCGAAATCGAGAACAAGAATTTTTTCCATTCCGCAAATATCCTCCGAAATTATCTGTAAATAATCGCTTCGCGTTCGGGACCGTTGGAAACCATATCAATGCGATGCCCAAGCTCTTTCTCAATGAATTCCACATAATCGCGAGCTTCTTGCGGCAACTGCGTATAGTCACGAATGCCCTTGATGTCGCAATGCCAGCCTTTGAGAGTAGTCAAAACGGGCTTGCACTTTTTTAAGGTTGGGGTGGTGGGGAAATCCTTGATGACTTTGCCGTCCACTTCGTACCCAACACAAACCTTAATTTCCTCCAAATAGGAAAGACAGTCGAGCGCCGTCATAACAACTTTGGTTGCGCCCTGACATTCAATGCCGTAGCGGGTTGCCACACAGTCAAACCAACCGACTCGGCGCGGTCTGCCCGTAGTTGCGCCGAATTCGCCCTTGTCGCCGCCGTGAATACGCAATTCCTGCGCTTCATCTTCGTCCAAAATTTCCGAAACAAATTCGCCTGCGCCCACTGCGGAGGAATATGCTTTTGTAACAACAATAATCTCCTCGATTTTGTGGGGCGGAATGCCCGCACCTACCGCACCGTAGCCCGCAAGGGTAGAGGAGGAGGTGACCATCGGGTAAATGCCGAAATCGGGGTCTTTTAAAGTGCCGAGTTGTCCCTCTAACAGAATTTCCTTGCCCTCTGCCATCGCATTTTGCAAATAGGCGTGGGTGTCGCAAACATAGGGGGCAATCATTTCTCTGTATT
>JBJEPS010000089.1:0-8541 GCA_051881355.1 Candidatus Fimenecus sp. | reverse complement strand
TATTTTAACGAAGAGTAAGGGCAAATCCGCCACGAGAAACCGTGGTTCGGATTATAACCGTTACCCCAAATGCTCTCCCCCCTGAAAGCCGTAAATTACACCCCGCCGAACCGCCGATTGCGTTTTTCAAATTCACGCAGTGCTTCGGTAAAATCTTCCTCTGTAAAATCGGGCCACAGAATGTCGGAATACCAAAATTCCGCATATGCCGACTGCCACAGCAGGAAGTTCGACAAACGGTACTCCCCGCTTGGACGAATAATCAAATCGGGGTCGGGAAGCCCCCCTGTATACAGATGGTCGGAAATCATATCCTCGGTGATGTCCGACGCTTTGAGCTTTCCCTTTTCGACTTGTTTCGCGAGCTCCTGTACACTGTGCAAAATTTCCTGCCGCCCGCCGTAATTGATAGCAATATTCAAAATCACGTGGTCTTTTTTGCGGGTGATGCGCTCACTGTACCCCATCATTTGGAGAATGTCCTTCGGAATCCCACGGCGGTCACCGATAAAATTGACCTTTATGCCTTTTTCCTCGTTCTCCGCCTTGCGCTCGTCAAGCTCGCGCAGATATTCGCGGAACAAATCCATAATCGCCGCGACTTCCTCCGGCGGACGTTTCCAGTTTTCGGTGGAAAACGCGTAAAAGGTCAAGCACTCAATGCCGAGGTCCCCCGCAAATTCGCCGATTTTCCGAAAGGTTTTCGCACCCTCAATATGCCCCTTATAGCGCGGCAATCCCCGTTTTTGCGCCCAACGGCCGTTTCCGTCCATAATAATGCCGACATGGCGCGGCAAAACGGAAAACTGCGGTAAATTCTCTTTCTCCATAGCGTTCCTCGGGCGTTAAATCGCCATAATGTCTTTTTCCTTTTCCGCGACCATTTCATCAATGCGCTTGATGAATTTATCGGTGATTTTTTGCATCTTTTCCTCACCGTTATGCAAATCGTCCTCGGTAATTTCGCTGTCCTTTTTCATTTTCTTGAGCTTATCCATGCAGTCGCGGCGAATGGAACGCACAGCGACCTTTGCTTCCTCGCCGTATTTGCTGACGTCCTTTGCAAGCGTCTTTCTTTTTTCCTCCGTCAGCGGCGGGAAAATCAAGCGAATGACTTTGCCGTCGTCCTGCGGATTGACGCCGAGGTCAGACGCCTGAATGGCTTTTTCAATGGTGGAAATGGTGCTGACATCCCACGGCTGAATGACCAAAATTCTGCCCTCGGAAACGGAAACAGCCGCCATTTGCTGTACAGGGGTGGGCACGCCGTAATAATCCACACTCACCTTGTCAAGCAACGACGCGCTTGCACGCCCTGCGCGCATGGTTGCAAATTCGTTGTGCAACGCCGTCAGGCTTTTTTCCATTTTTTCATTTGCGAAATCAAATACCTCTTGCATAAGTACGCCTCCTGTAATTTGAATACATTTATTTTGCAGAATTATTTTACGATTGTCCCGATATTCTCTCCCTTTGCCGCCCGCACGATATTCGCCGGGTCGGAAAGGTTAAAGACCAAAATCGGAATGTTGTTGTCGCGGCAAAGCGATGCCGCCGTGGAATCCATGACCGCAAGCCCTTTGGCAAGGACTTCGGTATGCGACAGGGTGTCATACTTCACGGCGTCGGCATATTTGTTCGGGTCCTTGTCATAGACGCCGTCCACATTGGTCGCTTTAAAAATAATATCTGCGTCGATTTCCGCCGCACGCAATGCCGCCGCCGTATCGGTTGAGAAGAACGGGTTGCCCGTGCCACAGCCGAAAATGACCACTCTGCCTTTTTCGAGGTGACGAATGGCTTTGTTGCGAATATACGGCTCTGCAATTTGACGCATTTCAATCGCCGTTTGCACGCGCACCTCCAAGCCGTACTGTTCCAGCGCGTCGGCAAGCGCTAAGGAATTCATTGCCGTGGCAAGCATACCGATATGGTCTGCACGGGTACGGTCCATATTGCCCGAGCTTCTGCCGCGCCAAAAGTTGCCGCCGCCGACCACAAGCCCGATTTGTACACCGAGATTTGCACATTCGTTGACCCATTTGCAGGTTTCCTGCACGGTGTCAAAATCAATCCCGTGCCCCTGCTTACCGGCGAGCACCTCCCCGGACAGTTTTAAGAGTATGCGTTTGTAAACCGCTTCCATATATTTTCCTCCAAAACGCGTCTGCAAACCGAATTGCAAACGGTATTCTTATCCCTATTATTTTACAGTAAAAACAGCATTGTGTAAAGAGATTTTTTTGCCGAAAGACAGTTTCTGCGGTCTGATGTTGACGAAACATAAAAAAAAGTATATAATAAATAAACTTGACATGTGCGGCGGCAAAACGTCTCCGTGCAAAAAGAAAACGGACAGAAAGGCGTGTTCTTTTTGGAAACAGCGATGTTTGACATACAATTTCTGCAAAGTAATTTTGATTTACAGGGCACTTACCAATCTTATAGAACATTAAATGACGGTCACATCAACTCCACCTTTGTGTTGGACTATACCGACAAAGACGGCAGCACGCACAGTTATGTCGTGCAGAGAATCAACACCAATATCTTTAAAGATCCCGACGCACTCATGGGCAACATTGTCGGAGTAACAACCTTTTTACAAAAAAAAATTGCCGCTCGCGGCGGCAACGTACAGCGTGAAACACTGAATTTTCTACCTGCCGCCGACGGCAAATACTATGCCAAGGACGAAAACGGCAGTTGCTGGCGCTGTTATCATCATATCGGTAATGTCTATACCTGCAACAATATTGACAGCGAAGAGGTTTTTTATAATGCAGGTACAGCGTTCGGCGCTTTTCAACAAGAGCTTGCCGATTACCCGAGCGAAACACTCGTGGAAACCATTCCGAATTTCCACAACACGTATTCGCGCTTTTTGGATTTCAAAAAAGCGGTGGAAGACAATCTCTCCGGTCGGCGCGAGAATGTGCAGGAAGAAATTCAATTTATTCTGGACCGTGAGGCGGACACGCATGTGCTGCTCGATTTGATTGACAGAGGGGAACTGCCGCTGCGCGTTACGCACAATGATACAAAGCTCAACAATATTCTGTTTGACAGCAAGACCAATCAGGGCATTTGCATTATTGATTTGGACACGGTTATGCCCGGTCTTGCCCTTTACGATTTCGGCGACAGCATTCGTTTCGGTGCAAATACCGCAAGTGAGGACGAACAAGATGTTTCCAAGGTTTCGCTGAGTCTGCCGCTGTATAAAGCATACACCGAAGGCTACTTACATACAGCAAAAGACAGCCTTTGGGCAAAGGAAATCGAATATTTGCCGTTTTCTGCAAAATTGATGACGTTTGAATGCGGAATGCGCTTTTTGGCGGACTATTTAAACGGCGACACGTATTTTAAAACCGCTTACCCTACGCACAATTTGGTGCGCTGCCGCACACAGCTTGCGCTCGTCGCCGATATGGAACGGAAAATGGAAGAAATGCAGAAAATCACCGTCGACGCGGCGAAATAAAATTCCCTGCAAAAATAATTTACGGGACTGTCTTTTGACAGTCCCGTTTTTTGGTATGTGTAGAGGCAAACCGCTTTACTGCATCGTCGAAACCTCGATAATCTCGCCCTCGGCGTCAGCTTTGACAGTAAAGGTTGCCGTACTTCCGACATTCAACAGCACCACTTTTTCGGCATTGGCAACAGAAACCTTATAAAATGCCGTGTCGCCGTCCAAACGGATATAGAAGTAGGTTTCGCCGCCTGTCACCACGGAACGGATTTCCGCAACGGTACCGCTGACCTCTTTCGTTGCGGGCGTTTCAACAGAATCTGTCTTTTCCTCGCCCATTTCGCTGACATCAATATCCACATTCACGCCATTGCGTGCAAGCTCCGCGGCATAGTTTTCGGTGCACTCTGTCAGATTGTAGCCCGTCGCCACAATCGTGGATTGCTTTACATTGACCATGGCATACATCTTGACATATTCGCTGGAATCCTTGAGTGCCATAAAGTAGGTCGGCTCGCCGCTGATATTCAACAGCAGCGGGAAGGTTGCACGGTACGCGTATTGCTGTACCGCGCCCTGTGCCGAAGCCTGCGCCGCCGACTCCAACGCACCGGACATCGGATAATACTTAGTTTCCTTGGTACGCTGATTCAACAGGACAAACCCGATAATCGACTGGTCGGAGCTGATGGACGTCACGCCCGTATACATATAGACGTCGTCATTGAGCGCCAAATAGTTATAGCCGGAGCTGGTAACCTTTACGCCCTCCTGCCCCAAAATCGAGTTGATGAAGCCGCCTGACAGCTTGCCGTAATAATTATACTGTGCGTCCAAAATATTGGCGGTATATACGCGGTCCAGCCACTGCCATTCGCTGTCTGTCACGAAATTATCCGTTGCAAGTTTGGTTTCGCCCGTAAGAGAAGTGGAAACGAGCACCGATTCGCCCGTCACTGCGTCTACGACTGCCGCACCTACAACATCTGTACCGCCGAACAGTCCGATGGTTTTGTCGAGCACCGGTACAACCCAATACGGATTGCCGTCTTCGTCGATTTCAAAGCTCGGCGCGTCAAACATCAACGTCGGATATTGGAAACGCAAATGGCGCATCAAATAACGGTTGAAATGCTCAGAGGGGCTGTACCGCATACCGTTTTCCAAACGGATTGCCTCGCCCTCTTGGGTAGTCATATCCACGATAATATAGGCAGGCAAGCCCTCCTTGGTATTTTTCAGCCACTTAATCACGTCACCGTAGGCAAGCGGCGTTACACGCACGGGTCTGCCCTGATAGTTGATTTGCGTAGAATACGAGGAAACCACGAATTGGGAAACATAGTCCGACAGATTGCCGAGTGTACGCGTTGCAATATTGGTTGCCGACGCCTCGTCCAACCGCGGTACGCTTGAGAAGTCGATTTCCGCCACATCTTCGGCAAAATCGCCTTCCTCAACGGTAATCAGCTTGCTGTAAGACTGCGCGCGGAAAAAGGTCGCCCCGCAAAGGTAACCGACCACACCCACCACTGCAAGCACCGCCAAAAGGATAATCGGCACCCGTGCGCGCTTGCGCACATACGGACCGTATTCAGGCTGTGCGGGGAGCCTGACGGAAAGCACTGTCAGCACCAAATAAATAAACAGCACAAACGCCACATACAGATACAGTTCAATCGCTTTGAAGTTGAGCGCCGGCAGCATCAGGTAATAAAGCACCGCGCCCAAAATCCCGGTTAAAATAATATTGACTGCGATTTTGCGACCGGCATGCTCGGGCGGAATAAAAATATCCGCAACCGTTTTTTTGCCGTCGTCCTTTTTGCCGCCTGTGAAATCCACATTGATAGGCTCCAAAACAACACTTCCTTTATCAGATAATCAGAAACAAAGTCTCTTTGCTCAGTATAATATATTCTACCGCAATTTGCAAGAGCTTAAGGTGAGATAGAAAGCGCACATAAAGATGGAAAAAAACGGATTCTGCACGATACAGAATCCGTTTTTTCTTTTTCTAAGACATAATGTAAAGAAGCGCCATCATCAGTGCCTCGTCCGCACCCTCAGATTTCAGTAATAACAACAGGGAAAACAAAATGGCTTCGTCCGGCTCCTGCAAAACGGTATCCAACAAATTGGCTTTGTGTTTTTGCTCGGCTTGCTGTTTTGTTTTTTCGGTTTCAGGTGCAAAGTGTTCCTTAAAGCTCGGGTAAACCAAGTCTCGCTCCTCCGGTAAGTTCAGCGGCATTTTGATGCGACCGCTTTTATGCGGCGGACTTTGCGGCGGAGTGTCGTTTTGCGGCGCGCTGCTCGCTGTTCTGCTATATGAAGCGTTGCCGTCACGCGCCGTATTTTGGGCGTTCGTACCTTCCACCGCACTTTTGGAGTACATCTGCATATTGCGCACGCGTTCAAGCGCTTTCTCCTGCATTTGCTGTAATTCGTCATAGGTGTACTCGCGCATATCAAAACAGTCCTTTCAACAGCGGCAGGGCGTCCATCAACCGCAAAAAGCGCATTGCCTCATCCGCACGCTGACGTCGCTCTTCGGAAAGCAAGGGTTTTAAGGCAGCAATAAATTTTGTGCGGTCATCATCTTGATTTAATGCTTTTGCGACGGTCGTCAGCATTTTTGCCGTATCCCCGCCGAACAGGGAGGCAATACCGTCTAAAGACGCGTCGGTTTTTTCTTTTTTCGGCGGCGCGGCGTCAGCTTTGTCCCCATTCGAGGAAATTAAACTTTGCGCTACACCTTTTAAACGTTCCAATTCCTCGGGA
This sequence comes from Candidatus Fimenecus sp., assembly GCA_051881355.1. GTDB lineage: Bacteria > Bacillota > Clostridia > Oscillospirales > Acutalibacteraceae > Fimenecus. Next base: position 2,282 of record JBJEPS010000089.1, on the reverse strand, counting down.
CTTACCGAGGAAAGCAATTCACTGATGCTGTCCATTGTCTTCCCCCATCAATTTTTTCAAAAGGCTTTGTGCCTGCGGTGTGGAAAGCAGCTCGCGCGCGGCGTTTTCGTCGTGCAGCACTTTTTCGAGCTTTTCGCTCTGCGCGGGAGAAAGCTGTTCCTTCAAATAGTCTTCCGCCTCTTTTTTTGTGCTTTTTTTGCGCAATTCCGAAACCATTTTGTCCAAAAAACCGTTGTCCTGCATTGCAAACACCTCGTAAATTTGATATACTTACTTTACAGTATGAAAGCAGGAGTCAAAATATGATTCGTTTGATAATTCTTTCGGACGCGCACCGTGACTATCCTTCCCTTGCGGCGGCAATCAAAATGCACCCGGAAGCAGACGCAGTCTTTTTTCTCGGCGACGGGGAAGATGATTTTTATACCGACACGGTTTCCAAAGCATTGGGTAATAAAAAAGTGACGGCGGTTTGCGGCAACTGTGATTTGTATTCCACCTTGCCGAAAGAGGAACTTGTGCTGTTGGGCGGCAAGCGGATTTTTGCCCTGCACGGGCACACACGGCAGGTCAAATACGGCTTGCAGATGTTAACGGAAGCCGCAAAAGAAAAGCAGGCGGATTTGGTACTGTACGGGCACACGCATATACCGAAGGTCGATTACATCGACGGCATTTATTATTTGTGCCCGGGCAGTATTCGACAGGGCGCTTACGGGCTTGCGGATATTACGGACAACGGAGAAATTGCCTGCTGGACAGCGAATTTATAAAGAGGAGTGTTTTGCGGTATGTTGATTTTTAAAAATGTGCAGGTTGTCGGAGAAAACAGAATTTTCCCTGCCGAGGTGGCGGTCGAAAACGGAAAAATCATCGAAATTGCTGACCGGATTGACGCGCCTGCCGCGGCAGAAATCATAGACGGCAACGGGCAGTACCTTTCGCCCGGTTTTATAGATTTGCATGTGCACGGCGGCGGCGGGTATTCTGCAATGGGCGGAAAAGATGCCGTTGTAAAAATGTGCGAGGCGCACGCGAAATACGGCACGACCTCGATTTTACCGACCACGCTCGCCGCGCCGATTTCACAGCTGAAAACTGCCATTGACGGGATTCGGGCGGCACAAGACGCAACGGAAAATGTCCACATTCTCGGCGTGCATTTGGAGGGTCCGTTTTTGTCTCCGCATATGTGCGGTGCGCAAAGCCCCGAAAATATTTTAGTCCCCGCCGAGCACGATTATGAGGATTTACTGTCCTACTGGGACGGCATCAAAATGGTCGGTGCGGCACCTGAAACCGATGGTGGACTTGCACTCGGAAAAGCCATTCGCGCGCACGATGCTGTAGCTTCGGTTGCACACTCCACAGCGGACTACGATATGGCGCAAACCGCGTTTCAAAGCGGATACAGCGATGTCACGCATTTATATAACGCCTGCACCTCCTGCCACAAGGTAGGCGTCTTCCGCCACGCGGGAACGGTGGAAGCGGCGCTTTGCAATGACGATGTAACCACACAGGTCATTGCGGATTTACGACACCAACCGGCGGGTGTGTTAAAGCTGATTTACAAATGCAAAGGACCGGACAAAATGTACCTCATCACCGACGGGCTGGAATACGCCGCAATGGATATGCAAGAGGGGCAGGAATTCACGCAGGAAAACGGCATGTCCGTCGTGTACGAAAACGGCGTGATGCTCCTCTCGGACCGCTCCTGCCTTGCAGGGTCGGTTGCGACCTGTGACAAGCTGGTACGTAATCTTTACAAAACCGTCGGCTTGCCGCTTGTGGACTGCGTAAAGATGGCAAGTCTCACACCCGCACGCGTAGTCGGTGCGGACTGCCATACAGGCAAAATCGCGGTTGGATATGACGCGGATTTGCTGTTGTTTGATGACAACATCGCTCTTTCTGCCGTATTCGTCAGCGGGCGCCGAATAACACCGAAGCAGTAATTCTGAATTTGAATTTGTAGGGGTTGGCGTCTCAACCCGTTGCAGGGGGGCGGTCTACCTCGGTCGTCTAAAAATAAATGAATATTGAATAATGAAAATGAATAATTGATGTGACGATAAAAGTTTGTTGGGGCGAACTGTGTTCGCCCGGCCGATTGTCATTCTGAGCCGTCAGGCGAAGAATCTCGTTTTGCATATTTTATATTTTGTGCTGTTTGAGATTCTTCACTTCGTTCAGAATGACAAATTTGTATTTGTAGGGGGCGACGACTCGGCGCCCCGTTGTAGAGCAGGTTTCCACGCCGCCCGTAAAATTTTTGT
>JBJEPS010000088.1:0-8845 GCA_051881355.1 Candidatus Fimenecus sp. | reverse complement strand
AATGACAAAAATTTTACGGGCGGCGTGGAAACCTGCTCTACAACGGGGCGCCGAGGACGCCGCCCCCTACAAATAAAAATTTATATTCGGTGCGCACAAACCGCAAGCGCCTACTTCTTCAAATCGTCTGTGGCGGGGTTTTCTATCAATTTGCCGTCCTCTTTGAAGCGCGAGCCGTGGCAGGGACAATCCCAGGTGTGCTCGGTCGGATTCCATTTCAAGGCACAGCCCAAATGCGGACAGCGCTTTTTCGTCGGGGTCAAAATGCTTGTCAAAAATGTTCCGCCGTTGATGGCAAGCTGGGCGGTCAGCATATTGCGCGACGGAGAAAACACAGGGGCACAATTGTTTGCTTTGCCCAAAACCATATCACACAAAATTTCCGCCGCCGCCATCGAAGAGGTCATGCCCCATTTGTTAAAGCCCGTTGCCACATATACATTCGGTAAGCCCTTGGAATACCGCCCGATATACGGTACGTCGTCTAAGGACATACAGTCCTGCGTTGCCCAAACATATGCCTCAGCGCACGCGGGATAATGCACCTTTGCAAAGCTGCGAAGCTCTCCGTAATTGCCGCCTATTTTTCCTGTGCGGTGGTCGCCGCCGCCGATGAGCAGTAAATCCCCATAATTGCGAAAAGACATACCTGTCGGCGCTTCGTCTGCATACATACCGTCAATTTGCGGACCGTTTTCCAGCGCCAGCGCATAGGAACGCTCCTGATAAAGCTTCAAAAAATAGCCGCCGTGCTTGTTCAAAATCGGAAAATGCGTAGCAACGATAAACTGTTGCGCCTCCACCGTACCGTGCGCGGTGTAGGCGCGGTTTTCGCGAATTTCAAACACCTTGGTTTGTTCGTAAATTTCAAGTTCCTTTGCAATTTCCGCTAAAAACTTCAGCGGGTTAAACTGCGCCTGATTCGGCACGCGAACCGCACCTGCAATTTCAATCGGTACGGGAACCGTTTCGTCAAATGCCGCCTTTCCCCCTAATTGTTCCAGTGCACGCAGTTCGCGTTCTGCCGCCTGACGGCTTTTGACAGTATATACGATATTGTCTTTTTCTTCAAAATCGCAGGCAATTTTGCCGCAAAGCGCCCGATAGTTTTGCAATGCGCGTTCGTTGGCACGCAAATACATCTGCGCTTTTTCTTTGCCGAAGCGTTTCAGCAATTTGTCATAAATAAACCCGTGCTGAACCGTAATTTTCGCCGTCGTGTTCTGCGTCACACCGCGGCAGATGCGGTCTGCCTCCAGCAAAATACAATCCACGCCGTTCGTCTTTAGCATATAGGCGCAAAGAAGCCCTGTAATCCCCCCGCCGATGACGAGGACATCGGTTTTTTTGTCATTGGTTAACGTGGGAAATGACGGCAATTCGGAATTTGCCGACCAAACAGAAAGCATATACATCACCGATTGTAGTTTGCCCGAGAATATGGGAATTAACCCACATACAAAAAGCGCTCTGCAAACATGCAGAGCGCTTTTCGTTTGAAATAAAGAATGATTATTCCGCTTCCAAGATCTCCATAAACTCGTCGCCGGTAATGGTTTCCTTTTCATATAGGAATTTGGCAAGTTCGTCGAGCTTTTGGCGGTTTTCGGTTAAAATCTGCTTTGCCTTTTCGTGTTGGGCTTTGACAAGCGCCACCACCTGTTCGTCGATTTTGCTTTGCATCTCTGCCGAGCAGGCAAGTGCGGCGTCCCCACCCAAATACTGATTGGTGACGGTTTCGAGCGCGACCATATCGAAATCCTCGCTCATACCGTAGCGGGTAATCATGGCGCGGGCGAGCTTGGTCGCCTGCTCAATATCGTTGGACGCACCCGTCGTTATGGAATGAAATACAATTTCCTCCGCGGCACGACCGCCTGTAAAGGTCGCAATTTTATTTTCGATTTCCGTCTTGGTCATTAAGTAGTGATTGTCCGTTTCCACCTGCATGGTGTACCCAAGCGCACCTGATGTGCGCGGTACAATCGTAATTTTCTGTACGGGTGCGGAATGGCTTTGTTTTGCCGCCACTAACGCATGCCCGATTTCGTGATAGGAGACAATCATTTTTTCCTTGTCGGTCAAAATGGCATTCTTTTTCTGATAGCCTGCGATAACGGTTTCGATGCTCTCCTCCAAATCCGCCTGTGACGCGCAGTTACGACCGTCACGCACTGCACGCAGTGCCGCTTCGTTGACAATATTGGCAAGCTCCGCCCCGGAAGCCCCCGAAGCCATACGCGCAATTTTTCCGAAATCCGCCTCGGGCGAAACCTTGATTTTTTTCGCGTGAACGCGCAAGATGGCTTCTCTGCCTGCAAGGTCCGGCAACTCCACGGGCACGCGGCGGTCGAACCGACCGGGACGCGTCAGCGCCGGGTCCAGCGATTCAGGGCGGTTAGTTGCCGCCAAAATAATCACGCCGTTGTTACCTTCAAAGCCGTCCATTTCCGTCAACAACTGGTTGAGCGTTTGCTCGCGTTCGTCGTTGCCGCCGAACTGCCCGTCACGTTTTTTGCCGATGGCATCAATTTCATCAATAAACACGATACACGGTGCTTTTTCCTTTGCCTGCTTGAACAAATCACGCACCTTTGAAGCGCCCATACCGACGAACATCTCTACGAATTCCGAACCGGAAATGGAGAAAAACGGTACATTCGCCTCGCCTGCGACCGCCTTTGCCAGCATCGTTTTCCCCGTACCGGGCGGTCCGACCAGCAAAATGCCCTTCGGCATAGAGGCACCGATTTCCTCATACTTTTTCGGATTGTGCAAATAATCCACAATTTCCGTTAAATTTTCTTTTGCCTCATCCTCACCTGCAACATCGGAGAAATGAATGCCCTCCGACGACTGCACATACACCTTGGCGTTGCTCTTGCCTGCGGTACCGAACATCATCGAGTTTGCCCCACCGCCGGCTTTATCCAGCAGTTTTTTATACATAAACTGCCCGATGGCGATAAACAAAAGCGTCGGCAAAATCCAGCTCAAGAAAAAGGTGAGCAAGGGTGAGGTTTCCTCGACAATCTCCCCCGAAAATTGTGCCCCCGACGCATACAGGCGCTCCGTCAAATTCGGGTCATCCATTTTCCCGGTTTTGTAAATCTTGTCCGTTTCTTTGTCCGTGAAAAGGATTTGATTGTCCTGAATTTCCACTTCGCCGATTTTTTGCTCGGCGGTCATGGTCATAAATGTGCCGTAATCCACTTCCTCTACGCGCCGTTCCATCAAAAACGGCAGGGCAAGAAAGTTAAACAGCATTAAAACCACCAAAACAATTGTGTAATAGTATATCAGCGGTTTTTTCGGTTTTTTGACTTCATTCATCGTTCACACCTCTTTTTTATAAAAACTGTAACTGCAATCCGTTTTTCATCATACAAATTTTTGCTGAAAAAGTAAATACAAAAAACAGATTATGAACACATTCCGAAAAATTGTCGTTACGCATCGGAAGGCAAAACAAAAGGCTCTGTATACCCGCAAAGGGCATACAGAGCCACCGTTATGTTACATCAGCCGCTGAAAAAATCCTGCTGCGTCAGTATAGGTTAATTATACGTGCCGTCCCAGTAGCAGTTAACCGACACAGACAACGGGATAGACTTTGTGGTAATGCCGAGCACCTTTTGCTTGGCTGTCCCGGTCGCCGTAGCTTTTGCATAATCCCCGTGATTGCTGTATGATGCCGCCGGAGAAGCAATAGACCAACCGTCCACATACACATTTGTCGTATAGGTCGCGGACGTACACGCTACGCTCTTGGTGCCGGAATTAACGGAAAACGTCCCGACAACCGTCAAGGCACAAACTTCCACACCGTCGGCATTATAGACATTTGTACTTTTAGAGCAAGTTACTGTTGTGCTTCTGGCACCGCCAAACAACTGTGTCACCGTAGTGACAGCATAAAAGCCGTCTTCGTAATATGTAATGTTCCCTTCCTGCGAGATGACCTGCAAGACATCGTCCTCATCCGTAGCAAAAACACTCATAGACATACACGACAGCAGTAAAATAACCGCCATACATATGGAAATTGTTTTTTTCATAAATAACACTCCTTAAAATTTGAAATCATATTCGCGTGCGCCGATACCGCATTTCTGTTAGCAACGTAAATCGGCTGCACGGCACAATACACTAAAAAGAAATATAAACCGATCAGCAAAGCAAGTACCAAAGCCACTGCGAGCACAACCATCAGCACTCTTTTCCGTTTATACCGCCGAACGACCTCGACGTCCAAGGTTGCCTCCAGCTCTTTGGCGACTGTACTCGGGTCACCTAAAATTTGCTGTAAACGGGCAGGCGTTATATCGCCCTCCTGGCAAACAACATCCTCCACCGCATCAGCAAAGGCAGCCATGCATGCTGCTTTGTCTTTTTTAGAACAAGAGATTTTCCTAGCGACAGCTTTGATGTATTTTTGCTGTTCTTTTTCACTCAACATCGGAATTTCCCCCGTTCTCTAAAGCGTCCAAAATCATCGACACACCGCCGATAAATTTTTCATAATCCGCACGCATCGTATGCAGATACTGTATGCCGCCTTCGGTAATACGATAGAACTGACGAAGCCGATGTTCATCATTGCGTTTGCCGCATTCTTCGATATATTTCCCGTCAAGCAACCGATAGATTGCCGCATACGGGTATGCAATTTTACATACACCGTCAGACAGCGCATCCAACTGGTTGGTTATCGCGTAGATATGCATCTCCCGTTTCTCCAAAAAAGATAAAATCAAGAGTTCTGTGATTCCTTTTTTGAGATTTTCCGTAATTCCGCTTTCTTTACCCTTTACCATTGCAACCACCGTCTTTGGTAATATTATATAACATTTCATTTCAAAAAGCAACATTTTTACAGAATTTTTTTCCATTTGTTTGGTATTGAGACAGTTCATCGATAAGCACCTGCTTTTGCAACAAGCTTTACTCGCGCCGTTTGCGGTTTTTGCCGCCGTTTTTTCCGAGCAGCTTGTCTATCACAAAGGCGATATATCCAAGCGCCAAAAACGCAACGGTAATCCCAAGCACAATCAACAGAACTTTATCCCAGCCGTACAAATCCACATCTAAAAACGGATACGGGTAGCGGCTTTTTGTGCCGCCGAAGCCCGAAAACAGGCTGTCGCTTACCTCGGCACGCAACAAAATAAATCCGAAATACAAATACGGCAGTACCAGCCACGCAATCGGGTACAGACTTTTGTACTGCCCCTTCGGGAAGAACAGAAAATAGTCAAGCACCACCATAATAGGGACAACCGTATGTACCAGCAAATTCCCCGCATACAGCACGGAACTGACAGACGCGGCATTTGCCTCCATTGTGCCGTTCAACAGCAAATGATACACCAGCCCCGTCGCGACAATACACATGGTAATGCTGCCTTTTAAAAGCGGATTTTCTTTTTTTCGCTGGGTGACAAGCAAAACCGCAAAATATACAAAACATAACAGATTGCTTAAAATCGTATAATAGCAAATCAGCATCGCGACATTCCCGTTTTGTGCTACTGCGGCATATTGCAGAATAACCCCCGCTTCGCAAAGAAACAAAAGCAGCAAACGGTAGAGCTGTTTAAAATATATATTTCGGATATACATAAAAAAGTGCCTCCGACAATTCGGTTTCTTCTATTGTAACACCTTCGGTGCATTTGTGCAAATTTTTTCCTGCACTCTTGCATATTTTTTTCAAAGCGGTATAATAGATTCGGAATACGGTGGATACCGATATTCACATACATAGAAAAAGGTGATAAAAATGGCTGAATTAAAAGGCAGCAAAACCGAACAAAATTTGATGACCGCTTTCGCAGGCGAGTCACAGGCGCATACAAAGTATCTGTATTACGCATCGAAAGCGAAAAAGGACGGCTATGTGCAAATCGGCGCATTGTTTGAGGAAACAGCGAAGAACGAAAAAGAGCATGCAAAAATTTGGTTTAAGCTCTTGCACGGCGGTATGCCCGCAACCACCGAAAATTTGAAGGACGCGGCTGCCGGCGAAAATTACGAATGGACCGATATGTATGCGGGTTTTGCAAAAACCGCGCGTGAGGAAGGCTTTGACGATATTGCGAAGTTGTTTGACGGTGTTGCGGCGATTGAAAAAGAGCATGAGGAACGCTATAAAAAGCTGCTTGCAAATATCGAGGGGGATTTGGTGTTCTCCAAAGACGGTGACGCGGTATGGCAGTGCTCCAACTGCGGACACATTGTTGTCGGCAAAAAAGCGCCCGAGGTTTGCCCCGTATGTGCACATCCGCAGGCATATTTCCAAGTTCGCGCGGAAAACTATTGATAAAATATTGTTACACATTCCAAAAGGAGGTAAAACCAATGGCAAAATATGTTTGCACCGTTTGCGGCTATGTATATGAGGGCGACGAGCTACCCGAAGATTATGAATGCCCGCTGTGCGGCGTCGGCGCCGACCAGTTTGAAAAGGTTGAAGAATAAGAAACACACCAAAAATCACCCTGTGTACCAAATGGTACACAGGGTGATTTTTTTGTTTTTGACGCATGGCGGTTGTCGGGGTAAACTGTGTTCATTCGCGGCATTGTCATTCTGAGGCGTTCAGCCGAAGAATCTCCTTCAAATCAAATCTCCCTTTATCGCACGAGATCCTTCACTTCGTTCAGAATGCCTTTTTTGCGGAACGGTACGACCGTTCCTTACGCGCTTCAACTATGATTTAAGAGAATGGTTACTTCTCCATCAAAGTGACCATAACGGCTTTTTGCGCGTGGAGGCGGTTTTCTGCCTCATCGAAAATTTCGTCGGCGTGGGCTTCAAACACATCGGCGGTGATTTCCTCGCCGCGGTGCGCGGGCAGGCAATGCTGTACCATACAGCCGCTGTTGGCAACGGCAAGCAGTTGTTTATTGACTTGATACACACCCTCAAACACCTTTCGGCGTTCAGCGGCTTCGTCCTCCTGCCCCATAGACGCCCAAACATCGGTGAAAATGACATCGGCGTCTGCCGCCGCTTCTTTCGGATTACGGCAAAGAGCAAAGTTCTGATACGACTTTGCAAAATCCAGCACCTGACGATCGGGGTCATAACCCTCGGGGCAGGCAACGGAAACTGCCATTCCCGTTTTCAAGCCGCCCACGATAAGTGAGTTTGCCATATTGTTACCGTCACCGATATAGCACATTTTAAGCCCGTCCAAATGGCCTTTGTGCTCGCGAATGGTCAACAGGTCTGCGAGCACCTGACAGGGGTGGCAAAAATCCGTTAAACCGTTAATAATCGGGATAGAGCCGTATTTCGCTAAGTTTTCAACCTCGCTTTGGGCGAAAGTCCGAATCATAATACCGTCTAAATACCGCGACAGCACACGAGCGGTGTCCTCAATCGGCTCGCCGCGCCCGATTTGCAGGTCGCGGTTGGAAAGAAACAGCGCTTGCCCGCCCAACTGATACATACCCGTTTCAAACGAAACGCGCGTTCTGGTGGAGGACTTTTGGAAAATCATACCCAAGGTTTGCCCTTTCAAACGCTTGTGGGCAATGCCGTTTTTGGTTTCGTATTTCAGTTGGTCCGCAAGGTTTAACAGTTCTTCAATCTCCTGCGGGGTGGTGGATAACAAGCTCAGTAAATGTTTCATAATCTTTCTCCTTATTCCGAGAGCACGCGCTCTAAAATCAATAGTCCTTTGTCAATTTCTTCGTAAGTAATTGTCAGCGGCGGGAGCATGCGCAAAGCGGATTTTGCCGTTAAGATAAGCAAGCCGTTTGCACAGCATTTTTGCGCGATTTCACCCGCCTTTTTGGTCTTTAAATCAATACCTATCATCAAGCCTCTGCCACGCACGCCTTCCACATCTGTAAAGGTTTTCACCTTTTCACGGATATACTCGCCTTTTGCGGTAACCTCTGCTAAAAACACATCATCCAGCCGTTCTAAAACCGCCAAAGAACCCGCGCAGGCAACGGGATTTCCGCCGAAGGTTGTGCCGTGTGTGCCCGCTGTCAGCGTATTGCCCAGCTCTGTACTGCAAAGACACGCACCCATGGGGAGACCCCCGCCGATGCCCTTTGCCGTTGTCAAGATGTCAGGCTTTACACCCACGGTTTCATAGGCGAACAGTTTACCCGTTCTGCCGACGCCCGTTTGCACCTCGTCAAAAATCAAAAGCACATCGTTTTCATCGCAAACCGTGCGGACAAACTCGATAAAACTTTTCGGTGTTTCCAAAACGCCGCCCTCGCCCTGAATAACCTCCATCATCACAGCGCAAACCGTGCCGTCGAGCATATTTTCAAGTCCCTTGCAGTCGCCCGATTCGGCGTACCGAAAGCCCTCTAAAAACGGGTTGAAAAACTCGTGGTAGTGTTCCTGCCCTGTGGCGGTGATAGTCGCCATGGTTCTGCCGTGGAAAGAATTTTTCAGGCTAACGATATTGTACCGCCCCTCGCCATATTTGTCAAAACTGTATTTACGGGCAAGTTTAATGGCGCACTCGTTTGCCTCTGCGCCCGAATTGCAAAACAGCACTTTCGGAAAGCCCGCGCGTTCGCAAATCGCCTTTGCCGCCCTGGCAACCGTTTCATTATAATAGAGATTTGAGGTGTGCTGTAATTCATCAATCTGTGCCTTGACTGCCGCTTTCCAAACCTCATCATTGGTACCCAACGAATTTACGCCGATGCCTGCGGTGAAGTCGATATATTCTTTACCCTCGCTGTCAAAATAGGTGGCATTTTCGCCGCGTTCCAGTGCAACGGGGAAATGCGCGTAGGTCGGCATTAAATAGGTATCTGCGGTTTCTTTGATTTCTGTAAAATGCATATGTAATCCTTCTTTATGCTGA
>JBJEPS010000087.1:0-2126 GCA_051881355.1 Candidatus Fimenecus sp. | reverse complement strand
GCGAGCCGCGCATGACGGGACGCTCGGGATTGAGTGCACGTTTACGGAACGCATCGACTGCGTCCATATTGCACATTTCTTTCAGGTCATCATAATCCCAAATCTTGATTTTCTGAATTTCGTGCGAGGTACGGAAGCCGTCAAAGAAGTTGATGAACGGTACACGGCTTTCAATCGACGCCAAGTGTGCAACGGCAGCCAAGTCCATAACCTCCTGCACATTGCCTTCGGCAAGCATTGCAAAACCGGTCTGACGGCAAGCATACACATCGGAGTGGTCACCGAAGATGTTCAATGCATGGGACGCAACGCAGCGTGCCGAAACATGGAACACCGACGGGAGCAATTCACCCGCGATTTTATACATATTCGGAATCATCAACAGAAGGCCCTGCGACGCGGTATAAGTGGTGGTCAGCGCACCGGCTGCCAAAGAGCCGTGCACGGTACCTGCCGCACCTGCTTCGGACTGCATTTCCGCAACCTTTACGGTTGTGCCGAAAATGTTCTTAACCCCCTGTGCCGACCACTGGTCCACATAGTCCGCCATCGGGCTGGACGGCGTAATCGGGTAAATACCGGCAACTTCCGTAAACGCGTAAGAAACATACGCGGCGGCATTGTTACCGTCCATCGTTTTCGATTTTCTCGAAACGACGGGTTTCTTTGTTTCTGCCATTCGTATTTCCTCCTTAACTTGTATCGGGGCAGGCATGACCCGCCCACTCACATACGCATTTATTGTATCACTTTCTTTGCGGCGTGTAAATACGAAATCTTATGAAAATCCGCACAAAAAGTGAAAAATTTTGCAGATTTTGTAAAACGCGCGCACAAAAAAGATACAAAAGAAGCTTGCTTGCATTCGGGCACGACATATGCTACACTAAAACCGAATTCGGAAGGAATTTCCATAATAAGGAGTACAGTATGAAACACACCGTCACAATCACCACCCCGCCGGCGCGTTCCGGCAAATACGCCATTCCCGACGGCGCACTTTGCGGCAACGGGGATATGTCCGCTGTTCTTGGCAACAGCGGCACGGGACTGCGCGTATACCTTGCCAAATGCGACCTTTGGATGGCAGATGAGCACCGTGACAATAACGGCGGTATCAAGCCCTTGGGCTATGTGGACTTTGATGTGCCCAAGGATTTATATAAAAACTACTACGTCGAACAGCGTATGGACGAGGGGGAACTGTTCTGCCGCTTTGCCGATGGTGAAAAATTTGTGGAAATCACGGTTTTTGTCTGTGCAACGCAAAACGATGTGTTTTTTACGCTTTCTGCGAGTGATGACAGTTTATTGCCCACGCCGAGATTTTCCCCTCTTTCCTGCGGTGCGGATAAATCAGAGGAATTTTCAAAAGACGGCATTTGCGGCTTTACCCGTGTATTTGACAATGAAAAACTGCAATTCCCATGCTTCGTGACGGCGGGGCTGCGTGCGTTCTCTAAAAATCAGTATGTACTCTCTGCTGCAACGAATTTTGACAGCGAAACATATACGGAAGATGTGCTTTCCCACCTCGGGGCGTTTGATGAGAATACATATAAAGCAGAAAAAGAGGCGCACGAAAATTGGTGGAAAGCGTTTTATGCGAAATCTGCCTTTACCGTTTCCGATGAACAGTTGGAGTTAAACTGGTACGCCTGCCAATATCATTTGGCAATCTGCGCACGGAACATAAAATTCCCACCCGGCATTTACGGTAACTTTATCACGGTGGAAAATGTCAACTGGCACGGGGATTATCATTTGAATTATAACTATGAGGCGCCGTTTTACGCCCTTTGCGGCTCAAATCACACCGAACTGACGGATTGCTATTTTACGCCTTTGGAGGAGTTTATCCCCCGCGGTAAGCAATGTGCAAAAGAGTATTTAAACTGCAACGGTGTGTATTACCCCGTAGGGATGCTCCCAAAAGGGCTTTTTTCGGAATATTCCGAGCCTCCTGCGCCCTATGAAAAAATGTTTTTAGGGCAAAAAAGCAACGCCGCTTATGCGGCAGTAATTGCAGTGATGCGTTGGAACGCCACTCGCGACAGGGCGTATGCCGCAGAACATCTCTATCCGTTTTTAAAAGAGGTGGGCGCGTTTTGGGAGGACTTTTTGGT
>JBJEPS010000086.1:0-9376 GCA_051881355.1 Candidatus Fimenecus sp. | reverse complement strand
CTTTCCGAAATTCCTTGTGATAAAACGGATTCACCTTTGCATCGTCTTCAAACGCACGATGCTGATAACAGCACGCCTTGTATTCGGTGGCGTCATACACACCCTGCCATTTCTTTTCCTGCACGGGATATTCGTACCGTGCGGCACGTGCATACCGCACGCCGCGGTATTCGATACACCGTTCGGTTTCCAGCCCTTTTATAACGCCGCAGGGTGTTTGCGTTTCTATCCATCTGCTCATCGTATTCCCCCAAAACCAAGCCGCATATGTGGCAAACTTTATGGATATTTTATCAAAATTTTTGTATAAAAGCAACACATATTTCTTGCACAGTTCGTCTATGGTCTGTTGAAAAATCGCTGGCAGCGTTTCTTCGTTGGCATCAACCACACAACAGAAAACATTTTGCAAAGGCAGGACGATTCCTTGATGATCCATGTTTTCTGAACAACAGCGGAACAAACTCCCGTCAACCGACTGATTTGTCTAATGGATAAGTTCTTTTTTGAATGCTGATAAACGCAATCCAACGGATTCTCTTATCTTTTCGCTGGAAAAGTCGCTTTTCTGTGCAGAAAAAAAGAGAAAACAGTGAAAGTGAAACGAGAAAAATACAAAAAAAAAGCCGCTTACGCGACTTTTCTTTTTGGTGGGAGAGAGTGGATTCGAACCACTGAAGTCGTAGACGGCAGATTTACAGTCTGCTCCCAATGTCAGAAAAACAACGCAATATCAATTATTCTCGCTGGTATTCTGTGCGTTTGGTACGCTACGGTACGCGAAATAATTTTGGTAACGGGGTCAGTGAAAAATACTTCAAATGCGTCCTAAATACATCTATATAAGATGGTAAATTTGATTTGCAAATGTAAACAACTAAACAATCTGTTTTAATAACGGAAATCTATTTATAGTCTTAATATAGCAAAGAGGAAAGGATAATAAGCACAAAAGGCGAAGATAGAGCGTAAGAAATTCCTTTAAAAGTGTCATTTCAAGCCGTTTTTGAAGGCTTATATCTTCAAATAATTTCGATTGATTGGGGCAAATCAACAGATTCTAAAATATCCTTAATATCGCAGGAAAGAGCCTTTGCCATTGCTAAAACAGTTTCCACCTTTGCTGAATTAATATTCTTTTGCCGTTGCTCGTATTGCTGTATTGTTCTAACCGGCACGCCGGAAATTTTCGCTAATTCGCTTTGAGATAATCCGGCTTCAAGACGTTTTTCTTTTAGGTTCGTGTTATGCTTTTTTTGAAAATATATTTCGTTTACAGTATCCGTAAATTGCATTATATCCATCTCATGATATTTCGGATACATTTTAACAACCTCATCAATGGAGATAATATCATTGATTTGCGAAAAGGTAAGAGAAGTATACCACTGATAATACGCGAGCGCCCAGCCTGCCCAGTATTCAGGGCTGCGATCGGTTGTGAATTTAGGCGCAACAGAACAATCACCAATTAAGTCATATGCAAGCTCTATGCCCGATTTTCCTGACAATAACGATGTATCCCCGGTTTCTAATTGCCTTGCATATGGAGAATGACAAAATAATTTATAGAAATCAGTTATATTTAGCCTTAAATCGTATACAGCAAAGTCAAGCATCCTGCCGAGCAATATTCTTGCTTTTTCTAAATACAGTTTATCGTAGGCGTGGATCATCAAACTTCATCTCCTCATCAATGATTTGCGTAATATAAATATCCCCACGCTGTCTTTTATTTTTTTCTGTGTCAAAGTAATCACGGCGAGCCGATTTATCTCTGTTTTCCTTACGAGAATACCATTGGTTCGCAGCAGCATTTTCATAGCCAATATAGTGAATCAAATCAAAAGCCTTTTTGCTTTTTAATACGAATTGCTGACCTAAATTACCAAGTCGCATAGCATTGCTTAACTGACGATATGAAATTGTGCCGTTAAGAAAATCCTGAGCAAATGAAAAATAACTGTCATCAGCGCGGTAACCGATGATTACATCACAGTTTTTGTAGTCAACAGAAAAATTATTCAATATATATGTCTTCGCTTCCTGAGCCAAAGGAGAGGGCGCGTCAAAATATCTGTTTTCCAAAAGAATTGCGAGCCAATGCAAAATGACATACTGCGCATCATTCAAATTAAGTACAGTTAATTTACTGTCATCAATTTCATAAATATTTGCGTAACCGTCTCGACCAATATCAACTGCCCACTCTTTAGCAAGGACAAGATTTTCAGTACAATAAAAGCCTAAACCATAATCATTATATGGTTTACCTTTACCAAACGCCGGCTTTTCAATAATATCTTTAGAGCCATGATATATCATTTTCATACTATCACCTCACATAAAATATACTCCTATGGGAGTATATTGTCAAGAGGGATACTGGAACTTCGTCGTGCATTTCATAGATGGTGTCGCTCCAACACGGCATTGTGTGTCGCTGTGGGAACAAGTTTCAAGGATTCATTACGATAGATATATAACCCGTTTTATTTTCAAAAGCAAGAAAAAATGGAATCATTTTCTCAGTCGTTTTTCTGGAAAAGAGTATATGCCATAGAGAACCTTTTCCGTAGATAATAAAATTACAATAACACACCTTATATCCATATTTTGGGACTTTTCATCTTTCGGGAAATTGACAATTCACATCTTTTCCCATAGCATTAAGATAGAACATTTGTTCTGATTGCATGTCGACAAGCGATGTTATATCAGAAAGGATTGACGCCACAAATAGTAAGTAAGTTATCCGCAAATTCAATTTTTAAGTAATAAGGAGAATTCAATCACATGCTCGTATCAAATATTCAATGTACATATTTAAAAAACGGCGCATGGAATAGTTTTACAAATTCTATGCAAAGCTCTATGGACGGCATTAAATTGCAAACGCCCGCAAGTAGCCCCTATTATCTGCAATATCGCACTTGGAACGAGGGAAAAACCGCTTGGTATTCCCGCGTGAACAGCAATGTGGATGATTATGCGGGTGCACCCAACAGACCGGTGCAACGGTTGCAAATTCAAGTATATCAAAATGACGGTACGAAACTGACGGAAAAGGTCGTCGTGATGTATCGCGCTCGCGTAGCCGGCAGATGGTTGCCGTGGGTCAGCAACGCCGATCCCGAGTGGATGCGAAGTGTTCATTCAAAATACAATTTGGGCGGCACAATCGACACCGACAGTTATTATGCAGGTAACGCAGGTGAAAACATGGATGGTATCGAAATCCGCATCTATGAAGAAGGCATACTTGGAGATTTCACCGGTGGAGAAGTCGGCACATCATCTTTGCAATATATGGTCGGCAGTTTAGACAACTGGACAGCATTTGAAAACGGCGTATATGCTGAACAGATTGACGGTATCAAAATTCAGACAAATACCGCAAAAGGGTACTATTTGCAATACCGTTCCTGGAATGAGGGAAAAACAGACTGGTACTCCTTTGTAAAAAGCACAGGAACAGCTTATAACGATTATGCAGGTATTCCCGGAAAACCAATTCAACTCTTGGAAATTCAAGCCTACAAAAATGACGGTACACGGCTACGCTCGGGTGTGATCGTAATGTATCGCGTTAGTGTCGCGGGGCGATGGTTGCCGTGGGTAAGCAATGCTGACGCCGAATGGATGCGTGACATACAAAACAAGCACTCCTTAGGCGGCTCGCTGTCGGTGAACAGCACCTATGCAGGCAATAAAGGACAAAATATTGACGGTGTGGAAATTCATATTTTTGAAGACGATTCCGGCAATGCAGGCGCAGGTAATTTTACCGGGGTTGAAGAGGTCATATCCGCGTCCTATATGTGCAATAATCTTTCCAATTGGGAGCCGTTTGAAAGAGCAGTCACCGCCGCCCAAATTGACGGCATCCATCTCGGCACAGATGCAGATGAGCCGTACTATTTTATGTATAAATCTTGGAATGAGGGCAACGACCAATTTTATCCAGAAGTCAACAGTTTATACAGCGGCGATAACAATTATGCAGGTTATCCGGGTAAACCGATTCAACTCTTGAGTATTCAAGCATATAACCAAGACGGCACGCGGCTTCGCGCGGGGGTTGTGGTTATGTACCGTGTTCGGGTTGCAGGGCGATGGCTACCATGGGTAAGCAATGCTGACGCCGAATGGATGCAAAGCGTACAAAAGCAGTACGGCTTAGACGGCACCTTGGATATCAAAAGCACCTACGCCGGCAACAAAGGGCAGAACATCGACGGCGTGGAAATCCGCGTGTTCCAAGGAGAAACAGATTACCAACCCGTCGGTCCCTTGCCCGGAGCAGAAAGTTCAGCAACACTTCAGTATATGACAGACAGCCTTTCCAATTGGACTTCGTTTACAGGCACGGCACTGTACGACCATATCGATGGTATTAAAATCCAAACAGACCCGAGTAAACCCTATTATCTGTCTTACCGTTCTTGGAATGCGACGAAAAGCAACTATTACCCGTATGTGGACAGCCGCGGTACAGCCTACAACGATTATGCAGGCTACCCCGGAAAACCTATTCAGCTTTTAAACATCTATGCGTATGCAAACGACGGCACAAAGCTGAAATCGGGCGTGGTTATAATGTACCGTGTGCATGTGGACAACCGTTGGCTACCGTGGGTGAGCAACGCAAATCCTGAATGGATGGTCAGCGTGCAGGAGAAATACGACCTCGGCGGCACGCTGGATACCAAAAGCACCTACGCAGGCAACAAAGGGCAAAACATCAACGGTGTGGAAATCCATATCTTTGAAGAGAACGGCACCGACGGCGGTACAATTACTCCTGTTGGACATTATAAAATTATCCCGAATGTACCGTTTATTTATCAAAGGGTGAAATATCCTTCGGGCTGTGAAAGTGTAAGTACAGTGATGGCACTGCAATATGCCGGTGTGAATATAACAGTCGAAAATTTTATTGATAACTATCTGGACAAAGGGAGTAACAAATCATTTGACCCTAATATCTGCTTCGGCGGTAACCCGTATTCCGCAAGCGGCTACGGCTGTTACTCGCCTGTTATCAAAAAGGCGTTGGATAGAATTTTGCCAAATTCGCTTTTGTATGCCAAAGAAGAAAAAGGCAAGTCTATTGAATACTTATGCTCGGAATATATCGACAAAAATATTCCTGTCATTTTCTGGGCTACACAAGGTATGGACACACCAAGAAAAAGTACCATTATTTCATATCAGGGCAGATACATTCAATGGATTTCGCCGATGCACTGTCTGCTTTTGGTTGGGTATGACGACAATCATTATATCTTCAATGACCCACAGGAGCACGCTTTGACGTATTACTCTAAAGAATCCGTGCAACGGGCGTATGACGGGTTGTTCCAACAGGCGGTTGTCATTAAAAATTATAAAAGACCGGATATTCCTGATGTTCCCAATGATGCTGCACAAATATCGGATATAATTACGAAAATTCGACAGCTTGAAGATGAATATCAAAATTATTTCAGATATATTGTCGTCCCCAGTGGCAGTGCGCTTTTCTCGCCCGACAAAGTTTTAGACGGTGTTTTAGGATACTTGAGAGCACCGGAATATGATGATTTTGAATGGTCTGTCACAGCCGGGCAAAAACCGGACGAAGCTTTTATCAATTATGTCAACAATCAACCTAACAGTGAATTGAATCGCTATTTTGAGCCTTATATACGCAAAGGCACAAGAAAACTGGTCACGGATGGCGATAGAGGACTAATTGATTTGGCGCATATGGCGGCAACTATGTCGGCATATTTCGGAGGCGTAATTCCAAACTTTTGGGCAAGCTGGGGAGGTGATTTGGCAACAGGCATGGCGGATACAACTGCGCGTATTGCTAAACGAGATAACGGCGAAAACTATTTGCATATGTCTAATCAGGAGATTGCTGATGAAACAATCGGTGGAAAATCCAATTGTAATTATAGTGATTTATGCTCCGATTTTGATGCATATAAACTCCAAATAAAAGCACATGACCTATTAAAGCAAGACAGTAATTTTCACCCGCTGTCCGATGCGATGAATTGGTATTACAGTAACGGTTTGCATAAAAAACGTTTTCAATGGATTACAGAAGAACTTGCGTGTGAAAGAACCATAAAGGATTTGCGTATTGCCATTGCAACCAAAATGAAATTCTCGCTATTGGGACAAACCGTTATTGACATAAAAGGGAATAATCCATCCGAAGAAGTTGTTCAGCTCTGTTGCAACGCTTTTGCAAAATATATTTATACTATGATTTCTTAAGAAACAGCCGTGTACATGCATTACGCATGTACACGGCTGTCTTCATTATCGGATGAAACTTCCTTTCCGTCTTCGCTGTAACAAATGACCCGTTCTATTTCTCCCTTTTCGTCATAGTAGAATACCATTTCCGGATAAACTCCACACGTATCTAACGAATCATCATCTCCTCTGCGACCGCTAAAGTATTCGTAAATACGCAAATTTTTATCACGAATCAATATATTGTGGTATGTATAATATTCTAAGTTTCCGATTCCATCAGAATAAACAAACATTTTTTGTGCCTCTTTTTCTGCAATTCCAACAGGATGACACATAAAAGCAACCATAAACGTTATTTTGAGAAAAGCGTACATTAAAAAAATAATCATTGCAATAATAATAAACGATAATGTAATACGCGCAATTATACTCCTTGTCCGATGTGCATATTTAAAAAGCTGGAAAAACAGTTGCACGATAAACATTACCGCCAAAAAACCGCCGATCGCAACGGCAATGTATTCTGCATAACGCGAAAACGCCAGCCCTCTCTTATCCAATATATAGCCGCTGATTTTATAAAGCAGAGCCAAAAAAAGTAAGGCAAGGGCATTGATACCTATCCACTTTACGGCATTGTATTTCCCTGCACTTTTCATATACAAATTACCTCCGAAGCGATATACTCCTTTGATTTCCAAAGGCAAGCTCTGTAAACAAAATGTACAAATTTATTATATCACGGTTTCTATCAAACGTAAAGCGAAAAGTGTCGAATTATTACTTTGCTTGTGCTCTGTACCGCGTGCATGTGGACAACCGTTGGCTACCGTGGGTCAGCAACGCTAATCCTGAATGGATGGTCAGCGTGCAGGAGAAATTCGACCTCGGCGGCACGCTGGATACCAAAAGCACCTACGCAGGTAATAAAGGGCAAAACATCAACGGTGTGGAAATCCATATGCGTTACCTTCGGCGTATCGGCAGATTACCTTTTGGGCATTGAAAAAGAGTCTCTGCAAATCCCTTTTCACGACCTTACCGAAAAGCAGTTCCAAATAATTTCTGAGTTAATCAGCGAATTTATAAATTCTAACGAATGAGATTTTTTAGATATCTATATACAAATTTTTGTATATAAAAATCGTGCTTGTTCTTTATATTTGGTTTTTGATATATGTTTTTGCTGCGGTACGTTTTTAGGCAATTAAAAGGGCTTACGGCCGAATAAGCGTATTTATCTGCGTTTTTCGCACGAAATTCTATCTGTATTTCTATGGAATGGTTGCGTTTTTGCATTCATTCCTTTAAATATACCTAAAGAGGAGCACGATTTCAAAAACGCGAAATCCTGTTTTTAAAACAATAAATCTTTCAAAAATTTGTATATAGGCAGTTGTACCTGTAATCTAAGAAATTTGTATATATTTTGTATTTGTGCAGTCGTGAAAGCGACTGCTTTTTTTATTTTTTTCTGTATTTTTTCTTGCTTTTTTAAAAACAATTCGGAATATTCTGCTCGAAATTCAAAAAAAGGAGCAGAACAAATGAAATTATTTTGTACACCCCCAAACATTGATAAAATCCGATTTGGCATACCCATCAACGAGAAAGTGATTCGATTTGAAAACTTTTCTTCTACAATAACGGAGGATGGCGCAAAGCTGTTTCGGTTTCACGCCGATAATTTGGAAGTGCAATATTTGCCGATGCAAAGACGGCTGTGCTTTGAGTTTTCCCCGCCTCGATTCTTATATGGAAACAATATGATTCCTTTTAAATACGGTGTCTCTGCACAATACGAAGCAAAAATATTGGATGTGATTCAAAGTTACTCGCTTCTGCAAAGCATTCCGAATCAGGCATTATCCAACCGCATTGTTACTGACTTGGATTTAAACTATGATTTCGCCTTTTCACCAGAAAAAGCGGATGCGAAAAACTTTTTGGTATGGCTGAGCAAATTGTATGCGCCTCATTTAAAAGACGAACAATTTGATAATGGTAATGTTTCGTTTCAAAACGATAGTTGGTCATTTACAGGATATGATAAACGGGAATGCTGCAAACAATATCATCATGCGTTTTTGGGCGAGAAAGAGGTCATTCGCGCTGAAATTAAGTGTAAAACGCCCTTTTTAAAAATCCAACGAAAAAAAGGCAATATCGTAACATTTCAAAACTGTTTGGACAACCCAGAAATCGCAAAATCGCTATGGGATACTTTGTCGGGAAAGCTTTTGTTGCTTCCTAATGTCTTAAATACGCAGGAAATGGATGACTTTATCCACTCACTTGGTCTAAGACCCAAATCCGCG
This sequence comes from Candidatus Fimenecus sp., assembly GCA_051881355.1. Taxonomy (GTDB): domain Bacteria; phylum Bacillota; class Clostridia; order Oscillospirales; family Acutalibacteraceae; genus Fimenecus. Next base: position 800 of record JBJEPS010000086.1, on the reverse strand, counting down.
CAAACACTGCATGAATTTATTGCGTTTTCAAATGAAAACGGGTTGAATGCCATGAGGGAACAAAATTCAAATATGTTTTACAAATACCGAGAAATCTTTTTGAACCATAACATCGCGCCGATTCCTTGGGACGGCTGTGCGCTCGAATTGTTTGATATCTAATTGTATATATATCAATGCGGAATTTATTTTGTTTTTTAAAAGTCTACATATAAAATCGGATATTTTTAAGAATTTAAAATTCGTTTTTCTCAATGCTTTTTACGATTTTGAAAGCATTAAATATTTTTCACCGATTATTTTTTAAAAAAAGCAACATTTTTTCTTGACAAATCAAATCTTTGCCGTTATATCCCTATTGCAATCTTTTAAATGTATCATGGAGAGATTGAATATAATAATTTTTCACAAAAGGGAGTTATCAGATGAATAAAGAAGAAAAAATCAACTATCTTGTTTCTTTTCTCACCGAACAGTTCAACACACCAATGATAAATGTCTCACAATTTGCCAAAGCGATGTCTATCAGCCGTGACAGAGCAAGGGTAATTTTGCAAGACATACCACCCATTTTAAACGGAAAAGAAAAACTGTACTTTCCGAAAGAAGCGGCAATTGCATATATCAATCAAGGCAAGGAGGCAGAAACAAAATATGCGAAAAACAGCAGAAGAATACAGATTTGATGCGTTGGTTGCTGAAATTCAAGATGATTTGCAAAGAAAAGCACTAAAAAAGCAGCCAAACGGCTGCTATCGAAAATGCATTTCGGTTTATGCTGACGATTATAACCGTATATA
>JBJEPS010000085.1:0-9505 GCA_051881355.1 Candidatus Fimenecus sp. | reverse complement strand
GGGGTTAAGTCTCGCCGCCGTTTGTCAAAAAATCAAGTTACCGCGCATTATCGGCATGCTGATTACAGGTATTGTGCTCGGACCGTATGTTTTAGACTTGCTTGACAGTACCATTTTAGGCATTTCTGCTGAATTACGGGAGCTGGCACTCGTTATCATTTTGATTAAAGCCGGCTTATCACTTGATATACACGATTTGAAAAAGGTTGGGCGACCTGCCGTACTGCTCTCTTTCCTGCCGGCGGTATTTGAAATCGTCGCATTCGTCCTGCTTGCGCCTACGGTGCTTGGCGTCAATCGCTTGGACGCGGCAATTATGGGTGCGGTGCTCGGAGCAGTCTCCCCTGCAGTTGTTGTACCGAGAATGGTACAACTGATGGAAGAAAAATACGGAACGCAAAAAAGCATTCCGCAAATGATTTTGGCAGGCGCATCGCTAGACGATGTGTTTGTCATTGTTCTGTTTTCCACTTTTATCGATATGGCGCAAGGCGAAAGTACCGGCGTTATGGATTTTTTTAATATTCCGATTTCCATTGTGCTCGGCGTGCTTTGCGGCACGGCAGTCGGTTTTGTCCTTTCTTGGTTTTTTGAAACCACCTACGCCCATAAACATTTGGTACGCAACAGTTTGAAAGTCATCATTATTTTGGGCACAGCGTTCCTGCTTTTGGCTTTGGAGGACTTGTTGGACGGAAAAATTGCCGTATCGGGCTTAATTGCCGTAATGTGTATGGCAATGGCGATTGCGATGCGAAGTGTACCGGAGGTTACCGCACGCCTGCGGGAAAAATACGGCAAGCTATGGCTTGCGGCAGAAGTGATTTTATTTGTCCTCGTAGGCGCGGCAGTTGACATTCGCTACACACTGAAAGCAGGACTCGGCGCCGTACTGATGATTGCCATAGGGCTTATCTTTCGTTCAGTGGGCGTGTGGATATGTATGCTCGGCACAGCCTTAAATCGCAAGGAAAGGTTGTACTGTGTGATTGCGTATCTGCCGAAAGCGACTGTACAGGCGGCAATCGGCGGTGTACCGCTGTCGCTCGGGTTGCCCTGCGGCAACATGGTCTTATCGGTTGCCGTGCTGTCCATTTTAATCACAGCGCCGCTCGGTGCGATTGGCATGGACGCAAGTTACAAACGGCTGTTACAGCCGGAAAATGCAAGTGAAATCAACCAAGCGCCACATCCAACGCCATCATCACCGTAAACCCGACAGCAAAAAACACCGTGCCGAGGTTAGAGTGTTTCCCCGTGGACATTTCGGGTATTAGTTCCTCGACCACGACATAGAGCATTGCGCCCGCCGCGAAACTCAAAAAATACGGCAAAGCAGGAACAACAATGCTTGCGAGCAATATTGTCAGCAATGCGCCGACGGGCTCAACAATGCCTGAAAGCGCACCGTAAGCGAATGCTTTGGTTTTGGACGCCCCCTCCGCGCGCAGCGGCATCGAAATAATGGCGCCCTCGGGGAAATTCTGAATGGCAATACCAAGTGACAGCGCCAATGCACCTGCCAAAGTGATACCGCTGTCCCCTGCCAGCCAACCGGCATATACCACACCGACCGCCATACCCTCCGGCAGGTTATGCAGTGCAACTGCCAAAACGAGCATCGTACTTCTGCCGAAGCCGCTTTTTAAGCCCTCGGCTTGGGAACTGCCGCGGTGCAAATGGGGAATAATATGGTCTAAAAGCAGTAAGAACAAAATCCCGAGCCAAAATCCAATGACCGCAGGCATAAATGACCATTTTCCCATATCGCTCGCCTGTTCCATCGCGGGGATTAACAAACTCCAAACCGATGCGGCAACCATTACGCCCGCGGCAAAACCCGTCAGCGCGCGTTGTATGGCATCTCCGAGGGATTTTCGCATAAAAAATACACAGGCAGAGCCCAATACCGTTCCGGCAAAGGGTATCAGCAAACCTTCCCAAATCTCAACGGGCATACACCCACCTCCTGCACAAATGCTGTATTGTCAATGCCTATTGCATCATAAGCACTGCCAAAATTATCTATTTCTCAATAGGCAAGGAAATTATACCACAAAACTTTTGCGGTGTAACTGTTACCGGGCAGAAATCACATGTTTTGGCCGAATATCGTTTTACAGTATTTTCACCAAAGACATACAAAGCTCTGTCATTTCATCTATGGAAACATCCATATCATACAGCAACCAACGCTTGATCGTATAAACCAACGCACCTGTCATCATTGAGGCAATCAGTTCCGGCTTTCCGGGTAAATGGGCACCGCTTGCCGCGTTTTCTTTTAAGTGCCGCTGTATATCTGCCTCAATTTCATCAGAAAGAATGTCGGTCAGCCGACCGGCACCTGAATTTTTCAAAACCGAAGTAACAATCAAGCGGTGCTCGTCTGCAAAGTGCAGGACATCCGTTATCATCATTACATAAAAATCCTGTGGCCTGTCGCCATCGTATTCCGGCGCGTGCGTACATTTAAATTCATCTTGTAATTGTCGAATCACAAAAGCATACAGTTCATATTTATCACCGAAATGCTTATAAAAGGTCGCACGGCGAATCATCGCTTTCTCACAGATTTCGCCGACCGTGATATTTTCAAATTCTTTCTCTGCCAACAACTGTAAAAGTGCATCGGTCAGCAGTTTGTAGGTGCGTTGAATACGAAAATCTAATTTTTGTTCCATTTTTATCCCTTCGTTAGGAAACACAACCCATACGAGTGTCAATTATCGATACGAACAAGTCAGGTTGTACCGTTGCAAAAATTGCAAACCCGATTATACTAAATAGCGTAACAAATGTCAAGTATCCGTATATTTGTTACTAAATTTAGAACGAAAGGGAAATGTACAATGAAAATTTATGACCTCAAGTACAACGCCAAAGCACCCGAAGGGATAGAAAACCGTAAAGCTTATATTATCGGCGGCGGCATTGCCGGGCTTTCTGCCGCGGTATATCTTGTGGACGATATCCATATGCCCGGTGAAAACATAACCGTTTTGGAGGCTTCCGCAGACATCGGCGGCGCTATGGACGGCTGCGGCGATGCGCAGCACGGCTATCTTTGCCGCGGTGAGCGTGAAATGGAACCGAATATGGAATGTCTGTGGAACATCTGCTCCAAAATCCCCTCTTTGCGCCACGAGGGCAGAACGGTTTTAGACGATGTTTGGGATTACAATTACCAACATCCGTTGCACAACGAGTACCGTCTTGTCGTACAAGGCAAATCCATTCCCTGCCACGATTTCCATATGGACGAGGAATGTAAGCAGGCTTTGCTGTTTGTGCTCTTTTGCGATGAAAAGGATTTGGAGGGCAAAACCATTGCAGATGTATTCCCTGAAAGCTTCTTCCACAGCAATTTATGGCTGACATTCCACAATATGCTTGCTTTCAAGCAATATCACAGCGCGATTGAAGCCAAACGATATTTCCGCCGTTTTACACATTTTATGCCCGAAAGCGACTATGAACACGGTATTTTGCACACTGATCTCAATGAGTTCGACGCTATCATTCTGCCCATCATCAAATGGTTGGAGAGCAAAGGCGTACAGTTCCGCACAAAAATGCAAGTCACCGAAATCTTGATGCGCGATGACAACAATGTTGCCACCGCCATTCGCTACATTGTAGACAAGCAGGAGAAAACCCTGTCGGTAGCGGAAACGGATATGGTCATTTTTACGAATGGGTCTATGACACAGAATTCCGCTTTCGGCGACAACCACACGGTTGCGCCGACAAACCGTGACACTGTCAACCGCGGTGTATTCTCTGTTTGGGAAAAACTTGCCAAGCGTGACCCAAAATTCGGCAAGCCCGAAAAGTTTATTAACGACATTGACAAAAGCAAGTGGGTTTCTTTTTTTCCGACCATTACAGATTTTCCTGAATTCTATGCCCGTTTAGAGAAAGTATCCGGCAGACCCATTGGCACAAACGGAATTATCTCTTTTCCCGAGTCCAACTGGGATATTTCTTATATCGCCTACCATGCACCTTATTTCCCGAATCAACCCGAGAATGTACAAGTCGGCTGGGGCTACGGACTTTGGGGCGAGCGCGAAGGAAATTATATCAAAAAGCCGATGTGCGACTGCACGGGTGATGAAATTCTAACGGAAATGCTGTACCATTTCGGTATGCTGGATTTGAAAGACGAAATGTTAAAGCATACCTATGTTTCCACCTGTATGATGCCCTATATCACCTCGCAGTTTATGCCGCGTGACATCTCCGACAGACCGAAAGTGGTTCCCGACGGTTGTAAAAACCTTGCCTTTGTCGGGCAATTCGTCGAAACACCTGAGGACGCTGTCTTCACGGTAGAAACTTCCTGTCGCACCGGTATGTATGCCGCATATGCACTGTCCGGCGTAGAAAAGAAATCCTTAGAGGTTGCGCCGACTTTCTATGACCTGCGCTACATTATTGGTCAATTGAAAAAGATTCAAAATATTGACGGAGACTTGACCGCCAAGGATTTGCCGAAGGTCAACCCGCTAAAACTCAAAGAAACCGAAAAACAGCTTTTGAAACTGGTAAACGGTATGGAAAAATATCCGAGCTTATTCCCCGGAAAAGAAATGCCGTAACCGTTTTCAGCATCTACCCTTCAAAAGCAAAACAGTCGACTGTAAAAAAACACAGTCGGCTGTTTTGCAATTTATAGAAAAATCGCTTTACCTCTTCCCGAACTCATACAACTCGCCGGACAAAAAGCCTACAAGCAGCTGCGTCAACTCGGTTGTGGAAATCGGTTCTTCTTCCCGAAACCAATACACAAGCAGATTTGCCAAAGCGCCGCTCAACAAAACCACACGGTACGAAAACGAACTGTCTTCGTCTCCTTTTAACACGAATTTTTCGGCAAATAAATTGACGCATTTCACCATTTCACTAAACAAAATACTGTCTAAGTTATTTTGAACTAAATCGGAAAGCGGTTTTCGATTTTCTTCAAGCAGTTCTGCAATCAAATCGACGGTTTCCTGCATCGTCGGGATTTCTGTAAATTTTGCAAACTGTTCTTCGCATTTTTTTCGGATATTAAAACGCAAAATGTCCTCTTTCGTCTCAAAAAAATTATAGAAAGTTTGGCGGGATACATCTGCATTTTTGCAAATTTCGCTAATGGTAATTTGTGCGAACGGCTTTTCCGTCATTAAGCAAAGTAAGCTGTCGGTCAGCCACTGTTGGGAGCGCAGTGCTGACGGATTTTTCCCTTGATACATTGACATTTCTCCATAAATTGTATAAGTTTTTTCAGTCGCGTTGACTTTGTCCTCGGTTATGCTAAAATAGTAGCAATAACTTTTACATTTGTCAATATTATACAATAAGGGGAAAGCTATGGGAAATACGGTTGATACTGTAGAAAATACACAGCGTAAATTCGGTATCCGCGACAAATTGGCATATGCCGCGGGGGATTTCGGCTGTAATATGAGTTTTGCCTTAAAAGGCACACTATCTATTTTCTGGACACAATATATCGGCATTGATTCGATATTGTTTGCCGGTCTGCTTTTGGCAGTGCAGGTTTGGGATGCCATTAACGACCCGCTGATCGGCACGATGATTGATGCTGACCGCCGGACCTATAAGCTCGGAAAATTCCGTACATACATTATGATAGGCTCCATCGGCTTATTGTTTGCCGGCGCCTTGTGCTTTGTGCCAATACCGAATGCACCGAGCATTGCAAAAAGCATTGTTTTCATTGCCGGATATGTCCTTTGGGACGCATTTTACACCATTGCCAATGTGCCGTACGGCTCGATGCTTCCGCTGATTTCGGCAGACGACGGTGAACGCGCACAGCTTTCCACTTGGCGCAGTGTCGGCTCAATGTTCGGCAACGGCATCACCATGGCGTTACTGCCGGTTTTGATTTACGATAAGGAAAACAACCTTGCCGGTGAGCGTGTATTCCTGATTGCCATTGCAATGGGCTTGCTCGGTTTTTTGGCGTTTCAGTTTATGATTCACAACACCGTGGAACGCGTGGATATTTCCGTTACCTGCAAGGAAGATGTACCCAAGTTTAATTTTTTCAAAGCGGTTTGGAATTTCTGCCGCAACCGTCCTGCTTTAGGGGCAACGCTTGCCCCTGTCGGTATGTTTATCGGCATGTACGGCGGTCAGACCGCGGCAACCGTCATGTTTCAATCCTATTTCCACAAAGCCAGCCTTTCAGGGCTGTTGCAAATTATCGGCTATTTGCCTTTGTTTCTGTTTATGCCGTTTATCCGTCGAATCGTAGACAAATGGGGTAAAAAAGAAGCGACGGCGGCGACCTCACTTTTAAGTATCCTCGCTTGTGTGCTGATGTTCTTTTTACCGATTACACCGGACGCCAAAGGGGTTGCAATTTTTCTTGCCTGCCAAATCCTCAATGGATTGGGACAAGGCGTCTATCAGTGTATCAGTTATTCCATGATGGCAGACGCGATCGACTATAATGAATGGAAGCATGGGCAGCGCGAAGAAGGCACGATTTATGCGCTACACTCGTTTTGCCGCAAATTGGCGCAGGGCGTTGGGCCGTCTTTAGGATTGGTGCTCGCCGTTTGGCTCGGATATGTTGCCGAAAATCAGGCAAATCAAACACCGGATGTTGCGAAAAACATGTTATACCTCTATATCGGCATGACGCTTATCGGTGCGATACTCCGTTGGGTTTCCGTCGCACTGGTATATAATTTGGATAAGAAAACATTGGCAGAAATGCAGGCAGACCTTGCCGCACGCCGAAGCGCAGACAATGCGGAAAGTACGGAGGCAAAATAATGGACTACACAAAAAAACCGTTTTATTTAACAGAAAGTGACCTCAAATGGGTAGAAGAAACCTTTCAAAGCATGACACAAGAAGAAAAACTCAACCAAGTTTTTGTGGACATGCTTTGGAATAATCCGCCCAAAGAGGTCGAAAAAGTGCAAAGCACCTATCAACTCGGCGGATTTCGCTACAACAATATGTCCCCTGAAAAGCTCTACGAACAAAATGCGGCAATACAGCGTTCGAGCAAAGTCCCCGCTTTAATTGCCGCCAATGTGGAAGCGGGCGGCAATGGTGCAGTTTCGGGCGGCACAAAAATCGGCGACGGCATTGCCTGTGCGGCAACCGACGACACAGAGAGCGCATACTATATGGGCTATTACGGCTGTAAGGAAGCTGCCGCAGTCGGCTGTAACTGGACCTTTGCACCGGTGGTCGATGTCGATTTGAACTGGCGCAACTGCGTCATTCCCATTCGTTGTTTCGGCAATGATGTAGACCGTGTGCTCGATATGGGACTTGCGTATATGCGCGGTGCACATGAGGCGGGCGTCGCCTGCTGTATGAAGCATTTTCCGGGCGACGGCTGTGACGAACGCGACCAGCACTTGGTCACCACGGTCAATACGCTTTCGTGCGAGGAGTGGGACAACACCTTCGGCAAAGTTTACAAGGGTATGATTGACGCAGGTGTACCGAGTATTATGATTGGGCACATTATGCAACCCGCATACAGCCGCGCACTGCGCCCGGGTATTCAGGACGAGGAAATTATGCCCGCCACCGTTGCACCCGAGCTGTTGCAGGATTTACTGCGCGAAAAACTCGGATTTAACGGCTTGATTGTAACAGACGCAACGCATATGGTCGGCATTACCTCGAAAAAACGCCGCCACGATTTTATTCCTGAAATGCTGATGGCGGGCTGCGATATGATTTTGTATTACCGTGTGCACGATGAAGACATCAGCTATTTGAAAGAAGCCTTACAAGAAGGGCGTTTGACACAGGAGCGTTTAGACGAAGCAGTCAAAACCGTACTGGCGTTTAAAGCATCTTTGCATTTGCATGAGAAACAGAAAGACAATACCCTGTTACCGCCAAAAGAAAACCTTTCCGTCATCGGCTGTGCCGAGCATAAAGCAAAGGCGGCGGAAATCATTGACAAATCTATCACACTGGTAAAAAATACGCGCAATCAACTGCCGCTGTCCCCCGAAAAACACAAACGAATTGTCATTTACACCGTACAAAGCAGTGGATTAACTGCAATGATCAAAAATATCGCTTTTGGCGGCAAAAACAAGAGTGTCAGCCAACTGTTTGCCGAGGAACTGAAAGCACAAGGGTTTGAACCGACCATTTACAAGATTAACTATCTCAAATATTTAAGTCCCCACGGCATCAACGGCAAAAAAGCGCTTGCTGACACATCTGTCAAAGAATTTACAGAGACCTATGACGCCGCGTTGGTTCTGTGCAATGTCGGCTCGTTTTCCACCACAAACGAACGAAGTCTGCACTGGACTATCCCCATGGGACCGGAAATTCCGTGGTATGTCTCCGAAATTCCAACCGTCGCCGTTTCGGTTGCCTACCCGTTCCATTTGATTGACCTTGCCATGGTGCCCACGTATATCAACACCTACAACAACAGCGCCGAAGCCGTGCGGCAGACGGTACAAAAAATGATGGGCAAATCGGAATTCAAAGGCATAAGCCCTGTGGATGCGTTCTGCAACCATTGGGACACCACGCTGTGAGGTGCACCATGAAAGACTTTCTCATCTGCATTGACTCCGACGGCTGTGCCATTGACTCGATGGAAGTGAAACACCGCAAATGCTTCGGTCCGTGCATGATTGAAACCTGGCATTTGGAAAGTCATCAGGCGGAAATTTTAAATCGTTGGAATACAATCAATCTATATTCCGAAACGCGCGGCATAAACCGCTTTTTAGGGTTGGAAATGATGCTTTCGGCAATCGACGGCAAATATGTGCAAATCGACGGATTGCAGGCATACCAAAGCTGGTGCAAGGAGACGAATGCGTTTTCCAATGACGCAGTGCGTGCACAAATCGACAAAAACGAAGAGCCGATTTTTAAAAAGGTGCTGTTATGGTCGGAAACGGTCAACCGCCGCATAGAAAGCATACAAGCGGAAATTCACCCGTTTGACGGCGTAAAAAAGACCTTAGAGCAAATGCACAAATACGCCGATATTGCAATTGTTTCTTCGGCAAATCCGCAGGCTGTCCGCGATGAGTGGACGCGGTTCGGCCTGATGCCGTATGTGGATTTTGTGATGGCACAGGACGCCGGTACAAAATCCGCATGCATACACCGTATGCTGCAAACAGGCTACCTCCCCTCCCGCACAATGATGATCGGCGATGCACCCGGTGACGCATGCGCCGCCGCGGAAAACGGCGTGTGGTTTTATCCGATTTTAGCCGGAAAAGAAACCGATTCGTGGAACTGCCTGCAAGCGGAAATGCAGAACATTTTCCTGCAAAATCAATTTAATGAAACCTATCAGCAGGCGCTTCTTGACAGCTTTTACAGCAATTTAACGAAGTAGAACCCCCTCGCATTTGCAAATATTTTGTGAACATGGTTGACAGACCATGTTCATTTTGCTATAATGTGTAGCGTGCTACATATTGTAGGGAGGAATGGATTATGGCGAAGCGGTCTATCGGGTATCTTC
>JBJEPS010000084.1:0-9662 GCA_051881355.1 Candidatus Fimenecus sp. | reverse complement strand
GATACCGCTGTCGCTGGACAGCAATCCATCAATAACGCTGTCCAAATCCAAGCTTTTGGCAAGATACAAATACAAACTGCCGGCTTCCTCTATATTGGGCAACAATTCATATTCCAGCAAATAACGGATATAGTTATTGGCAAACTGATTGATATCGTCCCCGCCGAAATTCAAGGCAAACGCTGTCAAACGGAACGGCTGCGGATAAGTTGTACCATAGGCGATTACAGGACGCGAACGGTCAATATCCACGGTTTCATACGTAACGGAAATATCCCCTGCAGGACTGCGATTGTCTAAAGTAACCACGCGCAGATAACAAGGGAAGCTGAGCATGGTCGAGGTAGAACAGTCCGTTAAGGTTTCACCGTTATCGGAGGTATGCGAGGCAATATCCGACAAATGGATATGTCCGGTAAATGCAAAATGCATTCCTGCATCGGCAAAATTCTCACAGACCTCCATCCAGTTGTCAATCGTAAACGCCTCAAACAAATTGTCTTCGTTTTCGAAATGCTGTACCAAATTGAAGTGAGTCAAACCGATGACCGTAAGTCCCTTTGCTTTTGCATCGGCAATCTGTTCAAGCGCCCACTGCATCAGCGCTTCGGAATATGCACCGCGGGTTTCGGCTTTATTTTCACCTTTGGAGTTAATATCTGCGGAATAGCAGGCGCCATCCAGCGCAATTAGACGGTAACCGCCCTCCAAATCCGCTGTATAGGAAAGCATACCCGCTTCCTCGCCTTCGGGCGGCGTAAAAGTGTTAATGGCATGGTCATAGCCTAAATTCTGATAAATCTCACGGAATTCCTCCGGCTCTGTCCAGCGAGTGGAAACGAACTGTCCGTCCTTAAATTCCGCTGCATTGCCGTTACGAATGTCGTGATTGCCGTCAATAACAAACACTTCAACTCCCGTATCCCGTTCAAACTGCTCCAGCTTCTCAGCCAGTGCTTTGTGTGCCGCATATTCCCCGTTTTTGGTCAGGTCACCCGGAATAATCAGATATTTTAAGCCTCTTTCCCGTGCTTCAATACTGTATTCGTTGAGTGCATTGTCCACAAGCGCATCGGAAAGGTATGAAGTGGTGGAGTTGAGCTTTGAGGCTTCAATAAAAGCATTGATGTCCGAGCCCATTAAGCTTCTCGGGTAATAATGCAGGTCGTTCATGACGCCAACGGTCACTTCTCCGCTTGCCGCGACCGAACGCACCAGCGTAGAAGGCACCAAAGTGAAAAGCAGCGCAAAAGTCAGCACAAAGGCTGCCAATTTCGCTGCCGTTCGTTTCATTTTTTTCATTGCAATCTCCCCAATCTGTAAAAAATACCCAAATGAACAGATTGAGTATAGCATATTTGGGAAGCTATTTCAATAAAATTCTGTCGATTTTCCTCTGCAATTTAAGTGAAATCTTCCAAGCGTTCCGGTGAAAAGTTGATTTTCAACACTTCGAGTTTGAATTGTCTTGATTTAAAGTTTCGATGATATAATCCAGCTTTTTGTGCAAATCCTTCAAGATAATTTCGGATTTTAAATTCACTTTGTAATCATTTTCACTGCGCATACGGTCCTTTTGCTCTTGGCGCTGTTGACTCATCATAATCAGCGGTGCCTGTACAGCGGCAATGCAGGAAAGCACTAAATTGAGCAGAATAAACGGATATGGGTCAAACGCGCGTGTCGCCGCGACTAAATTGATAACAATCCACAATAGAAGCAGTGCGCTGAACGATAAAATAAAACCCCAACTGCCCGCAAATGCCGCCATTTTGTCCGCCGCACGCTGTCCAAAACTTTCTTTTTCCGCTCCGCGCGTTGCCACCGGATTTTCTAAAAGCAGATGGATAATTTCCTCGTTTGTCATATCATCGTGCGGCGTATTGAGAATATAGCCGAGCAGTTCTTTGTCATCCATGTGCGTCACCTCCGATTTAGTATCGGAGAAAAAGGGAAAAATATACAAGAACGATTACTGAAAAAAGCATATCGTCCATTCTGAAAATCGGAAAAAGGGACGGGTTTCTTTCGTGTTCGGAATTAAAATTTGTGTTTTAGGGTCATATTTTTTGATGCACCCTTTGTATAAACACTTAGCTTCCTTTTGTATAATCGGTGCGTTGGAAACCAAAACAAAATCTCGTATGGTCGTTCTGTCAATCGCTTTTTTGCACTGCAATGCGTAAACCGGCTTGTTTAAATCAACCGCGCATTTCACTTTGTTTCGGGAGAGCAGTTGTATTTCGTCATCAAGTAGATACACGGTATATTGCAAGTCGCAGTATAAGACGCGATACAGAATATATAGAATCGAATAAATAAATAACACATAACACAAAAAAGGCAAACACTCCAAAAATGTATCACAAATAGGAATCGTATAAAATAGTAGCGCCGCCATTAGGACTGACAAGAGAATAAATACCACGATTGCATTCTTTTTTACTTCTTTAAAAATGGGTATTTTCATTTTAATCACCCTTTTCTATTAAACACATTGCGACATACTTTACCGATAAAATGTATATTCAGCAGAAAAAATACGCGGGTGGGATTTACCCGCCCGCGTACTGTTTGTTTATTATTTGCCTTTTTTCTCGTCGGCGGGTGCGTCCGTTACCAGCTCTTTCAGGCTTGTTGCAAGCCCTGCAAGGCTTTGAATTTCGGACGGGATAATGATTTTGGTCGCCTTGCCGTCGGCAGCTTTTGCAAATGCTTCGAGACTTTTAATTGCAATCACGGCGTCGCCGGGATTTGCCTCGTTAATCATGCGAATCGCATCGGCATTCGCTTGCTGTACGGCGAGAATGGCTTGCGCCTCACCCTCTGCCTCGCGGATTTTGGCTTCTTTGACAGCCTCGGCGCGCAGAATTGCCGCCTGTTTTTCCGCTTCTGCGTTGAGGATTTGCGATTCCTTGTGCCCTTCGGCAACCAGGATTTTACTTGCCTTTTCGCCCTCGGCGGTGAGGATAGCCTCACGGCGCTGACGCTCGGCTTTCATCTGTTTTTCCATCGCGTCTTGAATTTCACGCGGCGGAATAATGTTTTTCAGCTCAACACGGTTGACCTTAATGCCCCACGGGTCTGTTGCTTCGTCCAAAATCACGCGGATTTTCGCGTTGATGGTGTCGCGCGAGGTCAAGGTGCTGTCAAGCTCCAATTCACCGATGATATTACGAAGCGTGGTCGCGGTCAGGTTTTCAATCGCCGACAGCGGCGCTTCCACACCGTAGGTATAGAGCTTCGGGTCGGTAATTTGGAAAAACACGACCGTATCAATTTGCATCGTAACATTGTCTTTGGTAATCACCGGCTGCGGTGCGAAATCAACCACCTGCTCTTTTAAAGAAACGATTTTTGCAACTCTTTCAAAGAACGGGATTTTAATGTGAAAGCCCGTTTGCCAAGTCGTCATATACGCGCCCAAACGCTCAATGACATACGCTTTTGACTGCGGCACAACCTTGATATTTGCCGCCACAATTAACAGAATTACCAAAACAATGCCTAAGAGAACATAAATCCACATACATAACCCTCCATTTGTTTATTGCATATCTGGTTGTACAGATACAATCAATTTAACGCCTTCCATTTTTCGGACAATCACAACTGCGTCCTTCGGAATAATCGAACCGTCCGCCGAGCGCGCCGTCCAAGTATTGCCCATCGCCTTTACAAGTCCCGTAGATTTCAGATTGTTGATTTCTTCCAATACCACGGCTTTTGCACCGATACAGCGGTCTGCATTGGTCTTTTGAATTTTGGTCGCCGTCATTTTTTTGACCAACGGTCTTGTGGCAATCAGGCAAATTGCGGATACAACCAAGAACAGCACAATCTGCCAAACGACACCCACCCCGGCAAGATTGGCAAGCAAAGCGCATAAAGCGCCGAGCGCAAACCATGCAGAGACCAATTGTACAGTTACCGCTTCCAGTATCAGGAACAGCACCAACAGCACAATCCAGATGACAGTCAGGGCGGTTGATGAAATTGTCAGCATTTTGACCACCTTCCCTTTCAAACATTCGGCGCGGTACCCTCGCCTGATGTTGTTCACATAGTATCACAAATTTTTAACCTTGGCAAGTATACGACAAGTGCAGTGAATCGGCGCGGTTGACCGCAAAATCGACTATTTTTCCTTATTTTGTGCGAAAATTGCCGTCCAAAACACAGCAATGCGGTTTGAACGGCAATTTTGAATAGACTTTTTTGGATTTTTTCGGTTTTTGGTTTACAAAAATGGGAAAATGCACAAGTATAGAGTTCGTTTGACCGTGAAAAATTTTTATTTTTCTTTTTCAGAAATATACTGCAGTGGGTATTCCCCCGTTACACGGTCGGCGGCAATATAATCGACATATACGCCGCGATTTTCGCTGTAAAGGAGTGCTATCGCGCGTTTAACACCGGGGCGTGCGCGGGTTTGCGAATCGGCATTCAGCAAAGCACGCACTTCTTTTAAGCGGCGGTCATCCACCCGCAAAAAGGCAGGCAATACGCCCGAGGCGTTGGTTGCAAGGCGGTCACAGACCATTTTGTCGCGCAAAATGGTGTTCTCCGTTTGCGGCAAATTGCACAAATAGGTATATAAGGTTTCGGAATAGACATCTAAGGGCACTTTTTCGGTGGATACATTTTGCATAGATAAATATTCCGCGAAATCGGCAAAAAATTGAAACGGCGCGGTTTTGATAACGGACAAAGCATATTGCACCGTGCGGCGAAACCGCCCACTGTTCCAAATGCGGTCAAAGGCGTCCTCTATGCCGTGCATTTTCTGCAATTCCGTTTCGGTAAGCCATGGTGTAGTCTGCACTTCATACGGCGGGTCTTCGGAAAATGTACAGGGGTATTCCGCCGCATTTTCGCGCATCGGCGCGCCGTACAACAATTTTAAAAAGCCGAATTGTAACATATCGGGCATCAGGGCAAAGGCTTTGTTGAAGCTCTCTGCAAAGCTTTTGTAATCCTCATACGGCAACCCTGCAATTAAATCAATATGTATATGGATATTGCGCGACGCAATTAAACGCTTGATATTGCGTATCAGTTTTTGCGTATCGGTTTTGCGGTGAATGCTTGCAAGCGTGGTTTCATTGAAGCTCTGCAAACCGATTTCCAGCTGTATTGCGCCTTTGGGTGCGGTTGCTAGCAAATCGATAAGCATATCGTTTAAAATATCGCCTGCAATTTCAAAATGGAAACAAACGCCGTCAGGGATTTCTTTGCCATAGTTCGACAGGATAAATGAAAAAATTTCGAAAGCACGTTTTTTATCGGCGTTAAAGGTGCGGTCAACAAACTTGACGGTTTTTGCGCCGCTGTTCGCAAGGCGTAAAATAGTCTCCTTCGCCGTATCCAGTGAGAAAAAACGCACCGTACCGCACCGCCCCGACAGGCAAAATGCGCAATTATACGGACAACCACGCGAGGTTTCGAGATAGGCAATGCGCCCCTGCAAAGCCTCAAAATACTCGTCACAGTAGGGGGAAATCGGGTCGCCCGACCCAATACAGGGTGCGGACAAATGCAAATTCTCCGCCGTTCGGAAGCAAAGCCCTTCAATTTCGGCAAGACTACACTTATCCCCTGCCTGCAAAGCATTCAGCAGTGCGGCAAAGGGATATTCCCCCTCGCCCGATACAACAAAATCCACAAACGGATATGCCGACAAGACCTGTTCGGCGCGGTAGGAAACCTCGGGTCCGCCGAGTACGATTTGCACCGTGGGATTGCTTGATTTTAAGCATTCGGCGAGGGCTAATACGGCAGTAATATTCCAAATATAGGTACAAAAACCGATAACCTCCGCATTTTCAGCGCGCAGGCGGTCAAAAACTGCGTCCTGTGACTCGTTGACAGTACCCTCCACGACCTTTGCCGTGATTTCAGCAGAACAATACGCCCTGACGCCCGCAAGCAGGCACCAAGGCGCAAGTGATGAATGAATGTATTTGGAATTTAAGCAACAAATGACGGTTTTCATCGTGGTTGGTTTCCTTACAAAATATGTGAAAAGCCCTCTGTGGAATAGTCTTCGTCCGCACGCTTTTTCTCCAACTGCGCTTTGAGCGCTTCAAAGGTCTTACGCGTCATAGGATATGCCACACACGCTAAAACGGAAACAGCAATTAGAACCGCAGGAATGAGCGTCGCAATGTTTTCCATGCCGTTCACAATGTGCGCATCCGTCACGCGGCGGATTAAGTCCTCCTGCCCCGCTACATCGGCAGAAGAATCGTAGCCGTACAAGGACAAAAGCTGTCCTGCCGCCAAAATACCAAATGCCGAACCGAATTTTTGAACAAGCTGCGGCAATGCCGTAATAATGGATTCTCGCCGTTTTCCGTTTTTAAATTCATCCAGTTCCACCAAATCGTATCCCATGGAGTAGAAAAGCGTCCAAAATGTGCCCGCGCCCATTCCCAAAAGTGCAGGGCTCAGTATGCACATAATCGGGAAATTGCCGACGCGCACATCTAAACCGACGCATTTCAAAATCAGTTCGCCGACACAGGTGATGCTTAAAAACAGGATTGCGGCAAAACGACGGTCTTTCTTTTGTGCTGTTTTTTCCACAAGCGGCACGGTAATTGCCATAAACACAACAAGCGACAAAATGACAAAGGTAATGCCGGTATCATATTCCATACCGATGCAATCAATCACCATATAGGTTAAGTTGGACTGTATCATCGAGGAAGCCGCCAAGAAGAAAAAGACAAACAGCAAAAACCACTTTGCCGGTTTCAGTTTTAAGACCTCACCGAACGAACGGAATGTGCCGCGCACCGTGCTTTTCTCGGTGCCGGTTTCGGCAGTTTTCGGGGTGTAGATGCCTTGTAAGGATTTACAGCAAACAAAACCGAATATAACGGCAAGCAAACTGATAATCGCCGCAATTACCGCATAGGCGTTGCTTTGGTATTTTTCCGTCAGCAAAACGGCAACCGTCGGCACCAACGCGGGCAAAATGTTGCCAAGACCGACTGCCACCGCATTCAGCAGAGAGGACAGTGAGCGAATGTCCGTTCGTTCGTCATAATCCTCGGTCAATTCCGCAACTACCGCATAATACGGAATGGTATACATCGTGTAAAACACCCAAATTAACATGGAAATCACGGTATAGACCAAGACTTTTATGAGCTGGCTTGAAAAACCCGCGCCGAAACTCGTCCACGCGACAACAAACACCAAGGCAAGCGGTACCACAGACATTTTCATGACTTTGCGTTTGTCTACGCCTGCGCGGTCGGTGTAACTGCCAATCATCGGGTCGGTGACGGCGTCCCAAGCAATGGAAATAAAAATCACGATAGATGCAAACCGCGGCTGAATCCCGACGATTTCGACCAAAAAGGTCAGGTAATATGTATAAAACATATTATAAATCAGCGATTCTGTAAAAATGCCGAATGCATAACCGAATTTTTTCTTTTTCGGCAATGTTTTTTGCATAGGTTCACCCCCAAAAAAATAAGGGAAGTGTGTAAAACACGCCTCCCTGCATGTATCTGCCAATATTATATACATGTTTTTCGTAAATTGCAAGAGACAACAAAGAAAAAGGAGATGCAAGTTTCACCTGCATCTCCCACACAATTATTTCTGCGTATGACAAGCACTGCTCATTGGGCAGTCTGCGCATCCGCATCCACAGGAGGATTTTCCTTTTTTCTTGTTTTTAATCATGCTGACGATAATCGCCGTTACAACAGCAATTAAAACAGCACAGATAATAATCGTTGCTATATTTTGAGCAAGCCAAGTAAGCATTGCATTTCACCTCTTATTTTGTCACCTTAACGCTTTTAGTAAGCTTTGTGGCTTCGGAATAACGCTTGATGAACAGCATATACACGATTACCGCAAGAACAGCGATTGCTGCAATCAGACCGATGATATTCAAATTACCGGTAAACGCCGAACCGAACTGATAAATCATCAGAGAGATTGCATAGGCAAACACGCACTGATACCCAATCGCAAACCAAGTCCATTTTGCGCTGTTCATTTCGCGCTTGATAGCGCCGATTGCTGCAAAGCAAGGTGCACACAACAGATTAAATACCAAGAAGGAATATGCGGCAAGGCGTGACATTCCCTCAAAGTCAAGCACACCGAATACACCGACGACTTCTTCTTTGGCAACCAATCCCATAATGGTTGCAACCGTCGCCTTGATGTTCCCGAAGCCGAGCGGTGCAAAAATCCAGCAGAGCGCGCCGCCAATCATACCAAGGACGCTGTTTTCCAGTTCCATTTCCGTGCTGAAAGCAAACGAGCCGTCCACCACGCCGAAACAAGAGCCTGCCCAAATGACAATGGAGGAAAGAAGAATGATGGTACCTGCTTTTTTGATAAAGGACCAGGCACGTTCCCACATAGACCGAAGTACATTGCCGACGGTCGGCCAGTGGTATGCAGGAAGCTCCATCACAAAGGGTGCGGGGTCGCCTGCAAATATTTTGGTTTTCTTGAGCATTATCCCGGAAATAATGATGGCTGCAATCCCGATAAAGTATGCACTCGGCGCTACCCACCACGCACCGTTAAAGAGCGCAGAAGCAATCAAGGCAATAATCGGGAGCTTTGCGCCGCAGGGAATAAAGGTCGTCGTCATAATTGTCATGCGGCGGTCACGCTCGTTTTCAATCGTACGTGAAGCCATAATCCCGGGCACACCGCAACCGGTACCGATAAGCATCGGAATAAAGGATTTACCGGAAAGACCGAATTTGCGGAAAATACGGTCAAGCACGAAAGCAATTCGCGCCATATAACCACAGGACTCTAAGAACGCCAACAAAATAAACAACACGAGCATTTGCGGTACAAAGCCGAGCACCGCACCGACGCCGCCGATAATGCCGTCAATCAGAAGACTGCTTAACCATTCGGGGGTATTTGCGGCTTCAAGACCTTTTTCCGCAAGCACGGGAATCCCCGGCACCCATACGCCGTATGCAGACGGATCCGGCACACCTTCTGCTTCTTCTCCGAGCGCTGTATCATAGATTTCCGAAATGTCATAGCCTTCCTCTGCCAACGAATCGGCATAAGAACCGTATGCTTCGTCAAATGCGCCGAAGTCCTCATCGGCAATCGCGGATTGAATATCCTCCGCGCCGACAACACCTTGCTCGACAGCTTCGTCCACAAGGAGAACCATCTCGTCCGTCCAAACATATTCGGTAGCATAGTCGGTCATCGCCTCCTCATAAGCTGAGGTACCGATACCGAACAGATGCCAGCCGTCGCCGAACACGCCGTCATTCGCCCAGTCTGTGGCGAATGTACCAACCGTGGAAACAGCAATATAGTATACTAAGAACATAATGACTGCAAAAATCGGAAGCGCCGCAAAACGGTTGGTCACGACCTTATCAATCTTATCGGAGGTGGAAAGCTTCCCGGCGGATTTCTTTTTGTAACAGCCTTTAATCATCTGACCGATATAAACATAACGCTCATTGGTGATGATGGATTCCGCATCGTCGTCCAGTTCCGCTTCAACAGCTGTAATATCCGATTCAATGTGCTCCAAGGTTGCTTTTTCGAGCTTAATTTGCTCGAGCACCTTGTCGTCACGCTCAAAGATTTTGATAGCGTACCATCGCTGCTGTTCTTCCGGCAAATTATGTACTGCC
>JBJEPS010000083.1:0-9665 GCA_051881355.1 Candidatus Fimenecus sp. | reverse complement strand
GGCAGTTACCTTGATTTTACAAATCCTGACGCTTTTGCGTTTTGGGCGGAAAAGGTCACAGAAACCTTGTTGGATTTAGGTGTTATCGCCACTTGGAATGACAACAACGAATTTGATATTCGGGACTGCGATGCCGTTGCCTGCGGATTCGGCGGCGAAAAAGTACAGGCAAGCCGTATTCGCCCGATACTTACATATTTAATGGTTGCCGCGTCTTACAGCGCACAAAGAAAGAAAAATCCGCACCTGCGACCGTTCCTTTCCACCCGAAGCGGCAATATTGCGGTGCGGCGTTTGGCGCAAACCTGGTCAGGGGATAACCGCACCGACTTTGCCGATTTGCGGTATTGCCATAATATAGGGCTGACCTTGTCTATGTCAGGATTGTATTGTTACGGGCACGATTTGGGCGGCTTTCACGGGGATATGCCCTCCCGCGAACTGCTTTTGCGCTGGTTACAGCACGGTATTTTTGAGCCGCGCTTTACCGTCCACAGTTGGAATGCGGACGGCTCGGCTACGATGCCTTGGAGTTATCCCGATATTATGCCCTCGGTGCAAGCGCTGTTTTGTCAGCGCAAAAAATTGATTCCGTATCTCTATTCCTGCGCGTACAACGCCGTGGAACACGAAATCCCCCTAAATGCGCCGCCGCTTTTGTACTATGACGACAAAGAACTTTACAAACAAAACGACGGTATGCTTGTGGGCAGAGATATTTTGGTGTATTTCGCCTTTGACGAGGGGCAAACCACTGTCACCGCCTATTTGCCGAAAGGGGAAAATTGGTATCTGGACGGCAAGGTGTATGCAGGCGGACAAAGCGTTTCACTGCCGATTTTGCCGACAGATAAAATGCCGTATTTCGTGCGGTGCGGGAGTATTCTCCCCACCGACGAGGGCGAAACGGTGTTTACCGTTTATCCCGTCATAAACGGCGAATTTGAAAGTGAATTCTTTACCGATGACGGCGAAACCTTCGCCTATCAAGACAACAACTGCGTGCATCTGCATTTTACGGTGCAATGCACGGAAAACACCGTTACGGTGTCCTATCAAAACACAGGGGATATGCCCTTTACGCCCTGTATTTGCCTTTGCGAAGGTGACAGCAGAACGCTTACGGTAATAAAGGAGGAAAAATGATGGAAAAAGCACAGAAAACCCACGGCATAAAGGCGGTGGACCGTTTCGGCTATGCCCTCGGCGATATGGGCGGAATTTTAACCTTTTCGCTGGTCAATTCTTTTTTGACCATGTTTTACACCGATGTCTTGGGGCTCGCCACCGCATCTATCACGGTACTGATGTTGGTTGCGCGTATTTGGGACGCGGTCAATGACCCGATGTGGGGTGCGTTTATCGATTCCCGCCGCCCCACAAAGCACGGCAGATTTCGTCCGTATATCCTCGCGGCGTCCGTGCCGCTGGCGATTTCGGCATTTTTAATGTTTTTCAAAATCCCCGGACTTACCGAAAAACAGTATTTGATTTACGCGTACATTACTTACATTTTCTACGGTATGATGTACACAGGCGTTAACATTCCCTACGGCTCGCTGGCTTCCGTCATTACCGACGACGAAATCGAGCGTTCGTCTTTGTCTATGTGGCGGTCTGTGGGTGCAGGTGTAGGCGGTTTGCCTGCGCAAATTCTGTTGCCGCTTTTGGTGTATTCTACCGTTACCGCCGCAGATGGCAGTGCGGTAAAGGTGCTTGACGGCGGCAAATTAAGTATTGCCGTTGCTTGCCTTTCTGTTTTAACGCTTGTCACATTTTTTGCCCATTTTAAACTGACCAAAGAGCGCGTAACCGTTTCGGCAAAGCAGACGGAAAATAAATATAATCTTTTCAAAAGCATGCGCTTGCTGTTAAAAAACAAGCCGTTTTTGGCGCTATGCGGCGTGTCCATGCTTTTGATTTGCTTCCAGATGTATACCCAAACGGTGTATAACTATCTGTTTAAGAATTTTTATGCAAAGCCAGGTCTTTACAGCATTGTTACCATTTGCACATACCTCCCGATGGCGATGTTTTTGCCGGTGATGGGAAAGCTTATCCGCAAATTCGGCAAAAAGGAAATCTGCGCCGTGGGCATCGGTTTTGCGGCGGTTGTCAACATCGTGATGTACCTTTTGGGCTTCACCGCCCTTTCGCAAAATCCCTATCTGTTCCTTGTCATGACCTTCCTTTCAGGCGCAGGGCAGACTTTCCTTGTACTTGAAATCTGGGCAATGGTGATGGATGTTATCGACTACCACGAATTGCTTTCCGGTAGACGCGAGGAAAGCACCGCATATTCGTTCTATTCGTTCGCGAGAAAACTCGGACAAACCGCCGCAGGTGCGGGCGTGCCCGCCATTCTCGGCATCATCGGCTATGACGGCAAATTGGCTTCTCAGCCCGCAGAGGTTGTCGAAAAGCTTTACGGCATTTCCACCCTCGTTCCTGCCATCATTTTAACCGTCCTGTTTGTACTTCTTTTCTTCGGCTATAAGCTGTCGAAAAAAGAGCTTGAAAAACTGCATACGGCGCTTGACGCTTCCCGTGCGGGTGAAAGCTGATTGATTTTTGATGAAAACCGCGGCTTACATGCGAGAATGCAAACGGTTTTAAAGTTCAATGCACAAGAGATGTCTATGAAAAAACAACGGTACAAAAACAGAAAATGCGATATACAAAATCTACAATCGGGCAATCCGATTTTGCCGCCGGATGAGTTGATTCCCGATGTGGAAGCACGCGTCTTTCTCGACGACAAAGGGGAACAGCGCGTCTATTTGTACGGCTCACGGGACGAATTCGGCTCGAAAACATGGTGCTCTTACCGCTATAAGGTTTTTTCTTCGCCTGTTACCGATTTGCAGCATTGGACAGACCACGGCGTTTCCTTTGCTTCCCGAAAAGGAGAGGGGTATTTTTGGCAGGGGAAAAATGCAAGCGGCATTCGCTGGTGTAAAAATCGGCTGTATGCGCCCGATGTCAACAAAATCGGTGATACCTATTATTTGGTCACTTGCAGTGCGGGCGGACCGTGTCTCGGCATGGCAGTCAGTAAAAATCCTGAAGGTCCTTTTTGTCCTGCTAAAAAGATTTTGTATGACGACGGCAGTGAAACGGCAAGCATTGACCCGTCACTGTATGTAGAGGGCGAGGGGGAAGCCCAAAAGGTATACCTGCTGTGGGGGCAAAGACCTGCTTTCCATGCGCGCGGACTTTTGGGTGCAGAACTCATCAAGGACGCAGACGGACTGTATACAATCGTCAAAAAGGACACCGAACGCGTGCTGTTTACCGGCGAAAACGATGCGTTTGGGTTTTATGAGGGTGCGTCTATCCGTAAAATCAACGGGAAATATTATATCCTGTATCCGTCCGACCACGGCAAAGGGGTGCATACCATGTCTTATGCTGTTGCCGATGCGCCGCTCGGACCGTATCATTTCGGCGGCGATATTTTGGAAAATGACGGCTGCGATTTGCGGTCAGGGAACAACCACGGTTCTTTTTGTGAAATCAACGGGCAATGGTATTTGTTTTACCACCGCGGCTTTCATAACAGCGATATGCAGCGCCGCGTTTGTGTGGAAAAAATATATTTTGACGAAAACGGTAATATCGGCGATATGCACGGCAACCTTGTGCCGATGTCCAATCACGGTTTCGCAGGTCCGTTAAATCCTTATCAGCCGATAGGGGCTGTGTCTGCAACGCATGTGCGTATGGACGGATTCCCAAGCGGGTGCTATTTAACGCGAAAGCGAAATGGCTTACATGTTTTGGCACATATTCAGGACGGCAACTGCGTGGAATACAGAGATTTTGATTTCGGAAAAGGCGGTTCTGCACAGCGCTTTACAGTTTGGTTTCGGGCGAAACAAAACGGCGTTATGGACATTGTTTTGGACGAGCCGAACAATCCGCCGATTGGGTCTGTGGATATATACGCGCACGCGTTGCCGCGCTTTCGGGAGTACCACACCGCAGTCCGCGTGCCATCGGGCGTGCATACCGTATATTTCCGTTTTCGTTCGGACAAACGCAAGGAACTCGGCGAAATGCTCGCCTTTCAGTTCGCATAGTGTATAAAAAGAGGCAAAAAAAGGGGAGAATTTTATGAAACAGCTTTCCAAACCGAAAAAAATCATTGTCAGCGCAGTCTGTGTACTGGTGCTGGCGGCAGGGGTGACTTTGGCGGTGTTATACGGTATGGGTGTTTTGAAATATGCAACGCCCGCGAAAAGCGAAAGCGGGAAATATCTTTTCTGCTATTTTGTCGGCAACGAGCGGGAAGAAGAGCGCATTCATTTTGCCGTAAGTACGGACGGCTATCATTTTGAAGCACTCAACAACAACGAACCCGTCATTGTGCAAACGCTCGGCAAAAAGAGCGTGCGCGACCCGTATATTTTAAAAGGAGAAGATGGCTTCTATTACATTATCGGCACGGATATGGCGTGCGAAGAAGGGTGGACGTCCAACCACGCATTGGTTACCTGGAAATCCGCCGATTTAATCACTTGGACGGACGAAACGATTTTGGACATTCGCGATTTCGGCGGCGAATTTGCCCATACCACCCGTGCGTGGGCGCCGCAGGCGCTGTGGGACAGCGAAAAGGGCATGTATATGGTCTATTGGGCACATTCCACTGAGGAACAAGACATTGCGGGTATGTATTATGCCTATACTACCGATTTTAAAACGCTGACCGAGCCGCAGCCGCTGTATCTTCGCGAGGGCATTCAGACCATTGACGGCGATATTATTTATAACGCGCAAAACGGTAAATATTATTTGTATTTTAAGCACGACGAAGACCAAACCATCGCCTATGTCACCGCCGACAAAATGAACGGACCGTATACAGATGCGCCTGTGGTGGTATCGCTCGCGTCTTCGGGTGTGGAGGGTAGTTCCATGTATCGCATTACGGGTACGGATACCTGGGTGATGCTGATGGACGAATACGGAAAAGACAGATATTTCGCCCAGCAAACCACCGATATGGAGCATTTCTTAAAGCTCAAGCGCAGCGATTACAGCTTGGATATTCACCCGCGCCACGGCTCGATTGTCGCCATTTCCGATGAAGAATATGACGCGCTGGTTGCCGCTTTCGGCAAATCTTAACCCATAAAATATGCCGCGGTAAGCCGTTTGGCTTCGCCGCGGTTTTTTCTTGCACTTCGACGTATTCTGTGGTACGATAATTGCGTGTATAAAAAAGAAAACGCCGCATTCTTGCGGCAAAAGGGGAGAGACCTTTGGGAAAACTGAAAACTTTTTTAAACAAGTCCATTGAGCCCAACAACGGTGTTGTGCCGCGCAAAGAAGGACTTTGGTTTGCGGCAGGCGTTGCGGGGCAAAACATTTCATGCGGTCTTGTGAGCGGCTGGTTTTACTATTTTTGTACCGATGTCGCGTACTATGATATGCGTGTCATTGCTTTTGTGCTGACTTTTGCGCGGATTTGGGACGCGGTCAACGACCCGCTGATGGGCGTGCTGATTGACCGCCATCGCTTTAAAAACGGCGAAAAACTTCGTCCGTGGCTGAAACTTACGCCGTTTATCGTCGGCATATGCGCCATTTTGATGTTTGTAAAACCGGCATTTTTAACCGACCGTGTGTTTTTGCAGGGTGCGTTTATTTTGCTTATCTATTTGGTGTACGATATGACATTTACCGTGCAGGATGTCTCTATGTGGGGAATGACCGCGGTTATGTCACCAAACTCCGATGAACGCGGCAGAATTTCCCAATGGGGACGAATCGGCGCAACGGTGGGTTCGTGGCTACCGGGACTTATCTCCGTATTTGTATCCCTCGGCAACCGTTTTGAGATTCCCGAAAAAATTGTGTTCGCCGTGTTGGGGATTGCCTTCGGTTTCGGCGGAATGATGCTCTCCGTACTTTCCTCCAAAGCCAAGGAGCGTGTGCGTTCTGTTCCTGAAAAAGGCGCGGCAGGACTGCGAGACAACTTAGGAGATTTATTTAAAAACCGCACGGTGATGATGGTGTTGCTCGGTAGTATTTTGAGTGGATTTTCTTTAGGCGTGCCCGCCGTGTATTTCTTTAAATATAAGGTCTCATTGGAAGTGTTCGGCTTTACCATTGACGGCATGACGGCGTCGTTTATCTTCGGTTTGGTATCGGGACTGCCCGGCACGCTCGCCATGCTCATTGCCCCGCAGTTTGCCAAAAAAGTCGGCGGTATGAAGAATATTTTAATCCTTTCCTGTCTTGCCGCTATCGTGTTTCGTGTTCTCTGTTTCTTCGTCGGGTACGAGGGGTACAGAATTGTTGTTGTGATGCTCTTAATGGCGGTGGCAAGTATTCCGTCAGGGCTTACCGGGATTGCGATGACCTCGCTGTTCGGGGACTCCATTGATTATATGGAGTGGAAAACCGGTCGACGCGCCGAGGCAATTACTTTTGCGGCGCAGACCTTTGCAAGTAAAATCGTCGGTGCCATTAACACCGGTGTGCTTACGGGATTGCTGATATTGCTTGATTACAGTGCCGAGGCTTATAACGAGGGTTTGCCGCTTTCCCCTGCATTTGACAAGTGGGTGTGGCCGCTGTACATTTTAGGACCGATTGTCGGCAGTGTTTTGAATGTCATTCCGCTGTTGTTTATCCGCTATCCCGACAGCTTGAAGCAGCAGGTTGAGGCGGATTTGAAGGTACGCCGTGCCGAAGCCGCGGCGGCAGAGGAACAGCAAATTGAAGCTACCGTGAGTACAGATGCTTGATTTTGCATAGAAGTGAGGAAACAGTATGTCTGTTGTCACCAAAATTGTTGAAAGCGTTATCAATTTGTTTCAAAAAAATTCTTTGGCACAGGAAACGGCGGCACGTGCCGCCGCTGACAAAACCGTTACGCCCGGTATGCCTGCAATCCTGCGGCGCGCTGCGGCAGAAGGTGCGGTGCTATTGAAAAATGCGAACAACGCCTTGCCGCTCTCACACGGTGCGCGTGTTTCCCTGTTCGGCAGGGGGCAGATACAGTGGTTTTACACGGGCTATGGCTCGGGCGGCGATGTCAATAAGCCGTATGCCGTAAGCCTTTTGGAGGGCTTGCGTGCCTGCCCGACCTTAAAAGTCAATGAGAATCTGGCGCAAGTCTATGAAAAATGGGATAAAGAAAACCCTATTGACCACGGTTTTTGGGGACATTGGCCGCGCTATTATCCCGATATGCCGCTTTCGGACAACTTGGTGCGCGAAGCGGCACAGCAGACCGATTGCGCCGTGGTGACGATTGGGCGTTCTTCGGGAGAAGACCGAGAAAATGCGCTTGAAAAGGGTAGCTTTTACCTGACCGATGCCGAACGGAAGCTGCTTTCGATGGTTACGGAAAACTTTCCGAAAACCATAGTGCTTTTAAACATCGGGAGCATTATGGACTTGTCTTGGGTGGACGAATTTGACGGCAAAATCGACGCAGTCCTTCTGTTGTGGCAGGGCGGCATGGAAAGCGGCAACGCTGCGGCAGATTTGCTTTCGGGTAAAGTTACGCCTTGCGGCAAGCTGACCGATACCGTAGCAAAACAGTATGAAAATTACCCCTCGGCGGCGGATTTCGGCGGCAAAGACTACAATTTCTATACCGAGGATATTTATGTCGGCTACCGCTGGTTTGAGACCTTTGCGCAAAATGAAGTGCTGTATCCGTTCGGATACGGACTTTCCTATACCGATTTTTCTGTGACATTTGATGCTTGCGAAGAAACCGAAGACAGTTTCTCGATTATTTGTACCGTGCAAAACACAGGCACGCAATACAGCGGCAAAGAGGTTGTTGCGGTGTATCTGGAAAAGCCCTGCGGCATGCTCGGCAATCCGGCGCGCGCGCTTGTAGGCTTTGCAAAGACAAAGGAATTGGCACCGCAAGAAAGCGAAACCCTTGCCGTTACCGTGCCGCGCAGTGCGCTTTCGTCCTATGACGACAGCGGTGTGACGGGGCACAAATCCGCCTATGTTACCGAAAAAGGGGAGTATGCGTTTTTCCTCGGCGGTGATGTGCGTGCCGCAAAACCGATATGGACATTCTCTCAACCCGAAACCGTTGTAACTGAACAACTGACCGAAGCCGCTGCGCCGGAAAAATCGTTTTCCGTCATACAAGCGACGGAGAAAAACGGCGTTCGCGTGCCGAAAAAAGCGACCGTGTCTACTGCGAAACGTGATTTACGCGCGCGTATTCTCGAAAATTTGCCGAAAGAATACCCACAGACAGGGGACAAGGGCTATAAACTTGCCGATGTGCGTGACGGCAAAGTGAAAATGGCGGATTTTGTGGCGCAGCTTGATTTAGAAGAACTCGAAGCGATTTCTCGCGGGGCGTACCGTATGAACAGCCCGTTGGGAGCACCCGGCAATGCGGGCGTATATGGCGGTGTGCTTGACTCTTTGCGCCAAAAAGGCGTGCCGCCCGTCACCACGACCGACGGTCCGTCGGGGATTCGGCTGTATGCTTCCTGTTCGCTGTTGCCCATCGGCACCTTGCTTGCCTGCACCTTTGATACCGCGTTGGTCGAAGAAGTTTATCAAGCCGTAGGCGCGGAAATGCGTGAAAAGGGCACGGACGTGCTGTTAGGACCGGGTATCAATATCCACCGCAATCCTTTGTGCGGCAGAAATTTTGAATATTATTCCGAGGACCCGCTTTTGACGGGCAAAATCGCCGCGGCGTCGGTGCGAGGACTGCAAAGCAACGGCGTTTCCGCTTGCCCCAAGCATTTTGCCTGCAACAATCAGGAATATCGCCGCAACCGCAACGATTCGCGCCTGTCTGAGCGCGCATTGCGCGAGATTTACTTAAAAGGCTTTGAAATCTGTGTGAAAGAAGCCGCGCCGCAAAACATAATGACCTCTTATAACCGTATCAACGGTGTGTACGGGCATTATCACTATGACCTTTGCACCACAATTCTCCGCGGGGAATGGGGCTACACAGGCTGTGTGATGACGGATTGGTGGTTGCGGCACGAGAAATCCCACGAATTCCCGAAACTCCGTGACCAAGCCTACCGCGTGCGCGCGCAGGTCGATGTCTTTATGCCCGGCGGCGAGCGCACAGGCAAGGAAACGGTGGACGGCACATTGCTGAAAACCTGCGGCAAAAAAGACGGTATCACTTTGGGCGAACTGCAACGCACCGCCGAAAATGTCCTGCGGTTTTGTATGCATTCCTCTGCGATGGAGAGAATGGATTAAAAAAAGAAATCTCGCGTAGCTGCGGTTTTCGCGCCCGCGAAACACTCGGAGAATATTATGCAAGTCAAATTTTATGAAACCGCAGACGATGCACTGCTGAAATTCGCCGTTATCATCGCAAAATTCAATGGAAAATGGGTGCTTTGTAAGCATAAAGCGCGCGACACACTTGAATTCCCCGGCGGGCACAGAGAACCGCACGAGCCTATATTGAATACCGCCAAACGGGAATTGCAGGAGGAGACAGGCGCGGTATGCTTTACCATACAGCCGCTATGCGTGTATTCCGTAACGGGCAAAAACCGTGTAAATGCAACGGGCGAGGAACTGTTCGGTATGCTGTTTTTCGCGGAGATTGCCGATTTTGCAACCGAATTGCACAGCGAAATGGAAAAGGTCTTATTGCTGGATACTTTGCCGATTGACCCTGCCGTGTGGAC
>JBJEPS010000082.1:0-9676 GCA_051881355.1 Candidatus Fimenecus sp. | reverse complement strand
AGAGAGTGGATTCGAACCACTGAAGTCGTAGACGGCAGATTTACAGTCTGCTCCCTTTGGCCGCTCGGGAACTCTCCCATATTGAATTTGTCACCGATGCGTTTCAAGGGTGGAGCTGGTGGACGGACTCGAACCCCCGACCTGCTGATTACAAATCAGCTGCTCTACCAACTGAGCTACACCAGCATTTTCAACGCTCGAATATAATAGCATACAAAACCGGTTTCGTCAAGCGGAAATTTTGCTTTTTTCGCACTTTTTCAAAAGTTTTTTAAGGATGACCAGGACTTTGGCGGTGGAATGGCACGACCGTTCCCTACGCACGAGATACAGTACGGGCGTAGGGGCTCACTTTCCACGCCCGCCCGTAAGGTTTGATATCATTTCGCGGAACAACACTAAGGTTGTTCCCTACAATTTGTAGAGGCGCACTGTGTTCGCCGGCATAATTTTGATATGATTTGACGTAACGGTCAAGACCGTTTCCTACACATATACAATGTTTTTATACATACGGCGGGGGCAACCCCACCCTACCGTGTTCGTAGAAAGAGGATTCGGCAAAACTTTGCGCCCCCGCACAAGCGAGGGCGCAAAATACAGTTTAAAAATTATCGAGCAACGATTTGTAGAATTCGCAGTAATCGCTGCGTCCCTCGGCGGTGAAGGTCATTGCCTCGCGCGGGTGACGATTCAACTGCCCTGTGAACATATACTGTAAATCGTAGCCCCATGTAACACCCGACGCTTTCAGCGGCAACATATATTTTTCAATAAAGGTCAAAAGGCTGTAAAGATTGTACTTCGGATTTTTTAAGAAGCCGAGCAACAACTCCATTGCGCAGTTGCCTGCGCCGCGCCCCATGCCCTGTGCGGTGGCGTCCAGGAACGATACGCCGTAGGAAAGCGTTTCAATCGTATTGGCAAACGCCAAATTTTGATTATTGTGCGCGTGGAAACCGACCTTTTTGCCCGATTTTTCCGCCGCCGCCAAATAGGTTTTGGCAAGCTCGGAAGCGTTTTCGGGATACAAAGAGCCGTAACTGTCCACCAAATAAATGACATCTACATGGGAATTGCCCAGCATTTCGAGCGCTTCCTCAACCTGATTTAAGTTCGCCTGCGAAATTGCCATAATATTACAGGTGGTTTCGTAGCCGAGCTCGTGGAAATATTCAATCATTTCAATCGCCGCAGGGATTTGGTGAATGTAGCACGCCACACGCACCATATCAATGACGCTTTCGCTTTTCGGCAGGAAATCCGTTTTAAAATCGCAACGCCCGACATCTGCCATCACCGCGATTTTCATATCGGAAACATTCTCACCGACGATAGCGCGAATATCCTCCTCTTTGCAGAATTTCCATTTGCCGAAATCCGCTTCGTTAAACAAGTTGCGGCTCGCCTTGTAGCCGAATTCCATATAATCTACGCCGCTTTTGATATTGGTTTTATAAAGCTCGGTGACGAATTCGTCCGTAAATTCAAAATTGTTGCAAAGCCCGCCGTCACGAATAGTTGCATCAAGCACCTTGATGTCGTCGCGGACACCCATTAAATTGCCTTTTCTTGCCATATGTATCTCTCCTGTGTTTGCTGTTGTTTGTCGCTTTAAAGCTTTAAAGCGTGTTAGTGATTGGTATTATAACACCGTACACAGGATTTGTCAAATGGTTTTCGGAGAATTTTCAGAAATTTTCGGGCAATTTTTATAAGTAGCGGCAGATTGCCGACAGCAATAGACAGTTTCGCCTTGCGGGTACGTTATTCCCCCTTGCATACAAAATGCAACTATGTCAAGAACGGGCATACCGTTCCGCAAAATTACAAAAGTCAAATACTTCTATTCCCATTCCAAATCTTTTGAGAACACCTGTTCGCCGCTGTTATTCCACGCTTCCAAACAGTAGCCATTCGGGGAAAGCGACAATTTGCTTGCAATGAACACGCCGTCGCGATGCCCGCCGTCAATGTAAATCCGCAAGCCGTTTTCCTCTTTGTACTCGCAAATATGATAGTGCCCGCTTAAAATCTGCGTTGCCCCGAGCCGCAAAAGTTCGGTTTGCGCGCGCGTGCGTAAATCCTCTTCAATGGCAATGTCGCTGTCGTGCACAAGCGTCAGCGTTTTATTTTCGGATTTCGGCAAAGTGCAAAGCCAATCGACCATTGCCGCGCGGTATGCGCCGTAGTTGACCATACCGCCGTATTCGGGGTGGTCATCTTGTTTATCCTCGCCGCTGTCCAGAACAAGGAAGTTATAATCGCCGTAAGCGGTTTCATAATAAAAGCCGTCCAAGCCGAGGTAATCTGCCAATTTTGCCGCATAACCGCCGCGCGTTTCGTGATTGCCGCGCACATAAATCACAGGCTTTGTGCCGCCCGACACCGTGCCGCCGAATTCCACAATATTTTCAACAATTTCGTCCTCGAACATCAGCCCCGGCACGGCGTCCCCAAGTAAAATCACGCCGTCATAGTCGCCGACATACGAAATGGCATCATATGCCTTTTGCAGTCTTGTGTGCCAATCGGAAACGCTTAAATAGGTTTGGGTATCTCCTGTGGGGACAGTCAAGGTATATTCGGCGGAATATACGGTTTTGCCCGAACGCCCGCCGTAGCTTCGCTCCTCCAAAACCCTTGTGGAACCGACGCGGTAGGTGTTGCCCTCCAAATGTGCTTTCGGCACTTTTATGGTGTGGATTTTGCTGTCGCCTTTAATTCTGCCGGCACTTTCGTCATATAATTTGTAGGTTTCGCCGTTATAACTGTACTCCAAAAAGCCCGTGCCCGTATCGTTGGTGGCAAACACCACGGCATAGTTTTCGCCGCTGTCTATGACCATCGGGGCAGAGGTGATTTGATAATTACAGTACGGCAGTAATGTCCAAACGGTACTACCGAGCACACCGAACGCCAAAACAGCGGCAATGCACTTTTTCAGCACGCCGTTTTTGATAGCCGGATAAATGCACAGCAAAAAAGCAACCGCGCATAAGCCTAAAAAGAGCGGCAACCCTTTTGCAAGCATTTTAAGCATTACCGGCGTGGTTTCCTCCCCCGCGCCAATCAAATTTCCCAAATTATATAGGACAAAAAAGGTTGCCAAACATTCCGCAAGAATCGTAACACTTGAAAAAGCGCGGCTGTCACAAATCTTTTTGCCGTTCTTTTCAAAGCCGTTAAATTGCAGTGTCGCTAAAGTAAGCAGTGTGAGTGCCGTTACTACTGACAACCCCATGAGCACCGCCGAAAAGCCGTCAAACACGGCAATGTCAACAAATACATAGTTGATGCGAAATGCATACTGCACCGCCGCCGCAACACTTGCAAGCAGAGTAAATATCAACAGGGTGCCGTTCTTTTTGTATAGTCGTTTTATGGCTTTCATGATAAGTCCTCCCTGAAAAATGAAAATATGGATATTATTCAATATCTATTTTTCTGTTTTTATAATAATATGCGCGGTCGTGTTCGTTGATTTCCCGCACCACACGGCAGGGGTTGCCGTATGCGACGCTGTTTTTCGGAATATCCTTGGTCACCACACTGCCCGCGCCGATAACAGAATTCTCACCGATGGTCACACCGGGCAAAATCACTGCGCCCGCACCAATCCAAACATTGCTTTCAATATGAACAGGGATATTGAACTGTGCCGCTTTTTTGCGCAAATTCGGCTCTATCGGGTGACCTGCGGTAGCAATGACCACATTGGGCGCAAGCATTACATTGTCGCCGATATAAATATCTGCGTCGTCCACAAGCGTTAGGTTAAAATTGGCGTATACCGCATTGCCGAGATGCGTGTGACAACCCCAATTTGCATGCAACGGCGGCTCAATATAGCAGTCCTCGCCGACCTCGGCAAGCAGATTTTTTAAGATTTCCGCGCGCTTTTCCGTCTCTTTCGGGCGGGTATGGTTATAATCATATAACAATTCCAAATATTCCGCCTGTTCCGAGAGTAGGTCGCTGTCATCGGATAAATACAAATAGCCGTTTGCCATTCTTTCTTTTATATCCATTGTAACTCATTTTCCTTTCAACAGTTTTTCGCGTGCTTTGTAGTCGGGCAAAATCGATGCAACAACTCTGTAAAACGCGTGGGAATGATTTTTCTCTTTGATATGCGCCAGCTCGTGCACCACCACATAATCTACCGCCTCGGGCGGATAGAGCATCAGCCGCCACGAAAAGCAAAGGCTGTTTTTCGCACTGCACGAGCCAAACCGTGTTTTTGCCGAGGTGATTTTCACCCCTGTCGGCTGTACGCCCATTTGTTCTGCATAAAATGCCACTCGACGCGGGATTTCAACTTCAGCAAGCGCGCGCAGTTCACGGATTCGCTTTTCGGTCAGTGTGTTTTCTGTTTCGGCACGTTTTTGCTGCCGCTGTTTCGCTTTTTCTATCCACTCTTCATGCGACTGCACAAATTGCTCGATTTCCGCTTTCGGAAAACCGTGCGGAGCTTTGACAAGCACCGTACAATCGGGCTGTACCCTCAGTGACAGCGTTCTGCGCTGACTGTAAATCAATGTATACTCCATAATACCCGTCCTTCTTGTTCCAGTTTAACAGGAATTCGCAATTCTTGCAAGCAATGTGGTCTAAATTTTAAAAAAGGCTTGAAAATCCGATGGGCTTAGGCTAAAATAGAAAATAACAAAATTTGTCAACAAGGAGAAACAGATATGGATAAAAATTGGTTAGACAACAAAACCGTTATCGTGACGGGCGCTTCAAGCGGTATGGGCAAAGGCATTACCGAAAAGCTCATCAAAGAGCACGGCTGCACCGTTTTGGGCGTGGCAAGAAGCCAGCAGAAAATGGAAGCATTGGTGGCGGAGCTCGGCGAATATGCCGACAAGTTCT
This sequence comes from Candidatus Fimenecus sp., assembly GCA_051881355.1. Lineage (GTDB taxonomy): Bacteria > Bacillota > Clostridia > Oscillospirales > Acutalibacteraceae > Fimenecus. The sequence continues at coordinate 4,798 of JBJEPS010000082.1, read as the reverse complement.
CGTATCAACTGTTTGATGTTTCCGACCGTGCAAACTGGGATGATTATTTGAATTATCTCAATGAAAACAACATCAAGCCCGACATTCTCATCAACAACGCGGGGATTTTGCCGAAGTTTGACAAATTCCAGCACTATTCGATTGAGGACATCGAAAAGGCAATGAACATCAACTTCTATTCGGCAGTGTATTCTATGCATGCGCTGTTGCCGCTTCTTTTGGAGTCCCCCTCCCCCGCGATTATCAACATTGACTCCTCGGCGGCGCTGATGTCCTTGGCGGGTACGTCTGTGTATTCTGCAAGCAAGGCGGCACTGAAATCCCTGACCGAGTCCATGCGCGAGGAACTGCGCGGCAAATGCTATGTCGGCATTGTCTGCCCGGGCTTTACCAAGACCGATATTTTCCGCAACCAGGGCTCGTCCGACGAAAAAGCGCAAAAGATGCTCAATATGGTCAGCACCTCCTGCGACAAGATGGTCAAATGGATTATGAACGGCATCGGCAAACAGCATGAACTGATGGTGTTCGGCATGGACGCGGCGTTTATGAACTACTTCGGCAGATTGTTGCCCGTACAGGGCGGCAGACTGTTCAGCGCCGTGATGAAAATGTCCAAATTACCGTTGTTTGACGGCGTGTTCAAAGAGGACTGAGCAACTTACATACCCCTATAAAACGGAACAGGGCGGTCAAAAGACCGCCCTGTTTATTTCTTTTTTCGCTCTGCCGTTTTTCGGCAGGTTTTTTATTTTACTTCTTCTGCGGACCGTTGTAGCCGTTTGCCTCTTGGAACGCGGCGATTTTGTCGATAACGCCGAGCAGGACATCGAAGCCGTCGCCGACGGTTTCCAGCTCAAAGCGGTCTGCGGTATCACGCCAAGTGTGATAATAATAGGTCAGCACGGGGTTTTGCGCCGCAAAGGTGACGGATTTCACGCCGGCTTTGGTCATCGGGGTGCTGTCACAGCCGCCGACAGGGTTATGGATACAGCCGTTTGTTTTGCTTTCAATGCCGAGTTCTTGGAATGTGTCTTTAAACATTTTTTCCATATCGGTATCAAAACGGGTAAATTGCCAATCGTCTTTGATAACGACCTCGAAATACTCTTTATCCGCGACGGAGTCAATATTGATATTCCACGCATTTTTGAGCATATCGTCATTCTTGTGTTCTTCGGCAAACGCCATAGAGCCACGCAAACCTGCCTCTTCCGAGCCGCAGTTGAAATCAATAATGCGGCAATTCTTCGGCATTTTGTCGGGATTTTCTTTAAAATATTTTGTAACTGCATAGCTTAACGCACAGCCTGTGGCATTATCCATTGCCCCGCGGGAAGCATTTTCCTCATGCGGGTCGCCCCACATAATGACAAAGCAACTGCCGATTGCGGTAATGACCGGCAGGAAGTGCATTGCAAACAAAAAGCTTTGCAGGGAATTGGAATTTAACGTTACATACGCCCACTCGGCACCTGCATAATAGCCGGCAAAAATGATAGACAAAGCAATCGAAACACCGATTAAGAAAAACACGCAAATCGCGCCGAAGCCGACCTTGCCGTAGGTGGCAAGAATACCCAAAATCGGCTTGTCACGGTATTTGTATGCGTGCTCGGAATGCCGCCAAGTCCAACTCGTATCGGTATGCCCCGAAAGAATAATGGTATAATCATATTTGCCGTCTTCAGGCAGCAACTCACCGTATGTATTCTGCGAGATTTTCTGCGGGAAGAACATATCAAACCATTTTTTATACAAAAACACGCTGAACACGAGCCACAGCACCACGCAAACACCCGCAAGTGCCATACCGAACCAAAGGGCGCTGTTGCCGAGTGCAAAGTACACAAGTCCGCTCATAATCAGCCCAAACCAGCCTGCATACGGAATACCGCCGATAGAGGAACGCGGCGAAACGGCAAATTCCTCGGTTTTCGGCTCAATGCCGATTTCGCGGAGCTTGTCGCCCATATAACGCGCATATTTCCGTTCCCCCTCGGAACCCGGCAAACGCGAACCGATTTTTTCGGCGGCGTCTTTGACAATCCCATAGGCAACTTCGGCATATTTTCGGTTTTCTTCTTTCATATTTCTGCCTCCCGATATTTTTCAAATTGAAAAATAAATAATATTCTTTATCATATTGCATTTTCCCGATGAAATCAAGTGTTTTTCCGTATTTTATACAGATTTTTTGCATAAATTTTCTACAAGCAGTGCAAAACGATTATACAAATCCACACAAAACTTTCTTTTGTCGGATAACAGCTTTCCACATGCCGGACTGTGGCGTAAAATTGCGTAAAACAGACCGCAGAGTGTTCAAAATAAGCGTGAAAATTTTATGCAGTTTTACCTGATTGTCAGGATTGCCACAGGGGTTCGGTTGGGTGTAAAATAAAAAAGTAAATACTGTATGAAATGCGGTGAACGAAATGCAATATATCAGCAAAAAAGAAAGCAGGAGCTTTTATACGGGGCTTGCCGGGCAAAATTTGGTATACTCCTTTATCGGTGGTTCGTTTTTCACCTATTTTATGACGGACATTGCCATGTTCCCGGCGATTACGGTTTCGGTGCTGCTCATTGTGATGAAGGTTTGGGACGGGATTAACGACCCGATTATCGGTTCGGTGATTGACCGCCACACCTTTAAAAACGGCGAAAAGCTACGTCCGTTTTTGCGGTACACACCCCTGCCCGTTGGCATTGCTACGGTACTTTTATTCATTGTGTTCTCTACGGAAGAAAGCCTGTTGTGGTTGCGCGTTTCCTACTTTATTATTATGTATATCGCGTGGGATTTAGTCTACACGGTACAAGATGTCTCCATTTGGGGAATTACCGCCGCGGTGTCGCCCGACTCGGCAGAACGTGATAATTTCGTTAAATGGGCACGTACCGTCGGCTCATGCGTATACGGTGTGTTCAGTATGGGGATTCCGATGGTGCTCGAAATGATTGCGAACATCACCGGCAGCAGTATGGCACTGATGACGCTTGTTTTCGCCGTCATTTTTGGCTTGGGCGGTGCAATGCTCAGTTACCGCACCTACGCCGTGCAGGAGCGTATTCGCGTCAATCCCCAACAACAACAAACCTCTATTTTAGAGAGCTTTTCGCTGTTATTCAAAAATAAAATGCTTTTACTCGTGACGCTTTCCAATTTGCTCGGCGCGGTGGGCTTCGGCAGTCAGTTGGTTACATACTTCTTTAAATACAAAGTCCCTGCCGATTTCTTGGGCGCGGGCAGCTTTATCGGCGCGTTGGGCTTAACCACCATTTATGCCGCCATTACCGGTGTGCCCGGATTTATCGGTATGATTTTCGCCGACAAAATGAAAAAGATTTTTAAATCCTATGTCAACGCCCTGATTTTTATGCAAAGCTGTAACATTGTGGTACGCATTATTGCCTATTTCATCGGGTATGACGGCATCGGACTTTGGATTGGTATGGGGCTTATCGGTATCGGGTGTATACCGCTCGGTGCCTCCTCGATTGCGCAAACCTCGATTTTCTGCGACAGTATTGATTATATGGAATGGAAAACCGGCAAGCGCACCGAGGGCGTCACTTTCTCGATGCAGACCTTTTTCACGAAGATTTCCAGCGGGATTACCGGCGGACTTGCCACACTTGCGCTGCACCTGTTGGACTACAAAGCTGTGGACGACAGCGCAACCGTATTTGTCGGCACGCAGTCTGCGGCGTTTGAACGGTGGATTTGGCCACTTGTCATGCTCACACCCGCGCTTGCCAGCTTGTTAAGCATTATTCCGTTGTTGTGCATTCGCTACACACCTGAAAAACGTGCACGGGTCGAAAAAGAACTGAAAGAACGCCGCGAAAAACAGGCAGAGGCAGAACAGAAAACGGTTGCCGAACAGGCATAATACCTATTAAAACTGAATAAAAATTCCCCGCCGTTCTCTGCTACGAGAACAGCGGGGTTCGTTTTTTACACTCTCTTTTTGCGCGATTTTGGCAACGCGGTCAACGGCTCCAACAAATTCACCACCGCTTGCAGTTGTTCGCGGTCATCGGCATCTATGATGTAATGCGGTTTTGCGCCCTCATAAGGTGCGCCGATTTCATTTTCGCCAAGCAAATCGGAAAGCACCTCTAATCGCTTGACGAACACGGTATTGTCGCAAACCATCAAAATCGGTTTATCGTTGACATAAATCATATACTCGCCGAACATTTTGCGGTACCGTACACAACCACAGGGCACAATTTGTTCGCAGACATACTGCGCGAAATCTAAATTCGTTGCCATAGTGTGCCGCGATTACTGAATTTCAGACAGTTTAACGGGTCTGCCCTCGTTTGCGGATTTTTCGGCGGCAAGGGCAATTTTCACCGACTGCAAGCCTGCGTGGATACCGACAGGTGTTTCCGTATCGTTTTCAACGGCTTCACAGAACTCTCTGACTTCCTGCGAGAAGCTTTCCATATATCTTTCGAGGAAGAAATAGAGCGGTTTCTCCCCTGTTACGCCATCGGCTGTAGAAATAACCGCCGAGGAAAGCGTATCATTCGAGGTGGCAACCATACCCTTGGAGCCGAAAAGTTCTGCTCTCTGGTCATAGCCGTACATCGCCTGACGGGAGTTGTCGATCACGGCAAGCGCGCCGTTTGCCATTTTCATAGAAATAATGGCAGTATCGAAATCGCCGTACTCCCGAATGGACGGGTTAATCAGCGCGTCTGCATACACATAAAGTTCCTCAACATCGCTGTTTGTAAGGAAGCAAGCCATATCGAAATCGTGAATGGTCATATCAAGGAA
>JBJEPS010000081.1:0-2263 GCA_051881355.1 Candidatus Fimenecus sp. | reverse complement strand
TTTTTGACCATGTTTTACACCGATGTTTTGGGGCTCGCCACCGCCTCTATCACGGTGCTGATGCTCGTGGCGCGTATTTGGGACGCGGTCAATGACCCTATGTGGGGTGCGTTTATCGACTCCCGCCGCCCCACAAAGCACGGCAGATTTCGTCCGTATATTTTTGCTATGTCCGTACCGTTGGCGATTTCGGCATTTTTGATGTTCTTTAAACTGCCGGGACTGACCGAAAAGCAGTATCTGATTTATGCGTACATCACCTACATTTTTTACGGTATGATGTATACAGGCGTCAACATTCCCTACGGCTCGTTGGCTTCCGTCATTACCGATGATGAAATCGAGCGTTCGTCACTTTCTATGTGGCGTTCCGTGGGCGCAGGTGTGGGCGGACTTCCTGCGCAAATTATTCTTCCGCTTCTCGTTTATACCACCGTTGCAAGTGCAGACGGCGGCACGGTGAAAGTGCTGGACGGCAGCAAATTGAGTATTGCCGTCGGGTGCCTTTCCGTTTTAACGCTGATTACCTTTTTTGCTCATTTTAAACTGACCAAAGAGCGTGTAACCGTTTCGGCAAAGCAAACGGAAAGTAAATACAATCTTTTCAAAAGTATGCGCTTACTGCTTCGCAACAAGCCGTTTTTGGCGCTTTGCGGCGTTTCCATGCTTTTGATTTGCTTCCAGATGTACACCCAAACGGTGTATAACTACCTGTTTAAGAATTTTTACGAAAAGCCCGGTCTTTACAGCATTGTAACGGTTTGCACCTATCTGCCGATGGCGATGTTTTTGCCTGTAATGGGGAAACTGATTCGCAAATTCGGCAAAAAAGAGATTTGCGCGGTGGGCATTGCCTTTGCGGCGGTTGTCAACATTGTGATGTACCTTTTGGGGTACACCGCCCTGTCGCAAAATCCCTATCTGTTCCTTGTAATGACCTTCCTTTCGGGCGCAGGACAAACTTTCCTTGTGCTTGAAATTTGGGCAATGGTGATGGATGTAATTGACTACCACGAACTGCTTTCGGGCAGACGGGAGGAAAGCACCGCGTACTCGTTCTATTCCTTTGCAAGAAAATTAGGGCAGACCGCCGCAGGCGCAGGCGTGCCCGCCATTCTCGGCATCATCGGCTATGACGGCAAATTGGCGCAACAGCCCGCCGCAGTGGTGGAAAAACTCTACGGCATTTCCACCTTGGTGCCTGCTGTCATTTTAACCGTATTGTTTGTGCTTCTTTTCTTCGGCTATAAACTGTCGAAAAAAGAACTTGAAAAACTGCATGAACAGTTGGACGAATACCACAGTAAAGAAGCATAATTCATTGTATTATTACAACAGCCTCCGGCTTACACACCGGAGGCTGATTGTTTATTGCATAATTTTTAACTTGTTTGTAAATTATAAAACATTGTTATTCGTAAGACATACGAAAAATGCTTATTTTAGAATGTAAAACAATAAGGCGTATATACCGTATGCCGCGGCTGTCGGCAAAAATGCCAAAGCACGGTTATTACAGTACATCTTTTTTGCAAAATGAATAGGTAATGCGCATGTAATACACAGCAATAAAAATATAATTGCTACCATAAAAATTGATACAAATGTATTGAAAAACAAATTAAGTATCGGCGCTAAAATACCGTCTGAGCCTGATTCGGCAAACATTTCTATTAAAAGTTCAATAGTGCAAAAGGTTATTATTCCTGCCGGGGCGCACAGCAGTGCGTTGCATATGCCGAGTATAACGCTTCTTTCACACAGACAAATCCCGATAACAACGGCTATCAAAGCAAAAACAAGCATAAGCTCCAAATCGTATTTATCCAAAAAGCCCATTATTGCTACGGCGGCACCACCAACGCCCGAAGAAATTATTTGCCCCAAAATTATAAAGATAACAACTGCCGCAATTAAAAACGGCCATATATCAAAAAAGAATATAAGCATTTTCTATCCTCTCCTTCACAAAAGTCACAAACTTTTATGAAATTCATTATTATCCCATATCGGGATATTTTTATTATACCGATATGGGATAATAATGTCAAGAGGTGATTTTATGCGGCTGAAAGAAGTGCGGAAATCAAAGGGAATATCCCAAATGAAATTGGCAATGGATTTAAACACAAATCAAAACACCATCAGTCGCTATGAGACCGGTGAACGAGAGCCCGGAATTGCCGAACTGATAAAAATTGCAGATTATTTTGATGTTTCAATAGATTATTTGCTTGAAAGAACGGATAATCCCGATATACAA
>JBJEPS010000080.1:0-40998 GCA_051881355.1 Candidatus Fimenecus sp. | reverse complement strand
TTTTAGAAAAAGACATAAGAAAAAAGCCTGCAATCGGCTTGATTACAGGCTTTTTCGGTGGCGGAGGGTAAGGGATTCGAACCCTTGGTCCGGTATGAGCCGGACAACTGATTTCGAGTCAGCCCCGTTATGACCACTTCGATAACCCTCCGTGTATATTTCAATCTGCTTTTAACTCAAAAAATTTTTGGAGAGAAAAGCAGGAGAGAACACTGAAAAATATTCGATTTTTAATTTTGGAAATCCTTATATATCAAGGTTTTCCGGCGGACGAAACGACCAAGTCGCCGTAAAATTTCGAGTGCGCCCCGTTATGACCACTTCGATACGTCTCCGAATAAAACTGTACGCGCATTTGCGAGGGGAAGTAACAGCACATTGCGCGTGCCGAACGCAATCCGAAAGATTTTGTCAGCCTTGCTATTTTATCAAATGCGCGGGGGTTTGTCAATACGAAAATGGCATTCCATGTGATTTTTGAGAGTTTTCATTGCATCGGGCGAGGCTACATGCCGATCGATTAAAATCGAGTTTATTCCGCAGAATGATATGATCGTTTCATGTGCGCAAGAATCCTGTTTTCGTGTAGAGAAAGTTTCATACCTCCTTTGTCATTCAAAGAAGGAGTCAAAGCATCTTGTTTTTTCGATTGGTCTTTTTATGATTCATACTTTTTACGAAATGAGAAATTTTAATTTGTATACCCAACCGTAGGGGCGAACAACCTCGGTCGCCCGTAAATTTGATGTAATGTCACGGAACGACACTCAGGTCGTTCCCTACGGTCTGGAGTCAGTTGCCAGAGGTGATAATGCGGGTCGTCGAGTTACGGCTACGCCATTACTCCTTTGTCGCTACGCGACATTTCCCCGAACAGGGGAATCTCACCGACCCCTACGCCGCTAAAAATTTATATTTCGCTATGCATGATTACGGATGGGGAAGGGACTGGTTTATCGACTGCTCTTAAAACCAATACTCGTGCATTTTTTGCAAAAATTCTTCGGTTATTGCATAGCCTGAACTTTCACCGATTACGGCATCTATGCCACAGTACGGACAGATTGCCGTACCGCCCGGGTCTTCAACCCAATTCGTAATCTCAGCGGGGGAAAAGATTTTTAAACAATAGAAACAGCCGCATTTTTTATCGTGCAGCAGTTGTGCGCGGTGATTTATCGTGTATGCGTGTGCATTCATGTAATCCGCCATCGGATAGTACTCCTTTTTCAAAATTTTACCGCTCTTTTACCGCCTCGGCAATATCCAAAAGGCAGTGGTAGCGGTACTGCGGGGCTTTGTCTTCCAAAAGCTTTAAAAGCTTTGGACAGATGTCCTTGCTGATCACAAACTTTTTAATCACAAAGCTTTGCCGTACGGTTTTGGTGAAATACGCGGCGTCCATTAAGCAGAAGTTGTTCAGCAGTAAAAACACGCCCTGTTGGTATTTCATCAAATCGTTTGTAGGAATATTGATAAGCTTTGCCGTGGGGGAAACACTGTTGAACAGTAGCTCCATTTCTTTCGGATTGCGCAGGAGTGCAGCAGGGGAAGTGCCTGTTTGTTTTTGATATTCATTGAACAGCGCGCGCACCTCCTCCGGGGTTTCGGTGCGAACAATGCCGACGCTGTAATCGGACAACCAGCGGTTGACCTGTTCTTCGTCGCAGGTCGTGTCGTCATCGCCGATGTCAAACGCCGTGTAAATGACAATATCGTCCTCAAACACCTGTCTACCCTTTAACGCAAAGGAAAGCGCGACATACAGCGACGCGCTGAAATCGATAAAGGGGCTGATGTCGAGATAGTGCTGTGCAAAGGCAAGCATCGGATACATACGGTCAATGTTCGGCTTGCCGTACAGCGTTTCATAGACGGAGCAAAATGACGGCTTTGCCGTGTAATACTCAAATAGTGTTTGCCCGGTGATATAGGTGAAAATTTTGCCCTCCTGCGCTTCTAAAAGCTCCGGCGTGCGCAGATAGGTCGGCACTAAGCGCCGTTTCGGACTGCAAATGCGTTCTCCGCGGTAAAAAATCGGTGTTTGCGCCGTAAAAGGCACCAATAAGGCGGCTTCAAATTCTTCCATAGAAGAAATTTGAATTTGCGAAACGGCAAAACTGACATCCAGTGCATCCTCCAATCGACGGCGCAGACGTCTCGAGACAGAGATTTCTCCTTTTTTAAAGTTTTCTGCTTTCGCTTTTTCTAATTTTGACATACAATCACCACAAAAAGTGTAACATGATTTTTGCCCGAATTCAACCGTTTTACTTGTCGGCTTTTCAGATTTTTTATGAAAAAATACTGAAAAACACTTGCGAGAACGCGTAAAATCGTGGTACTATTACACTAATATATTTTAGGGGGCGTTTTTATGTTGAAAAAGGGAGTTTCATTAGCCCTGTCCTTGCTTTTGCTGCTCGGTACGGCACAAGCTGCTTTTGCCGCAAAACCGGAAGCACAATCTGTGACCGTATCCGCTGACAATATATCGCATGATATCAGCGATACCTTGTACGGTGCGTTCATTGAGGACATCAATTTTGCCGTAGAGGGGGGCTTGAACGCCAATTTGGTGCGTAACAACTCGTTTGAATATTTGCACGGTGAAGAAAAAACGCTTTCCGGTTGGTCTATCGACGGGCAGTATATCCGCAAGGTCGGAAGCGGTATTTCCGGGAACAATCCTGCGTATATTTATATGCCTGATGCAAAAGACCGCGTAGTGAAGAATTACGGTTTCTGTGAATATTATTATTATAAAACCAAAAATGTAAACCAAAAAAGTATCGACTCCGGCAGTATGGGGATCAAGGCAGGGGAGATGTACACCCTTTCGCTTTGGTTTAAAGAAACCGATACCACCGTGAACGCCTATTTGGAAAACAACCAGGGGGAAAAGCTGTCCGATACCGTCACGTTCCGCGTGCAGACCGATACTTGGGCAAAGTATACGGTCGAGCTGTCCGCCGCAAAGACCGACGGCGGGATTTTGGTCCTGAAATTCGGCGAGGGCGATGTGACCTTTGATTTTGTCTGCCTGTATCCGCAAAAAAGCTACGGCTACGGTACGGATACTTGGAAATATACCGCTCTGCGGCAGGATTTGTTTGACGCGCTTTACGAGTTGCATCCCGCGTTCCTGCGTTTCCCCGGCGGTTGTGTTGCAGAGGGAGACAGCCTTGAAAATCTGTTCAATTGGAAAGACACGATCGGACCTTTGGAGGAGCGCAAACAGTTTTATAACCTTTGGCGCAATGCGGAAACGGATTACAACAACAGCTATTCCGTCGGCTATCATGAGTATTTCCAGCTCTGTGCGGATTTGGGTGCAGAGCCTGTGCCGATTCTCAATGTTGGGCTTGTCTGTCAGGCACGTTGCGGGTATGACGACACTTATCAAAAATATCAGTCCGGTGAAATGACTGCCGAGGAATGGGAGGACTATTTAGACACCATCGCCTTGCGTCCGGGCACAGCGGAATGGGACGCTTATGTGCAGGATATTCTGGATTTAATCGAATATGCCAACGGTGATGTTACGACCGAATGGGGTGCAAAGCGTGCTGAAAACGGGCACCCAGAACCGTTTGGGCTTTCCTATATCGGTCTCGGCAATGAAAACTGGGGCGAAGTTTACTTCCGCAATTTGAAAGCCTTAAAAGCGGCAATCCAGGAAAAATATCCTGAAATTACGGTGATTACTTCCTCTGGTCCTGTCAGCTCCGGCGAGCAGTTCGACGAATCGTGGGAGATTCTCTTAGAAGAATATACAGATACCATTGTCGATGAGCACTATTATGAGGAGGATTGGTGGTATCTCGAAAATACCGACCGCTATGACAGCTATGACCGCGACGGTGCAAAGGTGTTTTTAGGCGAATATGCGGCGACCTCCAAGGGCGTTGGGACGATTCAGACCAAATCGAATTTAAAAGCAGCGCTCGCCGAAGCGGCGTATATGACAAGTCTTGAGGAAAACGGCGATGTGGTGGTGATGGCGTCTTATGCACCGTTGCTTGCCAAAAGTGATGCCGAGCAATGGCGGGTGAATTTGATTTGGTTTGATGCATACAGCGTTGTGCTGACGCCGAGCTATTATACGCAAATGCTCTATATGAACAATACCGGCAAAAAATATGTGGAAACCGAATTGCCCGATGGAAACAGCGGCGTGTATCAGTCGGTGACGGTAGACCCTGAGCAAGAACTGATTTATGTGAAGCTAGTGAACACTACCGGTGAGGATAAAGCATTTTCCTATGACTTCGGCAGCTTCGGTACGGTAAATTATGCCGATGTGCTGACACTTTCCGACCGCAGTACAGCCGCGTGCAACGAACTCGGTAAAACCACGATTGTTCCGACTGCGAAAAAGGTGGAGAATTTGGAAACGCCGACTGTTGAAGCGGCAGGCTATTCCGTCAACATTTTGCGGATAGCTTACGGCAACAACACAAAAGCGGAGGGGCTTTACAAGCTGCCGAAAATGCCGGAAACCTCGAAATATTACACGCCGCTTGAGCGCGCTTTGATGATTGCAATTCCGGCGGCTGTTGTGGTGCTTGCGGCGGGAACATGTGCAGTGGTGTATATTCGCCGCAAAAAGAAACAAAAATAATATAAAACAGCCGTATTACGGGTTGTGATAGAACGGCGCGGAAGTGAAATGCAACAAATTTTTCTCCGCGCCGTATTTTTTTGTTTGCTTTCCGGATTTCTTGTGATACAATAAGAGCAGTTTTTGCACGGAGGCGTTTATGGACGCAATTTTTCAAGCCATCGAGAATGTCAATACAAAAGTGAATAATGTGGTGTGGGGCATACCTATGCTCTTACTGCTGTTGGCGGTCGGCGTATATTTGACGGTCGGCACGCGCTTTTTTCAGGTTGCCAAATTCGGCTATGTTTTAAAGAACACGATTTTTTCGATGTTTCGCAAAGGTCAAAAATCTGAAAAATCCAAAGATAAAGACGCGATTTCACCGTTTCAAGCGTTGGCAACGGCGCTGGCGGCAACGGTCGGTACGGGGAATATCGTTGGTGTGGCAACTGCAATTGCTGCCGGCGGCGCCGGCGCAATTTTTTGGATGTGGGTTTCTGCCTTTTTCGGAATGATGACCAAATATGCAGAAATTGTGCTCGGCATCTATTTTCGCCACAAAAACGATAAGGGCGAATGGGTCGGCGGACCGATGTATTATATCGAAAAGGGTTTGCACCAAAAGTGGCTGGCGGTACTGTTCGCGGTGTTTTGCCTGCTTGCCTCGTTCGGCATCGGCTCGGTAGCACAGGTGAATGGAATTTCGACCGCCATGCAGAGTTCTTTCCATATTCCGAATTATGTTACGGGCATCATCGTTTGTTTGTTGGCGGGTTTTATCGTGTTCGGCGGTATGAAGCGCATTGTCACCGTTACCGAAAAATTCGTGCCGTTTATGGCGCTTTTGTATATTGTCGGTGCGCTGGCGGTTATTTTGGCAAATTTCCGCAATATCTTGCCGGCTCTCGGTGAAATTTTTGCGAGCGCATTTCAAATGAAGTCTGTCGGCGGCGGTTTGATGGGCTACGGCATTGCAAGAGCTATGCGCTATGGCTTTGCCCGCGGAATTTTTTCAAACGAAGCGGGGCTTGGCTCGTCTGTTTTGGTACATTCCTCTGCCGATGTCAAAGAACCGGTCGAACAGGGGCTGTGGGGCATTTTTGAAGTGTTCTTTGATACGATTGTAATTTGTACCTTGACTGCTTTGGCAATTTTGACCACGGGTGCGCATACCGTAGAGGGCTTAGAGGGCGTTGCAATTACGATGTATGCGTTTGAAGCCGTTTTCGGGCGGGCAGGCAGCTATGTGGTGTCTATCGGGATTGTTTTGTTTGCCTTTTCCACACTGCTCGGTTGGTCGGTGTACGGCTGCCGCGTATCGGAGTATCTCGGCGGCAGAAACTGTATGCAGGTGTATAAAGTGCTGTTTTTAATGGTATCTTTCATTGGGTCGATTTCCAGCGTACAGTTGGTTTGGGATTTGGCGGATACGTTTAACGGGCTGATGGCGTTGCCCAACCTTGTCGGCGTATTGTTGTTGTCACCGCTTGTGTTCCGCATCACCGGAAACTACCGAAAGCGTGTGTTTCAGCATCAAAGCATCGAGCCAATCCTATCCTTTCATCAGAATGACAAATTTAAAATGACCTATCGCAAGTAAACATAGGAAAAAGACCGCAGGATATCGCCGAAAGGCTGTCCCTGCGGTCTTTTCGCGAAAAGACCGCAATATAATATAGCAGTTTACAAACAGAGGCGGTGCGGTATGGTAATACGCTTGAAAAAACTGCTGACAGCCACGCTCGGCGTTCTTTTGATTGTTTTGGGCGTGATATTTTTGCTTTACAGCTTATTCGGAATGGACGCGGACGAAAATCTGCCGCGTGCAAAAAGTGATACACAAACCGAGGTGAGCGCGCCCGTACGGCAGATTGACCCCTCGAAGCCGATGATTGCGCTGACCTTTGATGACGGTCCCTACGGTCCGGTCACCTTACGGATTTTGGACGCTTTGGAGGCGGTCGGGGGCAGGGCAACCTTTTTTATTGTCGGCAGTCGCATTGACGGGCGCGAGGAAACGCTCAAAAAGATTGCCGCGTCGGGCTGTGAGTTGGGCAACCATACCTATGACCATGTGTCGCTCAAGGGGCTTTCGGCGTCGCAAATTCAAGAGCAACTCACGAAAACCGATGATAAGATATTCGAGGTTACGGGACAGCATACTACGGTTCTGCGCCCGCCCGGCGGCGCGTATGACAATACCTTGTGTTCCGTTTTGCAAACGCCTGCGGTGCTGTGGACGGTGGATACAATGGATTGGAGCCACCAAAACAAAGATATTACCGTACAGCGTGTGCTGGAACATGCGGAGGACGGGGATATTATTTTGATGCATGATTTGTTTACGCCGACCGCCGATGCGGCAGAGGAACTCATTCCTGCGCTGTGCGAACGTGGCTTTCAGTTGGTCACCGTCAGCGAGCTGTTGACCTACCGCGACAATCCTGACGGCGTGATACAAAACAACAGTTGACAAAATCGGTTTTGTGCGGTATTATAATAACACGTTATCACTTTACTATGATAAATCGGAGGAATAGAAATGAAAATGAAAAAATTGCTCTGCCTGTTGTTGGCAGTTGTTATGCTCGTTGGCTGTTTTGCCGCTTGCGGAAAAGCGGATACTGAAAATTCCGACCTTGCTTATATCAAGGAAAAAGGCACCTTGGTCATCGGCATTACCGATTACGCGCCGATGAACTACAAAGAGGAAGGCTCCACCGAATGGACGGGTTTTGACACGGAATATGCAAGATTGGTTGCGGAAAAGCTCGGTGTTACGGCGGAATTCATCGTGATTGACTGGGACAACAAATATACCGAATTAGATGCGAAGTCCATCGACTGCATTTGGAACGGCATGACCATTACCGAAGAGGGCAAATTGAACGCCAGCATCACGGACGCCTATGTGAAAAACGCACAGGTTGTTGTGATGGCAAAGGATAAATTAGACCAGTATCCCGACGCAGAAAGCATGAAGGATTTGCGTTTCGCCGTGGAAAACGGTTCTGCAGGCGCTCAAGCCGCAGAAGAAGCAGGTTTCACCAATGTGACGGCGGTTGTTGACCAACCCGCGGCGCTTTTAGAGGTTTCCAGCGGCGCTGTGGACGCCTGTATCATTGATATTACCATGGCAAATGCGATGACAGGTGAGGGCACGAGCTATGCAAATTACGGCTATAAACTGGAGCTGACCAGTGAAGAATACGGCATCGCTTGCCGTAAGGATTCCGACCTGACTGCAGAAATCAACCGTATTACGGCAGAACTGATGGCAGACGGCTCTATGGATGCGCTTGCCGAAAAATATCAACTGACCCTCATCAAATAAGAAAACGCGTGAGAAAATAAAAATGCAAAGTGGCAGAAAGTTTTATACTTCCTGCCACTTTGATTGTGAAAGAAAAGGTTGAAGTTATGTTTTGGAGTGTGACCGTCAGCCTGTTAGAGGGCTTCGGCAAAACCGTTGAGCTGTTTGCACTGACGCTTTTGTTCGCGTTACCGCTCGGGTTGCTTTTGAGCTTCGGTTCGATGAGCCGCTTCCGCCCGATAAAATGGCTTGTAAAAACGCTGATTTGGGTAATTCGCGGCACGCCGCTGATGCTGCAGTTGATTGTGATTTATTACGGACCGGGGCTGTTGGCAAACCATGCGGCGGCACTGCAGTCGAGCAATTTCCTGATACAGTGGGTGGCTTCGTGGTCGGTGATGGATCGTTTTGCGGCGGCACTGCTTGCTTTTGTGATTAACTATTCTTGCTACTTTTCCGAAATCTACCGCGGCGGGATTGAAAGCATTTCCAAAGGGCAGTATGAGGCGGGGCAAGTCCTCGGTATGACAAAGACGCAGGTGTTTTTCAAAGTTGTGCTTTTACAGGTGATTAAACGTATTGTGCCACCGATGAGCAATGAGATTATCACTTTGGTCAAGGATACTTCGCTTGCGCGGATTATCGCCGTGTATGAGATTATTTGGGCAGGGCAGAGCTTTATCAAATCTGCCGGTATTTTGTGGCCGCTGTTCTATACAGGCGCGTTCTATCTCGCGTTTAACGGAATTTTAACGCTGCTGTTCGGATATATCGAAAAGAAACTCGACTATTTCAGAGGTTGATTATGGCTATTTTGGAAGTGCAGAATATCTGCAAAACCTTCGGCAAGACCGAAGTCCTCAAGGGCATTGATTTTCAAATGGACGAGGGGCAGGTGGTTTCTGTCATCGGCTCTTCGGGCAGCGGTAAAACCACGCTCTTACGCTGTATCACGGGCTTGGAAACCGCCGACAGCGGTAAAATCACCGTGGACGGTCGCGTGACCTTTGATGCCGAACGAAAAGAAAAACTGACGAAAGCCGAAAAGCGCGAAAATCAGCTTTGTACAGGGCTTGTGTTTCAGTCTTTTAATTTGTTCCCGCAATACACAGTGCTCAAAAATGTTACCCTTGCAAAAGAACTGCTTGTGAAAGAGGAATGTAAAGCGAAAAATATGTCGCGTGCCGAAACAAAAGCGGAACTTTCGAAAATCGACAGCATGGCAAAGGAAATTATTGCAAGCGTCGGGCTGTCGGACAAATTAGGCAGTTATCCGTGTGAGCTTTCAGGTGGACAGCAACAGCGCGTCGCAATTGCACGCGCGTTAATGCTTTCCCCGAAAGTGCTATGCTTTGATGAGCCAACCTCGGCGCTTGACCCCGAGATTACAGGCGAGGTTTTGGCGGTGATTCGCAAATTGGCGTCCGAGGGGCGCACCATGCTCATTGTTACCCACGAAATGGGCTTTGCACGCGAGGTTTCGAATGAGGTGGTCTTTATGCACGACGGCATTATTGCCGAGCGCGGCACACCTACCGATATTTTCGATACCCCACAGAATGCGCGTCTGCGTGAATTTTTAAGCGCCACCTTGCGTGTATAATCTAAAAAAACAATAAAAATATAACGCCCCCGCAAGCGGAAATGCCGTTTGAGAGGGCGCTTTTTCTATGCTGTTTCAGTGGCGTTCATCTTCGCTGTCAAAGGTTTCACAATACCGCGCCGCAAAAGCAGGCGGTTCATTCTTCGCATATAAATGCGAAATATCGCCGAACGAGGCACAGCGGAACACCGCAATGCCTGCTTCGCGTTCTTCGGTATACAGCGTTGTCACCGAGGTCGGTGCCGCGCAAAAGCCTTGCCACAGCATCACAGGGGAGATGCCGAGTAGGTGCGAAAGCATTACGCACTCCACACCGAAATGGCAAAAGAACACAACCGTGTCGCGGTTTGGGCGTATAGCTTTATAATATCTGCCGTGTCGTTCATAGCCGTGCGCCTTTAAGACTTTGTCTAAGCCTCTGCCCACGCGGTTGTATTCGTGTTTCACAAGTCCTGAACGCATTAGTTTTGTGTCCGTCCAACGTTCCAAGCTGTAAAAGTTGTCGATCGTCGTAAAATAAGAGGGGAGCAAATCCCACGGTCCGTGTATTTTTTTGGTAACAGGGTCTTTTACCGGCGCTTGGAATTCCCGCAGCCAGCCGAGCGTTTTGGCGCTTTGCCCCGTGCGCTTTAAGGTGCATGATGCGGTGTCCTGTGCACGTCCTAAAGGCGATTGATAAATCGCGTCCATTCTTTCTTTTTCCAATTTGTCCGCGAGAAATTCTGCCTCGCGCCAGCCCTTTTCGGTTAAGGAGTCCTTTTGGTAATCAGGGTCGCCGTGCCGGATAATCAGAATCCGCATTTACGCGTCCTCCTCCATCTTTTCCTCGCGTGCCGCGACAAAGGCGTGCACTTTTTCGGAAAGCTCGCCGTAGAGCTTGTATTTTTTCGAGAAAATGAGGAAAGAAATAAAGACCAAAATCGGCGGAATGACAAAGGTCATTACGCTGATGGTGGTTTTGGAAAGGTCGGTTTGCACCTCTGCCGCACCGTCATAGCCCGAAAGCCCAAGTCCCGTAAACAGAATGATGGTCTGAATGGTATACGCCATCTTCTGCAAAAAGCCTTTCATCGAGAAGGTCGTGCTTTCTTGCCGTTTGCCGGTTTTGTATTCGCCGTAGTCCACAATATCCGCGAGCATAACCGTTTGGTTGACAAACATCGATGCGATGCCGACAGATGCAATAATGTAGGCAATATTTAAAAGCAGCATTTGGTGGAGTATCGGACCGCAGACAATCATCAGCGCATAGCCGATAATGACCATAATCAGGCAGAATTGATAAATTGTGCGGCGGGAGAACTTCTTTTGCATAATCGGAATGACGAACAGACCTAAGAAAGAACCGACTGCCCCAAAGGTGGCAAACAGACTTTGCTTGGTGATATCGCCCTCAACATTTTCAAAGTAGTATGCGCCCACGCCGCTGGTTAAGTACCAACCTGCGTTGGAAATCATGGCAAACACCATAAATACAATCAACTGGTCATTGCTTTTGAGGACCGCAAACAGCTTTTTAAAGCTGAATTTGTCGTTGTTGTAGACAACATGGCGTTCTTTGGTCACGCTCGCACAAATGACGGCAAATACCACCAACAGCACCGCGCAAATGATTGCCCAGTGGCTAAATCCCTGCGCGCTGAGCTTGCGTTCTTCTTTCGTCGCGCCCGTTCCGAGCAAAATCAGGGCGTAGGGGGTGAAAATGGTGATGATGCCCTGCCCGATGCCGCTGAATGTACGTGCTACGGTGGAAACAAGACTGCGCTCCTTCGGGTCATTGGTGAAACTCGGCACCATACTCCAATAGGGAATGTCCGCCATCGTGTTGGTCATACCCCACGCAATATACATCACGGCAACATACACATACAGCCAAACGGAATTCAGCGGGATACCGGGGTTTGTAAACAGCAGGGCTAATACGACCGCATTCGCACATGCACCAATCATAATCCACGGGCGGTATTTGCCCATTTTCATTTTGGTGCTGTCTACAATCGTGCCCATAATCGGGTCGTTAATCCCATCCCAAATACGCGCAATCGGTGTTAAAATCAAGAGAAATGCCGCCGGCATTAAAAGTACATCGGTTAAATATTTGGAAAGATAGGAGTAAAACAGCCCGTAGCTCAAATCCAAGCCGACCGCGCCGATACCGTAGCCGATATAGCGTCCCCATTTTCCGGCATCTTTTTTGCTGCTCAAAATCAAGTCCTCCGTATTCAAAAATGATATTCTAATCATACCTTTTTTTCGCTGTTTCGTCAATATAAAGCATAGAAAAAAGCGCGTTCGGTTTCCCAAACGCGCTTTGAAAACAGAATCAATTATTTTACGGCTTTGGCTTTTCTTTCTTCAACTTCCTTAACCATCTGTTGCTGTTTCTTTTCGGTGATGTTGTAGAACAGCATCGGAATGATTGTGCCGACCATGCTGATAGCGCCGGAAAGCACAAGCACATTCCAAAGAATGGTTTCACCCTCAGGGGTAATGGCAATAGAGGATTCGGGGTTGATGCCCGCCCAGCTGTAAGAGAATACGCCGATGAATGCGCCGACCGCCATACCGACCTTGTTCATCAGTGTCTGCATCGCAAAGCAGATACCCTCGGCACGCTCGCCGGTTTTCCATTCGAGGTAATCGACGGTGTCGCCGATCATTGCGTAGGTGATAATGTTGTTGACGCCCTGCGGAATGCCCAAAAGCACAAGACCGATGGCACAGACAACCAATTTCCACGGTGCGTCATAGCCGATGAAGTACATCGCAAACATCACGACTGCGCCTAAAATATGTACATAAATGTATGCCCATTTTTTCGTGAATTTCTTGGTCATCCACGGCACGAGAATGGAGGCAACCAAACCGCCGGGAACCACCAACAGCGTAATCAGCGAGTAAATACCTTCATTTTTCAAAACATACTTTGCAAAGTACAAGCCGCCGGTGTAGGTATACACCGTTCTTGCGCCGCCCAAAACGCCGGAAAGCACGACCAACAGCAATTGCTTGTTTTTAAACAACAGTTTGAGGTTGTGCCCAAGTGAGGGCGGAGTTTCGGTGGAGGTGTAGCGTTCTTTGGTGTGCTTAAAGCCGTAGAAAAACATCGGAATAGCAATCACGGTAAACACAACCGCGCAAATGAAGTAAGTCCATTTTAAGGTGTCGGCATTTGCCTGAATGAATTCCGGCATAACATTGCCTGCATCGTCCTTATACTTCGCAGTCACGGCAGAAGTGATAATCGGCACGCCGACGGTTACAATGCCTGCGCCCAAGGTGCACAGCAAGCGCGTAACCGTTAAGAGGTTGCCGCGGACGACCGTATCATTGGTCATGCAGGTGGAAAGCCCCCAATAGGGTACGTCTGCCACGGTGTAAACCATCGACCAAATGACATAAATGACCGAAATAATCACAAAGGTCGAAAGCGTTTTGGTGGGTAAGAACGGGTTAAAGCAGATAATGGTCATCGCCGCAATCGGGATTGCCATCCACTTTAAATAGGGGCGGCATTTGCCCCACTTACTACGGGTTCTGTCCACAATCGAGCCCATAATCGGGTCATTGAGCGCGTCAAAAATACGCGTGCCGAGCATCAGGAACGCAACCGCCATAGCGCCGGTGACGCCGCCGAAAATGCTACCCTTCGGGATACTGCCGAACAGCAACGCGTCTGTCAGGAAAACTGTCAAATACGAACCGATAATGGTGCAAATCAGGTTTTGACCGAAACCGGCAATGCCGTAGGCGATTGCTTCTTTCGGCTGCAAATTGCCGTCATTCGGCGTTGTGCCGTAGACTTTGTGCAGCAGAGCTTCTAATTTCATCTGTTTTTTCCTCTCTTTTTAATAGAATATACCTATTATAGACCAAAATCTGCCGCTCGTCAACCGATTTATTCGGAACAATGTCTATTATTTTAGCAAAAAACAATTGTATTTTATAGAAAATGCCTTTCATTTTTAAAACAGAATTAAAGAATTTGCTGCAATACCTGTTCACACGGTACACCGTTTTCGTCAACGATACCGAGCACGGTGTAGTTCCCGCGATAAACGGCAAGCTCCAAATACCAATCTTTTTCTGCGAATGCGGCTTGTTGTGCAATCAGCGAGGGGGCGTATAAATCCGTTCGTGTCGGGTCAATTTTCCTGTCGGTGTAGGAAAGAGACTGTATGCCTGTTTCATACACACAGTGATAGGGGAATGTGTTGGGATTCACACAGCGAATGTAGGGCGTATCTCCCGATGGTTTTTTTGCAGTCGGTGTATCCAAACCGGAAATACCGTTTTCGTTGGTGTGAATGGTGCAGTATGCCGTGCCGGGTTTTTCGGAATAGCCGATATAGAAATTGATAGGACTGTAATAGACCGTGCCGGCGTTGATTGAATGGATTTCGATTTCTATGCGATAAATATCCCCTTGTGTTTGAATATCGCGGTTGAGGCTGTTATGGTATATAATCAGCCCCACAGGGGCGAGCAATTGCACAAGCAACACGAGCACCAAAATCGGAATGAGCCGTTTTTTCTGTTTCATTCTTCTGCCGCCTCCTTTGCGCGTTCTGCTGCCGCCAAAGCCGCTGCTTCACGTTTGCGTGCGTGCATTTCATAATTGAGTGCAATGAGCGCCGCGCCGAACAGCAGGAAAATAATGCCGATGATAAGCGGACTTAAATCCATGCTTGCCAAAAGGGCAATCAGTTGCGCAAACAGCATAACCAGCCCCAAATTTGCAGGCATCAGCTTTAGGCTGTCGAGACCGATGTATATGAGTGTGCCGCCGAATCCCACCGCGCAAATGCAGGCGACCCATAACAATGCATACAAATCGGTCATATAGGCAATTACAGAAGAAAGCACCGCGCCGAACGAGAATGCACTCAACAGAATTTTCGGCAAATTGTCTTCGAATGTGCGAAAACGGATTGCCGCCGCGCCCAATACGGCGATTAGCACAACAAGGCATATGGTGTAAAACGTTTTGTTGTTGGCAAACGAAAGTACGGATACTTTCCATTTTGTAAGCGATGGTGTAAACGACATCACGAAAACGGAAAGTGCTGTCAAAATAGCGGTACAGCCCGTCACACCCAACGGCTTGAAGGGGAGGGAAAGGTCGGTGTCTTTGCCGCCGACCAAATATAAAAGAAGAAAAGGTACAAGCAAAAACGGAAGCATAAACCAATCATATTCGTCCAGTAGACGCACAATTAACTGCGCAATACAAAAAGCCACCGCACCGATTGCCGAAATCCAAACCGTGTATTTGTACCGTACATCTTCACGATTTTTGCGAAACACAAATACATATAAAAGTCCCGCAAGCAACAAAAGTCCCGATACCCAAAGACTTTCGGCAAGCACCGCCCAGTGCACAACCATATAAAAGTAAAATGCAATCGGCGATACCGCGCGCAGTAAATAAAATACGGGTAGACACAGCAGAATATCAATCAGCAGGCAATTCTCAAATCCGCAGTGAATATCAAATACGCTGTTAATCAGCGCAATGGTCGAAATGATACCGATGCACCACAAAATTGCACCGCATTCGCGCCAAACAACCTCATCTTGCCGCTTGCAAAAAACATATACCGCAAACGCTTGCCCCAAAAGCAACGGAATGACCGAAAACACGGTCTGCAAGGGGAGAGGAAAGTCCTGCCAAAAGTTCAAGAAAATCAGAACAAGTCCCACGCCGACAAACACGGCGCCGACCACACCCAAAATAATGCGCACCTTTGCACTTGCACGTTCCGGGTCCACCTCAGTGCCGACTTGGCGTTTTTCGCCGTAAATCAGTTCTTCTATTTCTACGTCGAAAATTTGTGCGAGAGTCATCAAAGATTCCAAATCGGGTTGGGTTTTGTCGTTTTCCCAATTGGAAATGGCTTGCCGCGTCACATGGAGTTTTTCGGCAAGCTGCTCTTGTGTCAGATTGTTTGTTTTTCGCAACCGACGAAGATTTTTGGACACTTTTACCGCCATTTGACCGCCTCCTTCCTCTTAACCATACCATACCGTGCCGTATTTGTCACGCAATAATCCGTTGCATCGCCTGTTTTTGTAAAAAAACGAAAAAAGCGCCCGCAAATCATGCGAACGCTTTTAATGAATATTCTGTTTTTATTCCAAAACCACCGCTTGCGGCGCGCCGTTTTCCGCACGGGATTTGTCGGCAAGATAGACGCACAAATGCCCCGCAACCGAGTCGAAAATCGAGGTGCACGCTAGGCTCGGGGTTTCCCCGCGCAGGAACTTCACAAAATCCGCCGCCAACTTTTCATCGCCGCCGCCGTGTCCGCCGTATGCGCCGACCATATCGCCCGTCACGCGCAAATCCACTTCTTCCACAACCTTTTCATCGGTTTTGGTCGGGTGAATTTTGGAAACGGTGAATTTGGACGCCTCAAAATCCCCGTAAATCTCACCTTTTGTACCGATAATATGTATATGCCGCATCGAGCACGACGACCCGCCGACCATATTGTGCGTGCCCGTCGCCCCGCTCGCAAAATTGACCAGCACCGACTGGTGGTCGACGACATTGTTGTTGCATTTGTAAATACATTTGCCGTAGTTGCTGTCGCCTTTTAACAGATTGATGCGGTCCTCGTCGGTCGGATTTTCAATGCCCTCTAACTTGTCCCAAATATAAAACGCCCAGCGTTCGGGTTGGTCTAAATACAGCCGCTTTGCAGAATACCGACAGGTATCTACAAGCGGACAATCCACCAAACACCGCGTGCCTGCCTCTTTCGGTGCGTTTTCGGGTTTGAATTGAAACTTGCTGCCGAAGCTTGACACAGAAACGGGTTTTGTTTCCGACATGATCCACATCATCATATCCATATCGTGACAGCATTTTGCCAAAAGCATAGTGGTGTGGCATTCGTCGGAATTTGCCCATTTGCCGCGCACATACGAGGTGGACAGGTGGTGATAACTGACATGCTCATTGGTTTGAATGTTGATAATGTCGCCGATTTCGCCCGCCGCCACACGCTCTTTAATGGAAAGGTAAAACGGTGTGTACCGCAGCACGTGGCAAATCATGACTTTGTTGCCGTTTTCGCGCACGCAGTTGATAAGCTCTCGCATTTCGCGTTCGTTCGTCGCAAAGGGCTTTTCCAAAAGCATATCATAGCCTTTTTTCAAAAGCGGCAGTGCGGTTTCCAAGTGCTGTTGGTCCATCGTTCCGTTAATTACGGCGTCGGCGAATTTCGGCACTCCGGCGAGTGCGTCGGCATTTTCAAAGCAGTTTTCCTGCGGAAAGCCGAACATCTCCTGCGTTTTTTTTCGACGAATGGGGTCGGGGTCTGCCACGCCGACGATTTTCAGCAGTTCGGGATTGGTGAGCGCCAATTTTGCATAGATAATTGCACGGTGACCCGCGCCGACAATCACAGCGGTAATCGGTTCTTGCGGCATAGTTTTCAACTCGATTTCAAATTTTTTCCATAGTATACACCTATACTTTATAAAAGGAAAGGGGGAAAAATAAAAAAACGAAAGATTTTTTGCCGAAGCAAAGCACCAAAATTATGCATTACGAAAATCCGATTAAATGAATAATGAATCGTGAATAATGAAAAAGCAGAATACAAAACGAAAATCCGCCCTCTTTCGAGAACGGATTTTCGTTTTGGTGCCGGTGGCCGGGGTCGAACCGGCACGGTATCGCTACCACTGGATTTTGAGTCCAGCACGTCTGCCAATTCCATCACACCGGCAGGTGGATTTTTAACGCTTGTATATTATAACGGATTACTTTCAAAAAATCAACACTAAATTTCATTTTCCTGAAAAATATTTTTTCTGTTGCTTGCAGGACGGCTCGAGAATAGATTTTTCTTTGTTTTTTTCTGCCTTGTAATGCACAAGCGGAGATGAATTGCTAAAAGAATATGTTTTCTAAAATATTTCCACAATATGCTCTTGACAAATTTGAACGCTCTGTTATAATAACAGTAATAATTCTCGTTATCGTTAATTTACAGAGAGGTGGTGTCCATGCCGCAGGTGCGAAAGAGCCGTCAGCGCGACGCAATATTGCAGAATTTGCAGCAACGTTTTGACCATCCCACCGCCATGGAGCTATATCTTTCCGTGCGGGAAGAAATACCGAGTTTGAGCCTCGGCACACTGTATCGTAATCTCAACACGCTGTGTGAAAACGGTACAATCGTGCGTTTTTCCTCAGGTGGGGAGGAACATTACGACGCCGATACCCACCGTCACGCGCATTTACAGTGCGAAAAATGCGGTCGATTTTATGATTTGCCGCAGTGCAGTCTGCCGTCCACGGAAGCCTTGCTGTCAACCCCGTTTTGCGGCGAAGTCCACGATTACAGTTTGATTTTCTTCGGCGTTTGTACGAATTGCTGCGCGCAAGCCGAACAAAATAAAAAAGAAAATTTTTAAATTCAGGAGGAATTTGTGATGAAAAAATTTGTATGCCCCGTATGCGGTTATGTCCATGAAGGCGATACGCCGCCCGAAAAATGCCCTCAGTGCGGTGTTCCCGGCTCGAAGTTCAATGTAGTTGAGGAAAGCGCAAAAACTTGGGCTGCTGAACATGTTGTCGGCGTAGCGAAAGGTGTTCCGGAAGACATTATCGAAGGTCTTCGTGCAAACTTCAACGGCGAATGCTCGGAAGTCGGTATGTACCTTGCTATGGCACGCGTTGCCCACAGAGAGGGCTATCCCGAAATCGGTCTGTACTGGGAAAAGGCGGCGTATGAAGAGGCTGAGCATGCTGCGAAATTTGCAGAGCTTTTGGGCGAAGTTGTCACCGACAGCACCAAAAAGAACCTCGAAATGCGTGTAGAGGCTGAAAACGGCGCGACGATGGGTAAAGTTGAGCTTGCAAAACGCGCAAAAGAGGAAGGTCTCGATGCAATCCATGACACCGTGCATGAAATGGCTCGCGACGAAGCGCGTCACGGCAAAGCCTTCGAAGGACTTCTTCAGAGATATTTCGGTTAATTTTTCATTTGAAATTTTGCTGAAAAATGAGGGTATGTCAAAGCAATTTGACATACCCTGTTTTTGTGTTTCGATTGTTTAGGGGATATAAATTTTAATTTGTATAACAAACCGTAGGGGCGGACGACCTCGGCTGCCCGTAAATTTGCTGTAATGCCGCGGAACGACACTCAGGTCGTTCCCTACAATTCGTAGGGGCGCTTGCGAAAACAGATGCATTTTATTGTGGGGCGCCGGGTCGTCGCCCCTTACAAATACAAATCCAAATTTCCCATTCTGCGCGAAAGCCACAATGCCTATATCAGCAATGCGCTTTGACAAACGCCTCAATATCTGCGGTTTCACAGCCGCCGACGCGGCGTGCCACTTCCTGCCCGTTTTTCACGAGCACCAGCGTCGGAATGGATAAAATCCCGTAAAGCTGGGCGAGCTCGCCGTTTTCGTCCACATTGATTTGCCCAACTTTTACAAGGTCGGTGTTCGCTTCAAAGGCTTCAAGCTCGGGGTGCAGCATTTGGCATGGACCACACCAGTCTGCATAAAAATCCAGTAAAACGGGTTTTTCACTGGTCGAAACCTCTGTTTGAAAGTTGTTTAAAGAAATATTGATGATTGCCATTTTGGTTTCTCCTTTCATTTCCATACCTATTATAGACTTTTTGCAAGCGAAAATGCGCGTTGTAAAATTTCGCGTGAGACGGGCGCACTATCTGTGTTGTCCGCCAATACCGTACCGACGATTTCCGTGTTCATTACAGAAAATGCACGGCGTGTCTGCGCTTCGATGACGGTTTGTGCCTCTTTGCCGTCATCGCCTGCCGATAACAGTAAAACCGCCTTTTTCGGCTTTACAATCGGCTTTGCAATACCACGGCGAAAGCGTGCGTTGTAAAATCGCTGAAAGCGGTCAAATAATGCTTTGACCGGCGCGGGGTAGGAGAGGAGGTATACCGGACTTGCCACCACGACCAAATCCGCATCAAAATAGCTTTCCATAAGGCTATCCAAGTCTTTTTTGGAGCACCCGTCTGATGCCTTGCAGTAGCCGCAGTCATTGCAGGGCTTCGGCATCAAGTCAAACAGCCGTACGATTTCGACAGCATAGTCTTTGGAAAGCCCCTGCAAAAATGCACCGCAAAGTGCGGCAGTGTGACTGTTGCGCTTCGGCGAGCCGAATAAAAATAACGCTTTCATTCTTCTAACAAACTGTCACAGAATTTGCAGACAGTCTTGCCTCCTTTTTCGTAAAACAAATGCGGCACATAGGCTTCGGTATTGGTAACGCACCGCGGGTTGCGGCATTGGCGTGCATCTGCGCTGTGTACCGGCGCGGGGCTAATGCCTGTGCGCATATTGAGCATGGTAATAATCAGTGCCATACGTGCATACATGCCGTATTCCGCCTGTTCGAAGTATTTGGCGCGCGGGTCGTCATCGACCGCTACGGTGATTTCGTCAACACGCGGCAGGGGATGGAGCACCACCAAATCTTCCTTTGCCAAACGCATTTTTGCTTCGTCCAGCACATAAATGCCCTTTTGCGCTTCGTATTCTTCTTTGGATTTAAAGCGTTCCTGCTGAATACGCGTCATATACAGTACATCGAGTTCCCCAATGGATTTCTCCAAGCTGTCCGAAAAATTGTAGGCACAGCCGCTTTCCTCTAAAATATCGAGCATATACTGCGGCAACTGCAATTCGGGCGTGGAAATCAGCACAAAACGGTTGTTTTTGTATTTTGACAGCGTTTTAATCAGCGAATGTACCGTTCTGCCGTTTTTCATATCACCGCAAAGTCCTATGGTCAAACCGTCCAGCGTGCCTTTCTCAAACGAAAGCGTGACCACATCGGTTAAGGTTTGCGTCGGGTGCAAATGCCCGCCGTCACCGGCGTTGATAATCGGACTTTTGGAATAGAGTGACGCCGCCAGCGCCGAGCCCTCTACGGGGTTGCGCATCACGATTAAATCTGCATAACCGCTGACCACGCGCACGGTATCCTTTAAGCTCTCGCCTTTGGCGACCGACGCGTTGGAGGGGTTGTCAAAGCCAATGACTTGCCCGCCCAAGCGAAGCATTGCGGTTTGAAAAGACATTTGTGTGCGGGTGGACGGCTCGTAAAAGAGCGTTGCCATAATTTTGCCGTGACATGCGTCGGTAAAAATCGACGGGTGCGCTTTTATCATCTGCGCCAAGCGGATAATTTCCTGTAAATCATTTTTAGAAATATCCTCTAAATCAATCAGGTTATGTGTCTGCATTTTCATCACTCCGTTTATATAGTATTCTAACAATTCTTACCGAAAAATGCAATCCTTTCGTAGAAAAAGCGGTGCACCGAAAAAGGTACACCGCTGGTTTTTTATTTTGGTTCGAACCGTTTTTTCACACGCATATCTTCCCCGTAAAATCGGCGCACTTGATAACAGCCCAATATGCGTGAGACAATGCGGTTGGAGTATTTGTCCTCCAATTCCTCAAAGGACAAATTTGTGTTGATAACCGTCGGTTTGCCGCAAAGCAAACGTGTGTTGATAATGTTGTAAAACGATGCTGTGACAAAGCCCGTGGTGAATTCTGTGCCGAGGTCGTCTAAAATCAGCAAATCGCAGTCCAAAAGCATACTTTCGGTGTCCTCCTCGGCGGTTTTCCCGAAATGCTCCTTTTCCAAAGCGGAAAACAGATTTTGCGCCGTGCCGTAGACCACGCCGTAGCCTTTTTCAATCGCCGCCGCCGCAATCGCTAAAGAAAGATGCGTTTTGCCGAGTCCTGTGTTGCCGAAAAATAACAAACTCGGGGATTGCAGAGAAAATGTGTCCGCATAGCGCTTACAGAAGCCAAGTACCTCTTCCATTTTTTGCCGTGGGATTACACCGTTTCGGTCGGGGGTATCCTGATAATAGGACAGAGAAAAACTGTCAAAGGAGCAAAGCCGTAACGGGGTCTTTGCGGACAGCTCCCGAAACGCAATCTCCCGCAACAGTTTTTGATAGCAGGCGCATTCCTTGCCGTCCGCCGCGCCTGTGTCCTCGCAGACCGCGCAAGTGTAGTGCGGCTGTAAAAAATCCGCGGGAAAACCGTTTTGCAAGAGGAGTGCTTTTCGCTTTGCCTGCAATTCCAAATTGTATTTTGCCAAACTGTTGATAATATCCACAGCGTCTTTGCCTGCGCCGACTGCCTTGACGGCGGCAAGACCGGTTTTTGCCATTTCACTTTCAATATCCAGAACCTGCGGGCATTTTGCAAGAAAATCCGCTTTGTTCTGTGCCGCTTGCTGTTCGGCTTTTTCGCGCCGCGCTTTCATTTCGGACGCGGCGAGCGCGTAAATTCGTTTTGCATATCCCATAGTGTACCGCCTTTATGCCTGCGTTTCGCTTTCCTTCAAAATGCGTTGTACGGCATCGTCCAAATCGTATGAGCGTTTTTCTGGATTGCCGCTTGCTTTTGCCGCTTTGGTTTTGGCTTGCTGTGTATCGACCGCACCGGCAGAAGTAAGCCCTGCCTCGTGCCAGTTCTTGAGAATTTTATCCATATACGCGAACGACAACTTGCCCGTGCGTTCGGCAGTTTCCTCGTAGGCTTTTAAGATAAGCTCCATGGGCATTCCCATATCGGTCCACGAAAGCAGATAGTCGCTTTGCTTTTGTGTCGGACGCGGTGTGGAAATCCCCGTCGCCGTGCGAAACTGTGCAAACAGGTGCTGTACCTGCGTGTCGTTTTGTATGTATTCGTTTGCTTCGTCCAGTGTGTTGATTTCACGCTCTGCCCATATTTTTCCCGTGCGCAGAATGGTCGCCGTCGCGCCTCTGCCGTGCTCGGACAAATACTGTACCAGCGTCAAAATGACTTCTTTTTTTAAGCCGTAGGTGTCAAACAATGTTAAAAGTGTGGTTTGCATATCCAGACCGATGGTGCGCCCTAAAATGCTTTGCACTTCCGAAAAAAGACTGCGGACGGTTTTATCCTCTTGTATACGTGCCGTGATTTGCTCCATGGTTGGTTTCGGGAATTCTGCCGCGGCGGTGGGGAGAGGGATATTCTTTTCGACAGACGGATTTGCCGGCTTTGGTTCTGCCGTTTCCTGCGGTTGGCGCTCCGATTTCGGTACGTATTTCACATTTCCCGCATCATCGGTGAACAGCAAAATCCCTTTTTGTACCCAGTAATCGAGCGCGTGCAGAACCTCGTCTGCCGTCAGCCCCAATTTTTCGGAAATCTCAC
The DNA here is from genome assembly GCA_051881355.1 of Candidatus Fimenecus sp. GTDB lineage: Bacteria > Bacillota > Clostridia > Oscillospirales > Acutalibacteraceae > Fimenecus. The sequence continues at coordinate 18,261 of JBJEPS010000080.1, read as the reverse complement.
TGACGCAAACAGCCCCGCTCGGATTTCGAAAAATCAGAAGCAGAGCTTTTATGCTGTCGCCGGAAGCCTCGGCAATATATTTGTCGGCAACGCTTGCGGGAAGGGCAAACATCGCACTGTAACAATCGGGGTTGCATTTATACATGGGGCAGAAAAACCTTTCCGGTCAGATTTTCTTTTTACAAAAGGCAGACATACAGCATTTTTCGCAGTACGCCTTGCGTGCGGTGCAAACGGCACGCCCGTGCAGCACGGCACGGTGGCAAAAATCGTTGCTCTCCTCGGGGGGCAGAATTTTTTTCAGCGCGGTTTCCACCTTGACGGGGTCTTTTGTGGCGACCAACCCCAAACGGTTGGCAATGCGGATTAAATGGGTATCGCAGACCACGGCGGGCTTTTTGTAGACGTCGCCCACAATCAAATTGGCGGTTTTTCTGCCGACGCCCTGTAAAGAAGTCAAATCTTCAATGGTATCGGGGACTTTGCCGCCGAAATCCGATTTAATTTTTTGCGCCATGGCAATAATATCCCGCGCTTTCCCGTGATAAAACCCGCAGGAATGAATGATATTCTCAATGTCCTTGACATCGGCATTGCAGTAATCGTCCAGCGTCGGGTATTTCTCGAACAGCGCGGGGGTAACTAAGTTAACGCGTGCGTCGGTGCACTGCGCCGAAAGGCGCGTGGCGATAAGCAGTTCCAAAGGATTGGACGCCGTCAGCGAGCAAAGCGCGTCAGGGTATTCGGTTTTCAGTGCTTCAACACTTTGTAACGCAAGTTCTTTTTTTGTCATGGTTTGTCAGGATACTCCATATCACGGGGCAAGCCCAAAAGATAGTCCGCCGAAACGTTGAAATAGCGGCAAAGCGCCGTAATATCACGCAACGAAGGCTCAGACGCCCCCGTTTCCAGAAACGAAATCTTGCGCTGTGTTACGCCTATGGCGTTGGCAAGGTCTGTCTGTGTCAGCGGCGGCAGCTTTGCGCATCTTAAATTTTTCAAGTTTTTGCCGAATGACATTGCACAAAACTCCCCTTCAAAACGACAAAATCCGAATAGGTTTGTCGAAGTGGCTATTATTGTAACATAAAAAAAGTATGACTATCAAGTCCTAAAAAATTTCCGCAAGTAAAATTTTGACTATTATTTTTGTGCAAAATGAAATTCATACCATATTTAGTATTTTTGAATCGGAATTCGCCGAAAAAACACTATTTTCTATTGTAAATTTCAGGGATATTTGCTATACTGAATACAAAAGAATCGGCATTTTTTCAAAGGAGGGCGCATATGAAGCGCGTTTGGATACGCAAATTGCTGTGCTGCTTGGCAGTACTTGCGATAATTTGCAGTTTAATTGTCCCCGTATTCGCTGAGGACGCGTCGGTTTCTGCGGCGTACACAGCGCTGAAAAATCCGGCGGGGGACTTGATTGCAGTTTCAAAATACGGCGACACCGAAAAATTCCCCGAGCAGTCCGTGGAGGGCTTGCTCGCTGCATCGGAAGCGGGTGCGGATATGGTGTATGTCACCGTGCGCAAAACAGCGGACGGGTATATTGTTTTAATGGCAGATGAAAATTTGTCGAGAATGTGTGTGGACGCCTTGGGTAATGTTGTCGATAAAAACATTGCCGATGTCGGCTACCATGAGTTGTCCGAATACCATTTGCGCAACAGCACAGGCAGTCTGCATGAGAAAATTACGGCATATACTGTACCGACACTTGTAGACGCCGCAAAAGCCCTGTCCGGCAAGGCACTTTTGTTGGTCGAGGGCGGCTGGGCGTTTCGCGATGAAATTTACGATGCGTTAAGTGCGGAAAATCTTTTAAACAGTGTTGTTTTGCTTGCGGACGGCGACAAGAAGGAAGTCAAAAACTGGATTTCCGAAAAGCCGACCATGCCTTTGGTGCTTTCTTCTTATCACGGCAATGTAGTATTCAGCGCGAAATCCGTGGCTTCGAAAACATTAAGCGGCGGTGCGGTGGGGACTCTGCTTTCCTCCTTTAACCCGTACGGCGTGGTGTACGGCAATTCCGTGCTGAAGGAATTTACAGGCAAGGGCAGAGCCGCGATTGATATGACCGACCCGGCACTTTGCGGCAAACGGGAGGACAATGCCATCGGCTGGAATGATGTGACCGCGCGTGGATACAGCATCATTATCACCAACAATATTACGGAGCTTTGTGAATACCGTGCCCGCGTTTCCTTACAAAAAGAACGTTTGTCTGCCGCATTGGAAGCGGCGCAGAATGTGGATGTTACGCTTTGCAGCACGCAGTCGGCAAATGCGCTCAAAGACGCGATTGCCGCCGGAAAAGAGGCGTTGGTATCTCCCGCCTCCGAAAACAGTCTGATGCAGGCAAATTACAGTTTGCGCACAGCGGTGGAAGGGTTAACCAATCAAACCGCAGAAGGGGAGAAAAACGGCACGAGTGTGACACCGGGTAAGGTGATTGCCGTGATTTTGGTTGTCGCCGCATTGATATTGTTGGAAGTCATTTTGGAAACCGCACGCCGCAAAAAGAATCAAAAGCGCAAACAGCAGCGCGCACGCCGTGCGCAAAATACTTCTGACAGTCAAAACAGACCAAATCCGTAAAAATTGTTTATTGCAAACCGGTTTTGAATCTGTTATGATGAGTGTATAAAAATCAAAGGAGTGTGATTTTTTGGAAAAAGAGACAAAACCTGCAATGAAATTGAATTACGGGAAAACCATATTGACCGGATTCGGTTTCCTTGCAACTTCTATCGCGTGGGCAATTTATGACCCGTACATTACCAAAATCCTAAACCGTATGCTGACGAACAGTGCAATGGTCACTTCGTGGAGCAATACGCTGGTTGAGAAAATGCCGATTTTGGCGCGTCTTGCTGAGGCACAGGGCGAAAATGTTGCTTTGGTCGGCGGCGGTTTCACGTTAGTGCCGTTGTTCATCGGTATTATTATGACCTTTGACAACATTTTCGGCGTTATCTTCCAACCGGCATTCGGCAAATTGTCCGACAACTGTCACTCCAAACTCGGGAAACGCCGTCCGTTTATTGTGACTTGTGCGCCGATTTCTGCCGTGCTGTTCTTCTTAATCCCAATGGTTTCGCTTCATACCGGCAGTCTGCCGGCAACAATGCTTTGCATTATTCTGTTTGTGTTTGTGATGTCCCTTTGGCGTGCACCGGTGGTTGCGCTGATGCCGGACTTAACACCGCCGGAATTACGCAGCGAAGGAAATGCGATTATCAATCTGATGGGCGGCTTGGGCAGTGCCATTGGTATGGTCGCAGGCACGATTGCAATTGTCCTTTGTAAGATGTTCTCCGGGGCAACGGAAGAACAAATTAAGGCGAATGAAACCATTACCTTCCCGTATGTTTTTGCAATCGGCTCGGTAGTTATGATTATCGGTATGTTGGTTCTTTTGTTCTTTGTAAAAGAAGAGGATACCAGCATCAAGTTGAAAGGCGAAGCAAACGCTTATGCTGATGCCGCTGCACGCAGAAAAGCGGAAAAGGAAGCCAAAAAGGCGGAAAAAGCCGCCAGAAAAGCGATTAAGCTTTCCAAAGGGGAAAAACGCAGCCTGTTCTTTATGTTGGCGTGTCTGTTTTTCCTGTTCTGCGGCACCAACGCCATTACCACGTTCTTCTCCCTGTTTGCACAGGAAATCTTACATAAAATTACCTCTGAAGCTACGATATTGATGCTGGTCTTTGCTGTGGTTTCTGCGCTTGCGGCGCTGCCCGCCGGGAAAATGGGCACCAAAATCGGCAGAAAAAAGACAATTATGGTAGGGCTTTCGGTCTTTATGGCAGCCTTTGTCATTTTCTTCGGCGTCTTTATCGGCATGCTCAGCGGCAAAGGGCTTTCCATCAACAAATACGTGACTGTAAACAATGCGTATATTGCGGTCAATGACCAAATCAATGAATATAACTCCGAGGTTTCCGATAAAATCAAAGATGCAGGCGGAACGGTCGGCGAAAATGATTTGGTTTCCATGGACGGCTACATCGAATACAGAGCGGCGCTTGAAGCGGGCGAAGATGTTTCCGCACAAGCAAATTATGTGGATTTTGACGCGTATTTGCAAGCGTATTCCGATACAAGCGCACAGACGGCGATTGCCAACGGTGCGGACCCCGCAACGGTCAGTGATTTGTATGCCAGCGTTGTTTCCGTTGCACAGACTGTACTCGGGAAGAACGATGTAACGACATTCTCTGCGGCTTTGGCAGCCATTTCCGATTCCGTAAAGGATATCACGAAAATCCTCTCGATTTTGGTATATCCCGTCTTGATTTTGGGCGGCGCGGCGAATATGTTTATCACCGTGAACACCTTGCCCTTGGTGCTGGAAATCGGCGGTGTGCAGAAAGTCGGTACCTTCACCGGCTACTACTATACCGCAACCTTCTCCGCACAGATTGCTTCCCCGATTGTTTACGGCTTTATCCGTATGTTTGCGGGCACTTATATGTCCCTGTTCTATTACAGTCCCTTATTGTTTGCGCTGGCAATTTTGATGCTTGTATTTGTCAAGCACGGCGAAGCGATTCCGCAGGAAGTTATTGATAAGGTCGAAGAAGAAAACGCAGATTAAACAGTAGATACCTACATGAAAAAATCCCGTAATGCTATGGCATTACGGGATTTTTATATCGGTTTGGTTTTATTTCACTTTACGGAGTGCAACGGCAACGCCTTTGCCGACCGCCGAGCCGAGAACAGCGCAAACCGCCAATTCAATCGGTGCATTTAAGCCTGCGGCAATGGCAATTACGGTTTTGAGTACCGTATCTACGCCGCCGAGGGAAGCTGCCTGTTCAGGTGTAAAGGTAACGCCCCAAAACAACAGTGCAAGTGTGCCTAAAAAGAACAGCGTATTGAACAGTGAACCGGAAATACCTGCAACCAAATAGCTCCAACTGCCTTTTTTGTCGTGCGTGATGCAAGCTTTAAACAACAGACCGCAAAACAAGCCCGCTAAAATACGGGTTACAACACAGACGACAAATGTGCGCCAGATACTGACGGAAGCGAGAATTGCACCTAAAGGGCTTCCCATAAAGCATTGCACAAAGCTCGTTATGCCGAAGACACCGCCCAACAGGGCGCCGACAGTCGGACCGCAGGTAACTGCACCGATGATTACGGGAATCATAATGAGCGTCAGTTCCAAGGGACCTACACGTAAGTAGCCGAGCGGTGTGAGCGCCATAACCACGACGATTGCCGCAAGCATGGCGGTTTCGACGAGCAGGACAGTTTTTTGCCTGCGCGTCTTTTGGGTTTTTGCGTTTGACATTTATATTCCTCCTTGCTGCTGCTCTCCGAAATCTTAGCAGAGATGCAACGCAAAATTTGGCGAAACAGAATGTATTTTTTTATTGATTTTTTTCGTAAATTTTCTTTAATCCTTTCAAAATTAAATCACTGTCATAGGTGATGGTATGATTGCATACAGGCGCAATAAACGAAGAAAGTCCACCGGTTGCCAGTATGGTTTTCGGTGTACCGAGCTCTGCGGCAAAACGGTCCAAAAGCCCGTCAATCATTGCCGCTGTGCCCAAAATCACACCACTTTGCATACTTTCAATAGAATTTGTACCGCATGCCTTTTTCGGCGGTTCTAAGCTGATGGTCGGAAGCAGAGAACTTGTATCCGTCAGTGCTTTTAAAGAGATAGCAACGCCGGGAGCAATCATACAGCCGCGAAAGCCTTTTTCATCTATTGCATAGATTTTGGTCGCTGTACCAAGGTCAACGACGAATGCAGGCAGGGGATAGTACGCTGAAGCGCCGACCGCGCCTGCCGCAAGATCAGCTCCTAACTGCGCCGGGTTATCAATTAAAATATTCAAGCCGGTTTTTACCCCGGGTGAAAGCACCAAGACTTTGTGCGCAGTCAATCGTTTAACCGCATATTTGACAGAAGAAGTAATTTCCGGTACAACCGAACTGATAATGGTACCGTCAATTTTTGTTGGGTCGACATTGTGCATTTGAAACAGTTGGAAAAATGCAGCCGCAAATTGGTCATCTGTCTTTTGCCGTTCTGTCGCAAGGCGTACATTCATCTGTAAAGTATCCCCTTGGAACAGACCAAGATTGATATTCGTATTGCCGATATCTATCGTTAAAACCATATTAGAACCTCCTGTCTTATCGCGCCCTATTGTAGCATACTACATTCAAAAAAACAAGCAAACACAGGACAAAAAACAAGCGGCTTTGTTTCAAAGCCGCTTGCAATTATTCAATCAGGACTCAAATATTCGATTATTTCTGCTTTTTCTTGGTCAGCACAAGAGCAACACCCGCAACGGCTGCAACTGCCGCGACAGAGAGGAGTGCAGTATCACCTGTGGGCTCTTTGCCGGCATATTCATCAGGATTGGTTGTCGTACCGGTGCTGGTTTCGCCGCCTGCACCTGCGCCGTCTCCATCTTCATCGCCGCCGCCGAACAAGCCGGTAATCGCATCTACAATGCCGCTCAGGAATCCGCCGATGCCACCTTCATTGGTCGCCTCTGTTGTTGTTTCTGCCGCGTCAAGCTGTCTGATGATTTCATCATACACTTCCTGCGAAATAGCGCCGCGCTCATACAACTGGTCAACAACCGATTTCATTTGGTCATCTGTAATGCCCATTTGGCGAAGCGCATTGATAATTTCAGTCGCATCGCCGCTGATGGTAGAGCCTTCGGGCTCTTCTGCAGCTTCAATCGCGTCCAAAAGGTTTTGATAGGATTCATCATCAATTGTGCCTTCGTCATGCATTTGCTCAACAGCTGCACGAACGTCGTCTTTCGTAGCGCCGCCTTGCAGCATCGCATCTACAATTTGTTGCGCTGCATCGGGAGTGACGGTTTGCGGAATATCCACATCAATGTCGCCGCCGCCGATATCACCGCCGTCGATACCGCCGATCATATCTTGGATAGAGGTGATAATTTCATCTACATTCATTTCGCCGACAGCGCCGGTGATTGTATTGATGATTTCATCGATGCCGGGGATAGATTCCCCTTCAGCAAAGCTGGGTACGCACAGCGCGAAAGCCAGAACAAGCGCCATCATAACCGCAAGTACTTTTTTCATAGTAAGTCCCTCTTTTTTTCTGAATATTTGTGAACCTGATTTCACAGTTCGTTATTAGTTTACAATATAAAACCGATGTTGTCAAGAAAATTCCCAAAAAAATACAAGGCTTTTTTAACATTTTTTTAACATTCGGTCTGATTTGCTTTGCTCTTGACCGATTGCGTTTTTTTCGATACAATGGGACTATCGTAACTTTATTATCGAAAGGCGATTTTCTATGAAAAAAACCAAACAGGTCTGTTTTTATGGCTCTGCTGTTCTGCTCGTATGCAGTTTCGCGGCGGGCATTGCCGAGCTATTCGGTGTTTCGGTTTGCTTTTTCGGCACACCGCTGCACCAATATCTTGCCATTCCGATTTGTCTGTTTTCGGTGCTGTTTTGTATATTTGCCTGTAAACGGGTAAGTGCGGAGACCGGTGAAACGCACGGTACGCTGCAAAACAGATTGCTGCGTATTTCCTGTATTGTGCTTTGCGTGTTGACCGTATGTATAACGGTTGCGGCGGCTGCGCTGACGGCAACGCAGTATACAGGGCAAACGATTTCCGAAGATAAGGCATATAAAATCTTTTATGAGACGGAAAACGAAGCAAGCGAGCCGATTGCGCATCTTTACCGCCGGTATTCTCCGTTTTTGATGACGTACCGAAATTCCGCCGTTTTGTACGGCTATGCCGATTCCGTAAATGCGGTTGAGACCGATTGGGGCGACACGTATTGCACCCTTTCATATTATGGATATTCCGAAGAAGCGCAAAGTGCCGATGATGTGCAAACGCTATCGAGAAAGCTGTATTATGAACCGAACAATCGATAACAGCAAAGCAAAAGGCGGGTACTGCTTGGCAGTATCCACCTTTTTTTCAGTCTTTGGATTTGTAATACAGTCTGCAGTGACAGTAGCCTTCAAAATCGGGGTCGGCAATTTGCTCACGGAATTCTTTGCAAATACACTTGTTGTCCTCGATTTTTTCCAATCTGCACGGGCAGTAGCCGCCTTTTCTGCGTAAGCCCTCTTGGATTGTCTCCACCAATTTTTTATCTTCGTTTAAGCGTACAGACATTTTCTGCGCCTCGTTTCTTTTATTATATATAGTATTGTTATCTGCAACCGGGTACAAAATATGCTAAAACAGCGTGCCGATTGCGTAAATACCGAGATTCAACCCACCGCAAAGCAAAAGCACTAAAATCGGACTGATTTTCCATTTTCGCAGGACGAAAAACGCACCTGCAAACAGCAAAATTCCGATAAGATTCGTTGTATCCAATGCAATGTCTTGCTCTCCGAAAGCGACCAACCGCAAAATATGCAAGCCTGCGCTTAAAATCAACGCCACCACTGCCGGGCGTAACGTTTGCAAAATGTTTTGAAACGTACTGTTTTTTTTGAATTTTCCGTATAACACCGCCAAAACGGATACCAGCACCATCGAGGGGGAAATACAGCCGAACGTTGCAACGACGGCACCCCCGATGCCTGCAATTTGTATGCCTGTAAAGGTTGCGGCATTCACGGCAATCGGTCCGGGCGTCATTTCAGCAACCGTGACAAGATTTGTGAATTCGCTCAAGCTGAGCCACCCGTATTTGTCCACAGCTTGGCTTTGAATCAAGGGAATGGCAGCATAGCCGCCGCCGACGGAGAACAGCCCGACCTGTAAAAAACTGAAAAATAACTGTAAATAAATCATTTTTCGCACCGCCTTCTGTGCGAAAGCACCTCTTTGAGAATGCCGACAGCCAAAGCCGCCAAAATGATATAGATAACATTCACGCCCAACACAAATGCCGCAATAAAGGACACCAACAAAACGGCATAATGCAGCCAGTCTTTGGTTTTCAGTACCGTACTGCCGAGACTCACAGCCACATCTAAGATGATTGCGGCAACGCCTGCCTGCATACCCTGTAATACAAGCGAAACATAACGGTTGGCGGCGAATTTTTCATAGAAAAAGGAAATGATACTTAAAATGACCATCGGCGGCAGAATTGTACCCAAAACCGCCGTCAGCATACCGAAAAAGCCCTGTACCTTCCAGCCTACTAATATGGCGGCATTGACAGCGATTGCCCCCGGTGCAGACTGCGCCATGGCGGTAATGTCAAGCATTTCCTGTTCATCAATCCAGTGTAGCTCGTCCACGAATTTACGCTTCATGAAGTTGACAATCACAAAGCCGCCGCCGAACGTAAAGGTGCTGATGTAAAGGGTCGTAGCGAATAATTTCAGAAGTGTTTTTCCGTTGGGCTTCAAAACATAGATTTCCTTTCCGGTGCCGGATATAAAACCGCCGAAAGTATTGCTCTCGGCGGCGTTTTATCAGGTGTTTTTCATCACAACCGTATCCACACAGTCGCCGACATGTTCACAGGCGTCTGCGCAATCTTCCATTTTTTCGTAAATCTCCCGCCATGAAAGAATTTCGAGCACATCATTTGTGTGCGTGCGGATTTTTCGCATGGCTTCCAAATACATTCCGTCGCACTCTTCTTCAAAGTGGTTCATTTCCACAATCATTTCGTGCAGCTTTGCGGGCTTTTTGAAGTTGCCGAATTCCGAGAGCATTTTTTTCATCAGTGCGCAGCTTTCGATCAATTTTTTTGCAAAGGTAACGGCTTCGGGCAGCACCGACGCAATTTGATAGGTATAAAAGCATTGCAGGATTTCTTCAATGCAGTCGGTTACATCATCGATACATTGGCTGATTAACGCCAAATCTTCGCGGTCAATCGGCGTTACAAATGCTTTGGCGAGCGCCGCGGACATTTCGTGTTTTTTTGTATCGCCAGCGTGCTCATACTGATGCATGGTTTTGAGCATATCGGGCATTTTGTCCGCGTCATAGTCATTTAAGCATTTTACAAGATAATCCGCCGCCGAGCAGGCGTCATCCGAAGCCGCAATGAAGTTTTCAAAATAGAAACGGTCTTGCTTATTTTTCATATTTGTTATCCTTTCTTTTTTACGTCAGAACAGCCAAATGAACAGCTTGGTCATTAAGAAACCGATTAACCCGCAGCCCGGGAAGGTGAGCACCCATGTCAGCACCATTTCTTTTACGACCGAAAAGTTAATCGCGGAAACGCGTTTGACAGCACCCACGCCCATAATTGCCGTGGTTTTAGCATGTGTGGTAGAAACGGGAATGCCGAATACGGAACTGATAAGCAAGGAAATGGAGGCGGCAATATCCGCCGAAAAGCCCTGATATTTTTCAAGCTTTACCATATCCATGCCGACGGATTTGATAATCTTTTTTCCGCCGATGGAAGTGCCCAAGCCCATAATCAGAGAACACAAAAGCATCAGCCAAATGGGCATTTGTACTGCTGCACCCGAGCTTTGCCCGTTGATTAAGAACAGGCTTAACAGGATAACCCCCATAAATTTTTGCCCGTCCTGCGCGCCGTGCATAAAGCTCATGCATGCCGCACCGAAAATCTGTGCCCAGCGAAACAACCCTTCGGTTTTGCTTCGTTCCGCATTGCGAAACAGCAAAACGACAATTTTGCATACGATATATCCCAGCACAAAGCCGAGGACCACGGAAATCACAAGCCCGTAAAGCACCTTGACCCATTCGCTGCCGTTGACGCCGTCTAATCCGCCGTGCAGTGCAATGGCACCGCCCGTAAGCCCCGCGATGAGCGCGTGACTTTCGCTGGTGGGAATGCCGAATTTCCACGCGAGCGTTGCCCAAACCACAATGGCAAACAGCGCACCGCTTAAAGCGACGATCGCCTCGTGCGAATTGTCGCCGAAATCCACCATTTTTGTAATGGTTTCGGCAACCGTAGCGTTAAACATACTCATGAGGAAAACGCCTAAGAAGTTGAATACCGCCGCCATGAGAATGGCGCCCCTGGCAGACATACACCTTGTGACGACACAGGTTGCAATGGCGTTCGGCGCATCTGTCCAACCGTTGACGAGAATAACACCGAGTGTTAACAACACCGCCAAAGCCAACAGCGGGTTGGTCGTGACAGCCTGCCAAAAATATTGGAATGTTAAATCCATACCGTTCCTCCGAAATGTGATGACGGGATAAATATGCAAAAATACCCAATTCTTTCTTATTATATTAGAATTCCCGAATACGGTCAAGCACTTTCCGAGAATTCCTGAAAATTTCCTATCGGCACTCGAACAGTACCGCGTCTACACTGTAAAACTTTTATTGACAAACCCATTTAACCGTGATAAATTTAATTGTATTTATATTTGTATGCCAAATGGTTTGCAACCATTCAAAAGAGGGTATTTTATGAAAATCACTTACAAATTGGGCGAAGTGGAATCGCGTTTTGCCGACATCGTTTGGGACAATGCACCGCTGACTTCTCGGGAGCTTGTTGCGCGTTGCGCGGAACAACTGAACTGGAAAAAGTCTACAACCTATACCGTGTTAAAGAAGCTCTGCGTCCGCGGCTTTTTTGAAAATGAGAAGGGCACGGTGCGCGTGGTGACAACCAAAGCGGAATATGAGGCGATGCAAAGCGAGCAGTTTGTTGCGGAAAAATTCCACGGTTCTCTGCCGGCGTTTGTCGCTGCGTTTACAACACGCCAAGCGCTTTCCAAAGATGAAATCGAGGAAATCCGCCGTATGATTGACGAAACCGAGGGGTAATCGGAAGTGTATACATTCCTGCAAAATCTATGTTATATGAGTTTTACGGCAAGCTTTTTGATGCTTGCCGTTTTCTTGCTCCGTTTCTGTTTACAAAAAGCGCCGAAATGGGTCACCTGTCTATTGTGGGCACTGGTTGCCGTTCGGCTTGCGTTTCCTTTTTCTATTAAAAGCGAAGTCAGTTTGGTGCCGAATACTGCGGATGCATCTGAGGCGATTGTACTTACGGCACAGGAGAAGGGATATGCGTTGTCGGCGGCAGAACCGTTGGGCGGCTCCGCTGTCGGCATTCTGTTTGCTGTTTGGGCTACGGGTATGGTGGCAATGCTTTTGTATGCGGTATGCAGTTACCTGCGCCTATATTTGCAACTGCGCATCAGCGTACATGAAAGCGGAAAAATATGGCTGTGCGACGGATTGCAAACGCCGTTTGTTTTCGGTGTTTTTCAGCCGCGCATTTATTTGCCGTCCGTAATGCAAGCGCCGCAGAAAGCCTATGTTTTGCGCCATGAATTCGCGCATTTGTCCCGCGGTGACCAAATTTGGAAACCGTTGGGATTCCTTCTTTTGTCCATATATTGGTTTCATCCGCTTGTATGGGTCAGTTATTTTTTGTTTTGCAGGGATATGGAGCTTGCTTGTGATGAACGTGTGGTACGAAAGATGCCGTCGGCGGAGAAAAAGGCGTATGCCGAAACATTGCTTTTGTGCAGTGTGCGAAACCGGCGAATTGCAGCTTGTCCGCTTTCCTTTGCCGAGGTGGGGGTGAAAACGCGAATAAAATTCGTTTTGCGGTACAAAAAGCCGTTGGTATCGGTGGTTGTGTTGTCCTGCATTGCCGTGGCGGCTGCGGCAGTATGTTTTTTAACAGAGTCCAAGCCGGTAGAAGTTTATCTTGTGAAGAGTGCGGCGGTGCAGATTGATTTCACGAAGACAGACCCGGAAATACCAACTGCGGCAGAAGATGTTACCTTGCATGGAACCGAGCCTGTGACCGAAACGGTAACGAACCGATGAAAATTAAACCGTATACTACGCTACGCAACAGTCGGCGTTCGGCGGTTCTTATTTACCGACTGCTTCGGGTGTAATGGTACAGCTTTACCCGATAATACAATGAAAAACGGAGCCAATTATGGAAAACGCAATCAAAACCTACACGTTTCCCTCCTGTTCGGGGATAGGGGACATTCACGCAAAATGTTTATGCCCGCAAAATGAAACCGTTAAAGCTGTCGTACAGATTTCGCACGGAATGGCGGAGCACAGCGCACGGTATCTGCCGTTTGCCGAATACCTTTGTGCGCACGGCTTTGCCGTCGTTTTACATGACCATATCGGGCATGGGCAAAGTGTTGCTTCGCGCGAAATGCTCGGCTATTTCGGAGAACACGGCGAGCAGACCTTCGTAGAGGATATGAAAACTGTCACCGATTGGGCGATAACAGCATACCCAAACCTGCCTTTGTTCTTGCTCGGGCACGGCATGGGCTCTTTGATTGCCCGCAAATACACCGCGCAGTACGGCGATTTGCTTGCGGGTGCGGTTTACAGCGGCACAAGCGGCAGTAACCCGGCTTTGGGCTTCGGACTTTTGCTTTGCGATATGCTTATAAAAATCAAAGGGGCAAAGCACCGCTCTAAACTGCTTGACAAAATCGCGTTCGGCGCATATAACAAAAAAACCGAAAAACGCACGCCCTGTGATTGGGCTTCACGCGATGAAAAAGAGGTGGACAAATTCATCGCCGATCCGCTTTGCGGATATATGTATACCGTAAGCGGTATGCAAGCGCTGTTTTTAACCGTGCAAGAGATTTCCAAAGACAGTTGGTATGCGTCCATTCCGCAACACCTGCCGATATTGCTGATTTCCGGTTCAATGGACCCCATCGGTGGTTACGGCAAAGGCGTGCGCGAGGTGTTTTCGCGCCTGCAAAGGTCGGGACATAAAGCCGTGCAAATCAAGCTCTATGACGGCGCACGGCATGAAATTCTCAACGAAATCAACCGCGAAGCGGTTTTTACGGATATACTTTCGTTTTTCTCTTCCAATCTGTAAATGGCAATTCTCGCCCCGTAGCTGCGGCTTACTCGCCGTGTTCTGCGGGGCTTTTTGTAGGAATGACCAAGCATATCCCCCGATTCGCCGCCAAACTGCACAAAAAATAAAGCACAGCAAAATAATGCTTTATTTTGTGAAAGGTTTATAGTATAATGACAAAGTAATCTGCTTTTTTATGCAGATTTTCAACTTTTTAGAAGCGGAGCGGAATGGGTATGGCAATGCAGAAGCTGATGCAGCAAGTCAAGGGGATTCCGGCGTATGTCAAAGCACATTGGAAGCAACCAAACGAAGGGGAGTATTTGTCGTTAGAGGAAATTGCGGCGTATACCGCGTCGCAGGCGGGCTCATACATATTCATGACCGCCGCAGGGCTGATGACCTTTGCGTCTAACTATTTTTGCGGCGCGATTATGGGCATTGCCGCGATGGATTTTTACGTCATCAATCTAATTGCGACGATTATCGGATATGTTTTGATTTTCTTGAATCCGATCGGCGTATTGATCTACGAAAACCACGGGCAGTTAACGCCGAAAATGCGTGTGTTTGCCCACAGTGCGTTTATCGGGCAATTGGTACTCGGCATTGGGTGTTACTTTATACCGTCTGCAAGCTTTGAGTTTATCATGAAAGGCTTGCCGCAAATTATCGGCAATATTTTGGTCATTAACGGGCTTACGGGGTATATCAACTGGTTTATCCGTAAAAAATTCTGCGCCAAATACGGTAGACTAAAGCCGTTTATTATCCTGTGCGGTATCCCTGCGGCAATTTTGATGTCCATTATCCCGTTTTTGCCCGTGCAGTCTTTAAGTTATACACATAAATTGGTGGTACTGCATTTTGCATTTACCTTTATGAACTATTTTTATCAGGCGTTTATCGGCATCAACGGTATGGTGACCTTTATGACGCCGAATTCGCAAGAACGTCAGCGGCTGTACTCGATTGTGCCGATTATTACGGGGCTGTTCCCGTCGATTATCAATATGTTCTTCCCACTGTTGATTGCGTCCACAGGCGGATATTTGAACCTGACGACCTACAAAGTATTTGTGCCGATTTTCTGTGCAATCGGCGTGGTTGTCACAATGGCGATTGCCAAATGCAAGGAACGTGTTATTGAACCGCCGATGGAAAAACGCGCCAAAGTGAAATTTTGGGCTGGCGCAAAGCATGTATTGCAAAACAAATATTTTTGGATTGTCAATATTTCGAATATTATCGGACAATGGCAGGGGCTTGTCGGCAATCTGCTTGCGTGGTGGTTTATTTACTCGCTTCGTATGGAGTGGTTTTCAGGCATCGCGGCGAATATTGTTGTAGTTGGTATGACGGCAGGGAATTTGCTGACCCCTGTATTGACAAAACGGCTGCAAAAGCGCGATATTTTGCTTGTCTCGCGAGCGGCAACTCTGCTGACGGTTTTGGGCGTTGCCGTTGCCGTAAAATTTGAAAATATCATTATTTTTATGGTCGCTATGTTTTTGAAAAATACTATCGCGCCTGTTGTAGACGGCGTAAATACCGGCTTGGGTGCGGATATTCAGAACTATCATCAGTGGAAATACGGCGAGCGCGCCGACTCGATGTCGGGGGTATACGGTTGGTTCTTGGGTCCTGTGAATATGGCAATCGGTTTCGTCATTCCGTGGCTGCTTAAATTGGTTGGGTTCACTTCGGATTGGGACGTTTTGTATGACTCCAAAATTCTCAATAATGTGTTTAATATTTACACTTGGGCATCGGTTGTCGGTTTGGTATTGGTTACCGTGCCGTTCTTCTTCTACGATTTGACAAAAGAAAAGCTGGAACTGTGCATACAGGAATTACAGGCGCGTGTTCGCGCAATAGAGGAAGCCGATGCGCCGACAGCATCGGCGGCTGCTGCGGCAGAGGAGGGTTAACGAATGCAAAAGAAAAAGCTTTGTGCAATCCTGCTGGTATTCTCCCTTTGCATCGGCGTTTTGTGCACCGGGTGCGGCGAACAGGCAATCACCGGGGATGCAAAAATTAAATACAAAATTGAAAACGGCGAAGCCACAGTACGGGAATTCCCGGACGAATCCACGGTCATTTCGGTGGAAATTCCTGACGAATACGAGGGCTGTCCCGTTACGGTAATTGCGGATTTTGCAGCCGTCAATTTGGAAAATGTCGAAACGATCTATATCGGCAAGAATGTGCGGGAAATCGGTCCGTGGGCGTTTGAAAACAACCAAAAACTGCAAGCGTTCAAGGTCAGTGCGGAAAATGCGTATTTCTGCGATGTGGACGGCGTTTTGTATACCAAGGATATGAAAACCCTGCTGTTCTATCCGCCCGCACGGGGGAAACAAACCAAAACTGAAACCGATGCAAACGGCGCGCAAAAGGAAGTACAGTATATCGAATATACAATCCCCGACGGGGTGGAAACTATTCGTACTAAGGCGTTTTACAAATGCCAGTCCCTGACAGCGGTAACGATACCCGATTCCGTGACGCGCATTGAAGAAAAGGCGTTTTTCCGCTGTGCCTTGAAAGCGGTGCAGCTGCCCGAAAATTTAACCTTTATCGGCAAAGATGCCTTTGCCTATTGCGGCAGTTTACAAACGGTGGAAATTCCTGCGAGTATAGAGCAGATTGACGAGTATGCGTTTTATAACTGCACTTCTTTAAAATCCGTGCATGTGCTTGCCGCCGAAAGTGAAATCACCCTCGGCCAAAAATGGTATCCGACCGACAACGGCAGAAATTTGGACGGTCTGGAAATCACTTGGGCACAGTAAAATAAAAAACGGAACAAAAAAAGAGAAAGCCCTTCGTTGTGTACACAGCGGGGGGCTTTCCGAATTCTATTTAAAGACAGAACAGGTAATTATTCAATCAGTCCGCTTTCTCTTAGCAGAATTTCAATATCCGTTCCCTTAATTTTCTTTAAGGCAACCTTCACCAATTCTCTTTCTGCTAAAGTAAGCTTAATTTCCGTAATCGGCTTCTTGTCAATCGCATAATAGCACGCACGCAGAAGCTCGCGCACATCGTATTTGCTGCCCCAAACCTCAGGTACACCGCGGTCAATGTCGAGAAGCGTATAAACGGATTCCATACCCGTGCGCATGGAGTATTCAATAGTGAAAATGGTGTCGCGGGGCGTCTCGGCGAACTGCCCAAGGAAGGCAAAGTTCACAGCGCCGTCGGGCACAACATGCGGACGGTCCTCATTCTTCCGCGGCTGGAAGAATGCATTGATGTACGGCATAAAGCAGGTTGTGGTGTTGCAGGCGTTTTTGGCAAGGTCTTCAATTTCCGACTCCGGAATGCCGATGTGATACAGCCATTCACGGCAAACTTCCTCACCGGTGCAGTCGCGCATGGCTTTTTTGACATAGTTGCCTTCTTTGTTGGTGCTGAGTGCATACAGCCAAACCAAAACGGTGTCTTTATCCTGCGATTTGAACTGCGGCTGGCGGTTGATGGTCCAGGACAGATACCAATTTTCGGTGCTGTCCTTTACGGTGACGATGCCGCCCGTGGTGACCTTTCCCTCACGGGGGTCACGCTTGCAGACTTTGATGATATGTTGGATAATTTCCTCGTTGGAGGTGGCAACCGTTGCGCTCATCCAGTTGGTCGCTTCAAAATCGCTGCAGAATGCGTCGGGATTGCCGAATTCACCGTGCTTTGCCTGTTTGGCAATGTTTTTCCACATATCCCACGATTCGCCGCCGCCGTTTCTGATGATGGAAAGGTCGGGCGCGTGTGTTTGGTCACCGTAGCAAGAGGTGTCGGTACAGCAACCGTTGGTGATGAACACAAGGTCGTCCTCAATCAAATCGATGGTCTGCTCGACGCCATCTTTTACATACACAATCTGCTTTGCAATCTTTTTGTCGCCGACTGTGTCAATGATGACATTCTTGACATCCATACCGTACTCGATTTTGACGCCGTGCGCTTCCAGATATTTTACAAGCGGCAGAATCAAGCTCTCGTACTGATTGTACTTTGTGAAGCGAAGCGCGCTGAAATCCGGCAAACCGTCTATGTGATGTACATAGCGGCAAAGATAGCGTTTCATTTCCAAGGCGCTCGACCAGCGTTGGAATGCAAACATTGTCTGCCAGTAGAGCCAGAAATTCGTATCCCAGAACGAATCGGGCAGTACTTCGGAAATTTTCTTGCCTTCTAAAGCCTTTTCCGGTGTGATAAACAGCTGCGAGAGCGCGAGTGCCGACTCTCTGTCCAAGCCGAATTTCTTATCGGTGTGCGCGTCCTCGCCGCGGTTGACAGAGGCACGGCAAAGCGAGTAGTTCGGGTCGTGCTTATTGAGCCAGTAATATTCGTCTAACACCGAGACACCGGGCGTTTCTAACGAGGGAACGTCACGGAACATATCCCACATCACCTCAAAGTGGTTGTCCATTTCCCGTCCGCCGCGCATATAAAAGCCCTTGGTGATGT
>JBJEPS010000079.1:0-2290 GCA_051881355.1 Candidatus Fimenecus sp. | reverse complement strand
CACTTCTTGCACGCAGTCAAAATACGCCTGCACATCTGCCCCACTGCAAACCGCGCCGCAGCCGTCGCCGACAATTTCGGGATTTGCCGTTGTGTTGTAGCACACCACGGGCGTCCCGCAGGAAAGCGCCTCGGCGCTCACCTTGCCGAAGGTTTCTTCTTTGGACAGATTTAAAAATACATCTGCCGCCGAATACCAGGATGCCAATTCTTCCACACTGTCCGTTGCGGCGATATGCAACATCGCTTCGGGCACGGTATACTCCTGCGGCAATGCGCCCACGCACACCAACTGCCACTCGGCAGGCATTTTTGCGGCAAGTGCCGTCAAATCGGAAAGCCCTTTATGCACAGACCACTTGGAGGCAACGGCAAGCAAAACCTTTTTCTCTTGCAGGCCGTATTTTTCCCGCAAGTCCGCCGCACCTTGTGCGTCATAGTGAAACTTTGCAAAGTCAATGCCGTTATAGATGCCCGTAATCTCACGGGCGTTTGCAAAGAGCGGCGATTTTGCGCCCTCGTTTGCAATCCATTCGGATACGCCGACCACGCCCAAGCGGTCGATTTTATCAAACATCTGTTTTTTTGCCCGCCACAAATACGAAGTGCGGTCAAACAGCCAACTTGGATTGTCCTGCTTTATGCGGGGGCAATTTCCGCACCCCGTTTGAAAACGGCCACAGCCCGTTTGGCTGTAATGGCAACATTTGCCCGTAAAAAACCAGCAATCGTGCAAAATAAGCACGGTGGCAATATTCTTTTTCGCAAGATACGCCATCAGCATGGGGAAGTTGATAAAATTCCCGTGCAAAACGCGCAACAGCACTATATCGGGCTTGATTTCGTCCATAAAGTGAAGCAATTCTTTGGTGCCTTTTTGGGAAAACCAACCTTGCTTGCCCGTCATGCGAGACAACAGCCCGTGCAGTTTTTTCTCCGTCGGCGTGCCGATTTGAAAACTGTCGGAGTCTGCCGCAAGAACAGAACAAGCGATGAACGATTCGACGCCGCGGTCTTTCAGAAACGCGTCAAATTCCGTGACGGTTCTGCCGGTACTGGAAACACGCTCAACGGCATTGATTTGTAATACACGCATTTTGCGCGCCTCCTTTTTAATCGGATAGAAGACTTTGATACACCGAAAGAAATTCCCGCGTCAGTTTTTCCCGCCCGAAGTTTTCACGGGCGAATGCGGCACAGTGCGCAGAATATTGCGCCTTGCCGTTCTTCTGGATTTCGTTGACGGCACGAAGCATGCCGTCTTTATCGTCTTTTTCCACCACAATGCCGCAGTTTTCGCCCACAAGTTCGGGGCAGGCGGTGGAATTATAGCAAACCACAGGCGTACCGCAGGCAAGGGCTTCGGCGCTCACTTTGCCAAAGGTTTCCTGATAAGAAAAGGTCACAAACACATCGGCAAGGGAATAAAATTCCGCCAATTCCTCTTGGCTGTTGGTTCTGCCCACGCAAATCACATTTTCGGGCAATTTCACATCGGGTGCGGGGTTGCCCACCAACACAATCTGCTTTTCGGGCGATATTTTCGTTGCCAAATCGAGAAATCGGTCAAGTCCCTTTGCGTTGCCCCATTGCTCCGCAACGCCCAAAATGACGAATTTATCGGTCAGCCCCAGTTCAGCGCGCTTTTTACTGCCATCCACGAGGTGGAATTTGTCAAGGTCAATCCAAAGGTAAATGCGCTGTATGATTTTTGCATTTTTCGCGATGGGCGAACGGCGGCACTCGTCGGTAATCCAGTCGGAAATGCCCACAATTGCCAATCTCGGAATACTTTGGAAAAGCCGAATGCGGTCCTTGTGCACTGCTTCGGTGCGGTCAAAAAACCAACTGTCATTGCCCTCATGAATTTGAGGGCAATTTCCGCAAAGCGTTTCCCATTTATAGCATCCCTGCGTTGTATAGTGCATACACTTGCCGGTAAAAAACCAACAGTCGTGCAACATAATTACCGTGGCAATGTCGTTTTTCGCCAAATATTCGAGCAACATCGGCAAGTGAATATAATTGGCGTGGAGATTGTGCAGATGCACCACATCGGGTTTCACTTCGTCAATATAGGCGATCAGTTTTTTTGTGTTGCCTTTGGAAAAATAGCCCTGTTTGCCCGAAAGGCGCGACAGCAGCCCGTGGAGTTTTATGGACTTTTCATCGCCGATTTGATAGACATTTTCACAACCGTAGGTGCGTGAACAGGCGCAGTATGATTCCACGCCGTAACGGTTCAGATCTTCATTCAATTCCATTAAGCTTCTGCCTGTACTGCGAAGTTT
>JBJEPS010000078.1:0-116512 GCA_051881355.1 Candidatus Fimenecus sp. | reverse complement strand
AAAATGAAAAAACGCCGGAAACCCTTGATTTTACTGGGTTTTCCGGCGGAGTTTTTGGCGTTCCCGAGGTGATTCGAACACCCGACCTACCGCTTAGGAGGCGGTCGCTCTATCCAGCTGAGCTACGGAAACATCTTTAAAATCTATTCAATTTTAGGCTTAGATTAACTCATTGTCAATCACTTTTCCTCAAAAGGCGGTCGTTATAACATATTCTTAGGAGGGATTTATTCTATCCATTGAACTAAGGGGGCAAATCTTTACAGTGCAGACTTTCCATATTCTACCAAAGTCCTTTGACTTTGTCAATTCATTCCACACCGTTTTCGGGGTATAACACGACGCGCGCACTGAGATACCTGTTATACTTTTCCATTCTCTAACAGCGCAAAACGGTCTCGGCACATGCCGAGACCGTTCGTTTTGAGAAGCTGTTTATTTTGTTTGTTTTTTCTTCGCAATAAACACCCAGACAACTGCCGCAATACACAGTATCGCGCAGATACCTGCGCCGATTCCTGCCGCAACCGCCCACTTCGGTACGGTTTTATGCGGTTCTTCCGGCTCGGCGGCGGTTTCGACCGCCGTTATCGGGTCAATGCTCTCGGTTTCTTTTGCACCGCAAATTTTACATACACGTTCTTTTTCGCCGGGTTCCGTTTCCGTCGGTTCACGTACAATCTGCCATTCGCCGAAATCATGGTCGCGCGGCGGAATTTCTTCGGTCACGGTTTTCCCGCAAATACTGCAAACGCCCTGCCGCACCCCCGGCGTCTCACACCCAGCCTCTGTAACAATCGTCCAGCTGGACTCGGGTATATTGTGCCCCGACGGTGCAATTTCTTCCGTTACGGTTTTGCCGCAGCGCGTGCACGCCGCTGTATGTATACCGGGTGTTTCACAGTCAGGTTCTTTGGTCACTTTCCACGCGTTGTCCGGGATATCATGCCCCAGCGCAGGGATACTTTCCGAAACGGTTTTGCCGCACCGTGTGCATGCGGCTGTACGTGTGCCTGTTGTCTCGCAGCCCGGCTCTTTGGTGACTTTCCACGCGGTATCCGGGATATCATGCCCCAGCGCAGGGATACTTTCCGAAACGGTATGTCCGCAACGCGTACATGCCGCCGTGCGAATGCCTGTCGATTCACAGGTTGGTTCTTTCGTTACTTTCCACGCAGAAGCCGGAATATTGTGCCCCAAAGCCGGAATCGACTCTCTTTTGCACACAGCCCCGCAAACCGTACACTTTTGTACGCGTTCGCCCGCTTCTGTACAGGTGGCTTCCCGCACGGTTTCCCACGCACCCGGTGTGTGGGCAAGCATGGCTACCGTTGCAGATTCTTTTGCGCCGCAATCGCTGCAAGTACGCTCCTTGGTCCCCACAGAATGACAAGTCGGCTGTTGTGTAACCACCCAATCGCCGTATCTGTGTTTGCATTTCAGCGTAACGGCACTGCCAACGGAAACAGCAATATCGCCGTCATCATCTCCCGTCGCTTTTTCCACGGTCAGTGAGAATTTCGGATTGGCTTTCTTCACCGTAAAGGTTGCCTTTAAAATCGGACCGCCCGCAGTCACAACGCCAGAAGCTATACCGACATATTTGATACTGTTTTGAAGATTCCAGTTTACGGATTCCATACCGAAAAGGTTTTGCGCAGCAGATTTTGAGACATCAAGTTCTACGGCAGAAGCGTCATATTGCAAATAGAATTGCAAAGTGCCGAGTTCGGACCCCGAGGACAACGACACCGTAATTTCAACCGTATCGCCGACGCGCACACTTTCCTGATTGGCACTGAGTTGCAGAGATACGGCATTCGCCGCAGAGGTCGGCACCGCCATTACAAATATACTGCACAGCAACAGCAAAGCCAATAAAATGCTGCCTGTTTTTTTCATCATACACCTTCCGCTTTCTTGCCTATGTGGACGGTTTGCCCAACAGTTTCTATCCCACATTTTTGTGCCGGCAAATTGCACTGCCGACACCTTCCGCTTTCATTATGCAATGATTGCCGTTATTTGTCAACGGTAAAACCTGGAAATGCAAAGCATTTCAACCGTTTTTCATTGTTACAATGTCAATTGCTCGCCTGTGTCCTCAGCAGAAAGAAGCGCCCCTGCGGCAGGCAGAGACCGCGTGCGGTAGCGGGCGGGTTTTTGGAATTCTCCCTCGGTATATGCACGCACACTTTGCAGTCTGTGTCCTTTTTTGAGTGTCATCACGGCGACCCCCTGCGTATCCTTTGTGGTTTTCGGAGATACCGCGCCGGTATTGAGCAAAAGAATTCTGCCCGCGGTGGACTGCACCACCAGTTCGCAATCCTCGCGGATTTGGCGGATTGCCGCCAGCGGGAATTTGTCGCAATACGCTTTAATCAACTTTTTACGGTTGGTTTTGGTTTCATACGCGGACAAGTCCACCTTGGCAAGTTTGCCGTTTTCAAAGAAGAACAGCATATAGCCCTTGTAATCGGTGGTTACCGCCATATAAATTGCCGATTCGCCCGCGTCCATATGCAGTTTTGACGGCACATAATCGCCCAAAACGCTTGCCTTGGTATCGTCAAAATCGGCAGCTTTGGCTTTGTAGACCTGACAGCGGTCGGTAAAGAACAGCAATTCCGTATTGTTGGTGGCTTCCATTGTCAAAAGCAGGCTGTCACCGTCCTTGAATTTCTGCTCGCCGCTCATGCGCAAGGACTGCGGCGTAATCTTTTTGAAATAGCCCTCTTTCGAGAAGAACAGATGCACGGGATAATCGGGCGTATCGTCCTCGGGCGTGTCATCCTCCTCCGCGGCGGCATACACAATTTCACTGCGGCGCGGTTTGTTGTATTTTTCGACAACCGCTTCGAGTTCGCCGACAATGATTTTCTTAATGCGCGCTTTGCTCGACAGAATGTCCTCCATATCCGCAATAGACGCGCGCAATTCCTCAATATCCTTGGTGCGTTTTAAAATGTACTCGCGGTTTAAGTGGCGCAATTTGATTTCGGCAACATATTCCGCCTGAATTTTGTCAATACCGAAGCCAATCATCAAATTCGGCACGACCTCCGCTTCCTCTTCGGTGGAACGGATAATGCGGATTGCCTTGTCAATATCGAGCAAAATCTTCTGCAAGCCTTCAAGAAGGTGCAAACGGTCCTTGGCTTTGGACAAATCAAAGTACACGCGGCGGCTGACGCATTCCGAACGGAAAGCAATCCATTCAAGCAGTAAGTCGCGCACGCCCAACACGCGCGGCGTACCCGCGATAAGCACATTGAAGTTACACGCAAAGGCGTCTTCCAGCGGGGTGGATTTGAACAGTTTTTTCATCAGCTTGTCCGCATCGGTGCCGCGCTTTAAATCAATGGTGATTTTCAAGCCTTTTTTGTCGGTTTCGTCACGGACATCGGCGATTTCACGCAAAGCGCCGCCCTTGACCTTTTCAATGATTTTTTCAATAATCGCCTCGGCGGTCGCTGTCGGCGGGATTTCGGTAATATCAATACAGTTATTGGATTTGTCATAGGTGTATTTGGCGCGCACCTTAAAGCTGCCGCGCCCTGTTTGAAAAATTTCGCGCATTTGCGCTTCATCATAGACAATCTGTCCGCCGCCGATGAAATCGGGCGCTTTAATTGCTTCGTTAATGTCAAAATCGTTATTTTTGATTAAACCGATGGTCGCATCGCAAATTTCTTTCAAATTAAACGAGCAAATCGAGGACGCCATACCGACGGCGATACCCGTATTGGCATTGACGAGTACCGACGGAAAAGTCACCGGGAACAGCGTCGGCTCTTTCATCGTATTGTCATAGTTATCGACGAAATCGACGGTATCCTTGTCAATATCCGCGAACAGCTCGGCGGCAATCGGCTCTAACTTCGCCTCGGTATACCGCGAGGCGGCGTACTGCATATTGCGGGAATACGCCTTGCCGAAGTTCCCCTTTGACAGGACATACGGATAAAGGAGTGCCTCATTGCCGCGCGACAGGCGCACCATCGTTTCGTAAATGGTCGCGTCGCCGTGGGGATTTAATTGCATCGTTCGCCCGACGATATTCGCAGATTTAATCGTACCGCCGTTTAAAAGCCCCATTTTATACATCGTATACAGGAGCTTGCGATGCGAGGGCTTAAAGCCGTCGATTTCCGGAATGGCGCGCGACATAATGACGCTCATCGCATACGGCATATAGTTGGTTTCGAGCGTGTCGGTGATCAACTGCTCAACCACCTCACCTGCGCCTAAAATATGGGCGTTGGGTTGTAATTCCTCCCCGTGGGGAATTTCTGCTTTTTTCGGTTTTCTGGGCATGGGATTTTACTCCTGTTCATACATAGAAATCGGATTGTAGCGGCGGTTCTTTGAACCCGCCTGTTTTTGTCATTCTGAGCCGTCAGGCGAAGAATCTCTTTTCGATTTCACTTTGCTTTTGAGATTCTTCACTTCGTTCAGAATGACAAACAAATTTTTATTTTGCTGTCATTACGAAATATCCGCCAAATCAAGATACAGATACCCGTTTTCGGCAATGTGGTCTTTGCGCCCCTGTAAATTGTCGCCCAACAGCAAATCGAACTTTTCAGCGACGGCTTCGGGAGAATAATCCGGCTCGACTTTAATCAGACGGCGGGTTTTCGGGTTCATCGTGGTCAGCCACATCATATCCGCTTCGTTTTCGCCAAGACCTTTGGAGCGTTGAACGGTATATTTGCGGTCGCCGATTTCTTCAAGCGCCTCCTGCTTTTCCTTTTCGGTGTAGCAAAACCAGGTTTCGTCTTTTGTATTGATTTCATACAGCGGCGATTCGGCGATAAACACCTTGCCCTCGCGGATAAGCGTCGGCATTAAGCGATAAATCATCGTCAAAATCAGCGTGCGGATTTGAAAACCGTCCACATCGGCATCGGTACAAATAATGACCTTGCTCCAGCGCAGATTGTCAAGATTAAAGGAGGAAAGCTCCTTGTTTGCCTTACCCGTAACCTCCACGCCGCAGCCGAGAACCTTCACCAAATCGGTAATAATATCACTTTTGAAAATTTTGGTATAGTCGGCTTTTAGGCAATTGAGGATTTTGCCGCGGACGGGAATAATCGCCTGGAAAGCACTGTCGCGCGCCTGTTTACAAGCACCCAACGCCGAGTCGCCCTCCACGATGAAGATTTCGCGTTCATTGACATCTTTGGAGCGGCAGTCCACAAATTTTTCCACACGGCTTGTCAAATCATTGCCCGTTTGGAGCGTCTTTTTGATATTCAGACGTGTCGTTTCCGCCTTAATGCGCGAACGCATATTGATTAAAATTTGATTGGCAATTTTTTCGGCTTCCAGCGGATTTTCAATAAAATAGACCTCCAACTGGTGGCGGAAAAATTCGGTCATCGCCTCTTGAATAAACTTGTTGGTAATCGCCTTTTTGGTTTGGTTTTCATAAGAGGTCTGTGTGGAGAATGAAGAAATCACCAAAATCAGGCAGTCCTCAATATCCTGAAAATTGATTTTGCTGTCGGTTTTTAAATACTTGCTGTTCGCTTTCAAATAGGCGTCAATCTGCGACACAAACGCGCTTCTGACCGCCTTTTCCGGCGCACCGCCGTGCTCCAAGAAACTGGAATTGTGATAATATTCTTTCAACTGTTTTTTGTTGGAAAAACACAGCGCGGCGTTGATTTTCACTTTGTATTCGGGCTTGTCCGCACGGTCGCGCCCCTTGCGCTCGGTCTGCCAGAACTGCACGGAAGAGAACACCTCGTCCTCAGCGGCAAATTCCTTGACATAATCGACAATACCGTTTTCGTACAGGTATTCATATGTCTCAAAGGTATTGCCGCTTACCTGGTCTTTCAAAATAAAGCGCACACCCGCGTTGACCACCGCTTGGCGTTTAATCGTTTCCTGATAATACGAAAGCGGAATGTCAATATCGGTAAAGACCTTCAAATCGGGTTTCCAGTGAATACGCGAACCGGTATCACGCTTGTTATATGGCTCTTTTAAGAGCTCGCCGTCAGGATTCCCCTCTTTAAAATGCATCAAATACCGCGTGCCGTTTTTATGGATTTCCGCCTCCATATATTCCGACGCGTACTGCGTAGAGCAAAGACCTAAGCCGTTTAACCCTAAGGAATACTCGTAACTGCCGCCGTTGTTCGTATTGTATTTGCCGCCCGCATACAGTTCGCAGAAAACCAATTCCCAGTTATAACGCTGTTCGTTTTCATTATAGTCCATCGGTATGCCGCGACCGAAATCCTGCACCTCAATAGATTTATCCAAGTATCGCGTGACAATGATTTTGTCGCCGTGTCCCTCGCGCGCCTCGTCAATGGAGTTGGACAGAATTTCAAATACCGCGTGCTGACAGCCATCAATCCCGTCCGAGCCGAAAATCACGGCTGGGCGTTTACGGACGCGGTCGGCGCCCTTTAATTGGGATATGCTTTCTTCGGTGTATTCCGCTTTTTTAGCCATAGCGTAACTGCATCCTTTTTCTGTAAATTCAAAATTGCAAAAAATTACCGCTGAATATTATACACTATATTTAGCGGTTTCGTCAAGTTTTATGCGGGCGTGTGCCCCAAGATATTCAGTTGTTCAGCCGTTTTCCGCCGTTTCGCCGACATAGGTAAAGCGAGGGACGGTTTCGCCGTCCTTTTCGACGGTTTCGTTCCACATCGAAACCGGTCTTGCCCAAAGCGCACCCTCACCGTACAGCGCGCGGTACACAACCAATTCCTCTAAGGTTTCGGAATGGGTTGCCGTGCCCAAAACTTCGTATTCCTTGCCTTTAAAGTGGCGGTATCTGCCGCGTTTTACGGTTTCGCGCATTGCTTTTTCTCCAATTTACGTTTGTTGCCCTGTTCGTCTACCAAATAGATATTGTCAAGCTGCGCGTGCAAGTTACGGCGAAAACCCGCCAAATACTCCTGCCGCAACGCCTGCTGTTCGGCACGTTCCGCGTCAGTTAAGCCTTCAGGCGTTTTGCTCTTTTTCGCCAAAAAATTGATTCGGTCGATTTTTTGTTGTTCCATATTGTATATATCCTTTCTTCAGGTAGGGGCAGGTCTCTGTGCCTGCCCGCAGATTTTGGTGTGAATTTACGGAACGACACTAAGGTCGTTACCTACGGTCTAGCGGCTAGTTGCCAGATGCCAGAATGTAGGGCGGGGGCTTGCTCCCGCTGTCACGCCTGCGGCGTGCCACCTCCCTCTATGAGGGAGGAAATATAAGGTTATATTTATTATATAGGATTTCTTTTCCCTTGTAAATAGCTGTCGGTTTGTGGTAGAATAATAAAAACTGCAAATTACAGAAAAGGAGACCGCACAATGCCCGAAATCCACGCGCCTGAACAAGTGAAAGTCGCGCTACGCCGTTTGCATGAAAACGGCTTTGCAGCATATGCGGTCGGCGGCTGCGTGCGCGACAGTCTTCTCGGGAAAACGCCGTTGGATTGGGATATTACCACCGACGCACTTCCCGAAGAAACCGAACGCGTTTTCGGCGATTGTCGTCTTATCGAAACGGGGGTACAGCACGGTACGGTTACGGTGCTTTTCGACGGGTTGCCGTTGGAAATTACCACCTTTCGCGTGGACGGTGATTACCTTGACGCGCGCCACCCCGAAAGCGTTGCCTTTACGCGCAGTTTAAAAGAAGATTTGCTGCGCCGCGATTTCACCATCAACACACTTTGCTGGAACGAGCAGGACGGCGTAGTCGATTTGTGCGGCGGACTTTTTGATTTGCAAAACGGCGTTTTGCGCGCGGTGGGCGACCCCGACCGCCGCTTTTCAGAGGACGCTCTGCGCATTTTGCGCGGGATTCGCTTTTCCTCGGTACTCGGATTTACGTTGGAAGATAAAACCGCTGAAAGCATTTTTCAAAATAAACAATTATTATCTAAAGTCGCCGCCGAACGGATTCGCGTGGAGTTTTCAAAGTTGTTGTGCGGCAAAAATGCCGCCGCGGTGCTCGATAAATACCGCGAAGTCATTGCGGTGTTTATCCCCGAGGTTCGCGCGCTGTTCGACTGTCCGCAAAATACGGTATACCACTGCTTCGATGTCTACCGCCACACGCTCGCCGCGCTTGAAAACATCGAACCGACCGAAAAGCTGCGGCTTTGCATGTTTTTCCATGATTTCGGAAAGCCTCTTTGCCGAAAAACAGATGCAAACGGCACAGACCATTTCAAAGGACATCAAAAGGTCGGCGCTGAAATCGTCGAGCCGATTTTAAAGCGTCTGCGCTATGATAACAGCACCGTAAAAACGGTCACGGGCTGGATTGCCATACACGACCTGAAATCCCCGAAAACCAAAATCGAGGCAAAACAGCTACTCTCCCGTATCGGCGTAGACAATTACCAAGCGTTGATAGAAATCAAACGCGCGGACTGCCGTGG
The DNA here is from genome assembly GCA_051881355.1 of Candidatus Fimenecus sp. Lineage (GTDB taxonomy): Bacteria > Bacillota > Clostridia > Oscillospirales > Acutalibacteraceae > Fimenecus. Next base: position 108,099 of record JBJEPS010000078.1, on the reverse strand, counting down.
GAAAGCAACCCCCCATGCGATTGATGAAAAACTGCAGCGTATGGAGGCTTTTCTTGCGGAAATCCTTGAAAACAACGAATGTTACGATTTGCGCGGACTCGCCGTAAACGGCGACGACTTGAAAGCTGCGGGCATTACAGACGGCAAAGAAATCCGAGACACATTAAACCGTTTACTGGAACAGGTGATTACAGAGCAATGCGAAAATGAATGTTCGGCACTGCTCGCATTGACAAAATACCTGTAAACAGGCTATAATAAGCTATCACTTCATCGGAGGCAGAACTATGACGGTCGCGATTGTAATTGCCGGCGGCGTCGGCGCGCGTATGGGACAAAGCATCCCGAAGCAATTTATCAGCATTAACGACAAACCGATTTTAATTTACACCTTAGAAGCATTTGAACGCCATCCGAAAATTGACGCGATTGAGGTTGTCTGCATTGACGGCTGGCACGATATGCTTTGGGCTTATGCAAAACAGTTCCATATTTCCAAGCTCAAATGGGTGGTGTCCGGCGGCAGCAGCGGGCAGGAGTCGATTCGCAACGGCGTATATGGGCTGCGGGACATTTGCGCACCCGACGATACAGTCGTCATTCACGACGGCATTCGCCCGTTGGTGGACGAAAGTGTACTTTCCGACGTGATTGTCAAATGCGAGCAGTACGGCAACGCGGTTACTTCCCTGCCTTACAATGAACAAATTTTTATAAAAAAAGACGAATATACCACCGAACAGTATATTCCGCGCGAAACCCTGCGCCGCGTGCAAACCCCGCAGGCATACCGCTATGACAAGCTGCTTTGGGGCTATGAAACGGCATTTGAAAAAGGGATCGGCATACACGGCTCGGCTTACACCAACACCATGATGACGGACCTCGGCGAAACGCTGTATTTTGCCGCCGGCTCTGAGAAAAATATTAAGCTCACGACACAAGATGACATTGCGCTGTTTAAGGCAATGCTGGAAATGAAAAACTAAGGAAGAAGCTGATGGCATGCCGACATTTTCCGCAGAGAAAATGCAGGATTTACAAACCGTTGCAAACGCAAAACTCCCCTTTGACGCGCTGCGTGAGAAACGAATTCTCGTCACGGGTGCGGGCGGGTTAATTGCATCGGTATTTACCGAGTCACTGTTATACCTCAACACGGTATATAATTTGCATTTAACCGTTTTTGCGCTTTGCAGAAATGCCGAAAAGGCACGCAAGCGTTTTGCGGCGTACCAAAATGACAGCGCACTGCAATTTTTGGAGCAAGATGTGTGCGCACCCTTGCCCGCGGATTTTCATGCGGACTATATTGTGCACGCGGCAAGTCCCGCGCACCCACTCGCCTATGCTCAAACGCCGGTAGAGACGATGCACGCCAATTTGCTCGGTACAATGGGATTGCTTACACACGCAAAAGACACAGGCTGTACGCGGTTTTTGCTGGTTTCCAGCTCCGAAGTGTACGGGGAAAACAATAAAGGTGCAGACGCTATGGACGAGCAATTTCAAGGCAAGCTCTTAAATACCATGCAGCCGCGCGCCTGTTATCCGGAAAGCAAACGCGCCTCGGAGACACTGTGCGCCGCCTATATGCAAGAATACGGTTTAGATGTTGCCGTCGTGCGCCCCGGGTATATTTACGGCGCACAAATCACTGCGGACAACAGCCGCGCAGACGCACAGTTTCTGCGCAATGCGGCAAGCGGGCAGGATATCGTGATGAAAAGCCGCGGCGAGCAAAAACGCTCGTACTGCTATGTTGCGGACGCGGCAAGCGCGATGCTGTTTGTCTTGCTGTGCGGAAAAGCCGGAGAAGCCTACAACATTGCGAATCCGCACGCGCAGGCGAGTATCCGCGAATTTGCCGAAGCGCTGGCGACGGCTGCATCGGTTTCGGTTACTTTTTCCCTGCCGGCTGAAACAGAGGCGCGCGGATATTCCAAAGTCAACAACTCCCTTTTGCGTGCGGACAAGCTGCTTGCACTCGGCTGGGAACCGCAATATGATTTGCAAAAAGGCGCGGCGCAAACGATAACCCTCGCCCGTCAAAAATAAAGAACAGGAGAAAACCGTATGGACGCAAGTCTTTCCTATGACCCCGCAGTGTTGCACCGCCTGCACACCGTGGAATTATCTATATTAAATGATGTTGATGCGCTGTGTAAAGCAAACGATATTGGCTGGTTTGTGCTCGGCGGATGCTGTATCGGCGCCTTTCGGCACGGTGGATTTATTCCGTGGGACGATGATATTGACATTTGCATGCTTCGTGCGGATTACGATAAGTTTTTAGAGGTTGCCGCCAGCGACCCTGTATTTTCCGAGAAATACCGTTTAGTCATTCCCGGTAAGGAGCCGAACTACCCGTGTATGTTCGCAAAAGTATCCTTGAACGGCACAAAAAACATGACCGCCGAGCTTTTGGAGGCAGGTTGTGAAAATATCGGCATTCATATGGATATTTTTCCGTTTGATTATACCCCTGAGGATACTGCCGCACGCAAAAAGCAGGAACAAAAGGCATGGCTGTATTCCAAGCTTTCCTATATTTATTATCTGAAAAATCCACACATTCCGTTCAGTGGGGCAACAGGAAAGCTGTTTGGACTCGCTTGCCGCGTTCTGCACGCACTGATGCACCTGTTCCACGTACGCCCTGCGCGCTTTGCCGAAAAATACCATCAAGTTTGCACCGAGTACAACAGTGCACCGACAGACTGTATTACTGATTTTTCATATATTCGCCCGGAGGACGCAAACATGCACATTTCGGAGGTATTTCCGGTGCTGCGTGTGCCGTTTGAAGACACCGAAATCTACGTCCCGCAGGCATACGATAAAATTTTGCGGCAGTACTACGGCGACTGGATGCAGTTACCGCCGGAGGACAAGCGAAAAAATCACCCGCCCGCCGTATTGGAATTTTCCGCTGAGCAGACATAAAAAAACGCGCCTACGGCGCGTTTTTAACTGTTTATGCCTCGATTTTCTTATTGGTCGCGATAAACGTCATACGGTCATACGGTTTCTGCGTGCCGTGCCCACGCCCATGCCCGCCATGGTCGGAGGTTATGAGAATGAGCCAATCCTCTTCAGAATAGGTCGGGCGGGCTTTAACGGCTTCAAGCAAGTGAAATGCAACAGCGTCCAGGCGGCAAACGCCTGCGGCGTAGCGCGGATTGGTATTTTCAAAGCCTGTGCTGTGCCCGTTATAATCCGGCGCTTCAAAAATGCCGAAAATGCAGTCCGTCCCTGCTCCAATTTCCCGCAAAAATGCCTGCTCAAGTGCGCGGTCGTTTTCAAATTTTTCGTGCTTCAGCGGTAAATTTTCGTGCTTGGCGATTTCCATTTCATCTTTATAGGTAATCGTAAAATGGTCGGGCCATTCAGCCAAAAATGCGGCGGTTTTTCCCTGTTCGGCAAGCGCGCGCAGTACTGTCGGGCAGTCGCGGCGCAAAGGCACATGTGCTTTGACCCCGTTATCGTCGCCCCAAACGCCCGTAAGGATTGCCGCCCAGCCTTGCGCGGTAGAGGTTTCCTGCGGATTCGAGGGCAGTCCGCCTGCAAAACTCAAATACAGCCCACCCTCCGTTTTTAAGGCGTTGACGGCGCTGTATTCCGAACAAAACAGCGTACCCGTAACCGATTCGTTCTCGCTCTCACAAAGCAAATGCATACTGTCTGCCCGTGCACCGTCAAAGCCGATGAGCAAGGCTTTTTTTACCTTGTTTGTCTCTTCTGAAAAATGCTTTTTCACAATTTTGGCAACCACGGTTTGCGGCAGTGCGGAATCCGTGGTATTCTGAAATACACCCGGCGTATTTAACCCATTCAAATAGTTTCGTTCGGCTTTTTTTGAAAACACAAAAACAAATCCTTTCTAAAAAGAGGTTTTCTCCATTATGGCACAAAAGTATTACGGTTACAAGTCCAAAAACACATTTTTCACCTTTTTGATTTGCTGGGTAGGCTATTTTTCCACCTATGTCTGCCGATTAAACTATTCCGCGGTCATTCCGGAATTGCAGGCGGGCGAGGTCTTTTCGGAAACACGCATCGCGGCGGTTTCGTCGGTGTTTTTCATCTGCTACGGCGTTGGGCAGTTCGTCAGCGGACTTTTCGGCGAGCGCTTGGACACACGCAAATTGGTCTTTTGGGGGCTGTTCGTTTCCGCGCTTTGTAATGTCGGGATTTTCTTTGTGCACACCTACGCGGTATTGCTTATCCTGTGGGCAATCAACGGTATGGCGCAATCGATGGTCTGGTCACCGATTTTAAAAATTGCCTCGTTAAATTTTGACGCGCCCACCCGTACAAAATTCGGCATTGATATGTCTACAACCGTACCCATCGGCACGCTGTTAAGTTATCTGTTAAGCCTGTTAACCCTTGCATTTTTGCCGTGGCACTACGTCTTTTTGACCTGCGGTCTGTTTGAGTTGGGGGTAGCCATACTTTGGGGCGTTACCACAAAAGGACGTTTTCAAACCAAATCCCCGAAAACGGTGTCTGAAAACGCCGTGCCGCCGATGCCTGCGCGGCAAATTGCAAAACTCACCTTGCAAAGCGGCGTTTTGCTGTTGATGATTCCGATTGTCATACAGGGTACCTTAAAAGACAGCGTGACCCAATGGGTGCCCTCGTTTTTTGCGGGTACTTTTGGCTCGGGCACTTCATTTTCTTTACTTTTGACGATGTTGCTGCCGATTGTCAATGTCACAGGCGCGTATCTTGCCAAAGCGCTCAATCGGCGACTGCAAAATGAAATTACCACCTCGATGGTATTTTTCGGAATTTCGATGGTTTTTTTATTGGCGCTGCGGCTGTGCGGTACAAAAAGCATGGTACTGTCGCTCGTTTCGATGGCGGCGGTCACCAACTGTATGTTTGCCGTCAACGTGATGCTGATAACCTTAGTACCGCTTCGCTTTGCACAAACGGGACGTGTGAGCACCATTGGTGGGCTGTTAAACGCTGTGGCATATATCGGCTGCGGTGCCTTAAATCTGCTCGCGGGTAAGCTGTTGGAAACCAACAGCGGTTGGAATGCACTGTTCCTGCTATGGATTGTTCTGGCACTGACTGCCGTTTTGGTCTCGGCAGTTTGCACACCGCTGTGGCGAAACTTCTGCCGTGGGAAAATCCGATAATCCCTTTACACAAAGGTTGGGGCGTTGGCAGGCACGGCTTTCCCTGCCGCACTTTCAAATTCGGCTGTGACGACAATATCCTGATGCACCCGACAAATTTTTAAGGTTTGCAAATGCACGGAATTGGTATAGTCCTCCCCGTTAACAGTAATGCTTTTGAGCACGGACGGCACCGGTGCATCGCTTGGTAAAATACGGATTTTCACACTTTCAAGCAGATGCACGCGCTGTTTTTCGGTATACAGCGTCCCCGCCCCCGTGGTTTGCAAAGTAACGTCAAAGCTAATGCACGCATACAGTACGCCCAAAATGCAAAGTACCGCTGCTATGACAGCAGCGGCAATTTTTATGCGTTTACGCACAGCAACTCCCCCTTTGTTTTTTTGCTGTTGTATTGAAAATTATATAAAAATGGTATACTATATAAATACTCTTTCGCCTATGGAGAACTGTAAATGAAAAAGTACTTTCAAAAATACAAACTGCAATTTATCATGGGACCTGCCTTTAAACTGGCTGAGGCGATTTTGGAGCTGTTTGTGCCCATTGTGATGTCAAAAATTATCGATGTCGGCGTAAAAAACGGTGACACCGATTACATTCTCAAAATGGGTGCGCTGATGTTTGCGCTCGGCGCGGTGGGGCTTTTGTTCGCGATTATCTGTCAATATTCGGCGGCAGTTGCACAGCAGGGTGTTGGTACGGATTTGCGCCGCGATGTATTCGCAAAAATACATGCACTTTCTGCCGCAGACCGTGCAAAATTTTCCAACGCAACGCTTGTCACGCGCTTAACCAATGACATTAACCAAATTCAATCCGGTGTGGCGATGCTCATTCGCCTGATGTTTCGCTCACCGTTTTTGATTGCGGGCTCACTGATTATGGCGATGGCGCTGGACTTAAAAATGTCCGTTATCTTTTTGATTGCAGGCGCACTGGTCAGCGTGATTATGTATATCATTTTAAGCCGTTCTTTGCCGCTGTACAAAAAAATTCAGAACAAGTTAGATGTACTTGCACGCGTTGTCAGCGAAAATCTTTCGGGCGTACGCGTCATTCGCGCATTTCAAAAAACCAAAGCGGAACGCAAACGCTTTTCGGAGGAAAACGAAGATTTCACGCGCATACAGGTGCGCGTGGGACGCCTCAACGCCTTTTTAAATCCCCTCACCTTTGCCGTGATGAACTTAGGCATTGTCGCGGTTTTGTATTTCGGCGGCAAAAATGTGTATACAGGGCGGCTTTCGCAAGGTGAAGTCATTGCCTTTACCAATTATATGACGCAAATTCTGCTGTCTATTATTGTTTTTGCCAATGTTATTGTGATTTTTACCAAAGCGGCAGCGAGTATAGACCGCGTGAAAGCGGTTTTGGAAACCGAGCCGACCATGTACGAGGGCGAAACGGCAACCGTAAATACCGAAAATGCAACCGCCGTATGCTTTGACAAGGTGGATTTCTCCTTTAACACCGCCGAGGAAAAGGTATTAAGTGCTATTTCGTTTACGATTGAGCGCGGGCAGACTGTCGGCATTATCGGTGGCACAGGCGCAGGAAAATCGGCGCTTTGCAACCTGATTTGGCGGCTGTATGATGCAGACGGCGGCACGGTTTCGGTATTTGGCAAGAATGTAAAGGACTACACCTACCGTACACTTCGAGATACCGTACACATTGTGCCGCAAGGCGGCGCGCTGTTTAAAGGTACGGTGCGTGAAAATCTGCTGTGCGGCAAAACCGACATTACAAAAGAAGAAATTGCGACTGCCTTGCGCGTTTCGCAGACATCGGAATTTGTACGTCAGCTCCCCGAGGGTTTAGACGCGCTCGTCGAGGAAGGCGGCAAGAACTTTTCAGGCGGACAGCGGCAACGGCTGACAATTGCAAGAGCGCTTATCGGCAATCCTGAAATCTTGATTTTTGACGATGCGTCGAGCGCCCTCGATTTTGCCACCGATTTAAAACTGCGGCGCGCATTGCAGGAAACCTACAAAGACAAAACCGTGATTTGGGTTTCACAACGGGTAAGCAGTGTAAAATCGGCAGACAAAATTCTGTTATTAGATGACGGTGCGCTGTGCGGCGTGGGTACGCACGACCAACTGTACCGCGACAATGCATTGTACCGCGAAATCTGCCGTTCGCAAGCGCAGGAAAGCGAGGTGGGTGCATAATGCAGACCTTGAAACGTTTACTTTCCTACATTCAACCGTTTAAAAAGAATTTGGTCGCCGCTGTGCTGTCAGCATTTGTGGGCATTGTACTCTCCCTTTTGGTGCCCGTATTCATCGGGCTAGCCGTGGACACGATGGTCACGGCGGGCGAGGTGGATTTTCCGCGGCTTTTCAAAATCGGCGGTACGCTTGCGGGGATTGTTTTGCTGTCGGCACTGTTCCAGTGGATTATGACCTACCACAGCAACAAGCTCTCGTATTATACAGTGGAAAAGCTGCGCAACGATGTGTTTGAAAAGCTCGGGCGCGTGCCGCTTTCCTACATTGACCGCAATGCGCACGGGGATATTTTAAACACTGCGGTCACGGACATCGATATTGTCGGCACGGGGCTGTTACAGGGCTTTACACAGGTGTTTTCCGGTGTTGTGACCATTCTCGGCACGCTGGTATTTATGTTCATGTTAAATCCTTGGATTGCGCTGGTTGTGGTTGTCTTAACGCCGCTTTCGTTCTTTGTAGCGTCCTTTATTGCGCGGCACACGCACGATAAATACCGCGAGCAAGCCAAATTGCGCGGGGCACTTACGGGATTTGCTTCGGAAATGATTGAAAACGAAACCGTTGTGAAATCGTTTTCTATGGAAAAAAACAACGCCGAAAAGTTTGAGAAAATGAACACGGATATGCAAAAAGTGGGCGTAATTGCGCATTTTTACTCGGCGCTTTCCAATCCCTGCACGCGGTTTGTCAATGCGACAGTATATGCAGGTGTGGCAACCGTCGGCGCAATCCTTTGCGTGCGCGGCAGTCTCTCCGTCGGGGAGCTGACCTCATTCCTCGCCTACTGCTCACAATACACAAAGCCGTTCAACGAGATTTCGGGCGTGGTCGCGGAATTTCAAAATGCCCTTTCGGGTGCGGCGCGCGTATTTGCACTTTTAGATGCCAAAGACGAATCCGATGACAGTACACTGCCTGCTTTACAGGTACAGAACGGTGCAGTGGATTTCAAAAATATTTCATTCTCCTACTCGCCCGAAAAGCCGCTGATTCGGGATTTCTCTCTTTCGGTGAAGCCCGGACAAACGGTGGCAATTGTCGGTCCGACAGGGTGCGGCAAAACCACGCTGATTAACCTCTTGATGCGGTTTTATGATGTAAACAGCGGTGAAATTCAAGTGGACGGGCAAAACGCGGCTGCGGTCACGCGCGACAGCCTGCGCGGCGCATTCGGTATGGTGTTGCAGGACACTTGGCTATTCCGCGGCACAGTGCGGGAAAACATTGCTTACGGTGCGCCGAATGCAAGCGATGAAGATATTATCGAGGCGGCAAAAGCGGCGCACGCGCACAGCTTTATCAAGCGTCTGCCAAACGGCTATGACACAGTGCTTTCTGAAAACGGTGACAATATTTCCGAAGGGCAACGGCAGTTGCTCGCCATTGCGCGCGTAATGCTCAAAAAGCCGCCGATGCTCATTTTAGATGAAGCGACCAGCAACATTGACACGCGTACGGAAATCCGTATTCAAAAGGCGTTTGCCGAGTTGATGCAGGGACGCACGAGTTTTATTGTGGCGCACCGCCTTTCGACCATACAAAACGCCGACATCATTTTGGTGATGCGTGACGGGCAGATTGTGGAGCAAGGCACACACAAAGAGTTGCTCGCACAGCGCGGATTTTATTTTGATTTATATAACAGCCAGTTTGCAAAGGCGGAATAAGCTGAAAGGCATAGAAAAAAGAGCGAATTGACAAAAATTCGCTCTTTTTGACTGTCTTGTAAGAATAAAGCCCGAAAAACCCCCGAACTTCGATGACTCGAAATTCGGGGGAACTGTTTTGTCAATCAGACAGGGTTGTGATTAGTCAGAAACCGCAACAACAACGCCTGAACCAACGGTACGGCCGCCTTCACGGATAGCGAAGCGAAGACCCTCTTCAATAGCGATGGGGGTAATCAATTCAACATCCATTTCGACGTTGTCGCCGGGCATGCACATCTCGGTGCCTGCGGGAAGGGCGATGATGCCGGTTACGTCGGTGGTTCTGAAATAGAACTGCGGACGATAGTTGTTGAAGAACGGCGTATGACGACCGCCTTCATCTTTATTCAGGACATAAACCTGACCTTTGAACTTGGTGTAGGGATGAATGGAACCGGGTTTGGAAAGAACCTGACCGCGTTCCACTTCGGTTCTCTGAATACCGCGGAGAAGTGCACCGATGTTGTCGCCTGCTTCTGCATAGTCCAAAGTCTTTCTGAACATTTCGATACCGGTAACAACGGTCTTTTTCTTCTCATCGGACAAACCAACGATTTCAACTTCCTCGCCGGTCTTGAGCTGACCACGCTCCACACGACCGGTAACAACAGTACCACGGCCGGAGATGGTCATAACGTCTTCGATGGGCATCAGGAAAGGAAGGTCAGCTTTACGGTCGGGCGTCGGGATATAGCTGTCAACAGCATCCATCAGTTCCCAAATCGGTTTGATCTCGGGCGCGTCCATATCGTTGCCGCTGTACTCAAGTGCTTTAAGTGCGGAACCGACGATAATCGGGGTGTCATCGCCCGGGAAGCCGTACTCGGAAAGGGTTTCACGAACTTCCATTTCAACAAGTTCAAGGAGTTCCGGATCGTCAACCTGGTCAGCTTTGTTCAGGAAAACGATGATGTAGGGAACACCAACCTGGCGAGCAAGCAACAAGTGCTCTTTGGTCTGTGCCATCGGGCCGTCAGTTGCAGCGATAACAAGGATAGCGCCGTCCATCTGTGCAGCACCGGTAATCATGTTTTTGATATAGTCCGCATGGCCGGGGCAGTCAACGTGTGCATAGTGACGAGAATCGGTCTCATACTCAACGTGTGCGGTGTTGATGGTGATGCCGCGCTCTCTCTCTTCGGGAGCCTTGTCGATCATGTCATATGCTTCGAACTTTGCATAGCCCTTCATAGCGAGCGTCTTGGTGATTGCAGCGGTCAACGTGGTTTTACCATGGTCAACGTGGCCGATGGTACCAATGTTAACGTGCGGTTTGCTACGGTTAAATTTTTCCTTTGCCATTGGAATTTCCTCCTTTATTTAGCGCAAATATTTTACAAAATGCTATGTGCTTGTATTTTACCAATAAACGGACAAAATTTCAAGCCTTTTTCTGAAATTAGTCTTTCTTTGTACGCTCGGAAATAATTTTCTCTGCGATAGACTTCGGAACCTCTTTATAGCCGTCGGGTTCCATGACATACTGCCCGCGTCCTTGGCTCTTTGAGCGCAAGTCAGTAGCGTAACCGAACATTTCGGACAGCGGCACATGCGCGTTAATCTGTTTCACGCCGGTTCTGTCCTCAAAGCCCTGGATTTCGCCGCGGCGGGAGTTCAGGTCGCCGATAACGTCACCCATATACTCTTCGGGAACGATAACAACAACCTTCATAATCGGCTCTAACAGCACGGGGTCTGCTTTTCTGGCAGCATCCTTGAATGCCATAGAACCGGCAATCTTAAACGCCATTTCAGAGGAGTCAACCTCGTGATAAGAACCGTCATACAGCGTAACCTTGACATCGACCATGGAATAGCCTGCCAATACGCCGGACTGCATCGCACCTTGGATACCTGCGTCAACCGGTCCGATGTATTCCTTCGGGATAGCGCCGCCGACAACATTGTTGATGAATTCATAGCCCTTATCGGGGTTCGGCTCAATGTTAATCTTAACATGACCGTACTGACCTTTACCACCGGACTGACGCGCGTACTTCGTATCGGAAGACGCGGGCTTGCGGATGGTTTCGCGGTAAGCAACCTGCGGCTTACCGACATTGGCTTCAACCTTGAATTCACGAAGCAAACGGTCGACGATGATTTCGAGGTGGAGTTCGCCCATACCTGCGATAATGGTTTGACCGGTTTCTTCATCGGTATAGCACTTAAAGGTCGGGTCCTCTTCGGCAAGCTTTTGCAAACCGATACCCATTTTCTCTTGGCCCGCCTTGGTTTTCGGCTCAATTGCAACGCGAATAACCGGCTCGGGGAAGTTCATCGACTCCAAGATAATGGGGTGTTTCTCGTCGCAGAGGGTATCACCCGTGGTGGTGTTTTTCAAACCAACTGCCGCCGCAATATCGCCCGAATAGCAGACTTCGATGTCTTCGCGGTGATTTGCGTGCATTTGCAAAATACGACCCATTCTTTCACGGTTGTCCTTCACGGAGTTATAAACACTCGCGCCGGCTTCAACCGTACCCGAATACACACGGAAGAAGCAGATTTTACCGACGTAGGGGTCGGTTGCAATCTTGAATGCGAGCGCAGAGAACGGCTCTTCGTCCGAAGAATGACGGACTTCTTCTTCATCAGTATCGGGGTTCACGCCCTTAATCGCCTCAACATCGGTGGGGGCGGGCATATAATCGACAATCGCGTCGAGAAGCGGCTGCACGCCCTTGTTGCGGTAAGAAGTACCGCAGGTAATCGGCACCATGGTGTTCTCAATCGTCGATTTGCGAATGGTACGTTTAATTTCTTCGACGGTGAGTTCTTCGCCGTTGAAGTATTTTTCCATCAGCTCTTCATCCTGCTCGGCAACATGCTCGATAAGCTGTTCACGATATTTCTGTGCCAGCTCTTTCATGTCGTCGGGGATAGGCTCACGGCGGACATCTTTGCCAAGGTCGTCATAATAGATTTCAGCGTCCATTTCGACCAAGTCCACAATGCCCTTAAAGGTGTCCTCACAGCCGATGGGCAGCTGAATCGGAACGGGATTGCACTGGAAACGCTCATTGACCATATCCAGTACGCGGTAGAAGTCCGCGCCCATAATGTCCATTTTATTGACATAAATCATACGCGGAACATGGTATTCGTCAGCCTGACGCCAAACGGTCTCAGACTGCGGCTCAACACCGCCCTTTGCGCAAAGAACGGTAACGGAACCGTCCAAAACACGAAGCGAACGCTGCACTTCAACGGTGAAGTCAACGTGGCCGGGCGTGTCGATGATATTGATACGGTGCTCTTTCCAGAAACAGGTGGTCGCAGCGGAGGTGATGGTGATACCTCTCTCCTGCTCCTGCGCCATCCAGTCCATGGTGGCATCGCCGTCGTGGGTTTCACCGATTTTATGGTTTACACCCGTGTAAAACAAAATACGCTCAGTGGTCGTCGTTTTACCGGCGTCGATGTGCGCCATAATACCAATATTTCTTGTTTTTTCAAGAGATACCTTTCTCGGCATAACATCCTCCAAACCTTATAAAAACGGCTGTAATTACCATCTGAAATGGGCAAATGCCTTGTTGGCTTCTGCCATCTTGTGTGTATCTTCGCGCTTTTTGAATGCAGAACCGGTCTGGTTTACGGCATCCATAATTTCGTTCGCAAGACGCTCTTTCATCGTGCGCTCGGAACGCTGACGCGCATACAAAGTAATCCAACGAAGCCCGAGGGTTTCTCTTCTTTCGGGACGGACTTCAATCGGCACCTGATAGGTCGCACCGCCGACACGGCGAGCCTTAACCTCTAATACAGGCATAACATTTTCCATCGCATTTTCAAAAACCTCTAACGGGTCTTTACCCGTCTGTTCAGCGATGATGTTGAATGCGTCATAGACGATTTTCTGGGCAACACCCTTTTTACCGTCGAGCATAACGCTGTTGATCAATCTGGTGACCAACTTGGAATTGTAAAGCGGATCGGGCAAAACGTCACGTTTTGCAATCTGGCCTCTTCTTGGCACAACGCTTCCCTCCTTCATAAGAATGATATCATAGGTACTCGGTGACAAAACCCCGTGGTGTCCATGCAGAAGGTCAGACTATATATAGTATAACCCTGCATCGGTAAACCTTTGCAAGTAGATTCTGTCGTTTTTTGGGTAAGACTTACGAAAAAGTCTTATTTCTTGGCGCTCTTCGGACGCTTTGCACCGTATTTGGAACGGGCCTGCATTCTGCCGTTAACGCCCTGGGTGTCGAGCGTACCGCGAATGATGTGGTAACGCACACCGGGAAGGTCCTTCACACGGCCGCCTCTGATGAGCACAACACTGTGTTCCTGCAGATTGTGACCTACGCCCGGAATGTAAGCGGAAACTTCGATTCCGTTCGTAAGACGCACTCTGGCAAGCTTACGAAGTGCAGAGTTCGGCTTTTTCGGGGTGTCGGTTTTGACGACGGTGCAAACGCCGCGCTTTTGCGGAGAAGCGTTGTCGGTCATAACATTCTTTTTCGAGTTAAGACCTTTCCCAAGTGCCGGAGCCTTCGATTTCTTTTCGAGTGTCTGTCTGCCGTTGCGAACAAGTTGGTTAAAGGTTGGCAAGTCATTTTCCTCCTTTTTAAAATAATTTTTGACACAGCGTGTCAGCAAAGCGGACATCTCTTTTGAAAAAAGATGTTCGCTTTGCTCACACAAGGTAAGATTTTAGCACTGAAAACCTTACCTTGTCAAGCCTTTTTACAAAAATTGTTATGCGGTAACCTCTTCGTCGTCGGTTTCTTCGGCTGCAGGTTCTAATTCTACATTGCTGTAGCATTTCATACCCGTGCCGGACGGCAACAGCTTCCCGATGATAACATTTTCTTTCAAGCCCATCAGCGGGTCAACCTTGCCCTTAATGGCGGCGTCAGTCAGCACGCGGGTGGTCTCCTGGAAGGAAGCCGCCGACAGGAACGAATCGGTTGCCAATGAGGCTTTGGTAATACCGAGCAGTACCGGCGAGCAAGTCGCAGGCACAAATTCCGTGCCGTGTTCTTGCGCATACTGTTCCGCTTCACGGTTGGCATAGGCAAACTCGTTCTTTTCCACGGTGGCACCGGGCAACAGCGAAGTCGAACCGGGTTCGTCAACTTTGAGTTTACGCATCATCTGACGCACGATAACTTCAATATGCTTATCGTTGATATCAACACCCTGCATACGGTAGGTGCGCTGTACTTCTTTAATCAGATAATCATGCACTGCATTGACGCCGTTAATCGCGAGAATATCATGCGGATTGGGCGAGCCCTCGGTGAGCGCTGTCCCCTTCTTAACATAAATCGGGTTGCCGTCGGCATCGGTTTCGGTATTGAACCGTTTACGGAAGCCGTACGGAATCAAATAGCTTCTCTCGTCGGCAGTCTCGTCGTTGGTAATGACGATATGCTCGTTCTTTTTGATTTCGCGGAACGAAAGGCGACCGTCAATTTCAGCAAGAATCGCGAGTGTTTTCGGTTTTCTCGCCTCAAACAGTTCTTCAACACGCGGTAAACCTTGTGTAATATCCTGGCTCGACGCGATACCGCCGGTATGGAAGGTACGCATCGTCAACTGTGTACCGGGTTCACCGATGGACTGTGCGGCGATAATGCCGACCGCTTCGCCGACGGTGACAGGCTCGCCGGTTGCCAGATTCGAGCCGTAGCACTTAATGCAGACGCCGTGCTCGGACTCACAGGTCAACAGCGAACGAATCTTGATGCGGCGGTCCTCCGGATTTTCACGGGCATTGACCAAATCCGCAATTTTTTCGGCAACATCTTCGGTCATCATTTCGTCTTTGGAATGAATCAGTTCGCCGGTGGTTTCGTCAACGAAATCCTCCAACAGATAACGACCGGTCAAGCGTTCTTTCAAAGGCTCAATCATTTCCTTGCCGTCGGTGATGTCGTAAACCTCAATGCCGTCGTGGCAGTGGCAATCCTCTTCACGGATAATCACGTCCTGCGAAACGTCAACCAGACGTCTGGTCAGATAACCGGAGTCCGCAGTACGAAGTGCGGTATCCGCCAAGCCTTTACGTGCACCGCGCGAAGAAATGAAGTATTCGAGAACATTCAAGCCCTCGCGGTAGTTTGCACGAATCGGGACTTCAATCGTTTTACCTGCCGTGTTCGCGATAAGACCGCGCATACCGGCAAGCTGACGCAGCTGGCTTTCCGAACCACGCGCACCGGAGTCAACCATCATATAAATGGGATTCTCTTTGCCGAGGTTGTCTTTCAAGCCCTGGGCGACCTTATTGGTGCACTCCTCCCAAACCTTGATGATGGATTTGGAGCGTTCTGCGTTGCTCATCAAGCCCATTTTGTAGTTGGCGGTGATGGCATCGACGCGTTCCTCTGCCTTTTGCAGCAATTCCTCTTTCTGCGGCGGAATGGTCGCGTCGCAAACCGCAACGGTGATACCGCTCTTGGTGGAATACTTGTAGCCCTGTGCCTTGATTTTATCCAGCATTTCGGCGGCGACGGTTACGCCGTGCACCTTAATGCACTTGTCGATAATCTGCCCAAGCGTCTTTTTGTTGACGAGGAAATCCACCTCTAATTTAAACGCATTGGCAGGGTCGCTTCTATCTACAAAGCCCAAATCCTGCGGAATGGGATTGTTGAAAATAATTTTACCGAGGGTGGTATCGAGAAGCTCCGAACGGATTTCGCCGTCGATTTCCTTCGTCATACGCACCTTGATTTTCGAATGCAGCCCGATATAGCCTTCATCGTAAGCCATAACTGCTTCGTCAAAACCGGTAAACACCTTGCCGTTGCCCGGGTCGTCGTCCTTATCCATCGTCAAATAATACGAGCCGAGAATCATATCCTGCGTGGGCACGGCAACGGGTTTCCCGTCGGAGGGCTTTAACAGGTTGTTCGCGGCAAGCATCAGCAGTCTTGCTTCTGCCTGTGCTTCTGCGGAAAGCGGTACGTGCACCGCCATTTGGTCGCCGTCGAAGTCCGCGTTAAATGCGGTACAGCACAACGGGTGGAGCTTAATGGCTCTGCCCTCGACCAAAACAGGTTCAAACGCTTGAATACCGAGTCTGTGCAAGGTCGGCGCGCGGTTGAGCATCACGGGGTGGTCTTTAATGACCACTTCCAAAGCGTCCCAAACCTCAGTTTTGGAGCGCTCCACCATTTTACGGGCGGATTTGATGTTTCCGGCAACACCGGTTTCCACCAAACGCTTCATAACAAAGGGTTTAAACAGTTCCAATGCCATTTCTTTCGGCAGACCGCACTGATAAATCTTCAGTTCGGGGCCGACCACGATAACCGAACGACCGGAATAGTCAACACGCTTACCTAACAGGTTTTGACGGAAACGACCTTGCTTACCTTTGAGCATATCGGAAAGCGATTTTAAAGCGCGGTTGTTGGGACCTGTCACCGGTCTGCCGCGTCTGCCGTTGTCAATCAGCGCGTCAACGGCTTCCTGCAACATTCTTTTTTCGTTGCGGATAATGATTTCGGGCGCGTTCAGCTCCAACAGTCTCTTCAAACGATTGTTACGATTGATTACGCGTCTGTACAGGTCATTTAAGTCCGAGGTTGCAAAACGACCGCCGTCAAGTTGGACCATCGGGCGAATATCGGGCGGAATGACCGGCAGGACGTCCAAAACCATCCATTCGGGGCGGTTGCCCGACTGCTTAAACGCTTCGGCAACCTCCAAGCGCTTAAGAATACGGGTTTTCTTTTGCCCGGTGGCGTCAGCAAGCTCCTCACGAAGCTGTGCGCTGAGCGCGTCCACATCGATTTCTTCTAACAGGATTTTGATCGCTTCCGCACCCATACCTGCTTTAAAATCGTCCTCGTATTTTTCGCGCATATCGAGGTATTCTTTCTCGGAAAGAATCTGCATTTTGGTCAATTCCGTGTCGCCGGGGTCGGTAACAATGTATTTTGCAAAATACAGCACCTTTTCAAGGTCACGCGGAGAAATATCCAAAATCAGACCCATTCTCGACGGAATCCCCTTGAAATACCAAATGTGCGAAACGGGCGCAACCAATTCAATGTGCCCCATGCGTTCACGGCGCACCTTGGATTTGGTGATTTCCACGCCGCAACGCTCGCAGACCTTGCCTTTGTAGCGAATCCGCTTATATTTGCCGCAGTGGCACTCCCAGTCCTTTGTCGGCCCGAAAATGCGTTCGCAATAAAGACCGTCGCGCTCGGGTTTCAAAGTACGGTAGTTTATGGTTTCGGGCTTTTTGACTTCGCCGTAGGACCATTCACGAATCTGGTCGGGCGAGGCAAGACCGATTTTGATTGATTCAAATGATATATTTTCCATCTGTCAGTACCTTCTTCCTTAATCAGTGCACGAAACAAAGCTGCGAACGGTTAGAATTCTTCATCCATCAACTCGTCGCCGGAGAAATCTTCCTCCTCGTCGTCCAAATAATCATTGAACGCGTCCTCGCCGAGTTCTTTTTCCGCGTCTTCATCCGCAACATACCCGTCATCGAGCGTGACATCATTCACAACGTCGGTATTCAAAGTGTCCTCTTCGCTGATAACTGCACCGACATCGTTAATTTCGTCCTCGAAGGTTTGGCGCAGGTCAATTTCCTCGCCGTCTTTATCGAGCACCTTCACATCGAGTGCCAAGGATTGCAGTTCCTTAATCAAAACCTTGAAGGATTCGGGAATACCCGGCTGCGGGACATTTAAGCCCTTCACGATAGACTCATAGGTCTTGACACGACCGACAATATCGTCGGACTTGATGGTCAGAATCTCCTGCAAGGTATAAGCCGCGCCGTAAGCTTCCAGTGCCCAAACTTCCATTTCACCGAAACGCTGACCGCCGAACTGCGCTTTACCGCCCAACGGCTGCTGCGTAACCAGGGAGTACGGACCTGTGCTTCTGGCGTGAATCTTATCATCAACCAAGTGGTGGAGCTTTAAGAAGTACATTACGCCGACCGTAATCGGGTTGTCGAATTTCAAGCCTGTTCTGCCGTCGGTCAAAATGGATTTGCCGTCCTCACGGTAGCCGGCTTCTTTGAGCGCTTCGCGGATATCCGCTTCGTGTGCACCGTCGAAAACAGGCGTGGCAATCTTTTGCCCGAGCTTGCGGTAGGCAAAGCCCAAATGCACTTCCAAAACCTGCCCGATATTCATACGGGACGGAACGCCCAAGGGATTGAGCACAATGTCAAGCGGTGTACCGTCATCTAAGAACGGCATATCCTCCTGCGGCAAGATGCGGGAAACAACGCCCTTATTGCCGTGGCGGCCCGCCATTTTATCGCCGACAGAGATTTTCCGCTTCTGTGCGATATAGCAACGGACAACCTGGTTGACGCCGGGGCTCAATTCGTCGCTGTTTTCACGGGTGAAGATTTCGACATCTACAACGATACCGTATTCACCGTGCGGCACACGCAAGGAGGTGTCGCGCACCTCGCGTGCTTTCTCGCCGAAGATGGCGCGCAGCAGACGTTCCTCTGCGGTCAGCTCGGTTTCGCCCTTCGGGGTAACCTTACCGACCAAAATATCGCCCGAGTGCACCTCTGCACCGATGCGGATAATGCCGTTTTCGTCGAGGTTTGCAAGTGCGTCCTCGCCGACATTCGGAATATCACGGGTGATTTCCTCCGGTCCGAGCTTGGTGTCACGAGATTCGAGCTCGTATTCTTCAATATGCACCGAGGTATACACATCGTTGCGTACCAATTTTTCATTGATAAGCACGGCGTCCTCGTAGTTGTAGCCTTCCCAGGTCATAAAGCCGATTAAGGCGTTTTTACCGAGCGAGATTTCGCCGTTGGAGGTTGCGGGACCGTCTGCGATGACTTCTTTTTCCTCGACGGTTTGTCCCTCCGAGACAATCGGGCGCTGGTTAACGCATGTGCCCTGATTGGAACGCATAAATTTGATTAAGTCGTAATGGTCAACCGTGCCGTCCGCCGCAGTAATCTCAATCACATCTGCGGTGACCTTGGTCACGGTACCTGCGCGTTTTGCAAGCACGACCGTACCCGAATCGACCGCCGCCTGATATTCCATACCGGTACCGACAATCGGGGATTCGGTTTTGAGAAGCGGCACAGCCTGACGCTGCATGTTCGCGCCCATCAAGGCACGGTTCGCGTCGTCGTTTTCAAGGAACGGAATCATCGCGGTCGCGACGGAAACCATCATTCTCGGGGAGACATCCATATAGTCTGCCTCGCCCGCTTCGACCTCCATAAACTCGTCGCGGTAACGGACATTGACCTTTTTGCGGACAAAACGGTTATTTTCGTCAAGCGGCTCGTTCGCCTGCGCGACCTTGTAATCGTCCTCGACGTCTGCGGTCATATAGGTGACTTCATCGAGTACCACGCCGGTTTCCTTGTCGATTCTACGGAACGGTGCTTCAATAAAGCCGTACTTATTGATGCGTGCAAAGGTGGCAAGATACGAAATCAAGCCGATGTTCGGACCTTCGGGCGTTTCCACGGGGCACATACGACCGTAGTGGCTGTAATGCACGTCGCGGACCTCAAACCCGGCGCGGTCACGCGACAGACCGCCGGGACCCAATGCCGACAGACGGCGTTTGTGCGTCAATTCAGCAAGCGGGTTGTTCTGGTCCATGAACTGCGACAGCGGCGAAGAACCGAAGAATTCCTTAATCGCTGCCATCACGGGTCGAATGTTAATCAGCGCCGCAGGTGTGACCTTGTCGGGCTCCTGCGCCTGCAATGTCATACGCTCTTTGACCACGCGTTCCATACGGGAGAAGCCGATACGGAACTGGTTCTGCAACAGCTCGCCGACCGAACGGATACGGCGGTTGCCCAAGTGGTCGATATCGTCGGTGGTGCCGACGCCGTGCCCTAAGCAGTTGAGATAGTTAATCGTTGCAAAAATATCGTCAATGGTGATGTGCTTCGGAATCAGGTCGTCACAGCGCGCCGCAAGCTCCTCGGAAAGGGCGTCCTTGTCATCGCCGCATTTGTCGAGCACTTCGCGAAGTACCGCAAAGCTGACCTTTTCGTTGATGCCGAGCTCTTCCAGCTCTTCCTCGGTAAACATCGGCACATACTCACCGATGTCCACCATTCCGTTGGAGAACACCTTGACCTCGTCGCCTTCGTTGTCAATCACGGCAACATTAACGCCTGCCTGCTCGATACGATAGGCAAGCTCGGACGAAATATAGTCGCCCGCGTCGGCGAGGATTTCACCGGTTACGTTGCTGATAATCGGCTCTTTCGCCTTAAAGCCCGCAATTCTTGCGGAAATGCCGAGCTTTTTATTATATTTGTAGCGACCGACGCGTGACAGGTCATAGCGGTGCGGGTCAAAGAACAGCCCGTCCAAATGTGCCTGTGCGGTTTCCAGTGTCGGCGGCTCACCGGGACGCAGTTTTTTATACACTTCAATCAGCGCCTGCTCGGTGTTGATGGTGGTGTCCTTTTCCAAGGTCGCCTTAATGCGCTCATCATAACCGAAGAACTCCAAGATTTCCTGATTCGTGCTCAAGCCCAAAGCGCGGATAAAGGTCGTGATGAAGATTTTGCGGTTTTTATCGATACGGACATAGAACAAATCGTTTTGGTCCGTCTCATATTCAAGCCAAGCACCGCGGTTCGGAATGACGGTCGCAGTATACAGCTCTTTACCGGTTTTGTCGTGCGTCATACCGTAATAGACGCTCGGCGAACGCACAAGCTGTGAAATAATCACGCGCTCTGCGCCGTTGATGACGAACGTACCGCTGTCGGTCATCAGCGGGAAATCGCCCATATATACTTCGTTTTCTTTGATTTCGCCCGTTTCCTTATTTAAAAGACGTGCAGTAACGCGCAAGGGTGCTGCGTAGGTCACATCGCGCTCCTTGCACTCTTTTACGGTGTATTTGGGGGTGTCATCCATTCGGTAACCCACAAAGCTTAATACCAGGTTCCCCGAATAGTCCGTAATGTCTGCCACATCACGGAATACCTCTTTTAATCCCTCGTCTAAAAACCACTGATACGAATTCTTCTGAATTTCGATAAGGTTGGGCATATCCATAACCTCATTGATTTTCGAGAAGCTCATACGGGTGTTTCTTCCGAGCTTGACAGGTTTGACATTCACCATAGGGCTTATCACTCTCCGTTCTATATTTGTTCAACAAAGCCCCCGAAACGGGACTTGGAGATTCCCACAAGAAACTGTGGCTGGAAGGGTTGCTTTTCGGCATTTTTTATGGTAAACTACCTATGCTTTTAAATGCGCAAGAGCACACCTTACCACTTTAATAGCAGTTTAATATTCTACACCTGTCAAGTCTATATGTCAAGCGTTTTTTTATAAATTGCTGTGTTTTTTCAGCGCATTGCAAAGCAGTATTCTTTTTTCGGAGATGTTCCCCATGCAAGATGTATCTATGTTACAAAGTCGGCTGTGCACACTCGTATTATTCCGCGCCCTGTTACAAGACGGCGCGGTTTCTGCTTTTTTGCGCGTGAAGCGCCGTGAAGAGGTCGGCGCTGAAGAAGCCGCCGCGCGTGCCGGAGCGTTTGTTGCGGCACTCTACCAAAAGGGCGATAATCTAAGCGATTATATCGTCAATTTGGTTTTAGAGGACGAAAACGCATACATACGCCGCGCCGCCGAAGGAACGCTGACGGAAAACTATCAGCAGACGCTCGGCAATGAGTTAACGGTTTTACAGGACTTTTGCGATTTGACCGCCGAAGAGTTCCATACCTTTACGGGGCTTCAAATTCCCCTGCCCGTATGGCAGAACACACCGGTTGACTTACATGCCGTTTACACCGACCGCATCGACAATATTGCAAAAATCGGCTATGGCATGTTTGCAAAATACCATATGTTCAGTTTGAAAAATGGGAAAATTACGCCTGTCCGCCACCCGGACCCGCAACGTCTTTCGGAGTTTTCGGGCTATGCGCTTGAACGAAGCCGCATTATTGCCAACACAAAAGCTCTGCTTGCAGGGTGTCCCTGCAACAATGTTTTGCTGTACGGCGACGCGGGCTCGGGCAAAAGCAGTACGGTAAAAGCGATTGTCAACGAATTTAAAGATGACGGGCTGCGGCTTATCGAGGTCAAGAAAAACGAGCTGTTTTATTTGCCCGATATTTTGGATTCGCTCGCAAAAAATCCGCTGAAATTTATCATTTTTATTGACGATTTAAGTTTTGCCGCCGATGACGGCGATTTCGGTGCGCTCAAAGCAATTTTGGAGGGCAGTGTTTCCGGCAGAAGCCACAATATTGCAATATATGCCACCTCCAACCGCCGCCATTTGGTCAAAGAGCGGTTGTCCGACCGCGAGGGCGACGACCTGCATATGCAGGACACCATTCAGGAGCTGACCAGTCTTTCGGCACGGTTTGGGTTAAAAGTTACCTTCTCGAAGCCCGACAAAAAGCTGTATGAAAGTATTGTGCGCGATTTGGCAAAACAGTATACGATTACAATGCCGGAGGACGAGCTCTTTCTCAAAGCGGAGGCGCACGCACTCCGAAACGGCGGCAGAAGCCCACGCACGGCAAAGCAGTTTATTGAATATCTCGCGTACACGGCAAGCCACGAAGGCTAATTGACTTTTGGTATATAATGGTATACTATATATTTACTATGCCGCACGGCAAAAACTGAGAGGGAAAAGTATGAGAGAAACAGTACACGATTGGGAAAATCCCGCCGTCATCAAGCGCAATAAGGAGGACGGGCACACCATTGCCTTTGCCTTCTCGGACGCCAAAAAGGCGGTGCGCCGCGAAGCACCCGACACCAAAATCACCTTGAACGGCGATTGGAAATTCCACTGGCAAAGAGGGCTTCAAAACGAGCCGACTGACTTTTATATGACAGATTTTAACGATGAAAATTGGCGCACTATTCGTGTGCCGTCCGTTTGGCAGACGCAGAAAACGGGCAGTGTACCGTATTATTATGCGAGCACCTTCCCCCGCGCCATTTCAAGAAGCAAGGGGAAAATCCCGTCGATTGACCATGACATGCAGGAAATCGGGCACTACCGCCGCTACTTCAACCTGCCTGAAAATTTCGAGGGCAAGGAAATCTTTCTGCACTTCGGCGCGGTGAAATCCGCGTTGGAGGTGTATGTCAACGGTGCGTTTGTCGGCTATTCGCAAGGCTCGATGACCCCGCACGAATTCAACGTGACCAAATACATACAGCCCGGTGAAAATTTGGTTTGCGCCAAAGTGTATCGGTACAGCGACGCGACCTATATTGAGGACCAGGATATGTGGTGGCTTTGCGGGATTTATCGCGAGGTGTATTTATTCTGCGAGGAAAAGGTTTGCCTGCGGGATTTCTTTATAACCACTGATTTGGACGCGGAATACAAGGACAGCGACACCCATGTTGAAATCACCGTAAACAACTATACAGGCGAAACAAAACCGGCATCTGTCACCGCTGAAATCGTCGGTGCGGACGGCAAAAAACAAAAACTCGGCGCGCTCGAATTTGACGCCGTAGCAGGCAGTACAACGGTCAATCTCCGCAAAACAGTGAAAAATCCGCTGAAATGGTCAGCGGAAACCCCGAATTTGTATACCCTGCTACTCACCTTAGAGGCAGACGGCGTAAAAACCTACAAGGCAATCCGTTTCGGCTTTAAAAAGGTGGAAATCATCGGCGAGCGTATTCTCTTTAACGGGCAGCCGCTGTTGCTGCGCGGCGTTAACCGCCACGATTTCGACCCCGACTGCGGCTGGGCAGTGCCGAAAGAGCGCTATTATCAGGACTTGTCGCTGATGAAACGCGCCAACATCAACTCCATTCGCACCTCGCATTACCCCGATGACCCGTTCTTCTATGATTTGTGCGACGAATACGGGTTTTATGTGATGGATGAATGTGATATGGAAAGCCACGGCGTGCGCCGCAAGGGCGTACCCGGCAGCAACCCTGTTTGGACAAATGCAGTTGTCGATAAAATGGAGCGTATGGTCCTGCGCGACCGCAACCACGCCTGCGTATTTATGTGGTCTTTGGGCAATGAGGCAGGCGACGGCACGAACTTTGCCAAAATGAAAGAAGCCGCACTGGCGCTGGACAAAACCCGTCAGTTCCACTATGAGGGTGACTTTGATTTGACGAAATCCGATGTCATTTCGAGAATGTACCCCTTAAAAGACACGATGGATAAGCTCTGCAACAAGGAAGCCATCACCATTACGCTGTATGACAACATCGCAAACCAGTTGGCGGCAGACTCCAAACCCATTCCGAGAGAAGCATATACAAAACCTGTCATTCTTTGCGAATACGCACATGCGATGGAAAACAGCCTCGGCAATTTCCAGGAATATATGGACGATTTTGAGGCGCACGACCATATGTGCGGCGGCTATATTTGGGACTTTGTTGACCAGTCCCTGCGTTTGAAGACCCCCGACGGCGACCACTGGCTGTACGGCACGGACTTTGAAAAATCCGAGCCGCGCCGTCCGTTGCAGCTGCCGAACACCACGGCAATGACGGGTAGTAACACCTATTTCTGTGCAAACGGCATTATTGCCGCTGACAGAAAACCCCATCCGTCTTATTATGAGGTGAAAAAGGTCTACTGCGAAATCAAGGTCATCGAAAAAGACCGTGAAAAACAGTTGTTTACTGTGAAAAATAAGCATTTGTTTACCGACCTTTCCGATTTTGAATTCTGCTGGAAGATCGAGTGCGAGGGAAAAGAAATCGAAAGCGGTGTTTGCGAAAATGTCAATGCCGCGCCGCTGTCAGAAGCGGATTTCACCATTCCGTACTCCAAGGAGAAATTCGAGGCGGGCAAAGAGTGTGTTTTGACCGTTTCGTTCTGCAACAAAACCGAAAAGCCGTGGAGCGAACAAGGCTTTGAACAGGGATTCGACCAATTCGTGTTGCAGGAAGCGGCAAATGTTCCCCTTTTGCACGACGGTGCGCCCGTCACCTTAACAAACGGCGCAAACACTGTTTCGATAAACGGCGAAAACTTCGCGGTACGCATTGCGGGCGGACAGATTGTGTCCCTGCAATACGACGGCAAAGAAATGCTCAAGGACAATATACGTCCGAACTATTTCCGTGCCGTTATCGACAATGACCTATCAAACACGAACTTTGTACCGTTCTTAATTCCGTTCCACCCGTATTACGCTTGGCAGCGCGCGACAAACACCTTAAAAGGCAATATTGAAAGCGCGGCAGTGCAGGCGGACGGCAGTGCAAAAATCGAAGTCAAGTGGACTGTGGTCGGTATGAAGAATGTTTCGTCTGTGCTTACCGTTTATCCTGACGGTGCGATTTCAGTTTCGCATAAGGGCACACCGACACACACCCTTACCCGTTTTGGCACGCAAATGGCATTCGCGGGTGATTTGGAATATGTGAAATGGTACGGCAGAGGCCCGCAGGAAACCTATTGTGACCGCAAGACCGGTGCGCGTATCGCTCTGCACGAAATGTCCGTCACGGATTTGGAGCACCATTATATGCGCCCGCAGGAAAACGGAAACCGCACCGATGTACGGTTTGTGGAACTGACCGATAAGGACGGCAAGGGCATGCGCTTTGAAGCCGAGGTCGGCACGCCGTTACAGTTCTCCGCTTGGCATTATTCGCAGAATGAACTCGAAAAAGCCACACACATTCACGAATTAAAGCACCGCGATATTACCACCTTTAACTTTGACTTGGCGCAGTTGGGCGTGGGTGGTGATATGCCCGGTGACGCACATGTGCGCGAGCCGTACATTTTACACGGCAACCGCGAATACGCATACACCTTTACAATGTCGCCGATTCGGTAATTGCCGAAAATATACAAAAGCAAGCCCGCAACCGTTTGGCTGCGGGCTTTTTATATCACGCATCTACGGCAGATGATGCAGCCGGCACTTCATCGACTGCATCAACCTTTGCAAAAGCGAACCGAATATCCCGAGAAAAAATAAAAACTGTACAATCGGTGTCCGCATCATAGATACATTCTGTTTCATAGGCAGCAAGCTCTGACCAATCCAAGCTTTCGCGAAGCGCTTCCGGCGTCCCATCCAGCAATAAAAAACAGGGCTCGGTTGTATCCGTATTTTCCGAAAGCAAAGCTGATTGCTGATATCGAGCATCCATCAATTGCACCGCGCCCTCCATATCCACAGCCGTTACGCAGCGGATATGTAAACTGTCTTGAGTTAAGACACGCAGTACATTGCACTCCCAAAAGCCTGCATAACCGATATCAATCCCCCGTTGTGTCAGTTCCTCCACGATATAATTCCACCGACCGCAAGGCGTTGTTACCGGTTTGTTCGCAATCAAAAACGGAACAGAATCGACCAGCAAAAACAAAACTATGCACAGGGACACCACAGAAAAACGTTTGGTGGATTGCCAAGTAAACAAATACACAATTTCCGCAAACAGCAACAAAAAACAACAGGATATCATCGGAATTAAACGCCAAGGCGCATCTGAGACAATCCCGAAGAACCATAAAAATATCGTTACACCGCTTACGACGGTAACCACCCAAAACAGACGGCGGATTTGAACAGACTCAATTTTTCGATATAAAATTGCCGTCAAGGGCAATGCCGACAGACAAAACGTGCCTGCAACAAACCGCAACAAAACAGGTATTTGCGAAAAATCGCTTAAAGAGGCGCCGCCTGAAAAATAGACCTCGAACAGATGATACCAGCTAACCAAAAAATTTTCAAGCTTGTCCACCCATTGATTCAAATACGGATAATCCCCGTAAGAAGTGTATGCATTTGCATATTCAACCGCATATGTATCTCTTGCCAGAAAACGAAGTACAACCAAACCGACTGCCGTAGCAACCGCCATCAGCAATACTGTCAGAAACACCGGCAAATTCTGCTTGGAAAGGAATTTTTCACGGAGAAAGAAAAATCGCTCTGCCAAAAATGCTGCCGCCAACGGCACGGTAACCATACCGATAATCTGCATACCGTCCGTTGCAACCGCCAGCAGAAACAGAAACAGCCCGATGCCAAAAGCAATCGAACGGTTTTTCTGCTTTGCCGCAAGCGCGCTGCAAAAATTTTCAGACAGCACAAATCCCAGCAACAAAAACAAGATACTCAGACTGTAATAAATGATATGCTGGCAAAACATTTCCCGAAATTTGGAGCTGCACAGCATCAAGCCGCAAAATGCGGCAAGAAACAGCAACCGAAAATTCGGCGAAAAAGAAAGATGTTTGGCAAACAGATACAACGCAACAAAAAAGATACCCAAAAACAGCGCCATACCGCAAGCGTGCGCAGTATAAGAAAGACCGAACAGCGCAACAAACGGTAACATGAGGAGAGAACCGCCAAACGGCAGCATTGCCGCGTAATAATAATTCGGCGACAAAATACGCCCGCTTTCTAACGTGGCTTGCGCCCACATAATCGTATCAGCTGTGTCCGAGGAATAGAATCTCTTCGATAATACAATCGCGTAATAGAAAACCGCAGCGACGGAAAGACCTGTGAAAACCAACGTCCCGGCATGCAAAACCTGTTCACGCAGTACATTGCGCTTTTCTTTTTCCATATCTTCCTCTCCCCCAAAAAGCTTATAGCTTCATAACCGCGCCGTCTTTTGCAGAGGAAACCATGGCGGTATAGCGTGCAAGCCAGCCGCTTTTGACTTTCGGCTCATGCGGGGCATAAGCAGCTTTGCGCTTTGCCAATTCTTCATCGGAAACACGGACATTGACAGATGCGTTCGGAATGTCGATGTCAATGATGTCGCCTTCCTCGATAAGACCGATTTCGCCGCCGCAAGCCGCCTCAGGCGCAACATGCCCGATAGATGCGCCGCGCGACGCACCCGAAAAACGCCCGTCGGTAATCAGCGCCACGGTTTTGTCAAGCTTCATACCTGCCAAAGCCGAGGTTGGATTGAGCATTTCACGCATTCCGGGGCCGCCCACAGGACCTTCGTAACGGATAACCACAACATCGCCGTCTTTGATTTTGCCTGCATAAATCGAAGCAATCGCCTCGTCCTCGCTGTCAAACACACGTGCGGGACCGGAATGCACCAACATTTCGGGGGCAACCGCACTGCGTTTCACAACACAGCCGTCTTTGGCAATATTGCCCCACAAAATCGCGATACCGCCCGTTTCGCTGTACGGATTGTCAATCGGGCGAATGGCGTCGGTATTTTTAATATACGCACCCTCAATATTTTCGCCGACGGTTTTGCCCGTCACGGTCAAGAGCGACAAATCGAGCAAGCCGCGTTTGGCGAGCTCCGCCTGCACGGCAGGTACGCCGCCTGCGTTGTTGAGGTCATGCATATGGGTAGGACCTGCGGGCGCTAAGTGGCAAAGGTTCGGCACTTTTGCACTCATCTCATTAAAGGTCTTTAAATCCATCGGGCAGCCTGCCTCTTTGGCGATGGCAAGCAAATGCAGCACGGAATTTGAAGAGCAACCCAGCGCCATATCACAAGCTAAGGCGTTGCGCAGGGATTTTTCGTTGATAATGTCGCGCGCTTTGATGTCATTTTCAACCAAATGCATAATCGCCATACCGGCGTGTTTTGCAAGCTGGGTTCTGCCGGCGTGCACGGCGGGGATGGTGCCGTTGCCGGGGAGTGCAATGCCCAAGGACTCACAAAGGCAGTTCATGCTGTTGGCGGTATACATACCTGAGCAGGAGCCGCACCCCGGACAGGTGTTATTTTCAAATTCACAAAGTTTTTCGTCGTCAATCATATTCGCTTTGCGTGCGCCGACGGCTTCAAACATTTTGGAAAGCGAGGTTTCCACACCGTCCACAAGACCCGACATCATCGGTCCGCCCGAACAAACCACCGTCGGAATATTGATGCGAAGCGCGCCCAACAGCATACCGGGTACAATTTTGTCGCAGTTCGGTACAAGCACCAGCCCGTCAAAGCCGTGCGCCATTGCCATGGTTTCGACGCTGTCGGCAATTAACTCGCGGGAGGGCAGAGAGTACTTCATACCGATGTGCCCCATCGCAATCCCGTCGCAAACACCGATGGCAGGCACCATAATCGGCGTACCGCCCGCCATACGCACGCCCGCCTTGACCGCTTCGGTCAGCTTGTCCAAATGAAAATGCCCGGGCACAATTTCGCTGTGCGCGGAGACAATGCCGATTAACGGGCGTTCCAATTCTTCCTTTGTATAGCCCATTGCATAAAACAGGCTGCGGTTCGGCGCACGTTCCACGCCGTTCAAAATGTTGTCACTGCGTAATTTCATATTTTTGCCTCCTGAAAGTGATAAAACGAATTACTTACTATTTTATGCGCATATGGTTGATTTTGCAAGATTTATTTTTCGCGCCTTACAAGACGATGAAGAGGAACCCACATATGCGCCGTAAAGTCTCACCGTGTGCGGCATTCCTGCGGCAATAAATTTGCAATTCGCGGAACAATATGGTAAAATAAAAAAACAGACCACATATTTTAAGGAGGCGCCAATGAGCAAAAAAACAGCACATATTAAAAACAAGTTGAAAAACAATTTAAGTGGGTTGAGAATGAAAAACTTTATCATTCTGTTTTTTGCAGGATGCATCAATGCAGTCGGCGTGACTATGTTTTTGGCACCGGTTCATTTGTATGACAGCGGTATTTCGGGGACTTCCATGCTGTTGTGGCAGGTGACACCCGATTACTTAAATCTTTCCTTGTTTCTGATTGTACTGAATATTCCGCTGTTCCTGTTCGGGTTGAAAAAGCAGGGACTGCAATTTACAATATACTCCCTTTGGGCAGTTATCATATATTCGGGTGCATCCTTTTTGATTACAGACATTCTGCCGGTCGATGTGGCTTCCGCCTCCCCTTTTGCAGGGAAAGACTTGATTTTGTGCGCCGTATTCGGCGGGCTGATTTCCGGCGTCGGGAGCGGTCTTACCATTCGGTACGGCGGGGCGATTGACGGGGTAGAAGTCATGGCGGTTATCTTTTCTAAAAAACTCAATATGACCGTCGGAACTTTTGTAATGATATATAATGTGATTCTATACCTTGTAATCGGCTGTGTGTTCCGAAGCTGGGCACTTCCTTTGTACTCCATTATCACCTATGCCGTTGCCATTAAAGCGGTAGACTTTATTGTAGAAGGGCTTGACAAGGCTAAATCCGTTATGATTGTTACGGAAAAGGAGACGGAAATCTGCAAAGCACTCAGCGAGACATTCGGATACGGCATTACCCAAATTCCGGCAACCGGATATTATTCGGGTACCGCGCGATCGGTTATCTATTTCGTTGTAAACCGATTTCAAATTGCAAAACTGAAAGGCATTGTATCCGCCATTGACCCATCGGCGTTCATTACGATTTCGGAGACCTCCGATGTTTTGGGCAGTAGTTTAAAAGAGAAAAACTGACCGTTGCAAATACAGGATACAGCAAAGGCGGGGAAATATTCCCCGCCTTTTCGTTTTTGCTTTATTTTTCAATCATGACGTATTTATGCTCAGTCGTCACGCCGGTATCGGTAATTGTGAGCACTGTGCCGCCGTTCAAATCGTCGTCGGCATAGCAACGGTCGCCCGTTTTTAAGGCGTAGGTTAAGCGCACACCCTCATACAGCACGGAATAGTTGTTCACATGGTCATGCCCCACCACCACATTTTTGGTGCTGCCGAGGTCTTTTATCACAGAAAACATACCCGAATTCACACTCGGACAGCAAACCGTCTCGCGCTTTTCGCCGAAGCCCATTGCACTGTCATAGCCGCTGTCTTTCCATTGCAGATACGCGTTGTAATATTCGGGCAGAGCAATATGGAAGAACAAAATGGACTCCGTCGCTTCACCGCCGTTCACCTGTTTTGCACCCTCAACTGCCCATTTGTACCACGCAATTTGGCTTTCGCTGATAAATTCATAGCCTGTGCCGAACGCATCTTGCTTACGCGTGCCGTCGTCATTGAGTATGTATTCCTGCGTGTCATTGTCAATCGCATCGGCAATCATTTTACGCTCCTCGGGCATACCGTCATACCCACGCCAAGAGCCCGAATCCATAAAGATAAGCGACTGGACGATTTTGTCGCCCTCCATAATATTGATGATATAATTGCCCGTGCCGCCGATGTTGTTCGGACCTTTTTGGAACAGACAGTATTCGGACTCTATGTAGCGGTCGGCAAGCCAGTTTTTGTCGGCATTACCCTCGCCGTCGTGGTTGCCGAACACAGGCGCCCACGGAATCCCGAATGAATCCATAAATTTGATTAAATCCTTCTGAGACTGCTTTTGGAACGCTGCCCAAACCTGGTCGCCCGTCATAGTGATTAAATCGGGCTGTGTCTCTTCAATCAATTGCCGAATGGTTTCCTCAGTATACTTTCGCTGTCCAATGTCCAGCGTATCGTTGTACTGAATATCGGCAAGATTCAGGATTTTAAAGTCCTTCCCCGGCTCTTTTTGCATCGTAATCGTGTCCTCTAAACGATAGGTGTCGCTCGAAAGCCAAAACTCGTTGTTTGCTTCGCCCTTGACGGGGAACCACAAAATGCCGAGGACAATCGCCACCGTCAGCAAAATTGCCAACAGCACAGCCAATACCTTCACGACGGTTTTTTTCGTTTTACGCATTTTCTCTCCCTCTCTTTTTATGCTTTACAGTGTCTGCAAAGCCTGCTCAATGTCGGCTAAAATATCCTTGACATTTTCAATGCCGACAGATAGACGAATTAAATCGGGCGTTACGCCGCATTCAACCAGTTCTTTGTCGGAAAGCTGGCGATGTGTGGAAGACGCGGGGTGTAATACGCAGGTACGCGCGTCGGCAACGTGCGTTACAATCGCGGCAAGCTTTAAGGAATTCATAAACTTTTCTGCCGCGGCTCTACCGCCCTTTACCCCGAACGAAATCACGCCGCAGGTGCCGTTAGGCATATACTTCTTTGCGAGGGCATGGTATTTATTGTCGGGAAGACCCGGATAATTCACCCACGAAATTTTGTCGTTCTGTGCGAGGTACTCGGCAACCGTTTGCGCATTTTCGCAATGGCGTTCCACGCGCAGTGCAAGCGTTTCCAGCCCCAAATTCAAATAAAAACTGTTTTGCGGCGAGGGCGTAGAGCCGTAATCGCGCAAAAGCTGGGCAACGATTTTGGTAATATACCCCGCTTTACCGAAATCACGGGTATATACCGCACCGTGGTAGCTTTCATCAGGTGTGGTAAGCCCCGGGAACTTGTCGTTTTGTTCCCAATCGAAATTGCCACTGTCAATCACCGCGCCGCCGATGGTGGTGGCGTGCCCCTCCATATATTTGGTCGTAGAGTGCGTGACAATATCCGCACCGAATTCGAACGGGCGGCAATTAATCGGCGTGGGAAAAGTGTTATCCACTACAAGCGGCACGCCGTGCGCGTGGGCAACGCGGGCAAACTTTTCAATATCGAGAATATCCAAAGACGGATTTGCAATCGTTTCGCCGAACATTGCCTTGGTATTCGGACGGAAAGCCGCCGCAAGCTCTTCCTCGCTCGCGTTCGGGTCAACAAAGGTGACCTCAACGCCGATTTTGCGCATGGTCACATTAAACAGGTTAAATGTGCCGCCGTAAATCGTCGCCGCGGAGACCAAATGGTCGCCCGCGCCGAGAATGTTAATCAGCGCAAAGAAATTTGCCGCCTGCCCCGAAGAGGTCAGCACGCCCGCAACACCGCCCTCGAGCGCGGTAATTTTTGCGGCGACCGCATCATTGGTGGGGTTAGCAAGGCGAGTATACATATACCCGGGCTCTAAATCGAACAGCTTTGCCATCGCTTCGCTGGTATCATATTTATAGGTTGTGCTTTGGTAAATCGGCAGTACGCGCGGCTCGCCGTTTTTGGGGCTGTACCCGCACTGCACACACTTGGTTTCAATCGCGTAATCCTGCATTTATTCTTCCTCCAAAAATTTCCGCATAATATCGGGTCCGTTTTCAATGAAAACACCCGTATTTTTCGCGGTTTCCTCGTTGACGGTTTCCACGCCCTGTTTTTCGTTCGCTTTGTGATAAATCAAATACGGCACGGGGTCGGCGGCGTGGGTTTGGGTGACAATCGGTGTGGGGTGGTCGGGCAAAATCATAATTTTGTAGTCCTCCCCGATTTCTTTTAAGCCATCGAGCACAATCGGCAACACGCGGCTGTCAATCATTTCAATCGCTTTCACCTTATTCTCAGGCTCATTACGATGCCCGCACTCGTCAGGCGCTTCCAAATGTATGTAAACAAAATCACAGCCGTTTTTCAGTGCGTCCACCGCGGCGTGTGCTTTGCCCTCGAAATTCGTATCAATGTAGCCTGTCGCGCCCTTGACCTCTGGTGCTTCCATTTTGGCACATTTTGCAATGCCTTTTAACAAGTCAACTGCAGAAACGATTGCGCCTTTTTTGCCGTACACATCGGAAAATGCGGGCAACATCGGCTTTTTGCCCTCGCCCCACATCCAAATGGAGTTTGCAGGGCGTTTGCCCTCAGCCACACGCTGTTTGTTAACGGGGTGTTCGGACAAAAACGCATAACTGTCTTTCATCATTTGGATAAGCGGCTTGGCGTTTTCGGATTTGGAAAGATATTCGCCGACCACGCGCCCCGAAATATCGTGCGGAGGCGTCATATTGCCGAGGTCGGTTGTCCCGTTTGCCCACACAAGGCAATGGCGGTAACTGACGCCCGCATAAAACTTGAATATTTCGTTGCCGAAATGCGCTTCGACATCTTGCATAATCTCGGCAGCCTCGGCGGTGGAAATATCGCCCGCACAATAGTCCACCATGGTTTTTTCCTCGTAATTCGGCGCATCGGACAGGGTGACCAAATTGGTGCGCAAGGTTACATCGGTATCTTTCAAATCCACGCCGATGCTTGCCGCCTCCAAGGGCGAACGCCCCGTATAATACTGTTTCGGGTCAAAGCCCAGCACGCTCATATTGGCTACGTCACTGCCGGGCTTTAACCCTGCGGCAACCGTGCGTACAAGCCCGACCTCGCCTTTTTGCGCAAGCGCGTCGATATGGGGCTTGTTTGCGCACATCATCGGGGTTTTGCCCCCTAAGGCGGGGACGGGATAGTCCGCCATACCGTCACATAATACAACTACATATTTCATGAAAAAGCCTCCGCATTTTAGAAATCTTGTTTATCCTCGTCCGTTTCTTCGCCGTTGAAAACGGTTTCGTCCGAAGTCGGTACATCCTCGCCCGGCACAAAGGTGCTTTCGGGTGCAGGCGGGGTAAAGGGCGGCTGTACGCTCTCCCCCATCGGTGCGTTTGCTGCGGGCGCGTTCGGATCCGTATAAGGGGCATGCGGTACGCCGTCAAAAGGATTTGCCGTATAGGGTGCTTGCCCTGCCGTATACGGTGCATTTTGCGCATACGGATTTGCCGTGTAGGGATTTTGCTGTGCATAGGGATTTGCCGAATACGGCGCCTGCGGATTTTGCGCATAGGGCTGCCCCGCAAAAGGCGGCTGTGCGCCGTACGGCGGTATGGGCATCAAACCGAATTCCTCGGGTGCGGCTTTGCCCGACGAAATCGCATAGCTCTTTAGATTTTCATAATACATTGCCTGTGTGGTTTGCACATACGGCACAACATAGAATGCCGCAAGCCCGCAGGTAATGCCTGTCAGCATATACCACAAAATAAAGCTCAAATCCAACACAAATAAATCCGTTTTAAATCCGTCGGTCATACGGCTGCTCAAATTTCGTGCCTGGCTTTGAGACAAATTCGGATTGTCGTGAATAATATTGTGCACAAAGCGATATTCATAGGCTTTGATAATCCCCGGAACAACAAACAACAAGGTCCACAAGCCGATGATAATCTGCGTCATAAGCCCAACGGCGAAATACTTGCCGTAGCGGTCTAACCCCTCTTTATATAGACTTTGCCAAGTCGGATGAAAGCCGCGAATTTGGTTTAAATAATACCCTGCCAAGGCTACGGTAAACGGGATAAGCAACCACGCAATGATATTACTTCCGACAGAAGCGGTGTACTGCACATCGCCGTCCTGTGAGACCTGCTGTAAAACCGTAACCCCGCCGGAAATGGCGCCTGACAGCAAAAACAGCGGCAAACAGGCAAGCGCCATCGTAAGCCAGCGGCGGTTTTGCCCGATAAAATTACGTGCGTCCGCTTTAATTGCGGCTCTGTTTAAAACTTCCATAAAGTCCTCCTTCGCTTTCTGTCACCGCAAATTACGCGCGGTGCCATTTCACGCCCTGCGGCGTATCCTCCAAAAGAATGCCCTGTGCTTTTAACGCATCGCGGATACGGTCCGCCTCTGCCCAATTTTTCGCTTTGCGCGCTTCTTGACGCGCTTCAATTAACGATTCAATTTCACTGTCAAGGGTTTCAGCTTTACGGTTGTAGACCAGCCCCAAAACGCCCGTCAGCTCGTCAAACAACTTGGTTGCATAGTCAACAAGGTCTTTTGAGCCGGACTCCAGCACCGAAACATTGATATCACGCACCAATTCGAATACGGCGGCAATCCCGTCGGCGGTGTTTAAGTCATCGTCCATCGCTTTGCAAAACTGCTCGCGGCGGCTGTCGAGTTGCTTTTTGATTTCCTCTGCATTATCGGGAACGGTATCCACCGCATTTTTCAGCGCGAAATCGAGACTGTCACGGCAGGTATATAGGCGCACTAAGGACGCTTTACATTGTTCGATAATATCCACGCTGTAATTGATGGGACTTCTGTACTGGGAAGAAATCATCAAATACCGAATCGGCTCATAGCCGTACTTTTCGGCAACGTCGCGCACGGTGAAGAAATTCCCTAAGGATTTGGACATTTTAACATTATCGACATTGATATAGCCGTTATGCATCCAATACTTTGCAAACGGTACGCCGTTGCAGCACTCGCTTTGCGCAATTTCGTTTTCGTGGTGCGGAAAAATCAAATCCTGCCCGCCGCAGTGTATGTCAATTGTGTCACCGAGATAGCGCCGCACCATTGCCGAGCACTCGATGTGCCAGCCGGGTCTGCCCTTACCCCACGGCGAATCCCACGCGGGCTCGCCGGGCTTTGCGCCTTTCCAAAGGGCAAAATCCATCGGTTCTTTTTTGAGTTCTCCGATGTTGATGCGCGCACCCGCTTCCAAATCTTCGAGTGGCTGGTGCGACAGCTTGCCATACTCTTTAAACTTTTTGGGACTGAAATACACGTCGCCGTTTTCCACGGGATACGCATAACCCTTTTCCACAAGCGTAGAAATAATCGAAATAATCTCATCGATATTTTCGGTGGCTTTGGGGTGCACGGTCGCCTCGCGGATATTCATACCCTTCACATCTGTCCAAAATTCCTCGATATATTTCTCGGAAACGGTTTTGTAGTCCGTACCCTCTTCGTTGGCGCGTTTAATGATTTTGTCATCAATATCGGTGAAATTCTGCACAAAATTCACCTTGTAGCCACGGTATTCGAGATAGCGCCGGAAGGTATCAAACACGCAAAGCGGACGGGCGTTGCCAATATGAATAAAGTTATACACCGTCGGTCCGCAGGCGTAAATTTTGACCTCTCCGGGTGTGATGGTTTGGAGTTCCTCTTTTTTTCTCGTAAGCGTATTGTAAATGCGCATGGTTTATTCTCCTTTATTTTCAGTATTCTTATACGTATTCAATTCTTTTTGCAGGCGTTCCACCTGTACACGCATACGGCAAAGCTCTTGGGAAACAGGGTCGGGAATATGCACCTGGTCGAGGCTGTCAACACGCAAGCCGTTGCGCTTGACCACACGCGCGGGTACGCCCACGGCGGTACAATCGGGCGGAATTTCCTCCAGCACCACGGCGCCTGCGGCAATATTGGAATTATCGCCGACCTTAAACGGACCTAAGACCTTTGCCCCTGCGCCAATCATCACACCGTTGCCGATGGTCGGGTGGCGCTTGCCGGTATCCTTTCCCGTGCCGCCCAAGGTCACTCCCTGATAAATCGTAACATCGTCGCCGATTTCAGCGGTTTCGCCGATGACAACCCCTGTGCCGTGGTCAATGAAAAACCGTCTGCCGATGGTTGCGGCAGGGTGGATTTCAATGCCGGTTTTGCGCGCGGCGCGTTGGGATACATACCGTGCCCAAAACTTGTGGTTGTGCCGCCAAAGCCAATTCGCGCGGCGATGCATACGAATCGCTTTAAGCCCCGGGTACAGCAATAAAATCTGTAACGTAGAGGTCGCCGCAGGGTCGCGCTCTTTGACGGCGGCAATATCCTCTTTTAAGCGTTCAAACATTCGGACTCCTCCAAAATACTCTAAAAAAGCAAAACGCCCACACTGCCCGAAAAGACGGACAGCGAAGGCGAAAAATTCGCGGTTCCACTTCGCATTTGTTACTCAATACGCCTTAACGCGGCAAACGGACAAGGATACTTCGACAATGCGGTTCCCCTTGCCTGCTCGGGAGGGCATTTTGCAAAAACCGACTTTAAGCGCGCTTTCAGCCCGTGACGCGCTCTCTCTGCAAAGGAAAGTTTCTGCTACTTTTCTCCGTCAAAGCAATTCACTATTACAGTATAGCACAAAGTGCGAAAAAATGCACCATTATTTTGTGTAATCAATCACTTTTTTGCTGTCAATCACATAAATCACGCCCGAAATCACCGTCAAAATCGCCGTAATCCACAAAAGAATATTGGAAATCAGCGCCAAAGACGGCATTTTTTCGTACCCAACGGGATTGTAGACTGCCAGTAAAGCATACACTTCGCCGAGCAGCATAATCACAATGGTAAAGGTCATTTGGCTGACGGTTTTGAGCTTGCCCCAAATGTTGGCGGGAATCACCACTCCGTCGGCGGCGGCAATCATACGAATGGACGCGACGGTGAATTCTCTTGTTAAAACAATCATCACAATCCAAATGTTGCAAAGCCCCATTTGCATAAACGCAAGCAATGCCGAGGTGGTTAAAATCTTGTCGGCAATCGGGTCTAAGAGCTTGCCGAAATTGGTAATTTGATTGTTTTTGCGCGCGAGCTTACCGTCAATCGCGTCGGTAATCGCCGCAATCGAATACACAAGCGTGGCAATCAAGAAGCGGTGCGGGAGCGATTCCCATAAAATCAGCGCCAAATAAATGGGGGTAATGATAATACGCGCAATGGTCAGTTTATTGGGGGTGTTGAGCTTCATACAACTTCTCCGATCAAATCATAGTCTAAGACATCAAAGATTTCGACTTCTACAAACTCCCCTTCGTGCAGTTCATAGCCGCAGGTAAATTTCACCTGTCCGTCAATCTCGGGCGCGTCGCGATAGGTTCTGCCGAAATAGCTGTCGGTATACGGGTCGTACCCCTCGACCACGGTTTTGAGAATTTTGCCGATATTTTCGCGGTTGCGTTCTTCAAAAATGCGGTACTGCATTTCCATAATCACTTCGCCGCGTTCTTTTTTCACGTCCTCGTCGATTTGGTCGGGCAGTGTTGCGGCAGGCGTGCCCTCTTCGGGCGAATAGGCAAAGCAACCCAAACGGTCGAACTGCGCCGCTTTCACGAAATCACACAGTGTCTCGAAGGCTTCTTCCGTTTCGCCGGGGAAGCCGGTAATCAGCGTGGTGCGAATGACCGCGTCGGGAATTTTTGCGCGGATTTTTTGCACGAGCGCAAGTAAGCTTTCTTTGTCGCCCTTGCGGTTCATCGCCTTTAAAACACCCTTGTCAGCGTGCTGCATCGGAATATCAAAATACTTTGCGATATTATCACAGGACGCAACAACCTCTAAAAGCTCGTCGGTGATGCGTTCGGGGTAGCAATACAGCACCCGAATCCACTCGATGCCCTCGATTTTCGAGAGTGCCTTTAACAGCGCGGGCAGGGCGGATTTTCCGTATAAATCCTCGCCGTAGCGCGTGGTGTCCTGCGCGACGACCACCAATTCTTTCACGCCGCGCGCCGCCAAATCTTTTGCCTCTGCCAAAACATCTTCAGGCTGACGGCTGCGAAATTCCCCGCGAATAGACGGAATGGCGCAGTAGGTGCAATGGTTGGAGCATCCCTCGGCAATTTTCAAATAGGCAAACCATGCAGGCGTTGTCAACAGCCGTTCGCCTGAGAGCGGCAGGCAGGTTTTGTCCCCGAAGGTTTCAACATTCGATTCACCGCCCAAAACGCGGTCGCAAATCGCGCAAATGTCACCGTTGGAACCAAGACCGACCACGGCATCAATTTCGGGAATTTCTTTTAAAATTTCTTCGCGGTAGCGCTCGGCAAGGCAACCGGTCACGATAATTTTGCCGATAATCCCCTCTTTTTTCAGCTCTGCCATATCCAATATATTCTCAATGGCTTCTTTTTTTGCATCCTCAATAAACCCGCAGGTATTGATAATCACGGCATCTACGCCGTCCACCTCATCGGTGATGATATATCCGTTTTCGGCAAGGCGTGCAAGCATTAGCTCCGCGTCCACCTGATTTTTGGGACACCCGAGCGAAATCATACCGATTTTTTTAGGCATCGTCATACTCCTCTGTTTCTATATCATATTCACGCAAGGCGTCGCGGATTTCCCCGTACGTGTAGCCCAAACGCATAAGCCCGTTTACGGCACGGCGCTTGGCTTTTTCGTCGCTTGACAGCGCGTCACGGTATTTTCCGCGCAACAGTAATATAATACGGTTTTCTGCGTCTTTGTCAAGCCCTTCTATTGCATTTTCGGCGGTTTCACGGTCAATTCCCTTTTGCAATAATTCCGTTTGGATACGCCGCAAGCCAAAGTTTTTTCGCTCGTATAATTCGCGCGCATAATTTTCGGCAAAGCGCGTTTCATCAATCAATCCGAGTGCCTCCGCCTTTTCTATCGCTGCTGTGCACGCTTCCTTCGGGTATTTTTGCGAAAGCTTGCACAACAGTTCTTTTTTGGTGTGGTCACGCCGCGAAAGTAAATCGAGCGCGTTGTTATAAGCACGACGAAAGCTGACCGCTTCTTCCAAAGCAGCCAGCTCCTGTGCATCAATCTCTTTTAAATTGTGCCATTTCTCGGAAAACCAATATTCGTCATCTACCGTTAAGCGGTATTCATCATCAATGAAAATATGCATTTTATGCAGTTTTCCGGGTTTGTAGGTCAATTTCATTCGTCGTCATCCACAGCCACGTCAATTTTAGCGCGCGCCGCCGCCTTGGTCGTGGCAACCGGTTTGTAAGCAATCGGCTCGTCGACAGGGTCAACCGCCTTTTCTACCGATTTTGCAGGCGTTTCCGACGTGCTGTTCGCCATTTGTGCGCGCACCTGTTTTTCAATTTCGGCGCAAAGCTTTTCGTCGGTGCGGAACAGATTTTTCACATTGTCCCTGCCCTGCCCTAAACGCTCGCCGTTGTACGAGAACCATGCACCGCTCTTTTTGACAATGCCCAATTCTACAGCGGCGTCCAGCACCTCGCCGACGCGAGAAATGCCCTCGCCGTACATAATATCGAATTCTGCGGTTTTAAAAGGCGGCGCAACCTTATTTTTCACGATTTTCACCTTGGTGCGTGAGCCGATAAACTCCCCACCCGTGCCCTTTAACGATTCCACACGGCGCACATCAATGCGCATAGTCGCATAAAATTTCAGCGCTCTGCCGCCGGTGGTGACTTCGGGATTGCCATAGACCACACCGACCTTTTCACGTAACTGGTTGATAAAAATAATCACGGTGTTCGATTTGGAGATGACGCCCGTTAATTTACGAAGTGCCTGCGACATTAAGCGCGCGTGTAAGCCTACGTGGCTGTCGCCCATATCGCCGTCAATTTCAGCACGGGGCACAAGCGCAGCAACGGAGTCCACAACAATGACATCGAGGGCACCCGAACGCGCCAACGCCTCGACAATTTCGAGCGCTTGTTCGCCGTTGTCGGGCTGAGAAACCAGCAGAGAGTCCACATCTACACCCAAATGCTCGGCATACACAGGGTCGAGCGCGTGCTCGGCATCGACAAATGCCGCGTCACCGCCCGCCTTTTGTGCCTCGGCGACTACATGCAAAGCCAGCGTGGTTTTACCGGAGGATTCCGGTCCGTAGATCTCAATAATTCTGCCCTTCGGCAGTCCCCCGATACCGGTCGCAATATCCAAAGAAAGCGAACCCGTGGAAATCGCCTCCACATTCAGCGCCTTACTTTCGCCCAAGCGCATAATGGCGCCTGCGCCGTATTTTTTCTCAATTTGGGTTAAGGCGGTTTCCAGTGCTTTGTTCTTCTCTGCCATCGTTTTCGTCCTCCAAATCGTACAAATGTTCGTTTGAGTGAATTATATAATAAATGAAAAGAAATTGCAATAGTTTTTTTCGATTTTATACCGTGTGTCCGCAAAAACGGACATTTTCACGCTATTTTTCGGAAATTTCAAAAAAAACGCTTGCTTTTTCTTGCGGTTTCTGTTAATATATTGGCTGTTACTGAACAAAGGGAGGTGCCTCGTAATGGCTAAATGTGAATTCTGCGGTAAAGATGTCGCGTTCGGCATCAAAGTTTCTCACTCGCACAGACGCTCCAACAGAACTTGGAAGCCCAATGTTAAAAGAGTGAAAGCGATTGTAAACGGCTCTCCTAAAAGAGTGTACGCTTGCACACGCTGCCTGCGCTCGGGCAAGGTTACCCGCGCGGTTTAATTGCAAACAACCGAAAAGATTTAACGCTCGCCGTTCGGCGGGCGTTTTTTCGTTTGCCTATGCGCTGTACCCGAAAAATATGCACACAAATTATCTATGTGCATAGTATGGAATGAAAGCGGCGGGAACACCCGACAAAACGCTTTCGACCCCTTAGGGGAAAGGAGGAGCATCATGAACTTCTGCGGGTTCGGTAACAATAGCTTACTGATTCTTGTCATTATCATTATCCTGCTTTCGGATAACGGCTTTGGCTGCGGCTGCTGCTGCGGGCATGACCGTGATCGTGACAGAGATTGTGACTGTGGCTGCGGCTGCTGCTAATCGGTCACACAAAAGGAGCCACGGGCGATTTTCCGCCCGCGGCTCTTTCTTGATATACGAAATTACTCTGCCGCTTTGCCCAAAGCAAGCAAATGAATCGCGCCCACGGGGCACTCTTGTGCGCATTTGCCGCAGCCGATGCACTTTTCATAATCCACATGCGCCGTGTTATTGGTCACTTTGACTGCATCACTCTCGCACACCTTTTGGCATTTCATACAGCCGATACAGCCGACCGCGCACTCTTTGCGCGTGAACGCACCTTTATTATGGTTTTTGCAAAGTACCGCCGCTTTTGTCTCATACAACGGTACAAGCTCAATCAGCTGTTTCGGGCAGGTGGCAACGCATTTTTTGCACGCCTTGCACAAAAGCGGGTCCACGCGCGCCACACCGTCACAAATGCGAATGGCGTCATACGGACACGCATTCACACAATCGCCGTAGCCTAAGCACCCGTATACACATTCCTTTTGCCCACCAAACAGCTGTGACGCCATTACACAGCTTTGCACGCCGCTGTACTGGAGCTTTTGCTTGGAATTTTCACACACGCCGTTGCAATGCACCAATGCCGCCATCGGCTTGATATCGCCCGCACTGACGCCGAGAATTTCCGCCACGGCTTTGGCGGTTTCATTGCCGCCGGGCGCACAGAGGTTCGTCTCTTTCGCTTCGCCTTTGGAAAGCGCCGCCGCATAGCCGTCACAGCCCGAAAAGCCGCACGCACCGCAGTTCGCACCCGGTAACACTTCGCGAATCGCCTCGGCGGTTTCGTCCTTCGGCACTGCCATAACAATAGAGGCAACCGCTAAACCGATGCCGGCGATAAGCCCGATGCCGCCGACCAGCAGCACCGCAAGTAAAATAGAATTCATCGCTTTGCCTCCTTTATGCGAACATACCTTCGACCATACCCGTAAAGCCTAAGAACGAAAGGGACACTAAGCTCGCCGCAACCAAGGTAATGGGCAAGCCCTCTAAAAATTTCGGCACATTACAGGATTCCAACCGCTCGCGCACACCGGCAAACATCACCATAGCGACCAGGAAGCCGACGCCCGCACCGAAGGAATTGACCATGGACTCCCAAAAGGTATAGCCGTTATCGATATTCAAGATGGTTACGCCGAGCACTGCACAGTTGGTGGTAATCAGCGGCAAATAAATCCCAAGTGCGTTGTAAAGTGCAGGAATATATTTGCGCAGCACGATTTCGACCAGCTGTACAAGCGCCGCAATCACGAGAATAAAGACAATTGTCTGCAAATAGCCGAGATTGTGGTTTTCCAAAAAGGTATTGAGCGGATAGGTCACAGCAGTTGCCAACAGCATCACAAAAATGACTGCTGCGCTCATACCGGCTGCGGTATTCAGCTTTTTGGA
Organism: Candidatus Fimenecus sp.; assembly: GCA_051881355.1. Taxonomy (GTDB): domain Bacteria; phylum Bacillota; class Clostridia; order Oscillospirales; family Acutalibacteraceae; genus Fimenecus. The sequence goes on along the minus strand of JBJEPS010000078.1, from coordinate 64,681 downwards.
AACGCCCAAAAACGGGCAGATACCGAGGAATTTCGAAAGAATATAGTTGTTGGTTAAAATTGCTGTCAGCAAAATAGAAAGGAAGATTTTCATTTCGTAATTTCCTCCTTTTCTTTCTCACACGCCGCTTTTTGAGCGACCGTACAGTTCTCCGACATCGGACAACCCGCACAGCCGAGCGTGGCTTTCGGTTTGCCCTTGCGCTCCGCCAATTTGTTGGCGCACGCCATCAAAATACCGAACACGAAAAAGCCGCCGGGTGCTAATACGAAAATGGTCATCGGTGCAATACTTTCGGGAAGCACTTGGAATCCGAGCAGGGTGCCCGCACCGAGTAATTCGCGCACACCGCCCATAATCACCAACGCCGCCGTAAAGCCGACGCCCATGCCGAGACCGTCCAAAGCCGACGCCAGCACGCCGTTTTTGCCGGCAAAGGCTTCGGCGCGACCCAAAATGATGCAGTTGACAACGATCAGCGGCAAATACACGCCGAGCTGTTCATCCAGCGAGGGTAAAAAGGCTTTGACAAGCATTTGCACAATCGTCACAAAGCCCGCAATCACCACGATATAGCAGGGAATACGTACCTTTTGCGGAATGACCTTACGAAGCGCCGAAATGACGATATTCGAGCAAACCAAAACCAGCGCCGCTGAAAGTCCCATACCGATCGCGCTTTCGAGCGAAGTGGTGGTGGCAAGCGTCGGGCATGTGCCGAGCACCAACCGCAAGACGGGGTTTTCTTTTAAGATACCTTTGGTAAACTCCTGCCCCAAGGATTTTTTCTCAGCCATTTTGTGCACCCCCTACCGTTTCGTATAACGCCAACGCCTGATTGACGGCGCTTGCCATGGCTTTCGAAGTAATTGTTGCGCCCGTAAGCGCCTGAATTTCCGTATCGGACGCGCCGTTTTTCTGCACGCCTATCGTACCGGATTTTCCGAGAAACTGATTTAAAAAGCTCTCGTTTTTCGCATTCATACCTAAGCCTGCGGTTTCGCTGATAGATAGAATGCTGACGCCCGCGACCGTACCGTCGGTATTGATACCGACCATCACGGAAATGTCGCCACCATAGCCTTTGGCGGAAGTTTGAAACACATAGCCAATCGTTTCGCCGCTGTCGGAAAGTCCTTCATAATACGGATAGGCTTCCCCGTCTTTTTCCGTTTGCTTTTCTTCCGAGAAAGAAACCGCCGTCGACAGCACCTCTTTTTTTGCCGCCTCTTGTGTTTCAACCGCCAGCTTTTCGATTTGCGGGGCGGTCACGCTGTTGGTAATCCCCAACAGTGCCGTGACAACCACGCAGATGAGCAACAGGGAAACGGCAGGAATGAGGATTTCTTTTGCTTTTTTCATTGTGCCGCCTCCTTTTTCGTATTTTTCTTTTCCTTTAAGGTTCCGAACGGCTTGGGTGTAGTCAGATGCTCAATATGCGGTACCAAAATATTCATCAGAATAATGGAGAACGAAACACCCTCGGGCAAGGAACCGAAAATTCGAATGAGCGACGTAATCACACCGCATCCGACGGCATATATGATTTTGCCTTTGAAGCTCACGGGTGAGGTGGTATAATCGGTCGCCATAAAGATTGCACCTAACAACAACCCGCCTGCAAGCAACTGGTATGCGACAAAGGTCAGATTGCCTTTGCCTGCAATCAGCATAATCACCGCCACGGTACCTATGTAGGTCAGCGGAATGGCGGGAGAAATGACACGGCGTACAAGCAAGTACAAAAAGCCCAACAGCAATGCCGCCGCACAGGTTTCGCCCAAGCAACCGCCGCGCACGCCGAGGAACATTTGGAACAGTGTCGGCAAATCACTTGCATTCATAGCACTTTTCATATTTTCCGCACCGTACAGCCCCGCAAACTGTGACAGCGGTGTAGCACTTGTAACCGCATCCACCGTGCCGTTTTTCCAGGCAAAAGGCTCGGTGTAATCCGAAATTGCCACGGGGAAGGACGCCATCAGCACGATGCGCCCAACCAATGCGGGATTTACAAAGTTCTGCCCGATACCGCCGAAAAACTGTTTGACAACGATAATCGCCACCGCATCGCCGATAATCACCATCCACAAAGGCATGGTAGAGGGCAGATTGAACGCCAGCAGCATACCCGTAACCACAGCGCTTAAATCGCCGATTGTATTCGGACGTTTCATCGCCTTGCGGGAAAGATATTCAAACAGCACGCAGAAAATAACACTGACCGCTGTTATGAGCAGCGTGCGCGGTCCGAACAAAAATACGGACACAATCAGCGCGGGCAGCATCGCAATAATCACATCGAGCATAATGCCGCGGGTAGTATCCGCCGTCCGCTTGTGCGGCGACGCGCTGACCGTCAGCATTTTTTGAATGGTGGTATCGCTCATTTCTTCTGCGCCTCCTCTCTCAAAACGGCTTTTGCATGGCGCATATATTGCACCAAGGGTTTCCCTGCCGGGCAGGAATACGCACACGAGCCGCACTCCATACAAACCATTGCGCCCGCATGCTCTAACTTTTTCGCATCGCGCGCCACGGCGAACCGGTGAATGAGCGTCGGCATTAACGACAGCGGGCACGCCTTGGCACAGCGACCGCAGCGAATACAATCCGTTTCGGTTTTCAGACTCATGTCGTCTTTGGTAAAGGCAAGCAATGCGTTATTGCTTTTCAAAATCGGGTGGTGGGTATCGACAATCGCCATCCCCATCATCGGACCGCCGCAGACGATTTTTTCAGGTTCTTCGCGGAAGCCCCCGCAGGCTTTTAAAATGTAGTCAATTTCCGTACCAATCGGCACGCGGATATTCTGCGGTTGGACAATCGCCGAGCCGTCCACCGTTAAAGAACGGCTGACCAGCGGCTTACCGGTTTTGCAGTATCTCGAAACAAACGCGGCAGAGGCAACGTTCATCACCACACAGCCGACATCGGCAGGCAGCGCCCCCGGCGGCACTTTTCTGCCCGTGGCGGAAAGCACCATCATTTTTTCGGCACCCTGCGGATATTTCGATTTTAAGGGCATAACCTTGATTTTATCGTCTTCGTCCTCTTTTTCGGCAATACGAGTAAGGATTTTAATGGCTTCAGGCTTGTTGTCCTCCACCGCAATCACAACGCGCTCGACGCCGAGCATATCCTTTAACAAATGCACGCCGTTAAAGACATCCCACGAATTGTCGATACATTCACGGTAGTCCACGGTGATGTACGGCTCACATTCTGCCGCATTGATAATCAGAGTATCCACCGTTTTGCCTGCGGGCACATTGAGTTTGACGTGTGTCGGGAATCCCGCACCGCCGAGACCCACAAGTCCCGAAGCGCGCACGGCTTTCACGAAGTCCTCCTTGGTATCAATGCTGGGTGGGGTAAATTCCGCTTCGGTAAGTTCCCCGTCATTTTCGATAATGACTGCTTGGGAAACAAGTCCCGAGGCGAGCTTAACCTCCTTGACTGCGGTCACCTTGCCCGAAACCGTTGCGTGCACGGGCGCGCTTACATACTGGTCACTGTCGCCTACGACCTGCCCGATTTTTACGGTATCGCCGACCTTGACCGTCGGGGTGCAGGGCGCCCCGATATGCTGGCGCATCGGCAAAGTGACCGTTTCGGGTGCAGGCAGACGCTTCACGGGCATATCTTTGGTATGCTTTTCATGCGAAACCGCCACACCGCCGCGCACTTTTTTCTTTGGCTTTATGATTTCAGAGTGCATAGCGTTACTCCTTTCCGTTTTGGTTTTTTATAAATGTTTTTGTTGCCTTTTGTAAAGCGGGCAAAACTGCCCGAAAAACAAGACCGGTTAATGTGCCGGCTATGAGCGCACACAACAGTAAAACCGGCGCATAGCCGAATACGGACACGTTGCCGACGAGCACGGCGGCAACCGCCAACTGTCCCAAATTATGGCTCACAGCACTTAAAACGCCGATACCGACACTGCCGAGTTTTTTCCCTTTGTTTAAGAGAATCCACATCACAAAGGTACTTAAGACCCCGCCGCAAAGGCTCATAAAAAACGAGGTTCCACCACGCATCAGCCCTGCAAAGCATGCCTTTAAAATGGCAATCGTGAGTGCGGACGGCAGTCCCAAAGCGGCTGCGGCAAACATATTGGCAAGGTTGGAAAATCCCGGCTTTGCCCCGGGTGGCAAAAATGCAGTCGGCAGTAAGCTTTCCAAATACGAAAGCACCATCGCCGTCGCCGCAAGCAGCCCCAAAAGGGCGATTTTATAGGTTTTCTGTTTCATACTAATAGGTAATGCCGTCAAGCGTTGCTCCTCGGCTTTCTCCTTTCACGGTGACCACCGTGCCCGTCGGCACACACGCCGCAACTTCGCCCGCGTGGGAAAGCGTGCCTGTATTGACGCATACTTTGTCGGGACAGTCCGCAGACAAAAACGCAATTGTGTGCTTTTCAGTGACCAATACAACGCCGTTTTCCAAAGTATATGTCTTACGGTCTACCGCCGTTTGCAAGTCCAATTCCAGTACCGTTTCGCCGTCCACGGTCACTTCGGCAAAAAGTGCATCCCTTTGCGGCAAAACGCGCGGTACAATCCACAAAGAGAGACCGACAAGTAATAAAACAGCAAGCAAAAGCATATCGGTACGGGAAATCCATTTTTTCGTCATACTGCCTCCGCCTGAAAGGTGCTGTCCGTAATCTGTAAAGCAGACGAAAGTCCGCTTGTCACATGCACGGTTTTATCGGTATACACAAAGATTGCCTCGGCGCCGTACGCTTCTAAAATCGGCAGGGCTTTTTCCTCCCCGAGCAAAAAGCAAAGGGTGGAAAGCGCGTCGCTTTGCAAACCCGTTTTTGCTGTCACCGTTACGGCACAAAGGTCGGTTTCGGCAGGATAGCCCGTGGTTAAATCGAGCAAATGGTGATAGGTTTTGCCACCCTGCTGAAATTTCTTTTCATAACTGCCTGAGGTCGAAACAAAGCCGTCGGTCAGCGAAAGCGTAGCAAAATATTCGTTTTCCGTACCAAACGGATCCCGCACACCGATGGTGAACGGCGCACCGTCTTTGGGACTGCCCACAAGCGCCAGACTGCCGCCGACGGATACAAGCGCGCCGCCGTTTTCGGGCAGTAAGCCACTTTCCGCAATCACCTGCACCGCCTTATCGCAGGCAAGCCCCTTGCCTACCGAACCGAGGTTTAATATTTGCCCTTTTTGAAACGCGACACAGCCGTCATCGGTGAACAAAACGGTTTCGTCCGTGCACAAAGGCTTAGCCGCTTCGATTTCCGAAGCAGACGGCACACGAAAATCCTCGGTATCTAAGCCCCAAATTTCCGTTAATGCGCCGCTTGCAAGCGCGGCTTTCCCGTCGGAACGGCTGTAAATCTCTTGTGTGTCCTGCAAAGCGGAAAACAGCTCCGCACTTACTTTTGTCAGAATTTCGGGATTTTCGGACGCGTTCAGCCGTGCCAGCTCCGAAGTCCCTGCGTTTTTGGAAATCACCTGTGTGTCCAAATCCGCAATCGCGTTGAGCACCTCGCCCGCCAGGGCTTCACTGTCCGTTTGGGTTGCGCCGTAGAGCTTTACCGTAACCACAGAACCCATCGCAACCGTGCTTTTCTGCACGGGGGAAGTCTCCTGTGCTGCACAGCCGCCGAGCAGGAAAACAAGCCCCGCGAGGACGGCAAAACAATATAAAATTTTCCTATATTTTTGCATCTGTTTTCGCCGCCTGCCGTTTTCGATCCCTTCGAAAAATCAAATACATAATAACTATACTATAAAACGGCGTACACTGCAAGAATTGTTTAAAAAATATCAATATCTTGTGGTAAAAAAGAATATTTTGCAAAATTCTGACAAGATTCTATTGCATTTTTCGTACACTTACTGTTACAATGCAGATACAGAGGTGAAAAAACATGGATTTTCATTTTTATATGCCGGTACGTGTTTTGGGCGGTAGAAATGCTGTGGCAGAGCACCCGGAAGTCTTTACAAAGCTCGGAAAAAAGTGCTTGCTGGTAACCGGCGGCAGCTCAGCGCAAAAAAGCGGCGCGCTTGACGATGTTCGGGCAGTCCTTTCGCAAAACGAAATGGAAACGACGGTTTTTGACGAAGTGAAGCCCAATCCCACCGCAGCGGATTGCCACCGTGCGGGGCAGCTGGCGCGTGATTTTGAGGTGGACTGCATCGTCGGCATCGGCGGCGGGTCGGCGCTCGATTCCGCCAAGGCGATTGCGGTGTATGCCGCAAACAAAACGCTTTCCAGTGAGGGCATTTACGACTGCGATTATATCTTTGAGCCGCTGCCGCTTATTTTGGTCGGCACGACAGCGGGCACAGGCAGTGAAGTCACGGGCGTTTCGGTTTTAACGCGCGAAAACGGCAGAAAACAGAGCGTCAGCGGCAAGGATTTTTACGCAAAGGTTGCGTTTGCAGACCCGAAGTACACCTATTCCGTTCCCTACGCCGTGACGATCTCCACCGCGCTCGACGCGTTTGCACACGCGGTAGAGGGGTGGTTTTCCAATCGCTTTGACGATATGGCGCGGCTGTTCGGGGAAAAGGCAATCCCCGTTTTGTGGAAACACTTAAAAACCTTTTATGAGACGGGCGAACTACCCGACAATGACGCGCGCGACGAGTTATATTACGCATCATTATATGCGGGCATGGAATTAAACATTTGCGGCGCAGGCTTTCCGCACGGTATGGGGTATGCGCTCACCGAGGATTTCGCGCTCCCGCACGGCAGAGCGTGCGCGGCATTTATGCCAAGCTATGTCAAACGCGGTATGGAATTTAAAAATGCGCTCGCCATGGAATTCTTCTCCATGCTCGGCACGAATTACCCTGAATTTGAAAAAATCATTTTGTCGCTTACAGACCTTTCGGGGATTTCGATGACAGAAGAACAAATCGAAACCTACTGTGAACGGTGGCAAAATTTGAAAAACTTTAAAAATTCGCCCGGCGGATACAATGTAACCGAAGCCGGACAGGTTTTGCGGGAATTGTTTTTGAAGTAAAGTATAAAAAGTAATATGTAAAACAAAAATCACAATCCAAACTGTTTTCGGATTGTGATTTTAAATTTTTATTTGTCATCCTGAGCGAAGCGAAGGATCTCAAAAAGAGAGTGCAACGAAAACGAGATTCTTCGCCTATCGGCTCAGAATGACAACGCGTAGGGAACGGTCTTGACCGTTCCGCGAGATTACATCGTATTTTGACGGGCGAACACAGTTCGCCCCTACGAATTGTAGGGAACAACCTTAGTGTTGTTCCGCGAAATTACATCGAAATATATGGGCGGGCGTGGAAGCCCGCCTCTACGACGGGTTGTCGAAGACGCCGACCCCTACAAATACAATAAATAAAAATTTTATTTAATTGCGCTCAATTCATACGGTGTACGCTGATAGACAAAGTAATTGAGCCAGTTTTGGAACAGCAAGCTCCCCGCCCCGCGCCAGGTAATCAGCGGCGTCTTTTTGGGGTCGTTGTCAGGAAAATAATTTTCGGGCATCTTAATATCCAGCCCTTTTTGCAAATCGCGGAAATACTCGCGCGCCAAGGTGTCGCTGTCATACTCGCAGTGCCCTGTGCAATAAAAATTGCGGCACGCCATATCCGATACCAAATGCACACCCGCCTTGTCGGAATAGGACAAAATCTGTAAATCCTTGACCTGTGCAATGTCCTCTTTGCGCGTTTCGGTGTGGCGCGAATGCGGCACATCAAACACATCGGAAAAACCGCGTAAAAGCGGATGGTACAAATCCAAAGGACGGTGTTTGAACACGCCGAACATCTTTTCGGGTAACAGGTGCTTCGGCACACCGTATTTATAATACAGTGCCGCCTGTGCGCCCCAACAAATGTTAAAGGTGGAATAGACATGGGTTTGCGCCCAATCAAAAATCGCGCACAGCTCGTCCCAATAATCGACCTCTTCAAAATCGAGCAATTCCACGGGTGCACCCGTGACAATCAAGCCGTCGAATTTTTGGTCGCGAACATCGTCAAGCGTTTTGTAAAACTGCAACATATGCGCTTGTGAAGTATTTTTAGCGGTGTGCGTTTTCACCTGCAACAGTTCGATTTCAACCTGCAACGGTGAATTCGACAAAAGCCGCAAAATCTGCGTTTCGGTTTCGATTTTGGTCGGCATTAAGTTTAAAATAATAATTTTTAAGGGGCGAATGTCCTGCTTGCTTGCGCGGTCGTTGGTCATGACGAAAATATTTTCGAGCTCCAAGCTGTGATGCGCCGGCAATTGGTCGTCAATTTTAATCGGCATTCGCGCCACCCTCTTTCGTTTTGATATATTGCAAGGTTAAACAGTATAACACAAACAGAAAAGAAATGCAAATCCGTTTTACAGCGAGAAGTGATATTCGTACGGCGTCCACTCATGTGCGACAAAATTGCGCACGCGCACAACCAACTCGGTTTCGTACACCTCGACCTGTAAGCCCATTCCCGTATTCTGCACCTCGGCTTCGCCGTCCGTGTTTTCGCACCCGAAGGAGGGCACATTGATATAGGTAATTTTGCCGTCCTCTTTTATCCCGTAGCCGTCTTCATAAATGCCCATATGTAAGTGACCTGTGAAGAAGAAAATGCGGTTGTCATATTTTTGCAAAAGTGCCGTTAATTCGTCGCTTTGCTCGCCGACATGTCCCTCGGGCCAAACCTCTGAAAACACCGCATCTATCGGCCAATGGCTGAACAGGAACACGGGCTTGCCGCTTTCGGCGGCGCTTTTAAGTTCTCCGTCGAGCCATTCGAGCTGTTCGGGAGAAAGATACTGCTGAATCCCTGCGTCATCGTCGGAAGCCAAGACGATAAAATAATAGCCGTCAATGACCTGACTGTGATATAGGTTTTCGATTTTGTGGTCTAAAAAGGCGTTGTTATACTTGATAAAGCGATTTTTCAAGGTCTCATAATCGCCCGTATTATACTTGCTCGGACACAGCTCGTGATTTCCCGCCGCCATCAATACATTTTCAATTTGGTTGTATTTGTTCATAAGTCCATAGAGCATTGCGGTTTCGAGAGTCTGCCCGTTCATCGTGTTGTCGCCAACCATAATCAGGGCGCGGCTTTGCACTTCGGCGCTCGCCATATCCCGTAAGCCCTCGCCGTAATTTTCCTGCCGTTCGGAATTATTCGCTTCCAAATGCCCGTCAGAAATCACGGTGAAGTTCATTTGTAAATTCTCCGTTTGCAACGGCGCATAGCCGACGATTTCCCCCGACGGGGAATAAATGAAAAACGCCAAAATTGCCGCGAAAAGTTTTAAAAGTCGAGACATCAAAATTCCTCCTTATTCGGTTTTGCGTGGTCGGAACGATTCACGAATCGTCCGTTTTTGTCATTCTGAGCCGTTAGCCGAAGAATCTCGTTCCACACATTCTATACTTTGTGCTGTTTGAGATTCTTCACTTCGTTCAGAATGACAAATTTGGATTTGTATTTGTAGGGAGCGTCGACTCGGCGCCCCTACGGTTTGTTATACAAATTAAAATTTACAGAATTTCCGCCAAAATTGCGTTGGACAGCAAAAAGCCGTTTCGGGTAAGGGCGATATGGTCTTCGTCGGCGGTCATATAGCCGCCCTGCACAAAGATTTTGGCTTTTTCGCGCATTTCGTCGGGGATTTTATGCCCAAATCGCGCTTGCACCTGACTTTCGCGCAAGCCCTCGGTTAGGCGCAAAGCGAGCATAGCATATTCGGTAAAATCGCCGCCGTTGCCGTCGGGCACGGGCGCGCCGCCCTGCAAAAAGGGTTCAAAATCACGCGGAAAATAAAACCGTTTGCCGTTCAAAAACGAATGTGCCGCAGGGCCTAACCCCAAATATTCCTCGCAATGCCAATATTTTAAATTATGTCGGCTTTCAAAGCCCGATTTTGCAAAATTTGAGATTTCATACTGCAATATCCCACCGGTTTCGAGCGTTTCGCACAGTTGCAAATACAAATCGGCGGTTTGGTCGTCGTCGGGGAAATTATACTGTTCACGGCGGCGCCAAAACGGCGTATTTTCTTCTAACTTTAAAATATAGGCGCTGATGTGCGGCACACCGAGCAACAAACAAAAATCCAATGTCTCCGCAAGGCTTTTTTCGGTCTGGTCGGGCACGCCGAGCATCACATCGAGCGATATATTTTGTATCCCCGCCGTTTGCACCGCTTTGACCGCCGCTTCGACGGTTGCAGAGTCGGAAAGTCTGCCCAAAGTACGGCGTTCCGTATCCACAGCGGACTGTAAGCCGAGGGAAACGCGATTTACGCCGACTTCGGCGAGTACTTTGAAAAAATCAGGCGGCAATTTGTACGGATTGCACTCCACGGTGATTTCGGCGCTATCCGTCAAAAAGTCGCGTTTTGCTTGATTTACAAGGCTTTTTAAGCGTTCTGCGCCGAGGACAGACGGCGTACCGCCGCCAATGTAAAGTGTATCGACTTTACATTGTAAAGCCACAGAACTTTCCGAGATTTTCTTCTGTAAAGCCGCACAGTATTTATCCATATCCGTCTCACTGCCGCGAAACGAATAAAAGTCGCAGTACGGGCACTTGGAACGGCAAAACGGAATGTGCAAATACAAGCCTATCGTATTCATACTTTGATAAAGTGCACGGTATGCCCCGTGCTTACTATGTATTTTTGTATATCTCGGAACGGCAAAAACACCGTTGCGGTATTGTCATTCGGGTGAAAGCCCAGCCGCGCGGCGTCCTTTAAATCCTCGTCAAAATAGACCTCGACCGCGCCCGTTTCGTCATTGATAAGTCCCAAGGGCGACACCGAGCCTTTTTTGACATCGAGGTATTTCGCCAAACGCTCGTCCGAGGCAAAACTCAATTTCGAGGAATCGACCTCGTCGCGAATAAGTCCCAAATCGGCGTGTTTACTCCCCTTTAAGACCACAAGCATATGGCGCGTGCCCTTGTAATCGCGCAAAAACAGATTTTTGCAAATCTCGTCATTCGGGTTAAACCCGAGTGCGTTGTACTCGTCCATTGTAAACGCGGGCGCGTGCTCCACAAGTTCATAGGCAATTTCTAAATCTTTCAGTTTTTCAAATATATTTTCACGGCTATTCATCTAATTTCAGCACCGCCATAAACGCCTCCTGCGGGACTTCGACCGTCCCGAAATGACGCATACGCTTTTTCCCTTCCTTTTGTTTTTCCAAGAGCTTCTTTTTGCGCGTAATGTCGCCGCCGTAACACTTCGCAAGCACATCTTTGCGCATTGCCTTAACGGTTTCGCGGGCAATCACCTTGCCGCCGACGGCAATTTGAATCGGAATTTCAAACATTTGTCGCGGAATATTCTCTTTGAGCTTTTCGGCAATTTTGCGTGCACGCGCGTACGCTTTGTCCGCGTGAATGATAAACGAAAGCGCATCTACGGTGTCGCCGTTTAACAGTACATCCAGCTTTACAAGCTGTGCGCGCTCGTAATCCTTAATTTCATAGTCAAATGACGCATAACCGCGGGTACGGGATTTCAGAACATCAAAGAAATCGTAGATAATTTCATTAAGCGGCAATAAATATTTGATGTCCACACGGTCGGCGGCGAGATAGGTCATTTCCTTATACACACCGCGGCGGTCTTGGCACAAATCCATAATCTGCCCGACATATTCGGGCGGCGAATAAATGTGCGCCTCTACCACGGGCTCCTCGGCGTAATCCACGGTGGCGGGGTCGGGGTAATTACAGGGATTGTCGATTTCGACCACGGATTTGTCGGTCAAATGGATTTTGTAAACCACGCTCGGAATGGTGGTCACCAAATCCAAATCGTATTCGCGTTCCAAGCGTTCTTGGATTATTTCCAGGTGCAAAAGTCCCAAAAATCCGCAACGGAAACCGAAACCGAGCGCTCCCGAGGTTTCAGGTTCAAAGGAGAGCGCGGCGTCATTTAACTGCAATTTTTCGAGTGCTTCTCTTAAATTTTCATAGTCCGCACCATCTGCGGGGTACACGCCGCAGAACACCATGGGATTGACCTTGCGGTAGCCGGGCAAGGGTTCTTCAGCAGGGGCATTCGCTAAGGTGACGGTATCGCCGACGCGCGCGTCGGACACGGTTTTAATGGACGCAGTGATATAGCCGACCTCGCCCGAGGAAAGCCCTTTCGTGGGCTCTAAGGAAGTGGCGCGCATATATCCCGTTTCCACCACGTTAAATTCCGCGCCCGTCGCCATCATACGCATCGTGTCGCCGGGCTTAATTGCGCCGTCCATCACGCGGACATAGACAATAACGCCGCGGTAGCTGTCATAAATCGAGTCAAAAATCAGCGCACGCAGGGGCTTGTCGTCGTGATTTTCGGGTGGCGGAATTAAATGCACAATTTCTTCGAGCACCTGCTCGACATTTTCGCCCGTTTTGGCGGACACGCGCGGCGCTTCCATACAAGGAAGTCCGATAACATCTTCCACCTCGGCGGCAACGCGCTCGGGGTCGGCGGCAGGCAGATCGATTTTGTTAATCACGGGAACGATTTCCAAATCGTGGTCGAGCGCCAAATAGGTATTGGCAAGTGTTTGCGCCTCAATGCCCTGTGACGCGTCCACAATCAAAATGGCGCCCTCGCACGCGGCAAGACTGCGCGAAACCTCATAGTTAAAGTCCACGTGACCGGGGGTGTCAATTAAATTCAAGGCGTATGTATTGCCGTCTTTTGCCTTGTAATCCAATTTGACGGCGTGCGCCTTAATGGTGATGCCGCGCTCGCGCTCCAAATCCATATTATCGAGCAGCTGTTCCTCCATATCGCGTTTCATCACCGAATCCGTCAGCTCCAACAGGCGGTCGGCAAGCGTGCTTTTGCCGTGGTCAATGTGCGCAATGATGGAAAAATTGCGAATGTTTTCTTTTTTAGCCATAGAGTACCTCGTTTATATATAGTAGATGTTAGAGCGTAGCGGCGGGGGCAAAATTCTCCGAATTCAGGCACCCTTTTGTTTGCTTCGCAAACATTTCCCCTATCAGGGGAATCACACTCGCCCTACGGTTCGTAGAAAATTTTATATCTCGCTCCCTGCGCGGTAAAAGCCCTCGCCGCGGATTTCGGCGGTTTCTGTGATGACGATAAACGCGTTGCCGTCCAATTCCTGTACCGCTTTTGCCACACGGTTTGCGTCCCCCGCGCGTGTCGCGCAAAACAGCATTTGCCGCGCGTGTTCGGAATACCCACCGCGCACAGGCAAAACACTCACACCGCAATCGAGCGTGCTTGTGATTTCGCGCACCGCGTCCGCGCCCTTTTCAGTGATAATGAACAGCAGTTTATCGTGGGAAAAGCCCGTCAGCACCAAATCAATGCACTGCGCGCTGATATAGATAACCACCAACGAATACAGCACATTTTCAAGGCTTTTGTAAACAAAAAACGAAACGGCAATCACTGTCAAATCCAATAGGAGCACCATACGCCCCATCGAAAAAGACGGAAACCGCAGGCGCAGGAGCTTGGAAAGAATATCCGTGCCGCCTGTGGTCGCGCCGCGTAAGAATACAAGTCCCAGCCCCGCGCCGCCCAAAATACCGCCGAACAGCGCGGACAGCAATTTGTCGCCGGTATACACGGGCACAAACAGCGCGAATACATCAATCAAAAGCGACATCAAAAAGGTGGCAAGCACGGTTTTTACGATAAACCGAAAGCCGAATTTATAAAACGCTATCAAAAACAGCGGCACATTTAAAAGAAACACCGCCGTGCCGATAGGCACGGAAAACAAATAGTTTACAATCGTGCCGATTCCCGTAAAACCGCCGAGCAGTATACCGTTCGGCGCGGTGAACATATCGACCGACAGCGCATACAGCGCGCCGCCCGCCGCAAAATACAGCAAATCCACCGCCGCTTTTTTTGCGGCATTTTTCTTATTCTCTTTTTTCTCCGTTTTCCTGTTCAAGCGCCCCAGCCTCCGCGTGCAGAATGCTATCAAACAGCGCACGCAGACGGTCTTGCCGATTTTGCAGATACAACCAACCGAACAGCGACTCCAACCCCGTGGCGGCGTGATAGTCCCCCTCCGACTGATGCTTCGGTGTGTGCCCCGGGTGGGCGTTTCTGCCGCGTTTGTATACTGCCAGTTCTTCCTCTGTCAGCTGCGGCAAAATCACCTGCGCCGCCTGCGCCTGCGCGCGGGCATTGACCGATTGCACCGAAAGGGTATGTAACTGCCCCGCAGGGCGATTGGCTGACAGCAACAGATGCTCGCGCACCAACAGCCCGTATACCGCGTCGCCCAAAAATGCGAGCGCCAAAGGGCTGTATGTATTGGGATTTTGCACGGGAAAAACGGGTTCGGTCAAAAGAACAACTCCATTTCATTTTTTATATCGGATTGCAGGTAAGGACAATTCACCGGTCGCCCGATGAAATCGGATATAATATTGCGGAACGGGCAAGCCCGTTCCCTACGCGCACACATTACAAATCGTGCGTAGTTGTAGGGGCGAACTATGTTCGCCCGCCCGTTTGTCATTCTAAGGCGAAGCCAAAGAATCTCTTGCAGATACAATCCACTTAAATACGAGATCCTTCGCTACGCTCAGGATGACTGTTTTTATTGCGTTTTGTCGCCCGAGCTGTATGCAACTACTGCGAAACGGCAAAGCGCAAAAATGACGGAAAAAGACTGCAAAGCATTTCGAGTGGATTTTGGTGCGAAACAAGGCGAATGGGCGCAGGCATATGCAGATATTCCAAGCCCGTTCAACGCAGTTCCGCGCCAAAAGACGTCGAAATTAGGGGACATAGTCGAATTCGAGGTCATAGATACTTACGGTGTCTCCCTCTTCAATCCCCTTTTCACGCAGTGCATCTAAAATACCGCTGGTTTGTAAGACCGTTTGGAAATATTGCAACGAGGAATAATCGTCCAAATCGGTTTTGCAAAGAATACGATACAGCCATTCGGCTTCGACGATATACACGCCGTCCTCGACGGTGATTGTAAAGCCGTCTTTCTGTTTCTTTTCAAAGAATTCCTGCGGGATTTCTTCACTTTCGTATCGTTTGACAGGCGGCAGAGTTTGGAGCTTCGCCGCCACGGCGTTAATCAGTTCTTTTGTGCCGTGCTTTATCGGTGCGACGATTTCGTAATATTCCAAGCCCTTGCTTTCGATATAGTTTCGGAAGCGTTCGAGCTGTGCATCGTCCGCCAAATCAATTTTGTTGCCTGCGACGATTTGTGGGCATTTGGCAAGCTCTGGATTGAATTTGACCAATTCTTCGTTGATTTTTTCAAAATCTTCAATCGGGTCGCGCCCCTCACTGCCTGCAACATCGACCACATGCACAAGCATACGGCAACGCTCAACATGGCGCAAAAATTCATGCCCTAAGCCAACGCCCTCCGCCGCGCCCTCAATAAGCCCGGGGATATCCGCCATCACAAAGCTCTGCTCAGGACCCATCGACACCACACCCAAAACGTGGGTAATCGTGGTAAAGTGGTAATCGCCGACAATCGGCTTTGCCTCGCTCACGACGGAAATTAAAGAGGATTTGCCGACATTCGGAAAGCCCAACAGCCCTACATCGGCAATGAGTTTTAATTCGAGAGAAACCTCCCATTCCTCGCCCGGCGCGCCGCTTTTGGCAAAGCGCGGGGTTTGGCGTGTAGAGGTGGCAAAATGGCAGTTACCCCAGCCGCCTTTACCGCCCTTTGCAGCAACAAACGGTTCACTTCCGGACATATCCGCCAGCACCGCGCCGCTTTCCACTTCACGAATAATCGTACCGCGCGGCACGCGAATAATTAAATCCTGCCCTTTTTTGCCGTTGCAGCGGGCGCCGCGCCCGTTTTGCCCGTTTTCGGCTTTATATTTGCGTTTGTAGCGAAAATCGGCAAGGGTGGAAAGGCTGTCATCCACCTGAAACACAATATTGCCGCCGCGCCCGCCGTCGCCGCCGTCCGGACCGCCGGACGCGACATATTTTTCCCGATGAAACGCCACCGCACCGTCGCCGCCGTTGCCTGCCTTAATTTTAATTTTTGCAATATCGACAAACATATTCTGATTCCCTATTCTTTCCAAAGGTTTTCTTTTATTCTGTTCATAATTAGTAGTATTATAGCAAAAAGCAGAAAAAAGATAAATAGCTTTTTGAAAAAAATCGATTTCACCGTTTTTCGGCAATTTTGTTCGATTTTTTCTTATTTTTAAAGTTTTGTTCGTTCGGTTCGATTGTGTATTTATTCATTGACAACCACAATATATTGTGCTATTATCTTTACAGCAAGAAAAATTTTTCCAAGAAAGTTCGGAAAAGTCCGTTTTTTGGGACTTTGCTTCAAAAAAATTCGAACATTTGTCTTGACAAACAAAAAATACCTGTTATAATGAGGGTACAACAAAGAAAACAAATGTTCGATTTCGTTCGGAGGTATGGCTATGACAACCGCTTTGATTTTAAAATCCTTTTTGGAGCTTGCATTTATTTGTTTGCTGATTTACGGCTTTGCGCATGAAGATAAGGTCATCGCCTTTGAGCAAAAGGTGTGGCGCATTCTCTTTGTCAATTACAGACGCTATCGCCGCAAAAAACGCTATGCCAAAATGCAGAAAAACCGCGATTTCCGTGTAGTGGACGGCGGCAGTACGTCCACACAGCATAAGCGTGTGCACAGTACGACGCATGTCGCATAAGGAATTTGTTTTTCCAAATCTTTCTATATCACACAAACCGCCGCGGGGCAGACCGAACAAAAAAGGTCTGCCCCGCGGCGGTTTTCTCTGGATTTTGTATCCGTTTGTCATTCTAAGCCGTCAGGCGAAGAATCGTAAAAAGATATAAGAGATATATTTGGTGTCCGAGGTCCTTCGATTCGCTCAGGATGACATTCTAAATATACGGCGGGAGCAAGCCCCCGCCCTACTCGTAGAAATTATTCTGTGCGTGTAGGGAACGGTCGTACCGTTCCGAAAAATACAGCGCCGTCAATCTGCAATATACTCGCGCACGCGAAGCGGAATGCCCATGCTGTCGGCAATGTCTTTACACGCGGCGATATCCTCTTTGGAAATGACATCGACCAACGAGAATTTTAAGTTTACACCCGTTTCCTTGCAGTCGCGCGCGAATTGCAGCAGCGCGTCGAACGATTTTTCGCCGAAACTCGGCTTGCACAACTCGTTATATTTTTCCGCTGTCGGCGCATTTAACGAAATTGAAATTGTGTCAAAGTATTTGCACAATTCCTTTGCCGTCGGCTTTTTGTTCAGCAAATCCGACAGCCCGTTGGTGTTTAAGCGCAGTTTTAAGCCCTTTTCTTTCAGATATGCCGCCGCTTGCAGTAAATTGTCATATGCGCAAGTCGGCTCGCCGTAGCCGCAAAACACCACTTCATCGGTATACCCCGAAAAATCCCACGCGTCAATCGCATCTTTGATTTCCCCGAAAGACGGCATATGCTTGGTAAACCACAGCGTTGCCGCCTCACCCACGCTATCGCCGTTGTTGCGAATGCAAAACTTACAGCGACACGGGCACGCGTTCGTGATGTTCATATAAATTTTATTTTCAAAGGTATAAACAATATCTGCCACAAAACAACACTCCTTCGGTCAGATATGCAAAGTCAAGCCTTTTGCACCATATCCAAAAAATAACGGTGTACGGTCAAATCCGCCGTCAGCTCCGGGTGGAACGCCGTGACAAGCTGATTACCGTCGCGTGCGGCGACAATATGCCCGTCCACCACAGACAAAATCTCCGTATTTCCCGACACAGACGCAATATACGGCGCACGAATAAAGGTCATCGGCACATTTTCGTGTTCGGCAAAGGTGGAAACCGTATGAAAACTGCCGAGCTGTCTGCCGTAGGCGTTGCGTACAGCGGACAGCGCCATCGTCGCAAAATGCGTTTCGCCGTGCTCCACCGACTGCGCCAACAGCAACAGCCCCGCGCAAGTGCCGAAAACCGGCAGACCGTGTTCAATTTTTTCTTTTATTGTATCAAACAAACCTAAATCGCGCAACAGCTTTCCCTGTACGGTGCTTTCGCCGCCCGGAATAATCAGCCCGTCAAACGGCTGTTCCAAATCCTTTTTTTGACGGATTTCAAATGAAGAAACGCCGAGGCGGGAGAGCATTTGCTCATGCTCAATAAATGCCCCTTGCAGGGCGAGAACCGCAATCTGCATTATTTGCCTCTTTCCGCCATCAGCAGTTGAATTTCCGACTCATTGATGCCGACCATCGCCTCACCCAAATCCTCGGACAGTTCCGCCAGCAGTTTGGCGTCTGTGAAGTTGGTGACCGCCTGCACGATTGCCGCCGCGCGTTTTTCGGGATTGCCGGATTTGAAAATCCCCGAACCGACAAACACGCCCTCCGCGCCAAGCTGCATCATCAATGCTGCGTCTGCAGGCGTTGCGACGCCGCCCGCCGCGAAATTGACCACGGGCAGTTTTTTGTTTTCGTGCACATACAGCACCAAATCGTAGGGCACTTGCAGCTGCTTTGCCGCGTCAAACAGTTCGTCCTCGGACATCGAGCCGATGCGGCGGATTTCGGACTGCATCATACGCATATGGCGCACCGCCTGCACCACATCGCCCGTGCCGGGCTCGCCTTTGGTGCGAATCATTGCCGCGCCCTCGTTGATACGGCGCAGTGCTTCGCCGAGGTCTTTCGCACCGCAGACAAACGGCACATCAAACGCGGTTTTGTCAATATGGTATTTATCGTCCGCGGGGGAAAGCACTTCGCTTTCATCGATATAATCAATTTCAATCGCCTGTAAAATCTGTGCCTCGGCGAAATGCCCGATGCGGCATTTTGCCATAACGGGAATGGAAACTGCCTCCTGAATGCCCTTAATCATTTTCGGATCGCTCATTCTCGAAACACCGCCCGCCGCACGAATGTCTGCCGGAATGCGTTCGAGTGCCATGACCGCGCAAGCGCCTGCCGCTTCGGCAATACGTGCCTGTTCGGGTGTGGTAACGTCCATAATGACGCCGCCCTTGAGCATTTGCGCCAAATTTTTATTCAATTCAAATCTACTGTTTTCCATATTGTTTGTACTCCTTTATTTCATAATTCTCTTTTTGAAATCCATTTTGTCGAGCGCCGCAGCGAAAATATAATAAATCACCGCACTGCCCGTCGCCTGCACTACGCTCGCAATCATCGACACCGCCGCCGAGGGGAAAGTATATAACAACCCTTCGACCAAAAAGTAGCCGAAAATCGTAATCAACCCCGAAACAATCGGCATAAACGCCGTGGTTTTGTTGAGGATTTTTTGGGGGCTTTGGGTTTTGTGTAAGGTATACACCAACGCAAACGGCAAAGCATTGAGCGCCTTAATCACCGCTGTAAACGGTGCCCACACAGCCGCACCCGCTAACACATCGGCAACAAACCCGCCGACTGCCGCCGCCGCACAGGCGTAAGGCAAGGGCAAAACGCACGCGGCAATGTAAATCATACTGTCGCCGAAATGCAGATATCCGTCGTTAATACCAGTTTTAAAGCTGACATACGCGGTCATCACGGCAATCAGCGCCGCAAACAACGCCGCCGTCACCAAATTGATCAGTTGTTTTGTGCTGTTTGACTTTTTCATTTCAATAACATCTCCAAATATTTTTGATAATTTACCCCGTCGTTGCGGTTTGTCCCCTCTGTAAAGCTGTCTTTGATAGACGCTTCCAAAAATTGAACCGCCTTTTGCACGGCGTGTTCGACCGTCTCGCCGTTGACAAGACTGCCCGCAAGCACCGCCGAAAACAAATCCCCCGTGCCCGAAAAGCTCCCGCCGAAACGCTTGCTTTTGACAACGGAAAAGCCGTCTTGTTGCACAGCAACATTGTAAATTGCATCTCCCACGCAAACGCCCGTTACCACGACGGTGTGCAGTGTGTTCGAAAGCAAGGAAGCGGCAAGGCGCGCGATTTGCTCCGTATAATTTGCACAGACGTTTTGTGCTTGCAATGCCGCAAAATCAGTATTTGTCAGCAAACAAAGCTCCGTCAGGTTGGGCGTCAGGACATTCGCACGGCGCGCAAGTTCCGCAATCTTCGCACACAGTGCGCTGTCATATGTATCGTACACCGTACCGTCGTCTGCCATGACAGGGTCACAAACATACAAAGTATTTGCCGTTTTGAATTCGTCCAAAAACCGCAAAATTTTGTCCGCCTGCTTTGCCGACGCGAGATACCCTGTCAAAATGCCGTCAAACCGCACACCGAGCTTGCGCCATTCGGCAAGATACGGGTCGATGCGGTCGGTAAAATCGTCGCAGTAAAAGCTGTCATAGCCCGTTTGGTTGGACAAAATCGCCGTCGGCAGCGGGCAGCATTCGGTTTTGAGGACAGACAATACCGGCAGTGCCGCCGTCATAGAGCATCGCCCAAAGCCTGAAATATCGTTAACAACCGCAATTTTTTTCAAACAACCGCCCCCTTTTTCAGGACTTGCAGATACGTGTATTTTCGTATATAATATAGCAAAGCTGACATTATGAAAATACACAAATTTGTAAATTTTTTAGGGGACAGTTTATGAAAAAGCAAGATATTTTGACATTTTCTCCGCTTTTGCGCTCAAATACACCTTTATATATGCAAGTGTATACCTATTATCGGGATTTAATTACGGACGGCAAGCTTGCGCCGAACACGCGCCTACCCTCCGTGCGCCGCTGTGCCGAAAACTTCGCTGTCAGCCGCACCACGGCAGAGGCGGCATATTTTCAGCTTTGCGCCGACGGGTATGTGCTTGCAAAGCCCCAAAGCGGCTATTATGTAACGGATTTGTATTTTCATAAGCCACAGAAAAAGGCTGCGCCCGAAAAGGACGACACACCCCCTATCCGCTATGATTTTTCCGCACTTTCCGCTGACCGAGAAAGTTTTGATTTCAGCCTGTGGCGGCGGTATTTGAAAAGTGCGCTCCGGCAAGACGAACGGTTGCTGTCTTACGGCGCGGTACAGGGCGAACCCGATTTGCGCGAAGCGGTATCTCAATATATTTCACAAAAGCGCAATGTGGTCACCACAGCGGAAAACATTGTCATCGGCGCGGGGGTACAAAGTCTTTTGCATATTCTGTGCGCGATGCTGACCCCCAGTACCATCTGTTTTCAGGACAAAAGCTTTGCCGAGGGACAGGCGATTTTTCGAGACCACGGCTTTCAAACGGTTGCAAGCGAGACGGACGCACAACTGCTGTATACCTCCCCTTCGCATATGAACCGCTGGGGCGATGTGATGCCTGCCAAAGCGCGTGTTGCTCTGTTAAAGCAAGCCGCCGCGCACGGCACGCTGCTCATCGAAGATGATTATGACAATGAATTCGGCTATTTTGACAAGCCAACGCCCGCACTGCAAGGCTTGGACGGCGGACACAATGTTGTCTATCTCGGCACATTTTCCAAATTGCTGTTGCCGTCCATTCGCTTGAGCTTTATGGTGCTTCCCGACCGACTGTTGCCGCGCTATCGCGAAATTGCGCCGCTGTACAGCCAAACCGCCTCCAAAACCGAGCAAATCGCGCTGTGTCAGTTCATTCGAGACGGACATTTGGCAAGCCAAATTCGCAAGGTGCGAAAGCTCTATGCGCAAAAAGCGTTTTTATTGGAACAGGCAGTCAAAACTGTATTTGGAGATGCGGTACAAACACATATCGGCGACACAGGCTTTGTGGTCAAAGCCGATTTGCAGACCGACCTTTCTCCTGCCGAAGTACGTGCGCGCGCAAAACAGGCAGGGATTCTGCTGCGCACCGACCATGGGCAAAACGGCACGGTAGCTTTACTGCTTTCGTGCTCGGGACTGCACAGCGATACCTTTTTGACGGCATTGACCGCGTTGCGCGCAGTATGCTTCCCCGAAATCGGGGAATAAATGTGTCATTTGAAACAGTTTAAAAGGGATTTTTCAACGTTTGTCGAAAAAATACGGAAAACATCAAAATGCAACAATCAGTATGAAAATACTGATTGTTTTTTTGTAAAAAATGATAGATTTTTAACATACTTTCTGCTATAATTCTATTATATGCGTTGGTATCACCGCGCGCATACGATTTTTCGCAAAGGAGGAAATACGCGAATGCTCAAAAAAATCAGTTCGATTCCGTTTCGCGGCACACCCGAGCAAGAAGCACAGCTGCAAGCGGTCATCGACGAATCCAAGAGCGACAAAAGCCTGCTGATGCATGTCATGCAGGTGGCACAGGAAATCTACGGGTATCTGCCCTATGAAGTGCAGGTGATGATTGCCGAGGGTATGGACGTACCGCTGGAAAAGGTCTACGGGGTATCTACATTCTATGCACAGTTCTCTCTTTCACCGAAAGGAGAAAACAACATATCGGTTTGCTTGGGAACGGCTTGCTATGTCAAAGGGTCCCAGCAAATTTTAGACAGACTGACCAAGGAGCTCGGCATCGGCGCGGGGGAATGCACGCCGGACGGGCGTTTTTCGCTGGAAGCCTGCCGCTGCATCGGCGCGTGCGGTCTTGCACCCGTTTTGACGGTCAATGATGAAGTGTACGGCAAAATTACCGAGGACGACGTTCCTGACATTCTCGCGAAATACCAAAACTGATGCGGGAACTGTCATTGAATGTGCTGGACATTGCACAGAATTCCATCACCGCCGCCGCATCGCAAATTCAGATTGAAATCGTGGAGCGTACCGATACGCACACCCTGACTGTCGGGATTTATGACAATGGCTGCGGTATGAATGACGAACAGGTTAAAAGCGTGTTGGACCCGTTTTATACCACCCGCACCACCCGCAAGGTCGGTATGGGTGTGCCGCTTTTTAAAATGGCGGCGGAGCAAACGGGCGGCACCCTCACGATTTCGTCAAAGGTCGGCATCGGCACCAACATCAAAGCCGTATTTCACACCGACAGCGTGGATTTCACGCCGCTTGGGGATATGGCTTCTACGGTGACAACGCTTGTGAGTATGAACACGGAAATCCAGTTTTTGTATCGGCACAAGGTGGACCAACGGGAATTTATTTTCGACACGGCGGAAATCCGCGAAATTCTCGGCGATGTACCACTGTCCGAGCCTGCTGTGGTGCAATGGATACGCGAATTTATTGAAGAAAATACAGAAGCTCTGTACGGAGGTGTTACAGAATGAAATCTTTAGAAGAACTGATGGCGATTCGGGAGAATGCCAAAAAGAAAATGACCGTGCGTGAGGACACGGGAGACGACAATATTCGTATCGTCGTCGGTATGGCGACCTGCGGCATTGCGGCGGGCGCGCGCCCGGTGCTCAATGCCTTTGTCGATGAAATCGCAAAGCGCGGCTTAAAGGGCGTAACCGTTTCGCAGACCGGCTGCATCGGTATGTGCCAGTATGAGCCGATTGTCGAGGTTTTAGAGCCCGGCAAGGAAAAGGTTACCTATGTCAAAATGACCGCTGAAAAAGCGGTGAAGGTCGTCAATGACCACATCGTCAACGGCAACCCGATTGTCGATTTCACCGTCGGCGCGGCAACAAAATAAGGAGGAAATACAATGTATCGTTCCCATGTTCTGGTTTGCGGCGGTACCGGTTGTACCTCTTCAAACAGTCTTGCGATTATTGAGGCTCTTGAAGCTGAAATCGCAAAAAAGGGCTTGCAGGATGAAGTCAAGGTTGTCCGCACGGGCTGCTTCGGACTTTGCGCCTTGGGTCCCATTATGATTGTCTACCCTGAGGGTAGCTTTTACAGCCAAGTCAAGGTGTCCGACGTGCCCGAAATCGTCGAGGAGCACCTGTTAAAGGGCAGACTTGTCAAACGCTTGCTTTACGATGAGACCGTCACCATGGACGACGTCAAATCCTTGCAGGAAACCGATTTCTACAAAAAACAGCACCGTGTAGCGCTGCGTAACTGCGGTGTCATCGACCCTGAAAACATCGAGGAATACATCGCGTTTGACGGCTATATGGCGCTTGCGAAATGCTTAAAGGAATACACTCCCGAACAGGTCATTCAGATTGTGAAAGACTCGGGGCTGCGCGGCAGAGGCGGCGGCGGATTCCCGACAGGTCTTAAATGGAGTTTCACCGCTGCCAATCAGGCAGACCAGAAATATGTTGTCTGCAACGCGGACGAGGGCGACCCCGGCGCATTTATGGACCGTTCTGTCCTCGAAGGTGACCCGCACTGCATCGTGGAAGCGATGGCGATTTGCGGCTATGCCACGGGCGCGAGCGAAGGCTATGTCTATGTCCGCGCGGAATATCCCATTGCCGTTAAGCGTTTGCAGATTGCCATTAAACAGGCACGCGAATACGGGCTTCTCGGCAAAAACATTTTCGACAGCGGCTTTGATTTTGATTTGCATGTACGTTTGGGTGCAGGCGCATTCGTCTGCGGCGAGGAAACCGCGCTGATGACCTCCATTGAGGGCAACCGCGGCGAGCCGAGACCCCGTCCGCCCTATCCGGCGGTCAAGGGCTTGTTCGCAAAACCCACCACCGAAAACAATGTTGAAACCTTTGCCAACATTCCGCAGATTATCTTAAAGGGTGCGGATTGGTTTGCCTCCATGGGTACCGAAAAATCCAAGGGCACCAAGGTCTTTGCACTCGGCGGCAAAATCAAGAACACCGGTCTTGTCGAAATTCCGATGGGCACAACCTTACGCGAAATTATTGAGGAAATCGGCGGCGGTATTCCGAACGGCAAAAAGTTCAAGGCGGCACAGACGGGCGGTCCCTCCGGCGGCTGTATCCCCGCAACGCTTATGGACACCCCGATCGACTATGACAACTTGACCGCCATCGGCTGTATGATGGGTTCGGGCGGCTTAATCGTTATGGACGAGGACAACTGCATGGTCGATATTGCAAAATTCTTCCTGAACTTCACGGTTGACGAGTCCTGCGGCAAATGCACCCCCTGCCGCGTCGGCACCAAACGGTTGCTTGAAATGCTCGACAAAATCACCGCGGGCAAAGCCACGATGGAGGATTTGGACAAATTAGAGGATTTGTGCCACTACATCAAGGCAAACTCCCTGTGCGGCTTGGGGCAAACTGCGCCCAATCCCGTGCTTGCCACGCTCAAATTCTTCCGTGAGGAATATGTGGCACACATTCAGGATAAAAAGTGCCCCGCGGGCGTCTGCAAGGCGTTGATGACCTACGCGATTGAGCCGGACAAGTGCCGCGGCTGTACCGCTTGCGCAAGAAAATGTCCTGCCGGTGCAATCGAAGGCAAAGTCAAGGAAGTACATACCATTCATACCGACAAGTGCATCAAATGCGGTGTCTGCCTCGAGACCTGCAAATTCGGTGCCGTTGTCAAGAAATAAGGAGTGTGCCTAATGGAAACTGTCAATATTCAAATTAACGGCATGCCCTTGAGCGTGCCGAAGGGCATTTCGATTTTGGAGGCGGCAAGATTTGCCGGCATTGAAATCCCGACCCTTTGCTATTTAAAAGATATTAACGAAATCGGCGCATGCCGTATCTGCATGGTCGAAGTCAAAGGCGCAAGAAGCCTTGTAACTGCTTGCGTGTACCCCGTAAACGAGGGTATGGAGATTTTTACCAATACCGAGCGTGTTCGCCATTCCCGCAAAATGACATTGGAGCTCATTCTTTCTACGCACGACAAAAAATGTCTCTCCTGTGTGCGCAGCGGAAACTGCGAATTGCAGGCACTGTGTAAGGAATTCGGCGTAGATGACGCAGACGCCTTTGCGGGTGAAACCATTCATTACGATCTCGACGATTCCGCTGCACATATGGTGCGCGACAACAACAAGTGCATTCTTTGCCGTCGCTGCGTTGCGGCTTGCGACGCGCAGGGCATTTCCGTCATCGGTGCAAACGCCCGCGGCTTTGATACGCACATCAGCTCGGCTTTTGACAAGGATTTGGCGGATGTTTCGTGCATTTCCTGCGGACAGTGCATCGTCAACTGCCCGACGGGTGCTATCGTTGAAAAAGACGACACCGACAAGGTTCTCGCCGCGATTAACGACCCCGACAAATTCGTCATTGTCAACACCGCGCCGTCTATCCGCGCAACGCTCGGTGAAGCATTCGGAATGCACATCGGCACCAACGTTGAGGGTAAAATGGTTGCCGCTTTGCGCCGTCTCGGCTTTGACAAGGTGTTCGATACCGACTTTGCCGCTGACTTAACCATTATGGAAGAAGCGCACGAATTCTTAGACCGTGTGCAAAACGGCGGCGTTCTGCCGATGATTACCTCTTGCTCGCCCGGGTGGATTAAATATTGCGAGCATTATTATCCCGAACTCATTCCGCATCTTTCAACCTGCAAGTCGCCCCAGCAGATGTTCGGCGCGACGATGAAAACCTATTACGCGCAGAAGCTCGGTATGGACCCCAAGGATATGGTTGTGGTCGGCGTGATGCCCTGCACCGCCAAGAAATTCGAGACCAAGCGTCCAGACCAGGCGGCGTCCGGCTACCCCGATGTAGACATTGCCATTACCACGCGTGAGCTTGCCCGTATGATTGAAAGCGCAGGTATCTTCTTTAAACACCTGCCCGATGAAGAATTTGATATTCCGTTCGGCGAGTCCACCGGTGCAGCGACCATTTTCGGTGCGACCGGCGGCGTGATGGAGGCAGCTCTGCGTACCGCAGTGGAAACCCTGACCGGCGAAACCCTGCCGAATGTTGACTTCAAAGAAGTCCGCGGTATGGAAAGCGTCAAAGAAGCTGAATATGATGTTGCGGGGCTGAAGGTCAAGGTTGCGGTTGCCAGCGGCACCAAAAATGCAAAAATCCTGCTTGACAAAATTAAGGACGGTACCGCCGATTATCAGTTCATTGAGATTATGGGTTGCCCGGGCGGCTGTATCAACGGCGGCGGTCAGCCGATTCAGCACGCGGTCGTCCGTAACTTCGTCGATTTGAAAGCAAGACGCGCCGAGGCGCTCTATGCGGCAGATGCTGCCAACGCCAAACGCAAATCGCATGAAAATGAAACGATTAAAGCGTTGTACAGCGAATTCTTTGGTGAACCCGGCAGCCACAAGGCGCACGAAATTCTGCACACCTCTTATGTCGCGCGCAAAAAATACAACTAATTTATCTACAAAAAAAGTGCCTGTCCGTTCTTCGGACGGGCACTTTGCATTTTATCAACATTTCCAACGAAATTGCTGTGCATTTTCAGCAATTTATACGATTTTTGTACGCTTTGGTTACTTGACGATTAGATGTTTTTTATAGTATAATAAATCGGTATAAAAAGGAGGCTGTGTAATGAAAAAGAAAATCACTTTAGACACAGGCAAAAAGGTATTCCCCATTCTCTTAATGCTTGTGGGCATCGGCATTATGCTCGCGGAATGGATTTTCCGCCTGAACTTTGTCAGCGTAGTTGCGGTAGCTTATTGCTGCATTATGTCCGCTGTCATTCTGTTGAGCCTTATCATTAAAAAGAAAGTTTACGCACCGATGGTATTCGGCTACGCGGCGGCTGTGCTCGGCGTGGTTGTATACTACATCATCTGGGGCGCAGATGGCGGCTTCGGTGCATTTTCCTCGGGTCTTGCGGGGTATGCTTCCGCTGACCACCCGTGGTTACAGGGCGAAGGAAATTTCGGTACGAGATTACTCGGCAACCTGTTGCTGGCACTCCCGGCAGCAATTTGCCTTTGGGGGTTATTCTTCACGGCAAAGCATACCTTTAAAAAAGAAAGTGCGAAAAAAGCGCTTTCGGGTGTGTTAAGCGTGCTGTTGATTGCCACCAGCATCATCTATGTACTGACCATGAATTTGCGTTCAAAGCCCAACACCGAACGCCTTTGGGAAGGTCAGGACGATTACTTAAAGGGCGTGGATAAAAACGCCACTAAGGAAAACAATCCCAATGTTCTGTTTATTTTGATGGACGACCTCGGTTGGGGCGACATTTCCTTAAACGGCGCAATCTATGATACGCCGAACATGGACAGCATCGGCGAAAACGGCATTTCTCTTGACAATTTCTATTCCTCATACTCCGTTTGTTCGCCTGCACGTTTCGCGGCGATGACCGGTCGCTATCCGTACCGTGGCTATGCGGACAATGTCATCTACCCGACAGTTGCCACCATCTCCCCGTTTGCGCAAACCCGCATTTTCAATTCCATTGAAATGGGCGGCAATGCAGACGGTATGCTCGGCGACGAAATCACCATTGCGGAAGCTTTCCAAGCGGCAGGTTATAACACCGGCGCATTCGGCAAATGGCATTTGGGCGATTACGGTGAGTATCTGCCGACCAATCAAGGCTTTGATTACTTCTACGGTAGTCACTATGTCAACGATATGACGCCGTTCTACCATGTCCGTGAGGAAAACGGACAGTATGAAATTGTGCATGGCACAGATGAGATGTTCGTCGACGGCAAAAAAGACCAAAGCAAGCTGACGGAATGGATTAACGACGAAATGATCAACTGGATTACCGACCAGGTCGAGAATTCCGATGAGCCGTTCTTTGCATATTATGCTTCTCCGTGGCCGCACGCACCCGTATTTGCAGGCGATGATTTCGACGGCACCAGCGGTATGGGTACATATGTGGACTGCGTTACCGAAGTGGACTATTATCTCGGTCAGTTGTTCGACAAGCTCGAAGAACTCGGCGTTTTAGAGGACACCATCATTATTTTCACAAGCGATAACGGTCCGGCACTGGAAGGCTCTGTCAGCGACCTGCGCGGCGGCAAATATCTCGCGTATGAAGGCGGGCAGAAGGTTCCGTTTATGATTCGCTGGGACAACGATAACGGCGCGTTGGGTACAAAAGGCACAAGCAGAAAACAGTCTGCAACGCTGGTTGACCTCTATCCGACGCTTCTGGAGCTCTGCGGCATTACCGGTAACGGCGGGCAAACCAATTACCTGCCGACCGACCGTGTGATTGACGGCGTTTCGATGACTTCACTCTTGAAAGACGATACGGTCATTCACACCGAGGAACACCCGATTTTGCATATGAAGCGTGAGGACATTAAGGCAATCCAGTACACCATGCCGACCGCTGCAGTACTGGAACAGTATCCGGATTACGATTACGAAATTTTGACGGAAAATGAGTTCATCACCTTTAAATACTTCGACCGTATTCAGAATGACAACTCCGCGTTCTTCGATAAATTCCGCACCAACTGGCTGCACATTCTGACTGACGATGCCGGTGAGAACTATAACCGTACATCTGTGTATCCTGAAATCGCGGATACATACCACGCGAAGCTCGATGAAATCCAGCAGGATTTCAAGGACAATCGCCGCGGTATTATCAAATAACATATTTCCCCCGAAAGATGTGGTCTTATGCCAAGCTTATCTTTGATGATAAAACCGGCGTCGTCCCTTTGCAATCTTTCGTGTGAATACTGCTTCTACCGAGATGTTTCCGAACACAGGGAACATCTCGGTTTTGGCACTATGTCATACGACACCGCCGATATTCTCATTCAAAAAGCCCTCGACTTTGCCGACGGGCACCCGGTTGCCTTTGCCTTTCAAGGCGGCGAGCCGACGCTGTGCGGTCTGCCGTTTTTTGAGCACTTTACAAAAACGGTCAAGCAGAAAAACCGTAAAAACAGCAATGTGTTTTACTCCATTCAGACCAACGGCACCAAGCTTACCGACGATTGGGCGCAGTTTTTTGCCGACAATCAATTTTTGGTGGGATTGAGCTTAGACGGCGACTTAGAGGGCAACAAATTCCGCAAGAAACCCTCGGGACAAAACTCGTTTTATCAAATTCTCTCTGCCGCAGAAACACTGAAATGCCACGGCGCAGAATTTAATATTTTGACTGTATTAACCGGCTACTGCGCCGAAAACGGCGAACGGATTTACCGCTATTTTCGCCAAAAAGGCTTTCGGTATTTGCAGTTTATCCCTTGCTTACGTCCATTTGATTCGCAGGAAGAAAGCGAGCTGTACATGACGCCCGACCAATACGCGGACTTTTTAATTCGTGTATTCAATTTGTATGTAAAAGACTATGTACGCGGGCAATATATGAGCGTGCGGCAGTTTGACAACTGGGTACGTCTGTTTTTAGGACAGCAGACTGAGCAATGCGGCATTTTGGGGCACTGCTCGCACCAATTTGTTTCGGAAAGCAACGGCAATATTTATCCGTGCGACTTTTACTGCACGGACAAATATCTGCTCGGCAACATTCATGAAACGGATTTTCGCACGATGGCAAGCAGTAAAACAGCGATCGAATTTATCAAGGAGAGTCTCACCGTGCCTGAGCGCTGCAAAAAATGCAATGTCTATCCCCTTTGCCGTGCCGGCGGGTGTAAGCGCACACAGCAAAGTGCCGATTACTGTGCCGCATATAAAAAATTCTTTACCTCCTGCCTACCGCTTTTCCGCGTGTTCATCGCCGAAAAGCCCCCGCAGGAACGGAAATAAACCTATAAAAAAGTCATTCTGAACGAAGTGAAGAATCTAAAACGCAACAAGGAATGAGATTCTTCGCCTACGACTCAGAATGACAACGCGCAGGGAACGGGCAAGACCGTGCCCTACGCGCGAAATGCAGTATGCATTAAAAACGCCGAACAGGTTTTCTGTTCGGCGTTTGCTGTTTCCATAATAAAATTTACGGTGTAATTTCAAACCAATTCACACCGTTTTCGTCAAATACACAGCGATTGGCAAAGCGTACAGCGCAAGGACTGTAAATCTCTTTTTCCAAAGACAACCCGATTTTGCAAATTGCCCCGAAATCGCCGCGCAGTGAAAAGGTGCCTGCCCCACCGCCGAGCAATTTTTCGGGTGCATAATCCGTAAAGGGAAACTGCTTTACATTTCCGTTTGCATCGGCAATGTGCAAACGGAGTTTCGTGAACGCATAAGGGAGTGCAAACCCGTCATTGGAGAGTTTCACCGTTGCTGTTTGACAACCATCTGCGGCATCCCCTGCAAAAATTTCGCGTACAGCAATTTGGTAGCCCAAATGGTCGGTCAAAAAATCAAACACCGTGCGCTCCAATGCCTGCCCGTTCTGTGTGAAATATGCCGATGTGTGCGGACACCCAAGCTCGCTTGCGCGCAGCGCTGTTAGCTTTTCCGACTGCCAACGCACCATATTAAACTGCCCGTTTTCTTCCATATAATTATGCGTTAAGCTTAAAGTAGAAAGACTGTGCTCAGCACAGGCGGTCAGCATTTCATAGCCATCAATCCAGCCGTCATGCACGGTTTTATCTCTGCCCCACGGCATTTCGCCGTCATTTAGTGTAAAGCGAGACTCCTTTACAAATGTTTGAAACCGCTCGCTATCCGCTGCACCGGCAGGGGTGTTCCATTTGTGATATGCACCAACCAAAAAATCGTCGTGATAGCCCACACGCGGTGCGTTTTCGGTGTTTTGTATACAATCCTTAAATTTTTGCATACGCACCTGCAACGGTAAATACGCCGGTGCCGTATCGCAAAGCGCGGAAAGCACCTTCTTTTTGTTGTGATAATGCCGTGCCGTATGCCATTCACCCCACGCACCGACGACGCCCGCCTGTAAAACGAGCACCGTTTCACGCACCAACGCATCATTTTCCGCCAACCACTGTTTGATTTGGCGTAAATGCCCGTATATGCGGCGAGAGGTCGGACCGACTTTACGGTCCACATCAAATTCATATGCAAATCGCAGGACGGCACGCAGATGCCGCGCGCGTAAGCCCTCTAAATACGCATTTAATTGCGTAAACGCAGTATTGTCCAACGGTTTTTTGCAGTATTCGGTTAAATACACATAAACCTGCACAAGCGAACACGGTGTGTCCCGATACAATTCGATTTGTGCATCTAAAAAACCGAGCGGGGTTTCGCCCGCATGAAACATTACCGTATTGCTGCCTAAAGTCAAATAGGTTTCCATGCGCCAGCCACGGTCGGGGTTTTGCCGCAGAACAGAAAATCCCTCCCCCTCCAAAATCGGCGGGTGCAGTACAATCGTATCCATAACTTTCAGTTTGCCTCCGAACAATAATACGGTTATTGTAGCACAGAACGCCCTAAAATGCAAGGAAAGGCACGCCCACGATTGCTTTTGCGGAAAACACGCATGTGCAAATTTTATGCAAAACAAAAACCCGCCGATTTTCGACGGGTTTTTACATTTATTCACAATCAATTACTGTTTTGCGCCGTTATCAAACATTTCCAGAACCTTGGCGCTGACCGCGAAGCAGCCTGCAAGCCCTTCCAGGTTCATGTTGTCATAGGTGTCGCGGCGGGTATGGTAGTAATCCTCCAGCTTATGATTCAAGCCCGTAATACCGGTCGCGCGGAAGCCTGCCTGCGCAAATGCGGCAGAGTCCGTTGCACCGCCCAGCGGCGGCACCCAGCCCTTTTTGCAGGGGATTTCCAATTCCTTTGCCGCTTCCATAAACAGGTCGGAAACATCCTTGTCTGCCTTGACTGTGCCGTTCAAATCGCGGTAGTTGGTCATCAGGAATTTCGGGTCATGAATGGTATCATACGAGAAAATAAAGGTCGGCACATCGTCAAATTCGCCTTTGTGCGCCTCGCACCACGCTTTTGCACCGCGCAAGCCCGCTTCCTCAGAGCCGGTCAAAACAACGCCGATTTCGGTATTTTCCAATTCAATGCCCTCATCTTTAAGCATTTTCAAAAGCGCAATACCCATATAGCAACCGGAAAGGTTGTCGTTCGCACCGTCCACCACGCGATTTTTATTGACCATCCAATAAAGACCGACCAAAAACGGAACAAACAGCAAGCCCCACATTGCCAATTTGAAAAGTAAGGAGCCCGTGTCGATAAGCCCAAACGAAACGCCGTTTTGCGCAACGGCGATAATGGCAAGTACAAGATAATACACAGCGCCGATACCGCAAAGCACCGCGTGCCCTTCAAAGCCGACACCGCCGAGTTTGTAGTTTACGGGCCATTCCCAAGCTGCATCGGGGTGGCCGTTAAAGATAATACGGCGTTTTACTTCGCCCGTGCAGTTCTTAATCGCCGTAACATTGTGACCGGTTTCTTCTTTAAAGCAACGGTCAATCAGTTTTTTGTAAACGCCGAATTCCGCCAATACAATAAACAACCCTGCCGCAATCAGCAAAATCGACGCCAACGGGAACACAAAGAACAGCGCAACGGCAACCAGCACAAAGGTAATGGTGAAATAAATCCACCCATAGAATGCACCGGGATGCTCTTTGAAGGACTCCACATCGGCGCGCTCACAACCGCATTGCTCTTTGAGCACTTTCGCCATATAGTCGCAAGCCTGCTTTTCGCCCTTGGAACCGGGTGCACGCTTTTCGAACTTTTTGCAGATATATGTAATTTCTTTGAGCATATACTCTGCAGCGGCGTCTTTGCTGTCAATGATTTTTTGTAAATTCATAGACTATTCCCCCAAACTAAAAATTATGGTTTATTTTACCATAGTACCGCCTTACGATTATGAATAATTTGTGAATAAAATTTTAATAAATCGTTAATAAATCAGCAACCGTTGACAATACTGCAAGCTGTATAAAAAAGCGGAGAACAGAACCACTGTTCTCCGCTAAGCTTCACTTTATGCAGGCAAATCCCGTAAAGATTTAAAGGTATATCCTTCCTGCTTCGCCCAGTCGATAATTCTGCCGAGGGCTTCCGCGTTATCCGGTGAAACCGAGTGCAGCAAAATCACCGCGCCCGGGTGCAAACGGGAAGTAACCGTCTCAAAGGCATAGTCTGCGCCTTTTTGGTTGTCTAAATCCCAATCTGCATACGCCACGGACCAAAACACGCTTTTATAGCCCAAGGAGCCGACCAAATCCAGCGCACAGTCGGAATACTCCCCCATCGGGAAACGGAAAAACGGCTCACTGTATCCGAAATTCGTCCGCAAATAATCGTCCATGCCCTTGATTTCCTCTGCCATACGCAAACGCGTTAGCGTCGGGAAGGACGGATGCTTTACAGAGTGATTGCCGACGATGTGCCCTTCGTTAATCATACGCGCAATCAGCTCGGGATTATCCTGTACCTGTGGCAGTGTACAGAAAAATGCGGCTGGAACGCCTTTTTCTTTCAACGTGTCCAAAATCTTTGCGGTATATCCGTTTTCGTAGCCGCAGTCGAAGGTCAGATACAGCACCTTTTCGGTGGATTTTGTATCCAGGCAAACGGCATTATAGCCGTTGTCTGTAAAATATTTTTGGTTGTTGACGGAAGTGGTATGCGGTTGACCGTCCTTTGCCACGCCGTAGCTGTATCCGATTTTTTCCGTTGACAACCCACGCGTATTTTCAGGGTCTTCCACCTTAAACTCCTGTAACGGCAAAGCAGGTAAGCCTGTGTAGGTTTCACCGTTTTGCAAAACCGGCGTATCTGCTGTCGCAGGTAATACCTGCACGGGTGTTGTTTCCGTCTCCGTCGCATCGCCCAGCGCCTCGGGCGGCGGCACGGTAGTTGCATCCGACTGCGGTGCAGTCGTCCCTGTCAAATCCTGCTTTGTACTGCCGCAAGCGCAAAGCCCTGCGAGCAGTGCCAAGCAAAGTAAAATACAAAGTGTTTTTTTCATGATTTTCCCCATAACAAGATACCCGCAGACGGTCTGCGGGTATCTCTCGCTTATTTCATCATATACTGCATATTATCCACAAGACCGCCGATGGTGTTCGCTGCTTTTTTCGCGACCTTTCGCGCCTTTCGTTTTGTCGAGCTGCCGCGCATCGCCGCACCGACCATTGCCACAGCGCCGCCGACCGCCAGACTCACACCGACTGCTTTCGCAGCAGATTGCATTTGTGCTTGCATTGCTTTCCCTCCTAAATAGATTTGTATTTCTATTTTGTTCGGAAAACCCATTGGCATACAAAGCAAAGCATAACCAATTTGGAAAATTTTAAAATTGTTATTCTTGCTTCGCTACTGTGCTTTTGCTGGTTTTCCTTTTTGATTTTTTTAAGCATACCTTTCAATACTATACTGCGGCAGAAAACCCGCTTACCAAGCATAGTTCAACTTTACTTTTCTCCCGTGACTTGCTATAATAAAAAAAATTCTAACGCAAAAACGGAAGTGGAAGCTGTGTCATTAAATATTGTTTTGGTTGAGCCTGAGATCCCGCAAAACACGGGAAACATTGCCCGCACCTGTGCCGCAACGGGTGCGCGGTTGCATTTAGTCGGTCCAATGGGCTTTAAAATCGACGATAAAAAATTAAAGCGTGCGGGGCTTGATTACTGGCAGCTTTTAGACATTACCTATTATGATTCTTTACAGGAATTTTTAGAAAAAACCCCGCAAGAGAACAATTTTTTCTTTTTCACAACAAAAGGAAAACACATTCATTCCGATTTAGTATATCCCGAAAATGCGTATTTATTTTTCGGAAAAGAGACAAAAGGACTGCCCGAATGGCTGTTGCACGAAAATCCCGATTTCTGCGCGCGGCTGCCGATGCTCAACAACGCCCACGCGCGGAGTTTAAACCTTTCAAACACCGTCGCCGTAGCAGTTTTCGAGGTCTTGCGGCAGTGGGGGTATCCCGAACTGCTCTGCGAGGGGCATTTACGGGAATATGACGATTGACAGCGAAAAAGCGCTGTTAAAAAATAAAATACGCAGGGGCGGATAGGATGAAAAAGTGGAAAAAAATCGTGATATCGCTCGTTTTGGTTGTTGTACTGGTATGCGCAACAGGCGTTGGCGGTTATACAGGATATGTAAATCGAAAAGTCAACAGTGCAGATGTAAGCAACCTGCAAGCATATGAAAATCTCGCATTGCTTGCAACTGTAACCGATGCCGACAATCAAAAAAGCACAAAAATAACCGACGGCAAATGGCGCACCGGCGTCACTGTCCAACAAGGTGACAGCATTACATTTGCATTTGAAACGCCCATAACCGCAAACACCGTTCTTTTAAAAGAAACGTTAGACAAAACCGGCAGTCTCGCCTATGCGCTGGAAGGCGGTACAAAACAATTCAGCATTTACGCCTCTCTCGACGGCGAGGAAAAGCTGATTTACAGAAACGACAAAATCGACTCGTACAGAATGTGCACATTCCCCGACACAACGTTTGACACACTGCGCATTCAGTTTGACGATTGCAGAGACAGTGCAAAAATCAACGAAGCGGAAATTTACAATGTCGGCAAAACCAGCCGCGATACGTTTAGAATCAACGACTATTTTGTGTATGAAGGCGAAGATTATCAGCACAACGAACAGTTTATCAGTTATTTAGACAGCGTAACCGATTTGACCTTGTTTATCGGCGTGTGGCTCGACGAAAACGGCGCGGTGGACTACAACGGCGGCAAAGAGGCGTTTGCTGAACGACTTGCAGATGTGCGTGCCGCCATTGGCGACAGGGACATAAAACTTTACTGCAATGTATTTTCCAATGATACCGACGCATCGTTTTTTGCCGACAACAGCAAAATAATCGCCAAAAATCTTGCGGATTTTGTCACGGAATTTTCTTTAGACGGCGTGGATTTGGACTGGGAATATCCCAGCGGTAAAAAAGACTGGGCGGCATACAACCAACTTGCGTTGGATTTGCACAGCGAACTGTCCAAAATCGGCAAAAAGTTTTCTTTGGCAACGGCAGTGTGGAATATGCGGTTTTCTGACGAGGCGAAAGAAGCCGTGGATTATTTCAACATTATGATTTATGACCATGTTTCCGATGATTACAACGGGTATCACTCGACCTTTAAACAGACTACGCTGGCAATAGAACGGCTGTATTACCAAGGGTATGATATGCAAAAAATCTGTCTCGGCATTCCGTATTACGGCAGAAACCTCAAAAACAGCGCGTGCGGTAATTTCTGGGTGAATTACTGCAACAGCGGTATAAGCGACAGATGGACAAATACTGCAAGCGGTAATTTTGCTGAAGGGTATGGAGTGCAACCGGCATACTTGAACAGCTATGCTATGGTAAGAGATAAAACCGCCTACGCGATTTCCATGTCGCTCGGTGGAATTATGACGTGGCATATGATGACCGATATGCCCACAGACAGCGAGTTGTGCTTACATAATGCGGTGCAAGAAGCCTGCCAACAGCGAATAGAACTGCCGAATGCGGAAAACGAACAATAAAAACGGCACCGAATATATTGCCATACGAAAAAACACGGTACACCGTTTGGTATGCCGTGTTTTTGGCGCGCTGCAAGGGTGTTTCATCTTGTCTTTCCCCTCTGCCGCGAAGTTTACGAATGTTCTGAAAACAACTGCCATCTGCACGACGGGCGGAAAACGCTCCACCGGAGCGTTTTCTCTTTCGCCCTTTCGAATCCCTTGCAAATGAAAACGAAAAAACGGAGACACACTTTTTTGTGTGTCTCCGTTTTTGGCGCGCTGCAAGGGTGTTTCAACTTGTCTTTCCCCTCTGCCGCGAAGTTTACGAATGTTCTGAAAACAACCGCCATCTGCGCGACGGGCGGAAAACGCTCCACCGGAGCGTTTTCTCTTTCGCCCTTTCGAATCCCTTGCAAATGAAAACGAAAAAACGGAGACACACTTTTTTGTGTGTCTCCGTTTTTGGCGCGCTGCAAGGGATTCGAACCCCTGACCTTTTGGTTCGTAGCCAAACACTCTATCCAGCTGAGCTAGCAGCGCAAATGCGGTTGAAGCGTTCCTTTTGACCGCCGAAATATAATACCACCAACCGCAGAAAATGTCAACAGATTTTTTCGATATTTTTTATTTTGAGAAAAGCAGTATTTCGGTGCGGGTACGGTAGGAGTGAACTTTATTTGCCAGCAAAATCTACCATTATTTACGGCGGGGGCAAGCCCCCGCCCTATCAAACCATTTTATTCCGTGTACAGCGATAACGCTGCAACCATTCCGTAACACGCATACCAACAAATACACCGAAAAAACTATACTTAATCCTCGCGATAGTGTTTGTACCCCGGGTGTTTGCCCGTGATACCGTAGTATTTACGCAAATCGATGAGTTTTTGAATATTCTCTTCGGAAATTTCCTTTTCGCCGCCCAACAGATGCGCGGTCAGGCTGATTTTGGCAAACAGTTCGAGTGTTTCCATACGGTAATAGGCGGTGATTGCGTCTGCGCCGACGGTCAGTGCGCCGTGGTTGGCAAGTAACAGGACATCATGTTCCTGCAAATAAGGCGCTATCGCGTCGGGCACTTCATAAGTCGAGGGCGTACCGTAGGGCGTGACGGGAATGGAGCCGATGGCGGCAACCGTTTCAATCATTGTGTAGCGGTCCAGCGGCACATGTGCCACCGCGTAGCCCGTGGCTGTTGGGGGGTGTGCGTGCAACACGGCGCCGACATCTTCGCGTTCCTTATAACAACGCAAATGCATTTTAATTTCCGAGGACGGGCGGTAGCCGTTTTCCGCCTCCAACACATTGCCCTCGCCGTCGATGACCACCAGTTTTTCAGGCGTGATAAAGCTTTTGCTGATGCCCGTAGGCGTTGCCAAAAAATTGCCGTTCGGCAGTTTGACGGACAAGTTCCCGTCATTCGCCGCGACCCAGCCCAATTGCCAAGTTTTGTGGCAGATGTCGCACATAATTTCGCGCGTTTCCATATAGTCCATAGTGATACTTCCTTTTATGATTTTTTGTTTTAATCTGTGACAACGCCTTTTTGCAGTAAAATATTCGCATACAGCGCACTCTCGCCTGTAGCGATAATGGCATAAGCCTCTTTTGCCTGCTCGTAAAACGCAAAACGCTCAATATACTGCACCGCGTTTTCGCCGCGTTCGTCATATTTTTGCACCGTGTCAAAATAGGTGTTCCAAATCGGGGTTTCCACCGGGTCGCCGGGGACAACTTCCATTAAGCCCACGGGTTTTTCCACATAGGTGTCTAACGGGAACAACTGCAAAATCGCATCGAGGATTTCCGGCACGCCATGCCCGTCCATACGAATGACTTTCGCATTTTTGCCCATGCTTTCGGCGGGGAAATTCCCGTCGGAAATCACCAAACGGTCGCCATGTCCCATTTCGCAAAGGACTTTTAACAGCTCGGGAGAAAGAATTTTCGGGATGTTTTTCAACATAATCCGTTTACCTCCAAAAATGTTTTGTAAGCGTTTTCTACTTGCGCGCTTACATTCGGGATAAAGGTGTTTACCTTGTCAGAGCGCCGTACAATCTCGCGCGCTTCTTTTAAATCCTTGACCGCGCCGAGCGCCAACAACTGCAACACCAAATTGCCGTAAACGGTTGCCTCCACGGGACCTGCCACCACGGCTTTGCCTATGGCGTCTGCCGTTAACTGACAAAGAAGCGTATCTTTCACGCCGCCGCCGACAATATGCAACGCGTCATACTGTTTTTCCGTGCAGGTTTCGATTTGCCCGACCGCATAGCGGTATTTGAGCGACAGGCTATCATAAATACAGCGCAAAATTTCGCCCTTGGTTTCGGGCACGGGTTGCCCTGTTTTGCGGCAGTATTCCTGCACGCGGCGCGGAATATTACCTGCGGGGACAAATTCGGGCGCATCGGGGTCAATAAAGGAACGGTACGGCGTTGCCGCACGCGCCAGCGTTTCCATTTCGGCAAACGAGAGGTTTTCCCCCTCTTTTTGCCATTGGCGACGCGTTTCCTGTATCAGCCAAAGCCCAATGATATTCTTTAAGAAGGAGGCTTTGCCCGCGTAACCGCCCTCATTGGTGACATTGCAGGTTTCAGCGGTGCTGTTGATTATCGGTGCGGAAAGCTCTGTACCCAACAGAGACCATGTGCCGCAACTTAAAAACAGGAAATCTTCTTTGTCGGTCGGCACGCTTGCCATCGCGCACTGGGTATCGTGCCCCGCAACGGCAATGACCGCAGCGGGCGAAAGCCCCAATTCCTCGCAAAGGTCGGGCTGTAACGCGCCTACTTTGGTGGCAGTCGGTACGATTTCGGTAAAAAGCCGTTCGGGCAGTTCCAAAGCGGAAATTACCTGTTTTGACCATACGCGCTGTTTCGCATCAAGCAGCTGCGTAGTACTCGCGATGGAATACTCCGTGCATTTTTTGCCCGTCAGCATAAAATTCAAGAGGTCGGGCATCAGCAAAAGTGTTTCGGCGCGGTCTAACAGCGCAGGGCGATTTTCCCGCAAGGAAAGCAGCTGAAACGCGGTGTTGATTTCCATAAACTGATTGCCCGTTATGCTGTAAAACTCGCTTTTCGGCAAATATTCGAATGCTTTTTCAAGCATTCCCGCCGTGCGCGCATCGCGGTAGTGCACAGGGTTTTCCAGCAGTCTGCCGTCCGCGTCCAACAGCCCGAAGTCCACGCCCCAAGTGTCCACGCCGATACCATCGAGTTCGCCGTACGCTTTGGATTTTATCAGTGCCTGTTTCACTTCAAAAAACAGCCGCAGAATATCCCAATACATGGTGCCGTTTACCGTCACGGGGTCATTTTGAAAACGGTGGATTTCCTGCAAATCGAGTTTTTCGCCGTCAAACGTGCCGAGCACGGCGCGCCCTGAGGACGCGCCGAAGTCAAAGCTCAGCAATCGATATGTTTTTTTCATAAACTGTACCCTTTATTTATACATCGGTCCGAAGTTCTTGCAGGCGCGGAAGTCCTGTGACTCCTTATCCATACCGAACGCGTTCCAAACCGCGGGACGGAAGATTTTTTCTTCGGGAACGTTATGCATACAAACGGGAATACGCAAAATTGAGCAGAGCGTGATGAGGTCTGCGCCGATATGCCCGTAGCTGATTGCACCGTGGTTTGCACCCCAGTTGTTCATCACATCGTATGCACTCTTGAACGCGCCCTCGCCCGTAATGCGCGGCGCAAACCAAGTGCAGGGCCAAGTATAGTCGGTACGTTTCCACAGCTTGTCGGAAACCTCGTCGGGCAGATTGACGGTGTACCCTTCGACAATCTGCATCACGGGACCTAAGCCTTTGACAATATTCAAACGGCACATCGTCGCGGGCATTTCACTGCGAGTTAAGAAGCGAGAGGAGAACCCGCCGCCGCGGAAGTAACCCATATCCGCCGCGTTCCAAGAGGTTGCCTCCAAGCAGGTTTTTTGGTCAGCTTCGGTCATTTCCCAGAATGGTTTGATGACACCGTTGCCGTTTTCATCTTTGACCTCGCCGCAGAAATCGAGCGCAGACGCGCCGGAGTTAATCAGGTGAATAAAGCCGCCTGCCTCTTTGGCGACGCCTTCCAATTCATAACCGGTCGCTTTTTTGACCGCTTCGGGGCTCCAGTATGTACGCACATCGGAGAACATCTGCGCGGTGTTGGTCAAGAGTTTGCCGAACAGCATCGAAACGCCGTTCAAGGTATCGTTTTCAGTGGCGAGCACATAGGTCTCTCGCGCGCCGTTCCAGTCAAACGAGGAGTTTAAAAGCGCCTCGGGATAGTCGCAGTTCGGATAGAAGTCCGTCCACTGGCGCTGACCTTGGAATCCGCCGCACAGCGCGTTGTGGCCGACAGCCTCTTCCTCGCGCCCTTCGGGCAAATTCGGATTGCCGCCGTACAGATCTTTGATGATACACATCATCTTGACGACAAACTCCCAAGCCTCTTCCTTTTCTTTGTCGGATTTTTTGAACCAATCGGGGTTTTTGTCAAAGCCCTCTTTGCAGTTTTCCTTGGTCCATTTGAGCGCCTTTTGGAATTCCGCTTCGTCATAAATGCCCTCGGTCATGCGGCGAATAATTTCCACCTCGTCAACAGACTCTACACGCATACCGAGATATTCCTCGAAGAAATCGCAGTTGATAATCGAGCCTGCGATACCCATACAAATCGAGCCGATTTGCAGATACGATTTGCCGCGCATGGTTGCCGCCGCAACAGCCGCTCTGCCGAAGCGAAGAAGTTTCTCTTTGACATCATCGGGGATTTCCGTCGCGTCCATATCCTGCACATCTTTGCCGTAAATGCCGAATGCGGGCAAGCCTTTCTGCGCGTGAGAAGCAAGTACGGAAGCAAGATACACTGCACCCGGGCGCTCGGTGCCGTTAAAGCCCCAAACCGCCTTAATGGTGTTTTTGTCCATATCCATGGTTTCCGAGCCGTAGCACCAACACGGCGTTACCGTCAGCGTAATTGCCACGCCCGCTTTACGGAATTTGTCCTCGCACGCGGCAGCTTCCGCTACTCTGCCAATCGTGGTATCGGCAATAACCACCTTAACGGGCTCACCGTTCGTATAGCGCAAATTGTCCTCAAACAGCTTTGCGGCGGACTTCGCCATATTCATGGTTTGTTCTTCGAGCGACTCGCGCACCTTTAACGGACCGCGTCTGCCGTCAATGGTCGGGCGAATACCGATAACGGGATAATCGCCAATCAGTCTTTGCTTGCTCATGGTTGTATTCCTCCTTGGCATTTTTGTATTTTGTTTTGGCATAAAAAATAAATTTT
Source organism: Candidatus Fimenecus sp. (assembly GCA_051881355.1). Lineage (GTDB taxonomy): Bacteria > Bacillota > Clostridia > Oscillospirales > Acutalibacteraceae > Fimenecus. The sequence goes on along the minus strand of JBJEPS010000078.1, from coordinate 22,296 downwards.
TTCTATTTTCTTTCATTATACTGTTGTTTTTTACTGAAATCAAGGTGTATAATACCACTAAAGTATAATAATATTCACTTTTGAGGGACGTATGAATTATTCGGAGTATCAAGAACAAAAAACACGCGGCACATTTGACTTTCCGATTGAATTTCACCATGTGGACAAAACCCACCCGCGCTATCAAATGCCGTTTCACTGGCATATTGATTATGAGCTTTTGCGTGTAGTATCGGGGCATTTATCGCTGTCATTAAATGCGGATACATACAGCCTTTCTGCAGGCGATACGGCGCTGATTCAAGACGGCGTTCTGCACGGCGGTACGCCGACGGACTGCGTCTATGAATGTATTGATATGGATTTAAGCGCGTTCATCGGCAACAATTCCGTATGTAAAAAGGAATTGGAGGATGTGCAAAATCACCGTGTGGAGTTACAGCGTATTTTTCGAAAGGGCACGCAGGAAGCCACGGTGCTTTGGCAGTTGTTTGACACACTGTCCGCACAGAAAAAGGGCTTTGCGTGCATTACGCAGGGGCTGTTACTGCAATTTTCAGGCTTGCTGATTCAAAATCACTGCTATCAAGGTGCGTCGTCGCTTTCGGTGCGTGGAAACAAACGGATTCGGCAGTTAAAAAACGCTTTGGGGCTGATTCGTGAGCAATACAGCACGCCGATTACCTTGGAGGAGCTTGCCGCCGCCGCGGAAATGTCGCCGAAATACTTTTGCCGCTTTTTTGCGGAAATGACGGGCAGAACCCCGATTGATTATCTCAATTATTACCGCGTGGAATGTGCGTGCGAGCAGCTTTTATACAGCGACGAAACCGTAACGGACATCGCGTTGGGGTGCGGCTTTAACGATTTAAGCTATTTTGTAAAAACCTTCAAAAAATACAAGGGCACTACGCCCAAACAATTCCGAAAGGGGGCGGCGGTATGAGCAAAGCCGATTTACTATCTGCCTTGCAAGCATACAGCGACAGTGACGCGTATCCGTTTCATATGCCCGGGCACAAGCGCAACACTGCAATGCTCGGGAGCGTGCTCCCTTATTCGGTAGACATTACCGAAATTGACGGATTTGACGATTTGCATGCGCCTGACGGGATTTTACGGGATTTAAACGACCGCCTTGCCGCACTCTACGGCACAAAACACAGCTTTGCCCTCGTCAACGGCTCGACCTGCGGGATTTTGGCAGGGATTGCCGCCGCCACACATAGGGGCGACAAAATTTTGCTCGCGCGCAACTGTCACAAATCGGTTTACAATGCCGTGGAGTTGTTGGGACTTGTACCCGTTTACATACAGCCGCCCGTGGACGAAGCCACAGGCATTGTGGGGAGTATTGTGCCTAAAAGCATTGCAGATGCGCTTGAGAAACACAAAGACATTCGCTTGTGCGTGCTGACTTCCCCTACCTATGACGGTATAATCAGCGACATTCGCGCGATTGCGGCACTTCTGCACAAAAAAGATATTCCCCTTTTGGTGGATGAGGCGCACGGAGCGCATTTACCGTTTACGGAAAACAAGGCGCTTTCCGCCGTGGCGGCGGGCGCGGATATCGTCATTCACTCTTTACACAAAACCCTCCCTGCTCTTACGCAAACTGCGGTGGCGCATTTGTGCACAGACCGCATATCTCCTGCGACTTTTCAGCGGAAGCTCTCGATTTTTGAAACGTCCAGCCCGTCCTATGTTTTGCTTGCCTCCATTTCGGAATGCGTGCGGTTTTTAGAGGCAAACGCTGAAATCGTTTTTGCAAAATATGAAAAAGTATTGGCAAATTTTTCTAAGCAATGTGAAGCGTTAGCCCATATCACCGTTTTATGTAAAGGGAATGACGGTTTAGATAAGCACCCCGTCTTTTTCGCGTTTGACGGCGGCAAACTGCCGATTATCCCGGCGAACACGGAAACGGACGGCAGTTCCCTTTTACAAAATCTGCGCACGGAATACAAACTTGAAGGTGAAATGGCGGCGGTATCGTATGCGCTGTTGATGACCTCGGTTTGCGACAAGGAAATCGGCTTTTCGCGTCTGTTGACGGCACTGCAGGAGATAGACCGCTCTGCAGAAAGCACCCTCGCACCGCCGCATTTTGATGCCGTTCCCCTGCCGCCCGTTGTATTTTCTCCTTGTGCGGCGGCGGAACGGAAAGGTGAAAATAAACCGCTGAAAAACGCGGTCGGGAAAATAAGCCTGAGCAACGTTTGGTGTTACCCGCCGGGCGTGCCCGTTTTGGTACGCGGCGAGCGCATAACACAAGAAGTTGCCGAAGCACTTGACGATGTATATACACACGGGCTGAAAATCCTCGCTGACGGTGGGGAATTCCCGAAAATCAAGGTTTGCGATTGACAAACCGCCCGCCTTGTGCTACTATAATCTACGAACAAAATTCTTTTAAGGAGCAATTAGAATTATGAAAAGAATTCAAACCGTGAAAACCCGTGATTTGAAAGAGAGCGTAAAGAACGGCGGTTGCGGCGAATGCCAGACCTCCTGCCAAAGCGCATGCAAAACCTCCTGCGGCGTTGCCAACCAGCAGTGCGAAAAATGCATGGAGCAGAAATAAGTTTAGTGGCATTTTGAAAGAAGCCGTTTGCTGTTTGACAGAAAACGGCTTTTCTTTTTGAGGTTTTTCTATGGTACATCAATATAAATTAAACGGCTACAACATTGTTTTGGACGTGTTCAGCGGTTCGGTACACGCGGTGGACGAAGTCGCCTATGACGCGATAGCCATGTATGAAAACCACACCCCGCAGGAAATTAAATCGGAACTGCTTGCAAAATACGGTGACCGCCCCGATGTGACCGAGGCGGATTTGGACGAAGTGCTTGCCGATATTGCAGAACTTAAAGCGGACGGCAAACTCTTTACCGAAGATGTTTACGAAAACAAGGCTTTTGACTTTAAAAACCGTCATACCGAGTTAAAGGCGCTGTGTTTACATGTGGCGCATACCTGCAACTTAAACTGCGAATACTGCTTTGCCGCGCAAGGAAAATACCACGGCGAACGAGCGTTAATGTCCTTGGAAACGGGCAAACGGGCACTCGACTTTTTGGTAGAACATTCCGGTAAGCGCAAGAATCTGGAAGTGGACTTTTTCGGCGGCGAGCCGCTGATGAATTTTGAAGTCGTCAAACAATTGGTTGCCTACGCGCGCAGTATTGAAAAAGAAAAGGGCAAAAACTTCCGATTCACTTTGACGACCAACGGCGTTTTATTGGACGACGAGGTCACGGAATTTGCCAACCGCGAGTGCCACAATGTGGTACTTTCGTTAGACGGGCGCAAGGAAATACATGACCGTTTGCGCAAAACCGTCAACGGACAAGGCAGTTACGATGTGATTGTACCGAAATTTCAGGAATTCGTGAAAAAACGCGGCGACAAGGGCTATTATGTGCGCGGTACGTTCACAAAAAACAATGTTGATTTTACGAACGATATTTTCCATATGGCGGATTTGGGCTTTACGGAGCTTTCCATGGAACCCGTCGTCTGCGCACCCGACGCGCCGTATGCGCTCACAGAATCGGATTTGCCTACGCTTTACGAGCAATACGAAATTTTGGCAAAGAATATGTTACGCCGCAAAAAAGAGGGACACCCCATCACCTTTTACCACTATATGCTCGATTTGACGGGCGGTCCTTGCATTTACAAGCGCATTTCGGGGTGCGGCTCGGGCACGGAATATTTGGCAGTCACGCCGTGGGGTGACTTATACCCTTGTCACCAGTTCGTCGGCGATGAACAATATAAAATGGGCAATATTTATGACGGCATTCAAAACACCGCTTTACAGCAGGAATTCAAATGCTGCAACGCCTATGCGCGCCCCGAATGTAAAGACTGCTGGGCAAAGCTCTATTGCAGCGGTGGCTGCGCGGCAAACGCCTACCACGCGACAGGTTCGATTACAGGCGTATACAAGTACGGCTGTGAACTGTTCAAAAAACGGATAGAATGTGCCGTAATGATGCAGGTCGCGGAGAATTTAGAACAGGAAAATCTGTAAAGTAACTTTGCTATACAGACAGGAGGCGGTTTCTTGACACGGTTTTTATGCATCTATATCGGCGCGGCGGCGATTGCCGTTGTGCTCGCCTTTGCGCTTTCCTACCGCGAAACGCCGCAAAACAAATGCAAAGCCCTGCTTTTGGCGCTGTATATTCTTGCAATCGTCGGCGTGTTATTTGCTACGGGCGTACTTGAAGCAAAATACAATATGCACCGTCTTTATTCAACTTTAATCGCCGCCGCAGTGCTCGTCGCCCTGTACGGCGCGGACGCATTGGGCGGGAAACTACGGAAGAAAAAATAAATCTACAAATGCGAAATCCCCTTGCAATCCGATTTTGGAGTGCAAGGGGATTTGTTTTGCCTTATTTTTTATGCTCGTCTTTTTTCTCGTCTAACTTTTCAAACAGCATTTGGAGTGCGTCCTTATACCGTTCGAACTTTAAATTCGGGTACTCCTTGTGCAACCGCGCCAGCATGGATTTGCTGCCTTTTAAATGCTCGGCGAATTCCGTCAGCGCCGCCGACTCTTTCACACGCTCCGTCAATTCATTGAAATACGCATCGGTTTCATCAATGCCTTTCTGCATATGCTCATTGATGACGCCCTGCACGTGCTTCAACAATGCAACCGTATTTTTCAAGCTTGCAATGGTGGTGGTCAAATCCACAATCAGCAAGGTATACAAAATAAATACAATCCAGTAAAGCACCGTGTCGGGAATTTTTGCTGTCCAAAGAATCAGCCATGGCTGAATCACACGAACAATCAGCACCACACCCACGCCGAACAGCAAACTATTTTGCAGGCAAATGCGTCCTTTGACATTGAATTTTTTATTGGAATAATCCCACCAGGTAGAGTGGAACAGCTTTTCCAAAACGAAATGCGTCACATATTCCAGTGCCGTGCAGGTAACCATACCGACCAAAAACAGCAAGAAAATATTGTCGATACGGTCATAAAACAGCAGCATACAAAGAATCATGCCGACACCGTAAATCGGACAAAGCGGACCGAACAAAAACCCGCGTTTGACTGCCTGTTTTCTGCGCACGGCATACAAAGCCGTTTCCATAATCCAACCGCAAACGCTGTATAGATTGAACCAAAGAAAATATTCAGCTACGGTTCTCAAAAGCTCCACGCCGTTTCAGCTCCCTTTCAATTTGTGCATACATAGGCTTAAAAGTATCCGCAAACCCCAACAAATCCCGTGTGGCGGCAATTTTGTCCGCCAAAGTCAGCACATATGCCTCTTTCGATTTCGGCGGTTCGACAAACAGTGGCCACATATGACTTAAAATCATATTTTTTTGCTTTTCCGTCAGCGGTCCGAAGTAGCTTTCTGCATTTTTTACCGCCGTTTTCGGGTGATACCAAACATGGTACTCACCGTGCTTTTCTACATACCAATTATACAAATAAAAGTCATGCAAAAGCGCGGCGCGGGCGGCTTCTCGCTGCTGTAAATGCAGTTCGCCGCAAAACCGATAGGTAAGATAGGACACATACACGCTGTGCCAAAAGGTGCTGACCGTTTTATGGTGCGGATACTGCCGCATCTGCTGCACAACTGCACTCGAAAGCAAATCTCCGACCGCATCACAGTATCCGTTAATCACCTGTTGTCGTTTTTCGGTGTTCATTTATCTCGCTTCCCGAATTTGTGTTTGTAAAGTCCGTAAAAAGGGAACTGTCCCCTTTTTACGGTTTATTTGTAAAGCTGCGCGGTTTGGTCCAACGTGCATGTTCCGGACAGATGCAAGTTTAACATTGCCACATCGAAGAAATCCACGACACCGTCGCCGTTCAAGTCCGCCGCCACGCTGTATACGCCGTCGCCAATGGCTGAGGAATCCACCAAGGACGCAGTGCTCATCGTGCGGTAATCGGTTTCGTCAATCAGACCGTCGCCGTTGACATCTCCGTACAAAATGACGGTTGCACTCTCGTAAATCACGGCAACGTCTTTCACGGAAACGCACTGCACCACACAGCCTGTGCCGACCGCATCGCTGTCTGTCAACACGGTATCCCCGCGTCGTACAATAATCTGTGTATCCTCATTTTGCAAGTTTGCTTTCAGCTCTGCAACAGAAGTATTTTCTGCGTTCAACCCCACAAGATAGGTTGTGCCCTGCGAACGGTCTACCGTAATGTCCGTGCTGCCGTCCTCGTTCGGCAAAATCTGCTTGATTTCCGTTTTCTCAAACCAAACCTCGTAGGCGGGGGAAACATAGCTTTCTACACCCGATTGATTGACTGCTTTAAAGGTGTAAGTCGCTTTGGTTTCGCTGTCAATCGTTAAGGTATCCCCGGACAGTTTCACCCATTTTTCACCGGTAGAATAATAATAGGTAATCCCTGAGGTATAATTCGGCGTGGAGAGTGTAAAGGTAATCGGCTTGTCGGTTTGCACGCCGAGTGCACCGGAAACACCCACTTGTAAAATCGGGGTTGCTGTGTTATCCGGGAAATTGCTGATGGTCAACAACACAGTTTTTGCTCTGCCGTTGTTGCCGGTCACCGTAACCAAATAATTGCCGTTTTCCACCACAATAAACGATGTTTCCTGGGTGATGTCACACCCGTCTATGGTTACAGACGCCAAGCCGGAAGGTCCGACAATCGCCTTGTAATTCACCAAATACGGCGTTTCCGTCGGTTCGGTTACCGTCGGTGTCAAAATGATATCCGGCTCGGTGGTATCAATCATCACACGGTAGCTGTCCGAAGTGGTGCTTTCCGTGCCTGCACCGTTGACAGCCTTAAAGCAGTACACCGCATTGGTGTTTTGCGTCAAATTCAATTCAGAGCCGTCAAATTCATACCAACCCGTACCGTCGGAGTAATAATAGGTAATGCCCGAAAGGCTTTCTGCCTCGGTAGAGAAGTTAAAGCGTGCCCCCTGCGCCGTCCAGCGACCGAAGGTGCCGTCGAATTCTACGCGGATAACCGGCTTTTGGCGGTCAATTTGCACCACCTGCACCGTTGCCGCGCTGTAAAGTCCTGCATTGCTGAGTGCGCGGAACTCATACACATGTCTACCCTCTTCGGTTGCCGTCAGTGTATTGCCCGAAAGCTCCAGCCACGCACCGCCGTCCACGCGATATTGGTAGGCATAAATCCCCGAATACGCATTGCTTTCCAAGGTCAGTACAACATCATCTGCCACCCATTCGGAGCTTTGATAAATTTCGTCGTTATATGTTGCCGTAATTTTGACAATGGAAGGCTTTGTGCCGTCTACCGTTACACCGTCGCTCGTCACAACAGCCGAAACATTGCCTGCCGCGTCCGTGGCGCGTGCTTCTGCGTAGCCTCTGAAGCTCGGCGCTTGGGTCGGCTTATTTTGGGCATCGTACATCGCCCAGTCGGAATAGGTATCGGTGTCCGCATCATACCAACGATATTCCACTTTTGCAATCCCCGAAACGCCTTCGTCGGTAGCTTCTATCGTCAATTCGATTTCTTCGTTAAAGAATTTGCCGTAAGTCAGTTCGCTGATGAACCGTGCAAATCCGCCGGAATTTTTATGTTGAACATCCACTTCGGTCACAGTCGGCACGATTTTATCAATATTGCTGATTTCAACAGTCCTTTCACAGAAAAGCCCGTTGCCCGCCGTCACTTTTACGGTATAGATGCCGTTTTCGTCTACGATAAACGCACTGTAATCTTCCGTGATATCCGTACCGTTCAAGGTGACGGACTGTACGCCCGAAGCGCCGATCGAAAGTCCGTCAATCGAAACAGCGAAGGACTGATTGATCAGCTTCGTTTCTGCCGGTGTCAATGTGAAATCAGGAGAAATATCGTCACGCTGTACCGTATACCCTTGAGATTCCGCACTTTCAACATCGACAGAGTTGATCGCTTTGAAATAATAAGTTTCCTGTATGTTTTCGTCCACGGTCAAGGTGTCGCCGTCAAGTGCAATCCATTCGGGATTGCTGTCTGTTCTATAAAAATAGGTTATTGCGTCCATCGGGTGTGTTGCTGACAGGGTAAAGGTGACATCGTTCGGTGTCCAGCCGCCCGCATAGTCACCGGTGTCCACACGCAGCACGGGTGTCCCGTAAATGATGACGGGGAAGGTTGCCGTTGCTGACAGCCCTTCGTGCGTATAGGTCACGGGGATTTGCTGTTCCACGTCTAAAAGCGTCGGGTCAAACATATCGTCATCGACTAAATAATCCGTTACGAGTTCCGATTCCGCATTGCTGTAATTGGCTGTGACCTCTAAGCCCTCTAAATCCAACTCGGTTTCGCCCTCGGAATAAATATAGCGTGGATTGACAAGGTCAATGCTCGTCACTTTTTTAGATTCCAGCACAATCGGGAACACGCCGCGATAGGTTTCCCCTGCACGGGTAACCGATACCAGGATATACTGCTCATTATCTAAAATCTTTTGATTGATTTCCGAAATAGTATAATCGGTAACTTCGACCGAAAAATCGCTATCCGTCCAATCGGTAGTATCATAGTATCGGCTGATATCTTCTTTATTATAGTTAAGAACAACTTTCAGCCCTGTTAAATCGAGTTCGGTTTCGCCCTCCACATAATTTTTGCGCGTCGGCGCAGTCAAAGTGATGCTGTCCGGTTCCAATTCGACGATTTGAATGGTTTTGATGTCCTCGACATAAGAACCGTCCAGCTTTGTTGCACCCTCTCTGCCGAACACATACAAGTCGGTGGTACCGGCGGAATTGCCGTACACAACGCCGTTGTTATCTACTGTGGCAATGGCGTTCTGCTGATTCCCTTCCGTACTGCTCCAAGCACTTGTCCACGGACGGGCGCCCGCGTCCGTCGGCACGCCCCAGTGCACATTTTTCACCGAAATACGCGAGGGAGAGAATGTGGCTGTATAGGTCCGCGGGAAGTCCTTGATGACATAATCACTGCCATAGATGGTCGCGCTTGTTAAGGTATTCACGCTGTTCCCGCGAATGGTCACCTCCACGCTTCTGGAGATGCCGCCGATGGTGGCGGTAATCGTCACTTTTTTGGTATGGAAAATGGTTAAACCGCCTGCGTCCACACCGTATACTGCACCTTTTTCATCAACTACGGCAATGCTCGGGTCAGAGGAGGTCCAAACCACCGTTTGCAAAAGCGCTGTATCGTAATCTTCAGGAGAAATGTTATCGACGCGTAAGGTTTCAATCGTACCTTCAAAAATATCGGTATCACCGGTGATTTCAAAATCCGTAATCGCGTTGCCCGCCGTAACCGTCATTTCGGTTTCCAAGACCACCTCGCCTTGCGTAGCACGCGCGTGAATGATCATAATGCCGCTTTGTTTCGGCGTCAGCACGCCGTCTGCCGTCAGCGTAGCAAGGCTCGTATCCGCAGGTGTATCTGCCGTCGCCCAAATGACTTCCTCAGTCAGCGGGTCGGTCATACCCCATTCCCGCACAACAGAGCTGCTCGTGTTCAAACGGTCAGGCGTGATCTGAATGGTATAGGTGGAAGAAGCATTATTCGGAATAACAGGTTCGCCGATAATTTCAATACCGGAGATGGTCGAATTTAACAATTTACGGTTGACGGTGACTTCCACCGATTTGGAAATCCCGCCGATGGTTGCCGTAATGGTCGCAGTTTTGCTGTAAGTAAATGCACCGCTGCCGCCGTCCAAGCCCGTCACCAAACCGCTTTGGTCGACTGCCGCAACAGACGGGTCGGAGCTTTCCCACACAAGGTCGCCCGTGTATGCACCTGCAGGGGTCAAATCCGTAATGGCAAGCTGGGTGGTTGCGCCCTCGTCCACCTTGAGTGTACCGGTAATGTTAAAATCCTCTACCGGCAAATCTTCGGGCTCTAATACCGTAAAAGTAATTTTATCGGTAAAAGCAGAATACGCCGTACTTTCGGGATTCAACCGCACAGTGGCTGTTCCGGCAGACGTAAAGGTGACCAAACCGTCGGAAGTCACATTGGCATGCTTGCTCGATTCCGAGTCAAAAATTGTACTGCCCACCGTCCATTTTACACCTTCATGCAGGCGCACGGGTGTGCAAACACCGTACAACTGTACCTGCGCCCCGACCGCAACCGTTGTCGGTACGCTGTTTTTGTTGGTAATATGTACCCCTGTCGGTGCGACGTTGGCAATCACGCTTTTGGTTACGACAACCTCCACCATATCCGTTGCCAAGACCGAGCCGTCCGCCGCACAAAGGGTGGCAGTAATTTCCACATTCATATTGTCCAGGGCATTTTGGAGACTGTCCGCCAAGGTATCACCTGCTAAAGCGCGCACAATCGCCACAATGGTATCATTGTTCAAATCGTCCAAATCCACGCCCATTTCATCGCATTTTGCCTGAATTTGGTTTTCGATTTCGTCTGCCAAGGCATCACCGACCAGCGGCAAAGGACGGACATTTTCATCCAGCCACTTCGTAATGATGGCGGCTTTGGAGTAGTCATAGCCCGTAACCTTACCGGTTTCGTCCACGCCTGCCAAAAGCGGCAGATTACTCTCCCAAGTGACATACGCCCCCTCGGGGACGTCGCCCTCGGTTATGTAGTCAAGCTGTATGGAACGGTATTCCTGTACCTCCAGACGCTCGGTAACCTCCTCGCCGTCCTGTGTAATAATAATCGTTGCCGAAGCCGCCAGCACCGTAAATCCGGGCAACAGCGCCGTCAACAATAACACCGCCGAAAGCAACACACTCCAAAATCTTTTTTGCGTTTTTTGCAAGGTGACCATCTCCTTTAAAGCTCAAAACAACAGTACCCTATTTTAGGATACTTATATGTACATTTTACCAAATTTAAATTGAATATGCAAGAGAAAATACAGGGAAAATGGTCTGTTTTTATCGTAATTTTTTTGTTTTTTTATATTTTTGCTGCAAAAAATAAAAAATTTGCATTCGCCGGCATCATATTGTATAATACCGTCGGAGTTGGTACAAAATGACAGAAGAATTTACAAAATTACAGAAAAAAACCAAATACGACCTTGTGAAAACCGTAAAGAAAGAAAACTTTTTATTCTTAAATGAAAATTACTGCCAAAAGGGGCAAACCGTGTTGCTCGGGGATTCCATTACCGAATTGTTTAATCATTATGAGTTCTTCTTTGATTTTTCACAAAAAAGCGGGCAGGCAGTTTACAACCGCGGCATCAGCGGCGACACGAGCGACCGTCTTTTGGAACGGTTAAAATCCAACGCGCTCAATTTAGAGCCCCGCAATTTGGTGCTTTTAATCGGCACAAACGATTTGGGTCTCTCCATGCCGCAGGAATTTATTGTGGAAAACATCCGCGAAACCTTAAAAACCGCCCGTTCGCTTTGCCCGAACACCAACATCGTTTTGCAAGCCGTATACCCTGTCAACCGCCATGTAAACTTTGCCGCAAGGCAAATGGTCGGCAAACGCCGCAACGAGGAGATTGCCGCGCTCAACACCGTGTTGCGGGAGATTGCCGCGCAGTACAACGCTTTCTGGCTGGATTTGACCGAGACGCTCGCGGACAAAAAAGGCAGACTTTCCAAGGAATTCACATTTGACGGACTGCATTTAAACGCACAGGGATTTGCCGCTGTCGCCAAAAAGATAATTCCCTGCTTGAAATAGTTGCATATTTTTACAGTTTATAGTAAAATACTAAATCGAATTGAGCTTTGTATTATTTTACAGAAAAGGAATTAACGGTATGTTGCAGTTTGAAGAATTGCGTTTGCGGCTTTTAGGGCACGAAAAGGCATTAAAAGACCTTTCCGAGGCTTTGGGCTTGCAAAAAATGAAAGAGGAAATCGCCGTGTTGGAGCAAAAAGCGGCGGAAGACGGCTTTTGGGACGATTTGCAAAATTCCCAAGCCGTGTTAAAGCGCACAAGCGCCTTAAAGTCGAAGGTTTCGTCGTATGAAAAGCTATGTGCGGATTATGACGACGCACTGGTGATGATTGAGCTTTCCGACGAAGAGGGCGATTTGGAATTACTGCCCGAGTGCGAAGAAAATGTAAAATTGTTTGAGAGCAATTTGGACACAATGACGCTCACCACCCTGCTTTCAGGCGAGTATGACAGCAAAAATGCCATTCTCACCTTCCACGCAGGCGCGGGCGGCACGGAAGCGCAGGACTGGGCACAAATGCTGTTCCGTATGTATAACCGATGGGGCGAGCGCCACGGCTACAAGGTGTCGACGCTCGATTACCTCGACGGCGACGAAGCGGGCTTGAAATCCGCGAGCATTCTCATTGAGGGCGAAAACGCTTACGGCTTTTTAAAGAGCGAAACGGGCATTCACCGCTTGGTGCGTGTTTCCCCGTTCGACTCGGAAGGGCGTCGTCACACCTCGTTCGCCTCTTTGGAAGTCATGCCCGAAATCGACGACACCATCGAAGTGGAAATCGCGCCCGAGGACATTAAAATGGACGTATACCGTTCCAGCGGCGCGGGCGGGCAAAAGGTCAACAAGACCTCCTCTGCCGTGCGGTTAACGCACATTCCGACAGGCATTGTCGTCTCCTGCCAAGTCGAACGCAGCCAGCACCAAAACCGCGAGGTCGCTATGCGCATGCTCAAATCCAAATTGGTGGAGATTAAGGAGCGTGAGCACCTCGAAAAGATTTCGGATATTAAGGGTGACCAGAAAGAAATCGCGTGGGGCAGTCAAATCCGTTCGTATGTGTTTATGCCGTACCAACTGGTTAAAGACCACCGCACCAATTTTGAGTCGGGCAACATCAACAATGTGATGGACGGCGATTTGGACGGGTTTATCAATGCCTACTTAAAAATGGAATCCCAAAAGAAATTGGAACAAGGCTAAACCAAAAATACAGCAAAAAAACAACTCCCCTTCCGTTCGGAAAGGGAGTTGTTCCTTTTCTGTATAAAATCAAGCGGGATAAAACGCTTTGTGCACGGCAGAAACCGCACGATCGGCGTCTTTTAAATCAATCAGCACCGAAATTTTGATTTCGCTGGTAGAAATCATATCAATGTTGATATCGTGCTCATAGAGCGCCTCGAACATCTTGGACGCGGTGCCGGGGTGGGACTCCATACCCGCGCCGACCACGGAGATTTTCGCAACTTCTTTGTCGCAAATCACATTGCTTTCGTCCATATCAAAGGTATCAAGCACGGCTTGCACAGCTTCTTCGGCATTTTCTTTGGAAACGGTAAAGGTAATATCCTTTGTATCATCTCTGCCGACAGACTGCAAAATAATATCCACATTGATTTTCTTCTGTGCCAGCTTTGCGAACAGTTTGAACGCCACACCGGGGTTATTGGGGATTTTCTTCACGGATATACGGGCAACGTCGGTATCCTTCGTAACCCCTCTGACCAACATTTTTTCCATTTTTGCGACCTCCTTAACGATTGTGCCGGGCACTCTTTTTAAGCTGGAAAGTACTTCGACTTCCACATTGTATTTTTTCGCCATTTCGACGGAACGATTATTGAGCACCTGCGCGCCGAGGGTGGCAAGCTCCAACATTTCGTCGTAGGTAATTTCCTGTAATTTCTTCGCATTCTCCACCTTGCGCGGGTCAGCGGTAAATACGCCCTCCACATCGGTGAAAATCTGACAGCGGTCGGCGTGCATTGCCGCCGCAATCGCCACGGCGCTGGTATCCGAGCCGCCGCGCCCGAGGGTGGTCAGGTCATCGTATTTGTTAATACCTTGGAAGCCCGCAACCACAACAATGTTATGGCGGTCAATTTCCGCGCGCAGACGATCTGTTTTAATGGATTTGATGCGCGCCATACCGTAAGCAGAGCTGGTATTGAAGCCTGCCTGCCAGCCGAGCAAGGACACTACCGGGCAACCGAGCTTTTCAATCGCCATTGCCAAAAGGGCAATCGAAATCTGCTCGCCCGAGGTCAACAGCATATCCATTTCCCGTTTTGAGGGGGCGGCGTTAATTTCGTGCGCCTTTTCAATCAAATCGTCGGTCGTATCGCCCTGTGCCGAAACTACCACGACAACATCGTTGCCCGCGCGGTAGGTATCGGTGACGATATTTGCGACATTCATCACTCTTTCGGCATTGGCAACCGAGCTGCCGCCGAATTTCTGAACAATCAGTCCCATAAAAACCTCCAAAATCGGCACAAATGCGCCGCATGTTTACTGAGTTAAGCCGTTCTTAATAATCCGTCACACGAATGAACGACTGCGGCACAATCCCTGCCGCTTCGAGTTTCTCGCAAAGCACCTGCTCGGTATCGACCGGTGTTACAAATGCCAATTCATTTTCGGACGCATTTTCACGCGAAAGCACCTTGACCTTGCCGAGTTTTTCTTCCACAGCTTTCAAAGCTGCCGCTTTGTCGGCGACCTCTGTGCGGATATACAGTGCGGTCTCCAATGTTTTGTGGTCCACCACATAATTTTCCACACTCTTGCCCCAACCGAAGGCTTTTTTGCGGTCCACATGCTTTGCACAGTCAATCACATCGGCAACCACGGCGCTTGCGGTCGGCAATTTGCCTGCGCCCTTGCCGTAAAACACGACATCGCCTATCGCGTCGCCGCGCACCAAAATCGCATTAAACACATCGGTGACGGAAGCAAGCTGACTGCCGTTCAATACCACAGCAGGGCTGACCATCGCGGCAATTTTTTCGTCGGAAAGGCGTTTGGCTCTGCCCAAAAGCTTAATCACGCCGCCGAAATCGCGCACATATTCAACATCTTGAAGCGTAATTTTTGTAATGCCCTCGGTGTAAACCGCATCGGGGTAGACATGCTTGCCAAAGCAAAGGGACGCCAAAATGCAGATTTTTCGGCAGGCGTCGTGTCCCTCGATATCGGCGGTCGGGTCTTTTTCGGCATAGCCGTTATCCTGTGCCAATTTGAGCGCGTCTTCAAACCGCATATTTTTCTCAATCATCATCGTTAAGATGAAATTGGTGGTCCCGTTCAAAATTCCGGCGATTTCGTCAATCTCATTCGCCGCCAAGCACTGCGTAATCGGGCGGATAATCGGAATACCGCCGCCGACGGACGCCTCAAACAAGAAGTTGACATTGTTCTCCTCTGCCAACTGCAAAAGCTCGTAGCCCTTTGCGGCAACCAGCTCCTTGTTGGAGGTCACCACGCTTTTGCCCGCTTTTAAAAGCGACGAAACAAATTCAAACGCCGGGTGTAACCCACCCATGGTTTCCACAACAATTTTTACTTCGTCATCTTCTAAAATAATGTTAAAATCTTTAATAAACTTATCCGCGTTCGGGTCGCCGGGAAAATCCCGCAAATCCAAAATATATTTCAAATCCAAGGCATCGCGCGTGCTGCGCTTGACAATGCTGTCGTGGTTTTTGTTTAAAACCTCAACGACACCCGAACCGACGGTGCCGTATCCCATAACAGCTACATACATGTTCTCACATCCCAATTTATAATGATACGCATAGCATTTTATCACACTTCCCGCGCGGAATAAAGTAAAATTTTAAAATTTCGGCGGAAAAAATAAATTTTCTATAAAACTTTCTATTATTGATTGTAACTTTTAAAAAAATAGTATAAAATGTATATATTATTATTGCTTTTTTCGGCAGTTTTATTGCGGAGGCTGTGAAAATGGATAAAGTAGAAAATCGCAGGTCGTTTATTATCAATGTGGTGTATGCCGCAATATGGATCGGCATCGGGTACTTATGTCTCAAATATGCGCTCGGCGTGATTTGGCCGTTTGTCGTTTCCCTGTTTTTGGCGATGCTGTTACAAAAACCGGTCAATGCCATGACCCGAAAAACGCCGCTGAAGCGCGGCATTTCCTCGGTGATTATGGTGCTGTTGATTGTGGTGCTCGCAGGGTCCGTTGTCGGCTTTCTTGTCGTACGCATTGCGATGGAGCTGGGGGATTTCTTCCGATACTTACTGATGAAAATTGAGGACGCACCGACCTTTGCCTCGCAAATTATGGATTGGTTTCAGGGCGCTGTTGCCTTTCTGCCGGATTCCTTAGAACAAACCGTAACCGCTTCGGTGGAGAATTTTGTCAACCGCCTTTTGGGGATTGAAACCGAATTAAATGCCGCCGCACCTGCCGCTTCAAGCGACAGCGGCTTTGACCTATCCTTACTCTCCTCGCCCTTAGGCGCGGTGTGGGGCACGGCAAAGCAAATTCCGATGTTTGCCGCAGGGCTTCTGGTCTGCATCGTCTCCTGCTGTTTTATGACGGCGGATTATCAAAATCTGCGCAACAGTATTCTGCGCCAGTTCAAGCCTGCTTCGCAAGCAGCGGTAATCCGTGCAAAGCAAGTGACCTTCTCCACCATCGGTAAAATGGGAAAATCCTATTCCATTATTATCGGGATCACCTTTACGGAAATGGTCATTGGTTTATCTATTCTTAAGCTCTGTAAGCTATATACCGGCGGATACATTTTTGCCATTGCCTTAGTGACCGCAGTCGTGGACATTCTCCCGGTGCTCGGCACGGGGACAATTCTCATTCCGTGGGCGGTCGTCTCGTTTTTTACCGGAAAAGTCGGCTTAGGCATCGGGCTTTTGGTGCTTTACGCGATTATCGGCATTATTCGCCAAATCATTGAGCCGAAGCTGGTTTCCGCACAGTTGGGGCTTCCGCCGTACTTAACGCTTGCCGCCATGTATATCGGCACACAATTGTTCGGCTTTTTGGGGTTGTTCTTACTGCCGCTTTTGTTAACGCTTTTAAAAGTGCTCAACGACGACGGCATTGTGCATATTTTAAAAACGGCGCCCGCAAAGACGCAAACGGCAGACGGTGCAGAAGAGCCGCTGCCTGCAGAACCGAAGGCTTCAAAAGAAAAGGACGCAGAACATGATTGACCTGCATTGTCATATATTATGGAATATGGACGACGGTGCTTCGTCCATGGAAAAAACCGTGCAAATGTGCCAAACGGCAGTTAAAAACAAAATACAGATTATCGCTGCCACACCGCATATGACGGATTTACGCACTGTCGATGATTTTCTCTATATCCGAAATCAAAAGCTGACGGAATTAAATCGGTTTTTGCGTGCGGAAAATCTGCCGCTGCAGGTTTGCGGCGGTGCAGAGGTTTTTTTGAACGAATTGGTATTTGAAACGGAAAATTTGGAAGAACTGACGCTGAACCGTTCCCGCTATTTGCTGTGTGAATACAGTCTGCAGCCATTCAATCCCGACAAAGCAATTTTATTGGCAGAGGAAATTCTTGAACGTGGCTTGGTCCCGATTATTGCACACCCGGAGCGCTATCCTACCTTCCATAAATATCCCGATATGGTTTTGGAACTGCACCGTTTAGGTGCGCGGTTTCAGGTGAATGGGGACTCTTTAACCGGCAAGCTGGGAGAAGCCGTCTGCAATTTCGGAACAGAGATGTTGATGCACGGGCTTGCGGATTGCATTGCCACCGATGCGCACGGTGTCACGCACCGTAAAAACGACTTTTGCGCCATGCAATCGATGTTTCCCGCCGGCGTCACGACGGAAATAGTGCGATATACGACGGAAACCGTGCCGCTGTGCGTACTCAAAAACGAGCCTCTGCCGCGTAATCCGTCGTTACAGAGCAGAACGGTCTGAATTTACAGACCGTTCATATCACCGCCGCGGATTATTCACGGAAATTGCATACAATATTTGTAAATATCCTAACAAGAGGTGTTTCTATGCGCGGAATTCGAGACCGCTTTTTCCGTTTTATGGAAGGACGTTACGGTTTGCGGGGCTTGAGCGACAATATGCAAATCTTGCTTGTTGCCGTATATTTTATACTGGCGCTCGTCAATATTTTTGCCCGTTCACGGATTGTCGGCGCTTTGGAAACGCTCATTTTGCTGTATACGCTGTTTCGTGTGCTTTCTAAAAATATTTTGGCACGTGAAAATGAAAATCGTGTGATCACTGCGTGGGGGTACAAAATCCGTGACGCCTTTCGATTTCGCGAAGCCAATGCACAGCGGCGAAAAGAACAACGCGCCGTACAAAAGGAACGCCGAAAAGATAAGGAGCATATCTACCGCGAATGTCCCGAATGCGGTGCAACGCTTCGTCTGCCGCGCAAAAAAGGAAAACATTCCGTGCTTTGCCCTCGCTGCGGCAACAAATTCGGTGTGAAGTGCTGAATAGCTCCATTTACAACAAAATCCAAACCGAAGTGAGAATATGGCAAAAGGAATTCCGAAAACCAACGCAATACGCATTTTGGAAAAGGCGGGCATCGCCTATCAAATGCACACTTATGACGCAGGCGGCGAAATTGACGGCATCAGCGTGGCGCAAAAGGTCGGCATCGACCCGAAATATGTATACAAAACGCTCGTCACACAAGGCAAAAGCAAAAATTATTTTGTATTCGTCATTCCCGTTGCCGCCGAGCTCAATTTAAAAGCCGCGGCGACGGCTGTCGGCGAAAAGAGCGTGGAAATGCTCCATGTCAAGGATTTGCTCGCGGTAACCGGCTACATTCGCGGCGGATGCAGTCCCGTTGGGATGAAAAAACAATATAAAACCGTAATCGACCAAAGCGCCGAAGCACTGGAAACCATGGTGGTCAGCGGCGGCAAAATCGGATTGCAAATGGAGCTTTCCCCGCAAGACTTGGCGCGCGCCGCCCAAGCACAGTTCGGGGCAATTACCTTTTAAATCACGTAAAACAGCGACTTGCATTCATTTACAAGCCGCTGTTTTTTTATTTTGTTCCCGATTATACAAATCGCTTTAAATCGTGATACAGCGCCAAAAATTCCGCTTCGGTTGCTTGAAAATCCGTATCGGGCGCAAGCGTGATGTGTAATGCAGGCGGTGTTTCAAACAATTCCGCCCCGTGGAATACTTTAAACTCGTGGTACAACAGTGCGTCGTCCGCCGCTTTCACAGCCGCACGTTCCGCATCGGAGACATCGGTTGTGGCGAATTTTTCGTAAATTCGTTTTTGCAAATTACGCTCAAAGTCAGAAAATTCGGGGATATGCCGCCGCAAAGGACGCGTTAAATCGCCGATATACGCCTCGGCGCTGTCGTGTAAGAGCGCCAAAAGCTGTGTTTTCTCTGTAAAGCCGCAAGACTTTACTTCTTTTGCACAGTTTATCGAATGGCGCGCCACAGAATAAAACGCCCGAAAATGCCCGTTTGCCCGTGACAAATACGACAGCGCGTGGGCAATATCCTCGATGCACAAGTCATCTGCCGTGGGCGCGGTCGGGTCAAAATTGTGCCCGTAAAAAGTGGAAATACAGCATTTGTCAACCATACTTTGTTCTCCCGTATGTTACAATTTCAAATTCTGTAAAGTAAATACACTTTACACCATATAGCCGAATTTTGCGGCAATTTCAGCATACCGAGGGGTGGGCACGCCGTATTTTTGCCCCAAGCGTACGGGCTCAAACACCAACCCGTCCAGCTCGCTTTGGTGTCCCACACGAATGTCCCGTTGCATCGAGGTGGAAGCGTCGGGTGCGAGTGCATCGAGAATATCCAAATTGGTTTGAACAATGTCGATATCAAACGGACAGCCCATCGCCTGCGCCAACGCATCGATTTCACGCATCAGCGCCGCGAACATCTCCCGCGGTGCACCCGCCTTTTGAAATGCGCCCGCATCCGCGTCAAAATACAAGCCTGCCGCCGCCATCGGAGACACATAGGCATATTTTTTTAAGGTGTCGCGCTGTACGAAATCCGAAAGCAAAGGATCTATCCCCGCTTGCCGCAAATCCTCGGCAATCTGCACCAAAACAGGACGGTATTCGCTCGGTTGCCGCACGCCGAACACAATTTTGAAAATCTCTCCCTGCCGTGCAACCGTACCCGCCGATGCTCTGCTTGCCGCGATATACACACAGCCGTCGGTGACAAGCGGCGCCGGCAATGCCGCTTGCAAGCGCGCGCCCGTGCCGTAAATATTCAAAAGCGGAATGATAACCGTATGTGCATCGGTAATTCGTCCCAACAGCGGCAAAATGCTCTCCAAAGAATACCCTTTAACCGAAACAAAAATCACATCGGGCTTGTTTTCATATTCCGCTTCGGAAAATGCCCGCACGGGAAACACGGTTTTTGCCGTTTCCCCGCGTAGAATTTGAATACCGCGCGCTTTGAGTGCGGCTAAATTCTCTCCACGCGCAAGAATATCCGTTGAAAAGCCTGCTTCGGTCAGCGCGGCGGCGACGCTCAACCCCACAGCACCCGCGCCGACAACACAGTATTGCATATTTGGCACCTCGTTTTTCTGAATTCGTTTCTATTCTAACACAAATCTTTGCAAAGCGGTAAAAAATTTGTATTTTTCCCCCATTTTTTCAAAAAGTATGATACAATAAGATGATTTTACGAAAGGTACGGTTTCCCATGTCCGAAAAACAGAAAGAAATCCTGAAACTCTGTTTGAAAATCGCAGTTGGCACTGCGGTTTTTGTTGCCGTGCTTCTAAACTACCAAACATTGACGAATTTAGATGTGCGTGCGCTCGTGCAAAACGCCGCCTCCCCTGCTGCAGCAAGTTGCACCGTGCTCGGCGTCTACATTTTAAAGGGATTGGTGTTCGTGATCCCCGCATCGCTCTTTTATATTTCCGTCGGTATGGCGTTTTCGCCGCTGACCGCAGTAGCAGTTAACCTCGGCGGGATTTTGTTAGAGGTCATCGTCTCGTATCTGTTCGGGCTGTTTTTGGGTGGAGATTACATTCAAAACTTTTTATCACGCAAAAAGGGCGGACAAAAAATTCTGGAAATGCAAAACAAGCGCTCGGGCGCGGCTTCAGTATTCGTCATGCGGCTGTTGCCTGTGTTTCCCATAGATTTTGTCAGTCTGTTTTTAGGTGGCGGTAAATATCCGTTTTGGCGGTATCTCCTGCTGTCTTTCCTCGGCATTGCGCCGCGCGTGGTGTTGTTTACCTTACTCGGTGACACGATTTACGATTATATTCCGATGAAATTGATTATCACACTGATTTTGATTGCCGTTCCCGCCGCCGGGGTTGGGCTTTTGATTGCAACGCTCGTTCGGCGCAAACACCGTACACAGCGAACTGCTGAAACCGCAAAGGAGCAAAACAATGCTTGATACCGACATCGCCTTACAAAAGCGTTTTACAGAGCTTAGCGAACGCGCCGAAACACGGCAAATACTTGTGTACTCGGATTTTTTAAATTTGCACGAGCAAGGCGTTTTGCAAAGCGCCAATCTCCGCACACCGTTTGTGCTGTTCGGCGGATATCCGTCGGCAGAGCGAAAAATCGCCTGCTTCGGCACGGCTGACAACAGTAAAGCCGTTGAAGATGCGCCGTTTGTTCTATTAAAAATCGCGCCTGCCGCGCCGAAATTTGCCGATCCACTCACCCACCGTGATTTTCTCGGCAGTATTTTGGCGTTGGGACTGCGCCGTGAAATGGTGGGGGATATTCTGCTGTTTGACAATGTCGGATATGTATTTTGTATGGAGAGCATTGCCGCATTTTTGTCAGACAATTTAGAACGCGTGCGGCACACGACTGTTCGGGTCACCCTTGCCGACGATTTGCCGAACGCACTGACAGCTGAGCCGGAAATGCAGTCTGTAGTCGTCGCGTCCGAACGGTTGGACGCGTTGCTATCAGCGGTCTTTCACCTGTCGCGCAATGCGGCGCAAAATTTGATTCGTGCCGAGCGCGTTTTTGTGGACAGTTGCGCCGTGACACGGGCAGATATTGTGTTGAAATCGAATTGCATCGTATCCGCGCGCGGATATGGGCGGTTTCGCTACAGCGGCACCGAGCGTGAAACCAAAAAGGGCAAACTGCGCGTGGCGGTGCAGATTTACAAATGATTTTTTCATACATACGGATATACCGTCTTTCGTTTATCGCGTCTGCGGTTGAAAATTCGGGCTTTCGGCGAAAAAATGTATTTTTTCCCTTGACAAACCGTGGCGGGACATATATAATAATCAAGCACTTAAATTTGCGCTGATAGCTCAGCTGGATAGAGCATCTGCCTTCTAAGCAGAGGGTCGGGGGTTCGAGTCCCTCTCAGCGCGCCACTTTTGCGCGAGAGTTTGAGCGGAAAATTCAAATTTAAGTTTAAATGACGATATGGTGGGATTAGCTTAGTTGGTTAAAGCGCCAGTTTGTGGCACTGGAGACCATCGGTTCGAATCCGATATTCCACCCCATAGAAAACTCCGCCGAAGCACAAAGGCGTTTGGGCGGAGTTTTCCTTATAAAACTGCATATTGGGGTGTCGTCAAGCGGTAAGACACAGCACTTTGACTGCTGCATTCGTAGGTTCGAATC
>JBJEPS010000077.1:0-10206 GCA_051881355.1 Candidatus Fimenecus sp. | reverse complement strand
CCGATGAACTTATCGCAAGCGGCAGAGCGGCGGAAAATGAGCCCGAGGTTCTCGACTGCGGTAAATATGCAGGTATGACCACCATGGAAGCGAGAAAAGCCATACTCGAAGACCTTAAAGCAGGCGGCTATATTAAAGAAATCGAGCCCATCAAGCATGAGGTGGGCACTTGCTACCGTTGCCACAGCACCATAGAGCCCATGGTTTCCAAACAATGGTTCGTTCGTATGGTTCCGCTTGCAAAGCCTGCCATTGAGGCGGTGGAAAAGGGCGAAATCAAATTCATTCCCGAAAGATTTACAAAGAATTATCTGAATTGGATGAACGGTACCCGCGATTGGTGCATTTCCCGTCAACTTTGGTGGGGACACAGAATCCCTGCCTGGTACTGTGAGGACTGCGGCGAAATGGTTGTTTCCAAAACGCATTTAACCGCTTGTCCCAAATGCGGCAGTACGAATTTCGTGCAGGACGAGGATACGCTTGATACATGGTTCTCATCAGCCTTGTGGCCGTTCTCCACGCTCGGCTGGCCCGAAGAAACCGAGGATTTGAAACATTATTATCCCACAAATACCCTTGTAACAGGCTACGATATTATCGGCTTCTGGGTTTCCCGTATGATTTTCTCGGCACTTGAATATACAGGCAAAGTGCCTTTTGATACGGTGCTAATTCACGGTCTTGTCCGTGACGCACAGGGCAGAAAAATGTCGAAATCTTTGGGCAACGGGATTGACCCCCTCGAAATTATCGACAAATACGGCGCGGACGCGCTTCGCTTTACACTCGCCACGGGCAACAGCCCCGGAAACGATATGCGTTTTTCCGATGAAAAAGTGGAAGCCAGCCGTAACTTTGCCAATAAGATTTGGAATGCGGCGCGTTTTATCTTAATGAATTTAGACGAAAACGAGCCTGCACCCCATATCCCCGAAAATCTCGCGTTGGAAGATAAGTGGATTTTAAGCAAGTACAATGAACTTGTAAAAGGCGTTACTGAGTCTCTCGAAAAATACGAACTCGGTATGGCAGTGCAGAAGCTCTATGACTTCATTTGGGATGTGTTCTGCGATTGGTACATTGAAATTGCCAAAATCCGCTTGAACGGCGACGACGCGGCGGCAAAAGCCACCGTCAAAGCGGTGCTTGTGTATGTGATGTCCAACACCTTGAAGCTTCTGCACCCGTTTATGCCGTTTATTACCGAGGAAATTTGGCAAACGCTCCCGCACGAGGGCGACAGCATTATGATTTCCGCGTGGCCCGCAACGGACAGCGCGCTTTGCTACGAAGCCGAAGAAAGTGAAATGGAGCGCATTATGACCGCCATTAAAGCGGTGCGCAACCGCCGTGCGGAAATGAATGTTGCCCCGTCGAAAAAGGCACAGGTGTTTATTGAAACCGCTTACGGTGACACCTTCAAAAAAGGTACGGTGTTCTTTACCCGTTTGGCGTCGGCAAGCGAAGTGACCGTTGCCCCCAAATTTGACGGTATGGAAGATGCGGTTTCCATTATCACCGAAAGCGCACGCATTTATATCCCGATGGACGAATTGGTTGATTTTAAAGCCGAGCTTGCCCGTTTGGAAAAGGAAAAACAAGCCGTGCAAAAGGAACTCGATTTTGTAAACGGCAAGCTCAATAACGAAAACTTCGTTTCCAAAGCGCCCGCCGCCGTGGTCGAAGGTCAGCGGCAGGCAAAAGCGCAGCTCGATGAAAAAATGGTGCTGATTGAAGAAAGCATTCAAAAAATCAGCAAAAAATAATTTAGTCAAAATCACGCAAAATCCCGTGCAGGAAAAATTCTTGCACGGGATTTTCTCGTTGTATTCTATTTGCTTTATTTCTTATGATACCGCAGTGCACAAATATCGTCGCCCTTGGCAATGCATTTCGGCAAATCCAACACGCTGCCGTAGCATTCCCCGATGCCGTGGTCGCCGCACATTGCAATATCGCAAAGCTTAGCAATTTCCTCGTCGGTGCAACCCGCGTTCTGCCATGCTTTCACAAGCGGACAGTAGTGAAAATCAATAGAGAGCTTGTCATCTGTGCTTTCCACAATATCCATTTCAAATACCAGCTGTGCGGGCTTGGAAAACAGCGTTTTGCGAAGCCCCTTTAAGCTGTCGGTTTTTCCCTTCTTGACCAAATCCGCGCCCTGTGAAAGCCCGCAGCGGCGCACGGCGGCACTGCCGAAGTCTTCCCAGTCAAGTCCGCGCTTACCTGCTTCGTCGCACAAAAGATACAGCCAAAATGCACGGTGCTCTAACTGCGCGCGAATGGCTTGCAAAGCCGCATTTTTGTACTTCGGTTCGTTTTTAACCTTGCTCATGTTTAAGACTTCCTTATGTAAAATTTGTTCTTTCAAAGCGGCATTTCCATATCCATATGCGGAATTCTGCCGTCTAAGTATTCGTCGCCGTATGCGAGAAAGCCGAATTTGTTGTAAAACGGGACGGCATAGGTTTGCGCGCTGACATAGGCACGCACAGCGCCCTCTGCTTTCGCTCTTTCTAAGAGTGCCGACACGATTTTTGCCCCCAAATGCTTGCCGCGGTAAGCTTTCAATACCGCAATGCGACCTAATTTCGCCGTGCCGTCCGAAAGGAACACCAGCCGCCCTGTCGCAACGGGAATTTCACCGTCAAACAGCACAAGATGCGGACAGAAGCTGTCGTATTCGTCAAATTCCTCGTCGAGTGTGTAGCCCTGTTCCGCAACGAATACGGTTTTTCGGACCGTTGCGCACGGCGTAAACGCCTCGCCGCTTTCATACCAAACCGCTTGCATCATTTGGTTTCACCGCCCAAAGGCTTTATCGCAAATTGGAACTTTAATTTGTCTTTAAAGGTGAAGCGGTATTTTTCGAGCGCATCGGGACCGCAGGCATTGGAGCCTGCCCCGCGCATAAAGCCGTCAATCGACAAAAATGTCGTATTCTGCGGTTGTAAATCCTCGCGGTGTTTGGCTTCACACAGCAAAGCTTGCGTATACTCGTGTACGCTGAAGCTGAATTTCGGTGCGCCGATGATTTCTACCCCACAGCCCTTGTCATCAAATAAACGCAAATATTTTGTACTGCCATGGTTGCCGTTGTCCTGCGGCTTGATGTAATTCTCGTGCATTTCGCGTACCGTGCTTTCGTAAATGCCGACAGGCGATTGCGCATTGCAGTCACACATATTTTCTTGGGGTCCTCTGCCGTAGTATTCGACATTGGAAAATGCTTTCGGTAGCTCAACTGTCACGCCGAATCGCGGCAAATCCTTCGCACCAAACATTTTGCGTTCGAGTTCGGCTCCGATTTTTATCGTGCCGTCGGGGTATACCGCATATCCCAATTCACAAATATACCAAACCGCCAACCCTTTTGCGAGTTTGTATTTGACTTTCACATCAATGTGGTCATTTACCTCTTTTGCCGCAATGCCGACAAAAATGGGTTTCACAAGCGGTAGCTTTTTGCGGTCCCATTTCGGTGCCCACGCGTAGGAGTCGTTGTCAATCGGTGCGCGGTAAATATTCGGTACAAACCCGATGGTACCGCCCACGGGCAAAACATGCAAACGCTCTTTCCCGAAAGCTTTATAGCTTTCCATTGCGCCGCTTGCCTTGTGAAATACCACGGTGCAGTCAGGCGAGGTTAAAACATATTTGCCGCCTTGTTCGTTTAATAAAATCTTTTTACGCTTGTTGATGGCAAGGTGCGGCACCGCGTCATTCAGAATGAATTGCTCATGCGCAATGGTTTCGCCGCTGTCCTTGTCCGTATAGATGATGTTTAACAGGTAATCCTTTTCTTTATCCGTACATACAGCAGGGATGGTGTATAGTTCTTCTTTTTGCGGCGCGATATCCAGCGAAAAACTGCCGTGTCCCGCTTTTGTACCATTCTCCAAAAGCGTCCAATGGATTTTAATGTAATCGGACGAACGGAATCGGTTGGTGTTGATGAATTTATAGGTTTGCGCGTCCATTTTCACGGCACGCAAGGGGCGGTAGACCTCTTTCATTTCGAAAGCGCCCGTGTGCGGGGTGCGGTCAGGGTAGAAAAGCCCATCTACGCAAAAATTGCCGTCATGCATTTCCTCACCATGGTCGCCGCCGTAGGTGTATTCGTATTTGTACGTCTTATCGTTTTTGCCGTGATATACCGCATGGTCGCAGAATTCCCAAATGCAACCGCCCATCAGCTTGTCACTCGAATAGAACACCTGCCAGTAGTCCTCTAAAGAACCGGGACCTACGCCCATGGCATGCGCGTATTCGCACAAATAAAACGGCTTTCCGTTGTATTTATCTCCGCGTGCGCTGTCACGGACCTTTATGACATCGGCAATCTCGGTATACATTTCCGATACCACATCATACGCCACGCGGTCGGTATGGATAACCCCCTCATAATGCACGGGGATTTCGGGGCAGACTTTTTTAAGAAAGTCGCGGCACGCATCCTGATTGCGGTAGCCGCCCGACTCATTGCCCAGCGACCACATTGTAATCGAGGGGTGATTGCGGTCACGCAAAACCATTCTGCGCACACGGTCTATATAATGGGTTTCCCATTTCTCGTCGTGGCTTAATAAATTCGGTTTGTATAGCTTATGCGGACCGATAGACCCTGCTCCGTGCGTTTCAATGTCCGCCTCGTCCACAATATAAAGCCCCATTTGGTCGGCAAGCGTCAGCAAAATCGGGTCGGGTGGGTAGTGGGAGGTGCGCACGGTGTTGACGTTAAACTGTTTCATCAGCGTCAAATCTTTTAAAATATCCTGTGGGGTCAACACATAACCCGTCACAGGGTGGCTGTCATGGTGGTTGACGCCTTTCATTTTTATGGCTTTGCCGTTAAATTTAAACACATCGCCGTCAACGGTCACGCGCTTAAAGCCCGTCACATTGCGCACGACGCTGACGGTTTCATTTCCTTTTTTGAGCGTCAACAGCAAATCATAAACCGTCGGCACTTCGGCGTTCCATTCTGTAACGGCTAAATCGGAAAAAGAAAATACCGTTTGTGCCGCCGCATCCAAAGTGCATTCCGCCAAAACCGTGTTACCGTCATATAGTGCGGCAGAAAGGGTGTACCCCTCGGTTTCGCCGAATACAGACGCAGTAAGTGTGAATGCATATTTGCCGTTTTTCTCTTTTTTGGTTTTAATTTCATAATCGAGAATATCGGTTTTGTCGAGGGCGAACAGCAAAACATCACGGAAAATGCCTGTTTCGCGGAACATATCCTGACATTCGAGGTAAGTTCCCGTGCACCAGCGATGCACCACACACAACAGTTCATTTTCGCCGTTAACCAAGTATTTGGTAATGTCAAATTCGGCAGTATTGTGTGCCCCCTCGCTGTACCCGACGGTTTTGCCGTTCACATACACATCAATACACGGCGCAACGCCCAAAAAACTCAAAATATAGCGCTTCGCAAGGGTTGCAACGGAAAACTGCTTTCTGTATACACCCACCGCCATGTCTGCAGGAAGCTCAGGCGGCATTACATGAAATTCATAGCGGGAATTGAGGTAAACAGGCGGTCTGTACCCTGTGCGCTGCCAGGTGGAGGGTACCTGTATGCTGTCGAACTGCACTTTGTCTGTGTCAAAATCCGTCGGCAACAACTGCAAAGCGTCATAGTATTTAAACTGCCAATCTCCCGAAAGCACCTGCACCTTATCGCTTGCAAACCGTTCGGTGCACGCATCGGTTTTGCGTAATGCGGCTTCGTCACTGTACGGAATAAAGTACGCGCGCCCATCGAGCTTGCCGGCTTGCAGCATATCGAAATTCCGATAATTATCGCGATTTAAGATGTATTGCATAAGACTTCCCCCTTTGCATTTTTCGACAGCATAATAGTACCATATTTTCCACGACTTGACAATCTGTTTTTTTAAATCCTATAATAGAAACAGAAAAGGAGAAAGATGGAAATGTTTTATAGCCAAATGCAGTGGTCGGCAGATATCTATACCCTGTTTTTAGAAGATTTACATACCCTTGCCGATTCAAAATACAAGGCTTTTCATGAGAGACTTTGTAAAACTGCACACGCTGAGATTTTGGGCGTGCGCACGCCTGATATCAAGCGCGTTGCCAAAGAAATCGCAAAAGGGGATGCGGACGGCTTTTTGGCGCTGTGCGGCGACACATATTATGAGGAATTGCTGATAAAAGGCTTCGTTTTGGGCTTTCAAAAAAAGCCGCTTTCCAAAAAGCGTGAAAACTTGGACGCATTTGTTCTGCAAATCGACAACTGGGCGGTGTGCGACGGCTTCTGCGCGGCGTTAAAACCGAAGCAGGCGGAATATCCGTATCTGTACGATTGGTGTTGCAGTTTGCTGCAAACAACAGGGGAATATACCCGCCGCACGGCGATTGTTTTGATGATGGCGTATCTGCTTTGTGATGAATACATTGACCGTGTTCTTGAATGCTTACAAGCCGTCAACTGTGATTGTTATTATGTGCATATGGCGGTCGCATGGTGTTTGTCCATGTGTTTTGTTAAATACCGCGAAAAAACGCTCAACTTGCTTACCGAACATGTTTTTGACAAAGCGACACACAACAAAGCCATACAAAAATGCATCGAATCTTATCGTGTATCTGATGCGGATAAAGCGTATTTGCGCACGCTCAAACGGTGAAAAAATTTATAAAAGCAATTCAAATCGGTTTTTTGTGCATTTGAGTACGCCTGCACGGCGCAGTTTCCCGATTTCTGCGGACAGTCCGCTGCGGTCAACTTCCAAATAATCGGCAAGCGCCTGCCGGTCAAAGGGGACGGTAAAGCATCGGCTTCCCGTCTTTTTTGCCTGAAAAAGCAAATACGTCATCAGCTTTTCTTTTGTGGTGCGCTTGGAAGTGATTTCAATTTTTTGGTGGAACAGTAAATTTTTTACAGCGGTGATTTTTAACAGATTGAAAATCAGTTTGCCGTAAAAACCGCAAACAGGCGTATTTGTATCGGTAAGTGTTTGAAAATCCAACAGCAAAACCGTTGTGTCCTCGTGTGCCGTGACGTTAATTGGGATTGCCGAGATTTCGGCACAGGCAAATGACTCTCCGAACAGCTCCGACGGTTCTACCGTTGCTAAAATACTGCGGTTCCCGAAGTAATCCGTGCGTGAAATTTGCACCGAACCTGTCAGAACAATGCCGATATAACGTGCTTTTGTCCCTTCAGCGAGAATAACGTTATTTTTGCTGTATTTTTCTGTTTTTGCATGAAAGCAAGTCAACAGCTTCGGAAAATCTGCATGCGCGATACCGTCAAACAGGGGGCAGGTTTCCAAAATTCCGATATATTCCGACATAAAATCCTCCGTTTTGTTGAATTTTCAACATACATTTTGTGCGTTTTGGAGTACGCTATACACAAATCAACAAGGAGGAAACAAAAATGATTCGAAAAATTATCAGAATAGACGAAGAAAAGTGCATCGGATGCGGCGCATGCGCTGAAGCCTGCCACGAGGGCGCAATCGCTATGGTGGAGGGCAAAGCCAAACTGATGCGTGAGGATTACTGCGACGGTTTGGGCGACTGTTTACCCGCCTGCCCGACAGACGCGATTTCGTTTGAAGAACGCGAAGCCCCCGCCTATAACGAAGCGGCGGTAAAGAGAGCGAAAGCGGGCAAGGTGCAAAGCGAACCTTTGCCGTGCGGCTGCCCGGGCACACATTCCAAAGCATTGCGAAAAAATACCGACACAGCTCCTGTGCAAACCACTGTATCTGCCGAAAACGAGCTGATGCAGTGGCCTGTACAAATCAAATTGGTACCCGTCAACGCACCGTATTTTGAAAATGCAAATTTGTTGGTTGCCGCCGACTGTTCTGCATATGCATACGGCAATTTTCACTATGCATTTATGCGCAAGCATATCACACTGATTGGGTGTCCGAAATTAGACGAGGGCGATTATGCCGAAAAACTGACGCAGATTATCGCAAATAACAATTTGAAAAGCGTAACGGTGGTACGTATGGAGGTGCCTTGTTGCGGTGGGCTTGAAAATGCCGTGAAGCGCGCCTTGCGGGCAAGCGGTAAATTCCTGCCGTGGCGCGTGGTGACCATTTCCACGGACGGCAGAATCTTAGAAGAATAAGTGTGCTTTCGGCGCCGATGCATAACAAACAGCATCGGCGCCAAACTATTGAAAGCATCAGCGCTTTGTGCTACAATACTATGCAGAAAATAAACAATACGGAGGCTATTTTATGTGTACGGCGGCGACTTACAAAACAAAGGATTTTTACTTTGGCAGGACACTGGATTATGAGTTTTCCTACGGCGACGAATTGGTCGTTACGCCGCGCAATTATCCGTTTTCGTTTCGCGACGCAGGGGAACTGCAAACGCATTATGCCATAATCGGTATGGCGTGTGTGGTGGAAAATACGCCGCTTTACTATGACGCGATGAATGAAACAGGGCTTTGCATGGCGGGCTTGAATTTTGTGGGCAACGCCGTCTACTGCAAGCCCGAAGCGGGCAAGGACAATGTCGCGCAGTTCGAGTTTATCGCGTGGATTTTGGGGCAGTGTGCGAATGTAAAAGAGGCGCGCGAAAAACTGCAAAATCTCAATTTAACCGACACACCGTTCAGCGCGAAACTCCCTGTGGCACAACTGCATTGGATACTTGCCGACCGCAACGAGGCAATCACGGTGGAATCGGTCCAAGACGGCTTAAAAATTTATGACAACCCCGTCGGGGTGCTTACCAATAACCCGCCGTTTCCCGAGCAGATGTTCCGTTTGAATGACTATATGCATCTGTCGCCGAAATCGCCCGAAAATCATTTTGCCGAAAGTCTGCCGCTCTACACGTACAGCCGCGGTATGGGCGCTATGGGTCTTCCGGGGGATTTGTCCTCACAGTCGCGGTTTGTTCGCGTGGCATTTACCAAAATGCATTCCGTTTCCGGCAGCAGCGAGCAAGAAAGCGTCAGTCAATTTTTCCATATTTTAGGCTCTGTTGACCAACAGCGCGGTTGCTGTGAGGTCGGGGAGGGGAAATACGAAATTACGCTTTATACCTCCTGCTGTAACGCCGATAAAGGCATTTATTATTATAATACCTACAATAACCACCAAATCAGCGGTGTGGATATGCACAAAGAGGATTTAGACGGCAACGCCCTCGTGCGCTATCCGCTTGTCACCGGCGAGCAGATTTTGATGCAGAATTGAATTTGTTCGCCTTTCGGCGCGCCCACGTAATTTGATATGATTTTACGGAATAAAGATTTTAGTATAGGGCGGGGCTTGCCCCCGCCGTTCAGTTTGGGCTCAAAATGACAAAAACGGGCGGGGAAATTTCCCTGCCCGTTACATTTTTCTGTTTTTCTCAAACCGTCAACAGCCGAATATAATGATTTGCTTCGCGCAAAACATGGTCTGCCAAAAGCGGCAAAATCACGGAACGAATTTCACACTGTGTAATGCCTTTTGTACCTGCCGCCTTGAAATCTCGGAATTTTATGGTTTCCTCCAATGCATTTGCGGTCATGGTTTTTTCGTGCGCGCTGTGGCAGGTCTTTAGCAATTCGGCATAGTCTTCTGCAAAACCGTCCGCTGCGTGAATTAACTCTGTTTCCGTCGGGTCTAAAAGCCCGCGGATAAACTGTGCGTGCTCCATCATAATTTGGTTCCAGAAGCACTCGGTGTCGCGCACCACGCGGTCGGAAAGATAGCCCGTTTTTTCAAGCGTTGCTACATATTTCCGATACAGCTTTGCCTCACGAATAATGTGTTCAATTAACAGCGGGTAATTCATGGTGAACATTTTACAGGTTACCTAAGCTGGACGATTTATTCACCACGCAGGAAATGCGGGACGATGCAAAGCTGGAGCGAGTGCAGAATATTCCGCTTTCCGAACTGCACCCGTTCAAGGATCACCCCTTTAAGGTGCAGAACAACGAGGAAATGGAGCGAATGATTGAAAGCATCCGCAAGGTGGGCGCAATCACTCCGGCTCTTGCCCGACCGTTGCCTGACGGCGGCTATGAGCTTATCTCGGGACACAGACGGCTTGCGGCATGTCAGGTGCTCGGAATTGAAACAATGCCGGTTATCATCCGTGAGATGTCCGACGACGAAGCGGTGATTGCAATGGTGGATGCTAATTTGCAGAGGGAAACAATTTTGCCCAGCGAAAAAGCATTTGCCTATAAGATGAAGC
>JBJEPS010000076.1:0-42212 GCA_051881355.1 Candidatus Fimenecus sp. | reverse complement strand
TCCGCGCCGAAATCAAACATATTCCAAACGTGCGTAGCCCAAATATACTCTCTTGTGAAGAGCTGTTTAATCAATTCTTCGTGGTAATACGCTTGGTATTCCTCGGTATAGTCGCCCTGTGCAGGTGTGGAGGTATGCCAATTCAGCGCCTCACAGCCGTATTCGCTCATGCCAACGGGGATATTGGGGAATTCGGCGTGGAATTTGTCAAACCACGGACCGTTCATGGAGGTGTCGCCGCCGTACCAACCGAAATAGTGGTTGAAAGACAGCACATCGGGGATTTGCAGGTATGCATCGTGAATATCGCACATGGAAACCACCGCCACCGTAGTCAGGCGGGTTTTGTCCATTTCGTGTACCAAATCGTTGAGCATTTTGTGGTTATCCACCAAATCCGCATCCGAGCCGTTCATGGAAATCTCGTTGGAAAGTCCCCAAACCACAATGGACGGGTGGTTGTAATTCTGCGTAATCAATTCTTTCATCTGCGAAACGGTGTTTTCGCGACCGTTGGGCATATGCTTTGAAATATACGGAATTTCCGCCCAAATGACAAGACCTTTTTCGTCGCACAAATCATAGAAATATTGGTCATGCTGATAGTGCGCCAAACGAATGGTGTTTGCGCCCATTTCGCAAATCAGTTCAATATCCTCTTTGTGATGTTCGGGCAAAAGCGCGTTGCCGAGTCCCCAACGGTCCTGATGGCGGGAAACACCGCGCAAGGGATAGGAAACACCGTTTAAGAAGAAGCCTTTTTCCGGGTCGATTTTGAAAGTGCGGCAACCGAAACGGGTGGAGATATTGTCAAGCACCTCGCCGCCCGCGCAAAGTTCGGCGGCAACGGTGTAAAGATAGGGGTCTTTTCTGCCGTTCCAAAGATGGACGTTGGAAAGTTCCACCGTGACTTTCGGACTGTCTGCCGCGGTTTCTGCGGTGGCAACCGTGTTGCCCTCTTTATCAAACACGGTGTATTTGACGGTCTGCCCTGCTTTGCTGTCGGTCAGATAGGTTTCAATTTCCACCGACGCGCTGTCGCCTTGTACGGTAGGTGTTACGGCAATACCGGGACCGCCGTAATACTCCAAATCGAAGTGGGAATTGCTGACGGCGATCAGGTTTACATCACGGTACAGTCCGCCGTAAAAGGTGAAGTCCGCCATTTGGGGGTACACACGGTCGTTTTCTGCGTTATCCACCGCCACGGCAATCTGCGCGCCATTTTGAAGCGCGTCGGTAATTTCAACACGCCAAGTGGAATACCCGCCGTCGTGGTGAGCAAGTTTTTCGCCGTTCAGATACACATCGGCAGAGGAGTTTGCACCTTTCAGTTCAAGATAATATCTGTCCGCTGTGGGGATTTCTTCACGGTCAAGGGTTTTCACATACATACAGGTGCCGCGGTAATAATCGTTGCCGCCGTCCTGTCCGTCAATGGCGTTCCAAGTATGCGGGAGATTTACAAAATCCCAATCGGCGGGCACTTCTGCGGGCACGGTGGACACGCCCTTGCGGAATGCCCATTTGCGGTTGATATTTAAAACTTTTCTCATTTGTTTTCGCTCCTTATCTCTTTAAAAAACTGTCGGCAGACCTGCCGCCGACAGTTTTAACTGTTTTTATTTTTCTGCGTTTTCGTGCTTGGCTTTCAGTGCCTCGACATTTGCATCGACCTGCTTTTTATGGAGCGGATACCAGAACCACAGCACCAGTGCAAGCGCCAAGAAGCCGACGGCGGGTACAAGCGTGGAAATATTGAAAATGCCGTTTAACACACTTTCAGTCTGCGCCAAACCTTGCTGTGCGGCGGTTTCACTGTATCCGATTGCCGTCAGCAGCCAGCCTGCAAGTCCCGAAGCAACCGCCTGCCCGAGCTTTCGCGCAAAGGAATACAGCGCATATACAGAACCGTCCTCACGGATACCGTTTTTCAGTTCCGAATAATCGATGACATCGGTAATGAGCGCCCACGAAACCATAGAAAACATACCGAGCCCCAGCCAGCAAAGCGCCTGCAAAGCAACATATACCCATACGTTTTGGGGACGCACCACAAACATCACGGCGCAAACTGCGGCGGCAAACAAATTGGATACAATGCTGATTTCCGCTTTGCCGAATTTCTTAGCAACCGGCTTAGCCACAACAGCGGCAATCAGCATGCCGACCATCATCATCAAAGTTGCGGCGGACTGTGCCGTTGCGTTGTTGTAGTATTCGGGGAATACATAGCCTGCCATATTCTGCATGGTAAGCTGTGCGACCAGCATCAGAACAGAAGCAACAATAATGGAAAGCAACGCGCGGTTTTTGACAGCGTTTTTAAGCATTTGCCCGACAGAATTGCTTTCAAATGCATCCGGCGTTATCTCCGGACGGACGCGTTCGGTGACCATAGAGTAACACAGCAAATAGCAGACAATAGCAAGCACCGAGAAAATGCCTGCGGCAAGTGTTACGCGGCTGCCGACCAAAATCTCTTTACCGGTTTCTGCGCTTTTTTCATAAGCAATCAGCGGCAAGCCGACGCCGATGACCATACCTGCAAGCATACCGCCCATCGTGCGGAAAGTGGAAAGCGACTGGCGGTCACCGGGGTCTGCGGAAATCGCCGACGCCATAGAGCCGTAAGGAATATTGATAGAGGTGTAGAACACCGAGCCCCACAGAATGTAGGTAATAAACAAATAGCCGATTTTGACCCATTGCGGCATACCGGCAAGACCGCTTTGGTACATCAAGAACGAAGCGATGGCAACCGGTCCGCACATTCTTAAAATCCACGGCTTGAATTTGCCGTTTTTGTTGCCCTTGTGGCGGTCACAGATGCGCCCCATTGTGACATCGGTAAACGCGTCCACAAAACGGGCAATCATCATAATGGTACCGACAACTCCTGCGCTGACGCCCATGACGTCGGTATAGAACTTCATCAAAATCGTCGTGGAGAGGATAAATGTGAAGTCATTGCCGAAGTCACCGAACAGATAGCCCAACTTGTCTCGAAAGCCGAAAGGTCTGACAGCTTGGTTTTCCATAAAACTTTCCCTCATCTTTCCTGAAAATTTTTTCCGAAATGCCGAACAGGCTTTGTGATTATTTTAACAAATCATCTGTTTTTTTGTGAGGAATATTTTTGTTTTTTATCGTATTTTTTTCGTTTTGTATTGCTTTTTACCAAAAATTGTACGATAATAAAATTAGATTTTATACAAAATTAAAAATCGGAGGTGTTGTTTTGTGGAATATCGCGCCGCGTTGACATTTTTTCAAAAAATTCTGCATAATTTTCAAATTGACACACATATCTTCTCCGAAACAACGTCCGCTGTGCAGCCGATTGACCGCGGACTTCGCGCGTTTTTGCATATGCAAGCAGATTATGACCGCATATTTTCCGCACCGTGGGCACATATGCAGCCGAACACCGTTTACAAAGCAAAAGACAGTTTTTTCTGCAAGTACTTTTTTATACTGTTACCCGGCACAGCGGAACCAACCGTTTTGATTGGCGGTCCGTATATTACCGAAGAAGTCACGGCGCAGGCTTTGTTAGAGCAAGCCGAACGCCACAATGTACCGACACATATCTTTTCACAAATTGAAAAATATTGCGGCAATTTGCCTTGTGTATCCGAAGAAACTACGCTGGATACTTTGTTGAATACCCTCGGAGAAACGCTCTGGGGCGGTATGGATAACTTTACGGTACAAACCGCTGCTGCACCGCTCTCCGAGCACGCTTTACTGCAAATTGTGGAACAGTTTCCGAAACGCAATGACGATGCACTACTTGCCATTCAGAGCTTGGAAATGCGTTATGATGCCGAACGCCGTTTGATGCAGGCGGTCTCACAGGGTATGACGCACAAAGCAGAGCAAATGATTTGCAACGCGTCCAAAACCGTTTTGGAAATGCGCACGACGGACACCCTGCGCAATACAAAAAATTACTGTATCATTATGAATACGCTGCTGCGCAAATCCGCGGAATACGGCTCTGTACATCCGTTCTATATTGACAGCGTCTCCTCTGACTTTGCCAAACGCATTGAACGCGTGCAATCGCCCGAGGAATTTCATGTGCTGCAGCGGGAAATGGTATACGCTTATTGCACCCTTGTAAACAAACATTCTACCAAACAGTATTCCCCGCTTGTGCAAAAAGTATTAACGGTTATCGACTCGGATTTGACGGCGGATTTAAGCTTAAAGCACCTTGCAAAATTATTAAGCGTCAACGCAAGCTATCTTTCTACGCTGTTCAAAAAAGAAACCGGCAAAACCATAACGGAATTTGTCACGCAAAAGCGCATGGAGCAAGCGGTATTTTTACTGCGTACGACGAAATTGCAGGTGCAGACCGTTGCACAGCACTGCGGCATTTATGATGTCAATTACTTTACGAAACTGTTTAAAAAATTCAGCGGTAAAACGCCGAAAGAATTTCGCGAACAACTGTAATGCAAATGCATTCTCGAGCAGGTTCGAACTGTGTTCGCCCGCGGAATTTGTACGATTTTATACGGGGCGCCGAGTCGACGCCCCCTACTTTTTCGGTTGGTATGTAGAGGTGGGTTTCCACGCCCACCCGAACACCATAAAAGCGCGCCGAGCAGAGAGAACATCTCCGCACGGCGCGCTTTTTGTTTATTCCTTTATTTTATTTTTCTTCTTGTTCAAAAGGTATTTCTCCCTCGGTCTGCTCAAATTCTTTAATACACTTCCGAATCAAATACAAAATTTGCCCGTTAGCACTTCTGCCTTCATATTTTGCAATATAATGCAATTTATAGTGAAGTTCGGGGTCAACCTCTATTCCTAAATGCTTATTATTTTTATTTCGCATATTCTCACCAAAAATCTTAATTTAAGTTTATTTTAAGATAAATTTGTGATAACATGTGCTTAGTATACTTGATTTAAGTATACTATATTTGGAGGTGTATACAATTGAAAATAGCTATTATCGGGTCTCGAAGCTTGCAAATAACGGATTTTAGGGAGTATCTTCCAAGCAATACCACAGAAATCATTACAGGCGACGCAAAAGGAATTGATACCTGCGCAAAAACAAATGCAAAGCAAAACGGACTGAAAGTAACGGAGTTTTTACCTGAATACAGTCGTTACAAAAAAGGTGCGCCGTTAAAGCGAAATTTAAAAATCATTGCCGCCGACTTTGTTTTAGCGTTTTGGGACGGAAAATCACGCGGTACCAAATACGTAATTGAACAGTGCAAAAAACAAGATAAACCAATCCGCGTCATCATGCTATAAAAATATACCGTGCAAAAATTCTCTGCACGGTACGTTTTGATTTGTTTTAGTCTTATTTTTCCTTTGGTTGTTCGTGCGCTGTTTTGCGTACTGCCGCGGTGTGTGCAAAAAACAGACAAAGGCAAAATCCCAACAGTACAAACGGCGTGATTTTAAATGTGGTTGCCGATGCGATAAAGCCGAACGCCAGTTGCACGCCGAAACCGACGGCATACGCGCCGCCCATATGGTAACCCGTAATATCCGCCGAATAGTCTTTGCCGAAGCGCGCAGGTACGGCATGCAAAACGCTCGGAAAAATCGGTCCGAAACCGATGCCGATGAGCAACAGTCCGCAAAGCGACGCCGTACCGAGCGGCAAAAGCAATCCCAAAATTCCGCAAAACGATACCCCGATACCGAGAAAAATCAAGGTGTCATCTTTGAGCTTGACGGATAAAAAGCCTGCAATCAGCCGCCCGAGCATAATGCCGCAGAAATAGACGGAAATCCACTTTGCCGCCGCATCGGGCGCAAGCGCAACAGCATTGACAAGATAAGTTGCACCCCAAGTGCCGATTAAAAATTCCATACTGCAATACAGCCCCAGCGAGAGAATGCTCACAAGCGCCCCTTTTGTGCGAAGCAGTGCCGAAAAAGATTTTTCGTTCGGCACAGCGGGCTCTTGCGTTTTTGCCGCGGCAGATACACCTGCTTTTTCCACGCGGATCCATTTGCGCAGAGAAAATGCGACAATTAACGCAATACAAAGCTGCATTGCCGCTACCACACGGTAGCCGTTTCGCCACGCGCCCGTCTCGCCTGACAAAAAAGCAGACATAATCATCGGGCTGACCGTAACCCCCACACCCCAAAAGCAATGGAGCCAATTCATATGCCGCGCCTTGAAATGGAGCGACACAAAATTGTTGACACCCGTGTCAATCGCACCCGCACCGTAGCCTAAAATCACCGAAAACAGCATCATGACGAATAGATTAGGGGCAAAGCTGATGCCGAGCAGTCCCATGGCGGTCAGCAGAATGGAAACAAATGTCACTTTTGCCGTACCGAACCGCCGCAAGACCTTGCCCGCGAAAAAGCTTACACCGCCCGTGCACACGCCCGTAATGATGCTGTACAGGGACGCAAAGCTCTCTGCCACACCGAATTCCGTATGCACCACGGGCCACGCCACACCGAACAGCGAATCGGGCAGACCCAACGAAATAAATACAATATAAATTACGACCAATAAAAAAGACATTTCTCCCCGTCCTTCATTGCTTTTCTTGGCTTAATTGTACCGAAAATTTATAATAAAAAATATCAACATTCCGAAAAATATATCATCTTTCCGATTTGATTTACGGGATTGACATGCAATTTTGCTTTTTGTATAATGCGATTGCACATTGGTTTGCCTACCCTGCCGTTTTGGAAAGGAATTCTTGTTTTATGAAAGTATTTGCACCGCGTATTTACGAGGCGTTTCGCTGTATTGCGGAAAAATGCCGACACAATTGCTGTATCGGCTGGGAAATTGACATTGACGAAGCTACCCTCGCCTTTTACCGCGCGCAATCGGGGAAATTCGGCGTGCGCCTACGGCAAAATATTGCAGGCACGGACGACTGTGCATCGTTTCGCTTGGACGCAAATGAGCGCTGTCCGTTTTTAAACGGACAAAACCTATGTGACATTTATTTGACGCTCGGTGAAAATGCGCTTTGTCAAATTTGTCGAGACCACCCGCGGTTTCGCAATTTCTTTACCGACCGCACCGAGGTGGGGCTGGGGCTTTGCTGTGAAACGGCGGCGCGGTTGCTGCTGTGTAATGACGCACCGTTCGCGCTGACACAACTCTCCGATGACGGAGAGGCAGATGCCCCCACGCCTGAGGAAACCGCGTTTTTTGCGTTTCGTGCGCGGCTATTCTCGATGGCGCAAGACCGCCGATTGCCGCTGACACGGCGGTTGCAAACCATACTCGATATATGCAGTGCGCATTTGCCGCGAAACAGCCCTGCTGCTTGGGTGGATTTCTACTCTGCTTTGGAACGCCTCGACCGCGGTTGGGACACGGTGCTTGAAAAGCTCCGCACCTTGCCGCCCGACGAATTTGCTGCGTCATTTTCAAAAGACTGCGAACCGTTTTTTGAAAATTTGCTTTGCTGTTTTTTGTATCGGCATCTTGCGGGTGCACTTGATGACGGCAATTTATCGGTGCGCACCGCTTTTTGTGCGCACGGCGTGCAGCTGCTTTGGGCGCTGTACCGTGTGCATGCAAAAAAATACGCCAGTTTCAATACAGACCTGGCGTTAGACCTTGTGCGGCAGTATTCAACAGAAATCGAGTATTCCGATGAAAATCTAAAAGCCGTATTTGATATCCTTTCGGCAGATTGCTAAAGGCAATCTGCCGTTTCTTGTGCAGAGCCACAAATTTTGTGAATTTTGCTTTCTCCGCGCACCGTTTTTTACGTTTCGTGCTACAATGGAAGTACCGAAAAGAGGGTGCATATAATGAAGCTGACATTTTTAGGTGCGGCACACGAAGTTACCGGCTCGTGTTCGCTTTTGGAAGCCTGCGGCAAGCACATTTTGGTGGACTGCGGACTGGAGCAGGGCGCGGATATTTACGAAAACTGCGAACTGCCCGTTGCCCCCGGCGAAATTGACGCGGTATTCGTCACGCACGCGCATATTGACCATTCCGGCAAGCTCCCCGCGCTGGTCGCGGCAGGCTACGAAGGTCCGATTTACGCGACGGGCGCGACTTGTAAGCTGTGCGGCATTATGCTGCGCGATTCGGCGCACATTCAGGAATTTGAAGCCGAGTGGCGCAACCGCAAGGCAAAGCGTTCGGGCGATGACCTATATGTGCCGCTTTACACCGTGGCGGACGCCGAAAAAACGGCAACGCTGTTCGAGCCGCACGGGTATTTGGAGGAATTCTACCCATTCGAGGGATTTAAGGTGCATTTTATTGACGCAGGGCATCTGTTAGGGTCTGCGAGCATCTCCATAGAAATCACCGAGGGCGATACAACGCGCACCGTGCTGTTTTCAGGCGATGTCGGCAATATAGACCGTCCGTTAATCCGCAATCCCGTGCCGCCCACCGCCGCCGATTATGTGGTGATTGAGTCCACCTACGGCGACCGTTTGCACGGCAAGCGCCCCGATTATGTGGAGCAGCTGACCGCTGTCATTCAGGAAACCCTTGACCGCGGCGGCAATGTGGTTATTCCCTCGTTTGCCGTCGGCAGAACGCAGGAATTATTGTACCTTTTGCGCACCATCAAAGCCGAAAACTTAATCAAAAATCACGACCGCTTCCCCGTGTATGTGGACAGTCCCTTGGCAGTGGAGGCAACCAATATTTATTCGGTCGATATGACCGAATACTATGATGACGAAACCCTTGCGCTGCTTGAAAAAGGGATCAATCCAATCTGTTTCCCTGATTTAAAACTGTCGGTGACCTCGGACGACTCCAAAATGATTAACTTTGACAAAACCCCAAAGGTGATTTTGTCCGCTTCGGGTATGTGCGAGGCAGGGCGTATCCGCCACCATTTGAAACACAATCTTTGGCGGGCGGACAGCACGATTTTGTTCGTCGGGTATCAAACCGAGGGCACCATCGGCAGAAAGCTCTTAGACGGCGCGCCGTATGTGAAATTGTTCGGGGAAGATGTGGCGGTACATGCGCGCATTGCAACGCTTTCGGGCATCAGCGGGCACGCCGACCGCGATATGCTTCTTTCGTGGCTTCAAAATCTGCAAACGCCGCCCGAAACCGTGTTTGTCAATCACGGCAATGACACGGTTTGCGACAGCTTTGCCGAAAGCATACAGGAAACCTGCTGTTTTCACGCCGTCGCGCCGTACAGCGGCGACTGTTACGATTTGGCGGACGGCATTTGTCTTGCCAAAGGGAAGATTGTCAAAATCCGCAAGGAAACCGAGGGCAGACAGCGTTCGAACGCGGTGTATGACCGCCTAACCGCCGCGCTCGCACGGTTACAGCGGTTGGTGGCAACCAGCCGCGGCAGAGCCAATAAGGATTTGGCGCGCCTTGCTGACCAAATTCACGCCATTTGCGATAAATTTGAATGACGAGAATTCCTGTCCAAGCATACATAGCAAAACCCATATCCCGCCGATACGGTAAAAGCGTGTCGGCGGTTTTTTGCGTTATGCGTAGGGAAAACACACTACATCCACTCGTAGATTTGTCATTCTGAGCCGTCAGGCGAAGAATCTCTTTAAAATCCGATTTTCTTTACAGAAGAGATTCTTCGCTTCGCTCAGGATGACATAGCATTTCTGTATTTTGTACAAGAACGATTCCTCACCGTATCCAACAAAATACCTATGGTATTTTGTAACAAAATTTGGTATGATATTTCTATCGGCAAAATCCCCCACTACAACTTCGGAGGACAGAGATATGTTTACTTTACAATCAGCTTTTCGGAAAAACGGTACTTTGTGCGAAACCACGCAATTTGACAATGACGGTTTTTCGCTCGATATTACGGAGACGGGCGGGGAAATCCGCGCGGTACTGACCGCGAAAACGGATTTGGATTTTTCGTCCCTTTCCCTTTCGTGCCCGATGGATTTTGGGGCGGAGGATTTGTTCTTTGCCAACGGCTATCAATCGTGGACGACCTCACGCGAATACGGAAAAGACGACACCGCCCCCACGGTGACGCGTCTTGCGCACATTTCACGCTTGACCACGGATTTAGCCGCCACCTCGGGCGACCATCTCTTTGCCCCCGCAGGCGGCAAGGGCGTATTTCATTCGTACACCTACTGCTATTTCCGGAAACGCGACAGCCGTGAAATCACGCTGTACGGCTCCAAAAGCGAACGGCAGGGCTTTACGGTGTTTGTTGCCGATATGCAAAACGGCGTATTTACCTTGCAGAAAGACATAGAGGGCTTGCATCTTACCAGCGGGCAAGTATACGAGGTATTCCGCATTGCCGAAATTTCCGGCGAATTTGACAGCGTTTTCGACCGTTATTTTTTCGACTTTGTCGGCGTCAAAAAGCCGGATATTCCCCGTCTTGCAGGCTATACCTCGTGGTACAATTATTTTCAGAAAATTAACGAACACATCATTTTGCGCGATTTGGCGGGGCTGGACTGTGCCAAAGACGCAGTAAACATTTTTCAGGTAGACGACGGGTATGAGTCCGCCGTCGGCGACTGGCTTACGCCCGACGCAAAAAAATTCCCGCACGGCATGGGGTATATCGCAGAGAAAATCCACGACAAAGGCTACAAGGCGGGGCTGTGGCTCGCGCCCTTTAACGCCCAGCGCAGTTCGCGGATTTTAAAAGAACACCCCGATTGGGTGATCCGCGATAACCGCAACGGCAAACCCTTACTCGGTTGTGTCGGTTGGGGCGGCGCCTATACCTTTGACATTTACAACGCGGAATTTCGCGCGCATTTAAAGCAAGTCTTTGACACGGTGCTGCTCGATTGGGGCTTTGATTTGGTGAAACTCGACTTTCTTTACAGCCAATGTATGCAACCGCGCGCGGGCAAAACCCGCGGTGAGATTATGTGCGACGCGGTCGATTTGTTGCGCGAGCTGTGCTATGACAAGCGTATTCTCGGCTGCGGTGTGCCGCTCGGCGCGTGTATGGGTATTTTTGACGCGTGCCGTATCGGTTGTGATGCCAATAAGGTATTCAAACCGCAAATTCCCAACAAGCTCGGCGTCAATCCCGAAATCCCCTCGTCGCAAAATGCAATCAACAACGCGATTTTCCGCAACCATTTGGACGGCAGGGCGTTTGCCTGTGACCCCGATGTATTCTTTTTGCGCGACAACAATTTAAAATACACCTTACAGCAGAAATTATTGCTCGGTAAGGTGAACGCCGTGTGCGGCAATGTGCTGTTTGTTTCGGACAATGCGGGCGACTATAACGCCGAAACCGTTGGGTATTTGAAAAACTTTTTCGCAGATAAAAACTACAAGGTACTTTCGGCGCAATATGCGGACAGCGAGCGTATTCGCCTGCGTTTTTCGGAAAACGGCGCGGAAAAGGAACTGTATTTTAACATTTTGACCGGCGACGGCAATGTTTCGGAATGTTTATAAGTTTTTAGGAGAACAAAATGGAAATTACGCAAACCCTTTCGCAGGAATTCAATTTACAGTCGTGGCAAGTGGCGGCGGTGGTTGGGCTGTATGACGAGGGCTGTACCGTCCCGTTTATTGCGCGCTACCGCAAAGAAGCACACGGCGCGCTCGACGACCAAACCATTCACAACCTGTTGGAACGGCTCGACTATTTACGCAATTTTGACGCGCGCAAAGCGGAAATCCGTGCTGCCATTACAGATTTGGGGCAAATGACCGACGAAATCGAAGCCGCGCTTGAAAACGCAAAAATTCTGTCGGAATTAGAGGATATTTACCGCCCGTTTCGCCCGAAACGCCGCACGCGCGCCACGGTTGCCAAAGAAAAAGGCTTGGAGCCGCTTGCGGATTATCTGTTTGCACAGGAAGCTGCCGCCGACCCGTTTTCGGAAGCAGAAAAATATATTGACAACGAGAAAGGGGTTGCCACGGCAGATGAAGCGTTGCAGGGCGCAAAGGATATTTTGGCGGAGCGCGTGTCGGACAATGCCGATATTCGCCGTCGCCTTCGCAATTTATATGCGGTAACCGGTCTCATTTCGTCGAAAGCCGCAGAGAAAGACAAAGACAGCGTATACACGGCATATTATGATTACAGCGAACCTGTTTCCAAAATCCCCGACCACCGCATTTTGGCGCTCGACCGCGGCGAAAAAGAGGAATTTTTGAAAGTCAGCGTCAGTATGGACGAGGAAAAAGCCCTGCGTGTGACAGAAAGTGAAACACTCAAAAATCTCCGTTCCCCTTGCGCGCCGATTTTAAAAGAGGTTTGCGCCGACGCATATACGCGCCTTTTGGCACCGTCTATCGCGCGCGAAACGAGAAGCGCGCTCACCGAGCGCGCGGCGGCAGGGGCGATTCGCAATTTCGGGTTGAATTTGCACGAATTGTTGATGCAGCCGCCCGTCAAGAACAAGGTCACTTTGGGGCTTGACCCGGGCTACCGCACGGGCTGTAAAGCCGCGGTAGTAGACGGCACGGGTAAGGTTTTAGATACAGGCGTGCTCTATATCACCCATTCCGACGCACAGAAAAGCGCCGCCG
This sequence comes from Candidatus Fimenecus sp., assembly GCA_051881355.1. Classification (GTDB taxonomy): domain Bacteria; phylum Bacillota; class Clostridia; order Oscillospirales; family Acutalibacteraceae; genus Fimenecus. Next base: position 29,728 of record JBJEPS010000076.1, on the reverse strand, counting down.
CCGAAAAGGTGAAATACTTTATACAAAAATACGGCGTGGAAGTCATTTCTATCGGTAACGGCACGGCAAGTAAAGAAACTGAAATTTTTGTCAGCGACTTATTGAAAACCGTCGATGCAAAAGTTTCATATATGGTGGTCAGCGAGGCGGGTGCAAGCGTTTACTCCGCAAGCAAGCTCGCCGCCGAGGAATTTCCGCAATTCGACTTAACGCTTCGCAGTGCCGTCAGCATTGCGCGGCGCTTGCAAGACCCGTTGGCGGAGCTTGTGAAAATCGAGCCGAAAGCCATAGGCGTCGGGCAATACCAACACGATATGCCGCAAAAGGAATTGGCGGCAGAGCTTGATTTCGTGGTAGAATCGTGCGTCAATGCCGTGGGCGCGGATTTAAACACCGCCTCCGCGCCGCTGTTACAGCATATTTCGGGCATTTCCGGTGCAATTGCAAAAAACATTGTCGCCTTCCGCGAGGAAAACGGGCGGTTTGAAAGCCGCGCGCAGTTGAAAAAAGTCCCGAAATTAGGACCGAAAACGTTTGAGCAATGCGCAGGCTTTTTGCGCATTTCCGACGGACAAAATCCCTTAGACGCGACCGCCGTGCACCCCGAAAGCTACGCGGCGGCAAAGGCGTTGCTTTCTGTACTCGGTTTTTCCGAAAAAGACATCGGTACGCCCGCGCTTTCTACCCTTTCCGCGCGTGTTTCGGCGTTCGGAGAAGAAAAATTGGCAAAGGAAATTGCGGTCGGCGTTCCGACGCTTTCGGATATTGTTTCGGAACTGCAAAAGCCAGGGCGCGACCCGCGCGACGAGCTCCCCGCGCCCCTACTTCGCACCGACGTACTCGAAATGAAAGATTTAAAGCCCGGCATGGAGCTTATCGGTACGGTGCGCAATGTGATTGACTTCGGCGCGTTTGTGGACATCGGTGTGCACCAAGACGGACTTGTGCACATTTCGCAGATTTGCGACCGCTTTATTAAACATCCGAGCGAGGTCTTAAAAGTCGGGGAAACCGTCAAGGTACGCGTGCTCTCGGTGGACGAAAAGAAAGGACGCATCAGCCTGACGATGAAACAAGGCTAAAAGCGAATTTCCATTCACCGGAAAGTGAATACAGATTCACCGAAAACACCGGAAAATCAAGGTTTTTTCCGTAAAAAAATGCACAAATTCTACCTTTTTTGCATATTTTTAGGTTGACACATTTTTTTCGGAATACTATAATAAAAACGATTTGGAGTTAGGCTGTATTTTATTTCTGTGCAACGGCGGGCAAAAATGAAAACGGCTTAGCTTTTTATTTTGGAATTTTATTTTTGGAGGCTATCTCTTATGGAAAATATCGGCTATTACAACGGCAAAACAGGGCTTATTGAGGAAATGACCATTCCCATGGGCGACCGCAGTGTCTATTTCGGCGACGGTGTGTATGACGCGACCTATTCCGTCAACCACATCATTTTTGCGATTGAAGACCATTTAGACCGTTTTTATAACAGCTGCCGCTTACTTGAAATCCCCGCGCCGATGGAACGCGAGGAACTGAAAAAAGTGCTGTACGATTGCGTAAAGCAGGTCGATGACCCCGACCAGTTTGTCTATTGGCAGTGCACCCGCGGCTCAGGAATTCGCAACCACATTTTCCCCGAGGGCAAAAGCAATTTGCTGATTTACTGCCTGCCCTGCCCGATGAAAGATTTGAGTCAGCGCTATAAACTGATTTCTATGGAGGACACCCGTTTTTACCACTGCAATGTCAAAACCTTAAACCTCATTCCGAGCGTACTGGCGAGTCAGCGCGCCAAAGAGGCAGGCTGTCAGGAAACCATATTCCACCGCGGCGATTTGGTTACGGAATGCGCGCACTCCAATGTGTCGATTATTAAAGACGGAAAATTCATCACCCATCAGCTTGACAACCTTGTGTTACCGGGCATTACCCGCAAACACTTAATCGAAATCTGCAAAGAAAAGGGCATCCCCGTGGAGGAGCGCGACTACACCATGGACGATTTGCGTGCGGCGGACGAAATCATCGTTTCGTCCTCGGGGGCTTTATGCATGCCCGCCTGCGAATTAGACGGAAAACCCGTCGGCGGCAAAGCGCCCGAAATCATCAAGATTTTGCAGGACGCATATCTCGAGCGCTTACATAAAGAAACCGCTGTGAAATAAACAGCATCGCAGGAGGAAATCCGAAATGACGCAAAAGGAACTGACCGATTTCAATATCGGTGAAAATTTGGATGCGCTTGCAAACTTAGACCCGCGCGGCTACGGTGTTTGCCGCATTTTGTATGCAGGGGCGCGGAAATTCACGGATGAGCCGATGACGATGCACGCCGCGAAGCTATTGTGCAGCACCTTAAAAGAAGGCGACCTTGTCTATTTGATGACCGGATTCGTACTGCTTGACAACAAAGCCGCCGAAACCGACGGCATTGTCAGCACAATGCTCCTTGCGCGCGCATTGGTTTTGGCGTTTAACGTCAAGCCCGTTATCATTTGCCAAGAAGAAAATGTGGAGGCGGTTAAAAACATTGCCCGCGTGATTGGGTTGCATCTGTACTTCACGATGGAGGACTTAAAAGCAAATCCCGTCTCTATGGCTGTATTCCCTTTTACAAAAGACAAATCCAAAGCCGAAGCGCAGGCAAACGCACTGCTTGAAAAAGGCTTCCCCACGGCGGTGATTGCCAATGAATTCCCAGGCGAAAACCGCGTCGGGGAATTCCACAACGCGGTCGGCAAATGCACAACGCCCTTAGAGGCAAAAGCGGACATTTTGTTTGAGAAATTACAGCAGGCTGGTGTTTTAAACATCGCTATCGGCGACCTCGGCAATGAGCTCGGCATGGGCGCGATTATCGACCATTTAGACAAATACATTCCCGGCAGTGCCAAGGGCACTTGCGTTTGCGGGTGCGGTGGCGGTATTGCCACACGCGTCGCGGCGGACAACATCATCACCGCCACAGTGTCGGACTGGGGCTGTTACGGTATGATTGCCGCCATAGCCTATCTTTTAGGCGACATGGACATTATGCACGATGCAGACCTGGAAAAAGAAGTGCTGACCACCGCGGCGAAAAGCGGTATGGTCGATATGTACGGCTGGACGATTCCTGCCATTGACGGGTTTGATTTACAGACCAATATGACGATTGTCACACTGATGCGCGAGTGCATTAAATACGCGCCAAAGCTGGAAGTCAGATGCAAAAACTGGTTTGACCGCACACTGGCGCTCGGCTTTTTTGATGGGCAGTAATTCGCCCGGCTTTATGAGGTATTTTTATGCAAGAGCCTTTGATTTTACACGCGGGTGACAGCGCGCTGGTCGTGGAATTCGGGCGGGAAATTGCGGAAAACATTAACGCACGCGTGCACGCGCTCGACGCCGCCGTGCGGCAAAAGCATATCATCGGTGTGACCGAAACCGTACCGACGTTTCGCTCGTTAACCGTGTTTTACGACCCGTCCGTGCTCTCGGGTGAGCGGTTGCAAAGAAAGCTGTTAAAGCTCTGCAAGGGGCTTTCGGTTTCTGCCGACAGCGGCAAAAAAATTGTCGAAATTCCCGTGCTGTACGGTGGAGCATACGGCGAAGATTTGAAAGATGTTGCGGCGCATGCAGGACTTACCGAAGAAGAGGTCATCAAAATTCATACCGGCACCGATTACCGCATTTTTATGCTCGGCTTTTTGCCGGGCTTTGTGTATTTGGGGGGCATGGACCAACGAATCGCCTGCCCGCGGCTGGAAACGCCCCGCACCAAAATCCACGCAGGCGCGGTAGGGATAGGCGGCGAGCAGACGGGGATTTATCCGCTTGCCTCCCCCGGAGGCTGGCGGCTGATCGGCACAACACCCGTGCGCCCCTATGACAATTCCCGCACCCCGCCCGTGCTGTTTTCGGCAGGCGAATATATCCGTTTTGTTGCCGTTTCGGAAGCCGAATACCGTGAAATTGAACAGCAGGTGCAAAAGGGCACCTATGTTTGCAAGGTGACGGGAGGTGCAGAGAAATGAGCATTCGCGTCATAAAACCCGGGGTGCTGACCACCGTGCAGGACGGCGGCAGAACGGGCTTTCAGGCAAAGGGCTTTAATGTTTCGGGCGTAATGGACCGCCGCGCCTATCGTTTGGGAAACTTCCTCGTGGGCAACTACACTGACGAGGCGGTTTTAGAAATGTCCATGTTCGGCGGCAGTTTCACCTTTTTAGAATCCAACTACATTGCGATTACGGGCGCGGATATGGGCGCAACAATAGAGGGTGTACCCGCGCCGATGTACGAAACCATTTTTGTGCGAGAGGGCGATACGCTCACATTCGGGGCGGCAAAAGACGGTATGTATACCTATATTGCCTTTGCGGGCGGCATTGATGTGCCGCAGGTGCTCGGCAGCCGTTCCACAAATCTCAAATGCGCGCTCGGTGGATTGAACGGACGCAAGCTCAAGTCGGGCGATATTCTGCCGTTTCGAAAGCCATTGGACGAATTGGGCGATTTGCGCGTGCACCATCTGCCCGCAGAGCACTACGGCGATGAAGCGCCGATTCGCGTGGTACTCGGTCCGCAAGACGATTATTTTACACAAAACGGCATCAACACCTTTTTATCCGCCCCTTACCGCGTTACCGAGCAAACCGACCGTATGGGCTGTAAATTGGACGGCGAGAAAATCGAATACAAGGATAAAGTGGATATTATTTCAGACGGCATCGTGTTCGGCAGTATTCAAGTGCCGCCGAAGGGCACGCCGATTGTAATGCTTGCCGACCGCCAAACCACAGGCGGCTATGCAAAGATTGCCACAGTCATTACGGTGGATTTGCCGCGCTTAGTGCAAAAAAAGCCCGGCGACACGGTACATTTTACGGCGATTTCGGCAAAAAACGCCGAAAAACTTGTCAAGCAGGAGCAACAGCAGTTTGAAACCTTATTACTACATTACGGAGAGGACTTAATCGGATGAATATTTATGAACATACTTCCCCCTACGAGGTACGCCAAAAAATCCGCACGGGTGAAATTACGGGGCAAACCTCTGGAATGTGCTTAGGCTATGCGCAGGCAAACCTTGCCGTGCTCCCGAAAGAGTTGGCATATGACTTTTTGCTGTTTGCACAACGCAACCCCAAGCCCTGCCCGATTTTAGAGGTATCGGACGTCGGCAATCCGTATTTAAAGAAAATTGCAAAGGACTGCAACATTGCGTCGGACATTCCGAAATACCGCATTTATGAGCACGGCGAGCTTGTGGGCGAATATGAAAATGTGGAGAAATTTTGGCGCGACGATTTGGTGGCGTTTTTAATCGGCTGTTCCTTTTCGTTTGAGGCGGAACTGTTGGAGTCGGGCGTTTCGGTGCGACACATTGAAGAAGGCAAAAACGTACCGATGTATTTGACAAACATTCCGTGTGAGCCGGCAGGCGTTTTTTCGGGCAATATGGTGGTCAGTATGCGTCCGCTCCCCTATGACCAAATTGTGAAATCAGTTAACATCACCGCCTCTATGCCGCGCGTACACGGCACGCCCGTGCACATCGGCAATCCCGAGGCAATCGGAATAAAAGACATCAACAAGCCCGATTTCGGCGAGGCAGTCACCATAAACCCGGGCGAAACGCCTGTATTTTGGGCGTGCGGCGTTACACCGCAGTCGATTGTGATGCACTCCAAGCCCGCATTTTGCATCACCCACGCACCGGGGCATATGTTGATTACCGATGTGAAAAATGCCGATTTGAAGTTCTGAAAAGGAGCGATTCTTTTGTTAAAAGTTGATTTAAACTGTGATATGGGCGAAAGCTTCGGCGCGTATACCATCGGGCTGGACAGCGAAGTTGCCAAATATATTTCCTCTGCCAATGTGGCGTGCGGGTTTCACGCCTCCGACCCTGTGGTGATGGAAAAAACCGTTTCCATTTTAAAAGAAAACGGTGTTGCCGCGGGCGCGCACCCGGGCTTTCCCGATTTAATGGGATTTGGACGGCGCAATCTAAACGCAAGCCCCGCCGAGGCAAAGGCGTATGTGCAATACCAACTCGGCGCGCTGTGGGCATTTTGCAAGGCAAGGGGGATACCTTTACAGCACGTGAAACCCCATGGTGCACTCTACAATATGGCGGGTAAGGATTACGCGCTTTCCCGCGCGATTTGCGAGGGCATTGCCGAGGTAGACGATAAATTGATTTTACTCGGTCTTTCGGGCAGTCAGATGCTCAAAGCCGCCGCGGACATCGGCTTGCGCTGTGCGAAAGAGGTCTTTGCCGACCGCGCCTATGAGGCGGACGGCTCGTTGGTCGCCCGTACAAAGGCAGGCGCGATGATTACCGACGAGGATGAGGCGATTGCTCGCGTTATCGGCATGGTAAAGTATGGCAAGGTAAAAGCCTTGACAGGTGAAGAAATCGAAATTGAGGCAAATTCTGTTTGCGTACACGGCGACGGCGAAAAAGCGCTGGCGTTTGTTGAAAAAATCCGTGCCGCGTTACGTGCGGAAAACATTGAAATCGCGCCGCTTGCGCAAATTGTATGATTTTAGATAAAGAAGGTCTGTATATGGAACTCCCCGCCCGCGTCTATGCCGAAGTAAATTTAGACGCGATTTGCCAAAACATTCAAAACGCAATGGATAAAGTCGGCAAAGATACCAAAATGATGGCAATTATTAAAACCGATGCATACGGACACGGCGCTGAGCCCGTGGCAAAGGCATTAAATGAAATCGGAACTTACGCATTCGGCGTCGCCACCGTGCAAGAGGCGGTACAACTGCGCCGTGCAGGTATAGAAAATCCCATTTTGATTTTGGGCTATGTGTTTCCTGCTGATTATGAAATGTTGATTGAAAACGACATTATGCACGCGGTATTTCAGTACGAAACCGCGAAAGCACTGTCTGAAAAGGCGGTTTCCCTTTCCAAAACTGTCAAAATTCATATTAAGCTCGACACGGGCATGGGCAGAATCGGTATGCAGCCGACTGAAGAAAGCCTTGCGGAGATTGCAAAAATCGCCGCCCTGCCGAATCTCCGAATTGACGGCATTTTCACACATTTTGCGTGTGCGGACGAGGCAGACAAAACCTCGTGTAACCGTCAAAAGGAAAAATACTTGGATTTTGTACAAAAACTTGATGCGCGCGGCGTCAACATTCCGATAAAACATATGTGCAACAGCGCGGGTATCATTGAGTTTTCCGATAATTTCTTGAATATGACCCGAAGCGGCATTATGACCTACGGTCTGTACCCGTCCGAAGAAGTCAACAAGGCGAATTTGGAACTGCACCCTGCTTTACAGTTAAAAAGCCATGTGGCATTCGTAAAAACCGTCGGTAAGGGCTTTACCGTCAGTTACGGCTCGACCTATACAACGGATAAAGAAAAAACCGTCATTGCCACCGTGCCGGTCGGCTACGGCGACGGCTATCCGCGCGCGCTTTCGAATAAAGGTAAGGTGTTAATTCACGGGCAGTATGCGCCGATTGTCGGCAGAGTGTGCATGGACCAATTTATGGTCGATGTCACCGATATTCCGAATGTCAGACAAGGCGACGAGGTCACTTTGGTCGGCACGGACGGTGACAAACGCATTACCGTTGAGGAAGTCGCCGACAACGCATACAGCTTCAACTATGAATTTTGTTGCGGTATCAACAAGCGTGTACCGCGCGTATATATCCGAAACGGAAAAGTGCAGGAAATTCGCGAGTCGTTGATTTGACAACATAGCCGTTTTCCGCTACAATACATAGTAGGCACAACCGACGGAAACGGAGTTTTAAAAATGGAATTTGATAAATTTGATGCGTTTGACGCAGGCATTGAACTCGGCGGACTTCGCAACCGCAATGAAATTCGGCTTTTAGTTTGTTATCTTTTAAAAGCATTAGACAAACCCGCGCCGAAAGCTTTAGTGGTGGACGCGATTTTAAACGACGGGCTTGCAAATTTCTTTGAAGTCAACGAGGCGATTGCCGAGCTGTTAAAAAGCGGCAATATTGACCGCGATATTGTGGACGGTGAGGAAATTTTGACCGTAACCGACCGTGGCAGAAACTCGGCAGAGTTATTGGAGACCACCTTGCCGAAAACCGTGCGGGAAAAAGCCGTCAATGCAGCGATTAAGTTTTTCACCTTAGCGCAAAACAAGCGAGAAAACAAAATTCTAACGGAAAAACTGCCTGACGGCGGCTACAATGTTACCTTTATTTTGGGCGACGAGGGCGATGCGCTGATGCGCCTGACCGTATTTGTGGCAGACAGCTTACAGTTGGAAATTGTCAAAAATAATTTTCTCGAAGACCCCGTAAAGCTCTATTCCAGCATTATTACCGCCCTGACTATCTAATTGCAAAATTGCCCGCACAGTACGCTGTGCGGGCAGTTTTTTGTATACAGAAAAAGGACAAAAAAATAGCCCCCCTATTGGGGAACTACTTTCAAGATGTCGGCATCGACCTATTTTCCCGGGCCGCTTCCAGCCAAGTATCTTCGGCACGAATGAGCTTAACTACCGTGTTCGGAATGGGAACGGGTGGACCCTCATCGTCATAAACACCGACTTTTGAGAAACTGTGTTTTGCACATATCTCTCAAGTGCGAGATAGAGTATATCACAGTTTCCGAAGGAATGCAAGTGTTTTTTGCAAAAAAATCAAAATATTTTGAAAAAACTTTGGAATATGCGATTTTACACGGATTTATTCCGAAATCAGCACTTTTTCCACCGCGCCGACATACATTCTGTGGAAGTCTTTCAGCGCGTAGGTATCCATAATAGAACTGTCCAAAAACCCCGCAGGGTCAATATCCTGAAACGCGATTTTTTTACAGACCAAAACGGTTTTCGCCTGTTCAAAAGTCACGCCGCCGAAGGCGTCGGCGGGAACAAGCCCCGTTTCCTTGCACTTGTCTATCTCTCTGCCGGATTTTGCGCCGCAAATACCGAGTGCTTTTTTCTGTTCTCCGCCGAAGAAGCTTAAAGTAAAACGGTCGTATTTTTCCATAAACTCGTATGTGTAGCGCTGGGGGCGCACAAACACAAACACCACATCGCGACTCCAAAGCTCGCCTACCCCGCCCCAACTGACGGTCATCGTGTTAAAATCTTCCTCGGTGCCCGCCGTGAGCAGCGCCCAATCATCTGCAATCATTTTAACAGGGGATTCCTTTAATTCCCGCATTGAACTTTCATAAAACATACTGTCACTCCTATTCAAAAATTCTTGTATTATCATAATACGAAACACGCGGAAAATCAATGCCGTTCTTTTCATGAAAATTGACGAAGCGCCGACAAAATATGCCAACGCTCCACTTTTTTATATGATAAATATCCTTTCTGCGCAGATGCAAAGGCCTTTACACCCCGCTTGCGGCAACTTATTAGTTGCCGTAGCCGTATGCGCCGAACGGATTATAATAACTGCTTTGGGTGGTCACTTCCGAACTGCTTCCCTTGTCCTCCACCAACCGAACCGTGACCTCAAATTCAGAAACAGAATAGTTATTTTTGGTATCAACTCGGCAAATTGTTAAGGTGATTTCGTCCCCAACCGAGGCATCCTCAATCATGTCCGCTAACAAGTCGGAACTGTCCAGTTCCAGCCCGTTCGCTTTAATAATCATATCCCCGGGCTGTACGTCTGTGTTGACCAACGCGCTGTCGGTGTTAATCGACTGAATCACCAGCGTACCGGAGGGCAGATGGTTTGCCCCCACAATCATACTGTACATTTGGTTTGAGGAAGCCGGAAAGTAGTTAATTCCCAGCTTAGCGCGGTTGGTGACATAGCCGTTTTGCACGATTTCATCGAAGACCTCTTTGACGGTCGTACTCGGTACGGCAAAGCCCATCCCCTCATATTCCGTACTGGCAATTTTAGACGAATTGATGCCGATGACCTGCCCGTACGCATTGACCAGCGCGCCGCCGGAGTTCCCGGGGTTAATTGCCGCAGTATGCTGAATACAAAGCATTTTATAACCGATTTCACTGTCTACGGGACGGGAAATTGCTGAAACGATACCGTTGGTAAACGAGCCTGCAAACGCCACGCCGCCGGGGTTGCCGATAGCATATACTGTTTCACCGACGGAAAGGCTATCGGAATCGCCGAGTTCTGCCGCTGAAAGCCCGGTTGCGCGAATGCGCAAAACGCCGATATCCGTTCTCGAATCATATCCGACTACGGTTGCATCGTATTGTGTTTCGTCATATAGCTGCACTTTTACCGTGCCGCCGTCGTTAATCACATGCGCACAAGTTACAATATAGGTATATGTGCCGGTCGGGTCTTCGCCGATAATCACACCTGAACCCTCGCCCGCAAGCGCGGTATTGCTGTATGCGCTGCTGCTGTATACCAAAATACCAACAGAGCTTTCCTTGACCTTTTCGTACACGCCTTTTGCGGTCAGTTCACCGTTCGTACCGGTAGACGAAGCTGTCGGGGTTTCCTGAATGATTGCAGACGGTGCATTTTCCGCACCGATTTTCTGCGGCGTGCTTCCGTCTTTAGAGAACGCAATCGCTGCAGCAACCACCGCACCGACTAAACAGACGGCAACGACTGCAAAGAAAACTGCCAACCCTTTTTTCTTGTGCTTGGAGCCGTTCGGGTCGATTTTCTTTTTCTCTTTTTGCGACTGCGGCGTACCGTAATACACATAATTCGGATTTGCACCGTTCTGCCCCATGGGACCGCTGCGGTAATAGCTATTCGCATAAGACGGTTGCTGTGCATTTGGGGAATACTGCGTTGTATTGGAATACGGATAGCCGTAATTCGGCTGTGCACCGTTTTCTGTATACTGTGCACCGTTTACGGGCGGTGCCTGCGTGCCCGACTGTTCGGCGGTATTTTGCGCTGTCGAATCAGCAAATGGCTGTCTATCAAATTCTTCGTTCATCAAGAACGCCCTCCGTACGAATTATCTTTATACTCATCATAAAAAACGCTTGTTAACTGGATATTAACGGTACTTGAAGTTTTTTGAAAAAATTGTAAAGAAATCAAGATTCGGGCATCGGCTGCTCGTTTGGAATGGTAAACGAAAATTCCACAAAATCATTGCCGTCGCTGCGCGCCTGAATCGTACCGCCGTGCATCTCAATAATGGTTTTGCAAATGTATAAGCCTAAGCCCGCACCTTTGGTATCATAACTGCGGGATTTATCCACCTTGTAAAACCGCTCGAATATGCGCGACAACTCCTCTGAAGAAATGCCGGAGGTACCGGTATTGCGAATGGCTACGGTCGTATTTTGTGCGTCTTGCCGCACGCTTACAAAAATCACGCCGTTCTCCGTAAATTTCACGGCATTGTCTACCAAATTATAAATAACCTGATGCAGCATATCGCGGTCTGCATGAATCACGGTGGGTGCAAGCGCGTCTAAGCCCTGAATGTCAATATGCTTTTTCTCAATCAGTTGTTCAAAATTGAGCATTGTATTGAAAATTTCCTGACACAAGTCAAAGGCTTTCGGCTGCAAACGCAGCTCGCCCGCTTCAATTTTGGACATATTCAGCATTGCTGTCACCAACCGCGAAAGCCGTTTGGTCTCACTCGACACAATTTCTAAATAGTGCTTCTCCTTTTCCGGTGGAATCGTGCCGTCCAAAATGCCGTCGATAAAGCCGCCGATGGTCGTCATCGGGGTTTTTAATTCGTGTGAAACGTTGGCGACAAAATTGCGGCGGGAGCTTTCCTGTGTGGCAAGCGAGCTTGCCATACGGTTAAACGCCGAAGTAAGCTCTGCTAACTCGTCACTGCCGCTGACCGTCACACGCGGACTGAAATCGCCTGTTGCATAAGCCTTCGTCGCCTTAGACATTTCCTTTAAAGGACGAATTAAGTTCACCGTGAACAGATAAATAATGATAAACCCGATGGCAAGCGCCATTAGCGATGCAAACAGGAACATACGTATGATATCCAGCACGTAGCCTTTAAAGCTCATACTAATCGGCTCGACGGCAAATATATAGCCTGCAATCTGCCCATTCACCTTTACGCGCTGCGCCGCAATCAAATGCGTTGTATCAAACATATCTCCTAATTTGCCGCGCTCGTAATATCCATTGTCCGAGACTTTTTCCAAAATCTCCTGCGGAATTTGGTAGGTATCATGGATACTGCATTGCCCGTTTCCGGCAATTTCATAGTCATTGGATAAAAGCTCCTTACACAAAATCACCTTGCCGTTCGGATCGCACATAAACACATCTGCGTCAATTGCTTCGGAAACCGTCGTCAAATTGTTGCAAATAAATACCACAGAGCCCTGTGGATTGTCCCGCAGCCAAGAGCCGAGCACCTCTGCGGTGGAGGTTGCTACGGTTCGGGCGTTTTCTTTCAGCAAAACGGTTTTTTGATTTGTCCAGTAATTGATAACAAATACGCCGAGCGTCAACCCTAAAACCAAAAAACAGGTAAACACCGTTAGACTGAATACAGTAAAATATTTCACAAACAGCGACTGGTGACTGAATTTGTGCACGGCGCGTTTTGCCAGCGTTTTCAGCTTGCTCTCTCGCATCGCTTTTTATTCCTTCGTTTCAAATTTATAGCCGACGCCCCAAACGGTTTTCAGCTCCCATTTGTCGGAAACGCCCTCTAATTTTTCACGCAAGCGTTTGACATGCACATCGACCGTACGCGAATCGCCGTAATAATCAAAGCCCCAAACCTCGTCCAGCAACTGGTCGCGCGTAAACACGCGGTTCGGGTTGGAGGCAAGATGATAAATGAGCTCCAGCTCTTTGGGTGGGGTATCCACCGGCACGCCCTTGACCTTCATTTCATAATTGGTCAAATTCACCGACAGATTTTCAAAATTGACTTCTTTTACGGCATCGGCGGCAGCCGCGGCGCCCGTGCGGCGTAAAACCGCCTTGATGCGAGCAACCATTTCTTTCGTATCAAACGGCTTGGTCATATAGTCGTCTGCACCGAGCTCCAACCCCAAAACCTTGTCAAAGGTCTCGCCCTTGGCGGTCAACATAATAATCGGCTTGTCTGAGAATTTACGCACCTCACGGCAAACCTGCCAGCCGTCCAATTTCGGCAGCATGATGTCGAGAATCATCAAATCGGGACTTTCCTGCTTAAAGGCATTGACCGCCGACACCCCGTCGTTAACGATTTTGACAGCATAGCCCTCTTTCTCAAGATACAGCCGCAAGAGCTCACAAATATTGGAGTCGTCGTCTACCACTAAAATTTTTTCGTTTGGCATTTCTACCACCCTTTCGCCGCATAAAGCGAGTTTATATTTAAAAGTTTATCGAGAAATTGCAAATAGGTTGTGAACAAACCAAAAATCGTTTGTAAAAAATACCATTCGAAACCGCGCGCTCGAATGGTATTTTCGGATTTTTATTTGAGCGATGCGAGCAGCCCGCCTTTTTGAATAATATTTTGAATAAACGGCGGAAACGGCTCCGCTTTATAGGATTTCCCGGTTGTGAGATTTGTAATCACGCCACTGTCAAAATCCACCGCGACCTCATCGCCGCTTTGGATTTCGTCCCCCGCTTCGGGACACTCCAAAATCGGCAAACCGATGTTTAACGCGTTGCGGTAGAAAATACGCGCGAAGTTTTTGGCAATCACGCACGAAACGCCCGACGCTTTAATCGCAATCGGTGCATGCTCCCGCGAAGAGCCGCAGCCGAAGTTGACACCTGCCACCATAATATCGCCTGTATGTACCTTGTTGACAAACTCCTTGTCAATATCTTCCATACAATGCGCCGCCAATTCTTCGGGCTTTGCGGTGTTGAGATAGCGTGCAGGAATAATCACATCGGTGTCCACATGGTCACCGTATTTATGTACTTTGCCTTGAATTTTCATTGTGTTGCCGTCCTTTCTCAGTCGAGTTCGCACGGGCAGGAAATTTTGCCCGTCACAGCGGAAGCCGCCGCCACAAAGGGAGACGCGAGGTACACTTCACTGGTGGGGTGCCCCATACGCCCGACGAAATTGCGGTTGGTGGTGGAAACGGCGCGTTCACCCGCCGCCAAAATACCCATATGCCCACCGAGACACGGTCCGCAGGTCGGGGTGGAAACAATCGCGCCCGCCTCGACAAAAATTTTGGCAAGCCCCTCGTCAATGCACTGCATATACACGGTCTGCGTCGCGGGAATGACGATACAGCGCACACCGTCTGCGACTTTTCTGCCTTTTAACACGGACGCCGCCGCACGCATATCCTCAATTCTGCCGTTGGTGCACGAGCCGATAACCACTTGGTCAATCTTGATTTCGTCAATCTCGTCTACCGTGTGGGTATTCTCCGGCAAATGCGGGAACGAAACCGTTGGCTTGAGTTCGTCTAAATTGATTTCAATAACTTCATCATATTCGGCGTCTGCGTCCGCTTCGAAAACGACGGGGGTTCTGTCCGTTCTGCCCTTCATATAGGCAAGTGTTTTTTCGTCCACAGGGAAAATACCGTTTTTCGCTCCGCATTCAATCGCCATATTGGCTATGCAGAAACGGTCGTCCATTGAAAGATTTTTAATGCCGTCGCCCGTAAATTCCAGCGAGCGGTACCGTGCGCCGTCCACGCCGATTTTGCCGATTAAGTGTAAAATCACATCTTTGCCGCTGACATACTTTTGGAAATTGCCCGTAATGACAATTTTGAGTGCGGAAGGCACTTTAAACCACGCCTTGCCCGAAATCATACCCGCCGCCATATCCGTAGAGCCAACGCCCGTGGAAAACGCGCCGAGTGCGCCGTAGGTGCAGGTGTGCGAATCCGCGCCGATAACGGTGTCGCCCGAAATCACAATGCCCTGTTCGGGAAGAAGCGCGTGCTCAATGCCCATTTTGCCGACATCGAAGAAATTTTTAATGCCGTATTCCTTTGCAAAGGTGCGTACCTGTTTGCAGTTTTCGGCAGATTTAATATCCTTGTTGGGGGTGAAGTGGTCCATCACCAACGCGATTTTGTCTTTGTCAAATACCGAGGAAAACCCCTTGCTTTCCATTTCGTGAATGGCGACGGGCGAGGTCACATCATTGCCCATCACCAAATCCAAATTCACTTCAATCAACTGCCCTGCCGAAACGCGGTCTACCCCCGCGTGGGCGGCAAGGATTTTTTGCGTCATTGTCATGCCCATAAATGAAACTCCTTTACTCCACGATGCCGTTGATATTGGTATCGCCCTTTTCGAGCGCCGTAAGACCCGACCGCGACAGCTCAATAATGCCGTGCTTGGTCATTTTTTCAATAAATTTGTCGATTAGCGAGGTAAGCCCCGTCAGCTCCGCGGTGATGGTGGTGTGCCCGATGTCTTTGACCTTGCCGCCAAAGCCGTTGATGGTCTTTAACACGGCGGTACGTTGGCTGTTGGTGGCGTGCACCTTGATAAGCAAAAGCTCGCTTGAAATGAGCTTGCCCTCATTGAGTTTCACGACTTTAATTACATCTTCGAGTTTCGATAACTGCTGTTCCACCTGCATAAACTTGTACGGCTCCACATCGGAGACGATGGTAATGCGCGAATACAGCGGATTTTCGGTTTCGGCAACCGTAAGGCTTATCACGTTATAGCCGCGACGCGCAAAAAGGCTTGCCACGCGCAGCAGCACGCCCGTGCGGTTATAAACAAGCGCCGAAAGAAAGATGCGTTCCAATTTGTTTTCCTGTTTGTTTTCTGCCATTCTTGTTACCTCTTATTCTGCGGAGAACTTAAAAATTGTTGTGGAAATAAACGGGCGGTCGGGCGTAAACGCGCACGGGATAAATTCCGCATGATTCAGCGCGTCGGGGAAATACTGCGTTTCCAGACAAAAGCCCTGCCGATAGTTTAACGGCTTACCCGCCTTGCCGATTTGCGTGCCGTCCATATAATTGCCGATATACAGTTGTACGCCCGGCAAATCGGTATAGCCGCGCATCACGCGCCCCGTTTTCGGCTCGTACACGCGCGCAAACTGTTTGATGGTACCGTCATAATTCTCGATTTGGAAATTATGGTCATAGCCGATGCCGATTTTGAGTTGCTCATCGTCATGGTTTACATCTCTGCCGATTTTTTTCGGCAGACGGAAATCAAACGGCGTGCCCGCGACAGGTCGGATTTCGCCCGTCGGAATACAGTCGGTATCGGTGGGGGTATATGCGTCGCAGAACAACTGCAAAACATGCTCGGTAATCTGCCCGCCGTCAAAGCCCTCTAAATTAAAATAGGCGTGGTTCGTAACATTGATTGCCGTTTTGCGGTCAGGTACACATTCATAATGAATCGTGACGGCGTTTTCCTCGTCAAACGAGAAGGTCACCGCATTTTTGACATTGCCGGGAAAGCCTTCGTTGCCGTCCGCGCTGAAATAGGTGAATTTTACGGCATTGTCGCCGACGATTTCGCTTTGCCAAACGGCTTTGGCGTATTCGTGGTTGCCGTGCAAAGTAAATTTGCCGTTGACATTTTTGGTAATTTGATAATTTTCGCCGTCTATGATAATGCCCTTCCCTGCAATGCGGTTGGCAACTCTGCCGACGGTGCGCCCTTGGGAATCGGTGCAAAGCTCCTGCCCCGCCATGGTGTCAAAGCCGACCAACACATCATTGAGATTGCCGTCCCGGTCGAGCACGACGATTTTATTTAAGGTTGCGCCGTAGGCAACGAGCTCAATATACGCGCCCGCACTGTTGGTTATGGTAAAGGACGGCACTTCGATACCGTTTTCGGTTGTCCCGTACAAGGTTTTTTCGATTTTCACCTGTTCCACCCCATTTTAAAACTGTTTTAATAAGTATAGTATTCACGCGGCGGATTGTCAAGAAATTCGACGGTATTTTATTGACTTTTCCCCCGTTTAAAGGTATGCTTTAAAATAGAGTATTTTAGGTTTTTCCGTTGGAATTCTCTCGCAAAAGGAAGTGAACGCTTTGGACGCGTTTTTAACACAGTTTGAATATCTCACCCGCTATTTGCTTGCAGGAATTGCGGTGTTCATCATTTTGCGGTGCGTGGTATCGTTGTTCCGCCTACGCCCGCGCCGAGAAGTCATGGCAACACTCCTTAACCTTGCCGATGACAGCGAAATCGAAATTGAAAACTGGGAAACCTCCATCGGTCGCAGTCGCTCGTGCGACATCGCACTGCGCAAATACGGTACGGTATCGCGCTTTCACGCGGTGTTGGCGCTTCGCAAAGAGGGCTGGTTTGTTTTTGACACCGAGTCAAAAACGGGCGTATATGTCAACGGCGAACAAATCCGCCGTTCTGCTGAGGTCAAGGACGGCGACACCATTTCCTTTGGCAATGCGGTGATGCGGTTTCAGTCGAACGGCTATGGTGCAGAAACAGGCGACGGCAATGTAGAGGACTTCACCTCTGCCGCGCGGCTTATCAATCTGGCGGATAACAGCGTGTTTTATTTGCACGGCAGCTGCCTGTTCGGGCGCGACCGCCACTGCAATATCTGTTTACCCGTGCGCGACATCTCCCCCGAACACGCCGAAATCTATTTGGCGCGCGACGGTTGGACAGTTGCCGACTTAAACTCGGAAATCGGCACCTATTTAAACGGCGAACTGGTGTTCGGCGCCTATCCGTTATATGACGGCGATATTGTCTCTTTGGGCGAGTACAGCTTTATGTTCAGAGAATAAGAGGAATGTGCGATGAGCGAAAATAAAAAACAAAAACGCAGAAAGGCATACCGAAAGCCCGTCAACTGGCTGTTTTTACTGCTTTTGATGACGGTTTTTCAGGTTGTCTGTATGCTGCAAATCTATATGAACGGTACGCAGGAAAGCAATGTCACGCTGTTTACGGTATTCGGCGTGTATATTGCTGCAGAATGGATGTACTTTTTTATTTGCGGCGTTTTGTTGCGGCGCAAAAGCTTTGAAATCGAGCTGATTGCCTTTTTCTTAACGGGTATCGGGCTGTCCTTAACCACCAGCGTCTATCCCGACAAGGCGTACACGCAGTTGGCGGCGGTGCTGATGGGTATCGGCGTGTTTGCGGTGATGTTATGGATATTAAGCGACACAAAGCGCGTGATTAAATTGCGTATGCCCGTTGCCGTGCTCGCCATTTTGGCGTTGGTTGCCACACTGATTATCGGCACGGAAATCAACGGCGCGAAAAACTGGATTGTACTGGGCGGCGGTGCGCTGTCCGTACAGCCGTCGGAGCTTGTGAAAATCGCGTTTGTGTTCGTCGGCGCGGCAACCTTGGAGCATTTGCAATCCACACGCAGCTTAACCAAATACCTCGCCTTTGCACTCGGATGTATCGGGTGTCTGTTCTTGATGAAAGATTTCGGCACGGCGCTGATTTTCTTTTTCACCTTTATTGTGATTGCTTTTTTACGCTCGGGCGACATCAAAACCATCTTTTTGGTGTGCGCGGCGGCGCTTTTGGGCGGATTTGGTATTCTCACTTTCAAGCCGTATGTAGCAAAACGATTTGAATCCTATCGCCATATTTGGGAATATTCCACCACCAGTGGCTACCAGCAGGTGCGCTTGCTGATTTATTCTGTCAGCGGCGGGCTGTTCGGGCTGGGGCTCGGCAACGGCAAGCTTCGCAATGTCTATGCCGCGACCGAGGATTTGGCATTCGGTATGGTTTGCGAAGAATTCGGCATTATCATTGCCTTTACGGTACTGCTGTCGTTTGTCGCGCTGGTGGTTTACAGCATTCGCTATGCGCAGGCGGCGCGCTCGTCATTTTATTCGATTGCGGCACTGGCGGCTTCATCGCTGTTGCTGTTCCAAGCAGCATTGCATGTGTTCGGCGTGACTGATTTACTGCCGTGGACGGGCGTTACCCTCCCCTTTATTTCGCGCGGCGGTTCAAGCATGATGTGCTGTTGGGGCTTGGCGGCGTTTATCAAGGCGATTGATGTGCGCACCTACAAACGATATGACAAGGTCTTAAAAGGCGGTAAGGAGGCGGCGAGATGAAAACCATTTCCAGACGCGCATGGATTTTATACACGCTGGTGCTCGCATTCCTTGCGGGATTTTGCATACTGTTTTATACCTTTTACACCAATGCCGACAGTTGGGCGATGAAAAAGGCAAACCGCCATTTATACAGCGGCAGTACATTGACGGCGGCGGGCGCAATTACCGATGAAACCGGTGCAATTTTGGCAGACACGGCAGACGGACAGCGCGTCTATAACGAGGACAAGACCATACGCACCGCAACCTTACATGTGGTCGGCGACTCTGAGGGATACATTGCCACGGGTGTACAAACCGCTTACAAGGACACGCTCACGGGCTACAATTTTGTCGATGGCATTTATGACATCAAGAAATACGGCAAAGGAAATGATATTCAGCTATCTGTAAACGCAGAACTTTGCGCTACCGCCTATGAAGCCCTCGGTAAGAACAAGGGCACGGTGGGCGTGATGAATTACAAAACGGGCAAGCTCGTCTGTGTGGTATCCAAACCGTCATTCGACATTCAGAACAAGCCGACCGAAAATATCAACAACGACAAAACCGGTGCATATGAAGGTGTGTATTTAAACCGCTTTTTCTCAGGCGTTTACACCCCCGGCTCGACCTTTAAGGTCATTACCGCCGCTTCGGCGATTGACAACATTGCGGATATTGACAGTCAAACTTTCAAATGCAAGGGCAGTTACCCCATCGACGGCGGGTCTGTTAAGTGCCTTGACACGCATGGAACGGTCACTTTTGAACGCGCGCTGAATGTTTCGTGCAACAGCGCGTTTGCACAAATTGCCTTACAGCTCGGCACCGAAAAATTGCAGGCGACCGCCGACAGTCTCGGCTTTAATCAAAGCTACACAGTCGGCAACATTCGCCTTGCCAAAAGCAGTTTTGATGTCACTGCTGCTTCGCAGTTAGACCTCGGCTGGGCAGGCGTCGGGCAATACACCACACTCGTCAACCCTTGCCATATGCTGATGATTACGGGCGCGATTGCAAACGGCGGGCAGGCGGTAAACCCTTATTTGGTTGAAAAAATCACCACCCAAACGGGCAAAACCGCATTCGAGGCACAAGCCACAGCGGGGCAACAGATGTTCTCTGCCAATACCGCGCAAAAATTGCAGGAAATGCTTCGTTCCAATGTGAAAAACTATTACGGTGACAGCAAGTTTAAAAATTTAGAAATGTGCGGCAAAACGGGTACTGCCGAGGTTAGCTCCGAAGAGGGCGGCGCAAAGCCGCACGCGTGGTTTATCGGCTATTCCGCCCGTGAGGATTTGCCGTATGCGATTGTGGTCGTTGTAGAAAACGGTGGCGGCGGCAGTTCGGTCGCCATTCCTGTAGCGAACAAAACGATGCAAAAGGTTGCAGATCTGTACTCGACGAAATAAGCAGGCAGGTGGTTTGGTTTCTGCCCCCTCCCTACCCTGAAAATTGTATTTCGTGCGTAGGGAACGGTCGTACCGTTCCGTCAAATACTATCAAAATTCACGGGCGGGCACGGAGACCCGCCCCTACGCTGTTGAAACACCCCGCCGAAAAAGGCAAAAGTTATTGCCTTGCGGCGGGGTTTGTGGTATAGTAGATTGAATTTTGAATTTCCGAAGGTGTTGTTATGCTTTATTTTTATCCCGAGGACTACGGCGCGCACGGCGACGGCGTGCAAAATGATGTAAAAGCCATTCAGGCGGCGCTCGACGCGGCGGCGCAAAACGGCGGCGGCACAGTGGTGCTCACAAGCGGCAAAACCTATTACAGCGACGCGTTGCAGCTGCGCAAAAATGTCGAATTGCATTTGCAAAAAGGCGCGCGCTTAAAAGCGACTGCGGACATAAACGGCTACATTCGCCCGTGCGAATGCATCAACGACCCGAAAACCGCCCTAATCGGCAACCCCGTCACGGGGAAGCCGTCATTTGTCTTTTTATACGGTTTTGAAGCGGACGGGTGCACGATTTCGGGCGAGGGCGTGATTGACGCGAACGGGCACAGCTTTGTCAAACGGAAAGATAAGTATTATGTCACGGGCGATTTTTACCCGCGCCCGACGGTGATTTACATTGAAAAAAGCAACCACATCACCGTGCGCGATGTCACGATTACGGACGCGCCGTTTTGGACGCTGCACCCCGCGGGCTGTGACGATGTGCGCATTGACAGCATTCGAATTTTGAATGATTTAGACGTTGCCAACTCCGACGGCATTGACCCCGACCACTGCTCGAATGTGCGCATTACAAACTGCCACGTGGAGTGCGCGGACGACTGTATTTGCTTAAAAACTTCCAAGGGGAACAGCGAATACGGTCCGTGCGAAAACATTGTGATTTCGGGCTGTACGCTGATTTCCACCTCAGCGGCAATCAAAATCGGCACTGAGGGCGTGGGTGACTTCCGCAATGTGCTGGTTTCCAACTGCATCATTTCGAGAAGCAACCGCGGTCTGTCCATTCAAATCCGCGACGGCGGCAATGTGGAAAATGTTTCGTATTCCGACATTATCATCGAAACGCGCCGTTTTTGCCCTGACTGGTGGGGTACGGCAGAGCCGATTGTCATAACCACTTTTAACCGTGATAACAACACGAAATCGGGAAAAATTAAGAATATCCGTTTTAAAAACATCACCTGCAAAGGGGAAAACGGCGTGCTGTTGCACGGCAACGCGAACAATCCTTTAGAGGATATTTCCTTTGAAAATGTGCAGGTGGAAGTAACAAAGACTTCCAAATGGGCATGCGGGCTGTATGATTTGCGCCCGTGTTTGGACTACGGCGTGGAAGCCCATAAAAATGCAGGCTTCTTTTTACGGTATGCTGACAATGTGACTATTGAAAAGACAAAGGTGCGCTTCGGCACGGTTTGCAACGAGTACGCTTATGCGCTCGATGCGGAAAACTGTGAAAATCTTTCCCTTTTGCGGTTTGACGGTACAGCGGCGAACCAAACGCTCGACGCAGTACATATAAAATAAGGTGAGGTATTTTTAAAAAATGCAGAGAGAAAAATTTTCCTCCCGCTTAGGCTTTTTGCTGATTTCGGCAGGGTGCGCCATAGGGCTTGGCAACGTATGGCGCTTTCCGTTCATCACGGGCAAATACGGCGGCGCGGCGTTTGTGTTGCTGTACCTTGTCTTTTTGGTGCTGTTGGGATTACCGATAATGGTAATGGAATACGCTGTCGGCAGGGCAAGCTTGAAAAGTTCGGCGCTCTCGTTTGACACGCTTGAGAAAAAAGGCACGAAATGGCACTGGCACAAGTATTTCTCCCTTGCGGGTTGGATGCTCATTTACTGTGTAAAAATGCTTTCCGGCTCGTTTACAGGGCTTTCTTCTGCGGAAGTTTCCGCCGTATTCACGGATATGACGGCAAACCCGTGGGTAATGACAGCCGCGATGGCAGCCATCACCATTGGCTGTTTTGCGGTCTGCTCAGCGGGGCTGCAAAACGGCGTGGAAAAAATCACAAAATGGATGATGCTCTGTTTGTTGGCAATTATGGTGGTACTTGCCGTGCATTCACTGACGCTTTCAGGTGCAAAAGAGGGCTTGCGATTTTATTTGTTCCCTGATTTTGAGAAGCTCAAGGGCTCCAATTTGATGAACGCGATTTTCGACGCGATGGGGCAGGCGTTTTTCACCTTAAGCATCGGTATGGGCTCGATTGCGATTTTCGGCAGTTACATTGACAAAAAGCACTCCCTTACGGGCGAAGCGGTCCGCGTGACGATGCTCGACACAGGCGTGGCGCTGATTGCGGGGTTGATTATTTTTCCCGCATGCTTCACCTACGGCGTTGCCCCCGACAGCGGTCCGAATTTGATTTTCGTCACCTTGCCGAATGTGTTTATCTCCATTCCCGGCGGCAGAATTTGGGGCTCTTTGTTCTTTATCTTTTTGCTGTTCGCGGCGCTTTCCACCGTAATTGCGGTGTTCGAAAATATCCTTGCGTGGTGGATGGACTTGAAAGGGTGGAGCCGCAAAAAGGCGGTACTTATCAACTGTCCGTTGATTTTACTGCTCTCTTTGCCGTGCGTGCTCGGGTTTAATGTGTTGCGCGGTTTTCAGCCGTTGGGTGCGGGCACAAGCCTTATGGATTTCGAGGATTTTTTAGTCAGCAACAATATTTTGCCGCTCGGCTCACTTGTATATTTGCTGTTCTGCACACGCAAATGCGGTTGGGGCTGGGAAAATTTCCGCGCGGAAGCGAATACCGGCGCAGGGCTCAAATTCCCAAAATGGGCGCGGATTTATGTTTCGTATATTCTGCCGCTGATTGTGGTTGCGATTTTTGTGCAGGGGTATATTTCCAAGTTTTTTGTTTGATTTGAATATAATCATAAAAAGATACAGGCGGTCGTATTTTGCGACCGCCTGCGGTTTTGTTTTATCGATGCGCGCGTTAGGGGCAGATAATTCCCCTGACAGGGGAAATGTTTGCTTAAAAAGAGTAAGGCGGGCTCGCCCTCGCCCTACTCTGAATTTTTTGTAAAGCAGAATCCCTTTACATATCAAACGCCAACGGCAATAACTCTTTCAGCGTATGCGCTTCGCAATCAAGGGTATCGTCCCCGAAAATCACCTGAAAATCGGGCGCGCAAAATTCCGACAAAACCTGTCGACACACACCGCACGGCGTGCAAAAATGCTGATATACGCCGTCTTTGTCGCAACCGACCACCGCCAGCGCCGCAAAATCCGTTTCACCTGCGCTGATTGCCGAAAACAACGCCACACGCTCGGCACAAACCGTTGGTGAAAAACTTTTGTTTTCAATATTACAACCCAAATAGACTTTACCCTGCTTGGTCAAAAGCGCCGCGCCCACTCGGAAGCCCGAATACGGCGCATAGGCGTTTTTTTGCGCGTCCAGCGCGCAGGTTACCAATTCCTGCGGCGTCACAAAACCACTTCCTTTTTTGATTTCCCTTTTATCATACCGAAAATCGCACGAAAATTCAACCCGTCCTGCGGTCTTTTTGCGTGTCCCGTACCATATTCTTAAAGCAGAACAATGTGGGAGGGATTTATATGGAATTGTTACGGTACGGTGCGCGCGGCACGGCGGTTTATTACTTACAGTTGGCGCTTCAGCGTGCAGGGTACACAGACCTTGTGTTGGACGGCGTATTCGGTGCCGCCACAGCGGAAGCGGTGCGCGATTTTCAGCGCAAAAACGGACTTTCCCCCGACGGCGCGGTCGGCAAACGTACGTGGGCAAAGCTCTACCCGTATTTAAAGGGCTACACCACACATATTGTAAAAAGCGGTGACACGCTCTTCTCGCTTTCCCAACGCTACAACACCCCGCTGTACCGCATTTTGCTTGCCAACCCGACGGTCAATCCGCAAAATCTGCAGGTCGGCACGCGGGTGGTAATTCCGTTTGATTTCCCGTTGGTGCCGACGAATGTCCCCTACTCGTCTATCCTCACAGCGTGGATTGTGGAAGGACTTTCGGTACGGTATCCGTTTTTGGAGAGCGGCTCGACGGGCAACAGCGTCATGGGGAAAGCGATTTCCTTTTTGCGTATCGGCACAGGCGAAAAGCAGGTATTTTACAACGCGTCGCACCACGCGAACGAGTGGCTGACCACGCCCGTATTGCTCAAATTTGCCGAGGAATACGCCGTCAGCTACGCCTTAGGAGAAAAACTCGGTGATGTGCTCGCCGCGCGGCTGTTTCGGGAATACAGCCTATATTTGGTGCCGATGGTCAATCCCGACGGGGTGGATTTGGTCACGGGAATGCTGACAAGCGGCGGATATTACAACCGCGCGCGGCAGATTGCCGACGCCTACCCCGAAATCCCCTTCCCGAACGGCTGGAAAGCGAATATTGAGGGCGTGGATTTGAATTTGCAGTACCCCGCAAACTGGGAAGAAGCAAAACGCATTAAATACGAGCAAGGTTTCCGCACGCCTGCCCCGCGGGATTTCGTCGGCACGGCGCCGCTGGTTGCGCCCGAAAGCTTCTCGATGTTCACCTTTACACGCACCCACGATTTTTTGCTGACGCTTTCGTACCACAGCCAAGGGGAGATTATTTACTGGAAATATCTCGATTACGAGCCGGCGCGCTCACGCGAGATTGCCGAATATTTCGGCGAGGTCAGCGGCTACGCCGTGGAGGAAACGCCCTATGCCTCGGGCTTTGCGGGATATAAAGACTGGTTTATTGAAACCTATGACCGCCCGGGGTATACGATAGAAATCGGGCGTGGGCAAAGTCCCCTGCCGTTGTCGCAGTTTGATGAGATTTACAAGGACAATTTCGGCATATTGCTCGGCGGTATGACACAGATTTAGACATAAAGCAGGGCGGACACCCGGTGCCCGCCCGAATTGCTTATCCAATCGTAGGGGCGGACGACCTCGGCCGCCCATAAATTTTGCGGTTATTTTGCGGAACGGTCAAGACCGTTCCCTACGCGCACATTACAAATTGTGCGTAGGGGCGGGTTTCCATGCCGCCCGTAAAACGGGGTTCGTTTATTTTTCTTCCAACCCTAAAACATAATCAGCGGAAACCCCGTAAAATCGGCACAATTTCACAATGCAGTCTACCCGCATTTCACGTTTTAAATGTTCCCAATGTCCCACGGTAGCATCGCTGACATTGCAGATTTCGGCAACCTGTTCCTGCGTTAAATCGTGGTCAATTCGCAAATCCCGAAAACGGTGTCTGTAATCCATTTACATTACCTCCTATTCGGAGAATACTACAAAAAGTAGTTTTAACGTTTGAAATCCTACTAATAGTAGTATATAATGGAAGAAACAACGATTTGGGGGATCAATTTGGAAACTATATTCAACGAATTATATGAAAAACTGTATGCAACAGAATTACGCGTCTTCGCAGAAAACAACCATGGGCGGGAAACGGCAGCGAAGGCGCGCGAAATTGCCGAAACGGAAATGAAATTGCAGAAGTTGTTGCCTGCACAAGGCTGTGATGTTTTTGAAAAATACACCCGTTTGCAGTATGAATTATCTGAAACAGAAAAAACAGATGTATTTACTACGGCGTTTTCTCTTGGACTGCGCATCGGTGCGGGCGTGTTCGGAAAAGTGGCGAGCACACCGTTTGAAATCGAATAAAAATCGTCCCTGCACACATCAAATTTGACGGCGGGGGCAAGCCCCCGCCCTACCGTATAAATACAAATATAAATAAAAATTTAAAATTTATTCAGCAAAAAACGCGCACACCGAAGTGTAATTCGGTGTGCGCGTTTTCAGTATATTCTCTTTTTCTTACAGCAATTTTGCCGCGTCCTTATCCATATAGACCTCGACATCGTGGTGGAACTGCAAAATCGACGCAGGACAGCTGGGCGCGACCTGTCCGTCAATCATCGCTTTCATCGCGTCTGCTTTTGCACTGCCCGTAGCAATGAGCACAATCTTTTTTGCCTGCATAATTGAGCCGACGCCCATCGTCAATGCATAATGCGGCATCGGATTTTCGTCGAAATATTGGGAATTCGCTTCAATCGTGCTTTCCGTAAGCTTTACCTTGAACGCACCTTTGGTGAAATACGACGACGGCTCGTTAAACCCGATGTGCCCGTTTCTGCCGATGCCCAAAAGCTGAATATCCACCCCTGCTTTCGCAAGCGCTTCATCATATCGTTTACACTCTGCTTCGACATCGGTAGCATTCCCATCCAAGAAATGCACATTCTCCTCTAAAATATCGGTGTGGTCAAACAGCTCCTTGTGCATAAAGGTGTAATAGCTGTTTTTGTCAGATTTCGGCAAGTCCACATATTCGTCCAAATTATAGGTGCAAACCTCTTTTAAACTGACATTCCCCTTTTGACATTCGCCGTAAATATACTGATAGGTCGGCACGGGAGACGCCCCCGTGGCAAGTCCCAAAACGATATTCGGTTTTTTCTGTATCGCTTCGACAAATAATTTCCCGACCGCTTCACCGATTTGCGCGGCATTTTCCATAACCGTAATTTTCATATTCTCACCTGCTTCACATTTTGAAAGCTTATTGTACCATATTTTTCCGCATTTGCAAACGGATTTTAAAATATTTTGCTTTCTTGTAAATCGCCTGCAAACATGGTATACTGCATACAAAGTAAAGGAGGAATGGGTATGCTGAAAAACGGCATCGATTTGGTCGAAATCGAGCGAATTCGACAGTCTTGTGAAAATCCTGCGTTTGTAAACCATGTATTCGGCGAAGAAGAGCGCACGCAATTTGCAATGCAAAAGCACCCCGAACAGCACATGGCAGGCGCATTCGCGGCAAAAGAGGCGTTTGCAAAAGCCCTCGGTACGGGAATTCGCGGGTTTTCACTTTGCGAGGTCGAAATTTTGCACGATGCCCTCGGCGCGCCGTATTTTGCGCTTTCTGGGCAGGCAAAAGCGCTCGCCGACGAACGGAATTTGGAATTTACGCTGAGCATTACCCATACCGACGCCCTTGCGGCGGCGTTTGTCACCGCGTATAAAAAAGGAGAAATCTTATGATGCGTATACTTTCCGCTGAGGAGATAAAAGCCGTGGAATGTGCCGCGGACAAAAACGGCATTTCATTTTTGCGGCTGATGGAAAATGCCGGTGCGGCGTGCGCCAAGGTCATTCGGTCCAAATTCGACCACACCGAAAAGCGGACGGTCGCCGTGCTGTGCGGTAAAGGTAAAAACGGCGGTGACGGCTTTGTTGCCGCGCGAAAGCTGTATGAAAACGGGTATAAGGTGCATGTGTTTTTGGTAATGGGTTCCCCCACCGCCGAAAACGCCATAGAAATGTATTCCCGCCTGACGGACAGCGATATACCGATTGTAACCTATGACCGCGATTCCGAAACACAGCGCAAGCTGCTGCAAAACGCCGATATTCTGATAGACGCGGTATTCGGCACGGGTTTTTCGGGGGCGCTTCCGGACAGTTTACAGGATTTATTTGCCTTTTTGGAACCCTTAAACGGATATATGGTTTCGATTGATTTGCCGAGCGGGCTTTCGGCGGATTCGGGCGAATTTATAAGTCGCCCCGTGAAAGCAGATTTGACAGTTTCCGTAATGGCGTTAAAAAAGGCGCTGGTCACACAGCCTGCAAAGGATTTTGCGGGCGAAATCCAAGTGGTTTCCATCGGCATTCCCGAGCAACTGTACAAGCCGTATGAAAAGGTGTTTTCCTTTACAGATGAGGATATTGCCGCATTGTTCCCAACCCGAAAATCCGATGCGAACAAAGGCGATTTCGGCAAAGGTCTTGTGGTCGCGGGCAGTTACGAAATGCCCGGTGCGGCGTTGCTTGCAAGCGGTGCTTGTGTTGAAAGCGGCGCGGGGCTTGTGCGGCTTGCATTCCCCGAAACTGCATATGCGGCGGTGACTGCGGCTATCCCCGAAAAGATTTTATGCCCTTTGCCTACCAACCGTTTCGGACGAATTTCGATGCAGGGCGAGGCGAAATTGTTAGATGCGCTGTCAAGTTCTACGGCTTGCCTTATTGGCTGTGGGCTGGGCTTAGATTACGACACCGAAGCATTGGTAAAATCCGTACTGCGCAACGCGGAAATTCCGCTGATTTTAGACGCGGACGGCATAAATGCCGTGGCAGACGACATAGATATAATACGGGAAGCAAAGGCACCCGTCATTTTAACGCCCCACCCGGGCGAGGCGGCACGGCTGTTGGGTTGTACCACAAAAGAGGTGCAGGCAAATCGCTTGGACGCCTGCCGCACGCTCTGTGAAAAAACAGGCGCCGTAGTGGTTCTGAAAGGCGCCGGCACAGTGATTTCCGCAAACGGCAAGCAGTTCTCCGTCAATCTGACGGGCAACGCCGGTATGGCAACCGCCGGATGCGGCGATATGCTGGCGGGTATGCTTTTGGGATTTTTGTGCATCGGGCTGTCGCCTTTAGAAGCAGCAGTTGCAGCAGTACATGTGCACGGACTTTGCGGCGACGCTGTAGCGAAATCGACCTCAAAATGCGCCACCACGCCCACAAAAATGCTGAAGGTTTTGCCGAAGGTGCTTTCCAAATTTGAATAAAGGCGGGATGCACCGTAAAAAAACAATTGACTCTTTTTTCGGCGGCATTGCTGTTACTTCTTTGCTGCGGATGTCAACATTCTGATGTAAAAAACGCGCTTTGCATACCGCAGGCGTTTACGGCAAAGGTGGAAATTACCCACGGTGCATTTACCTGTAACACAGATGTGGCGCTCTCTGCCGACGGCACGGCACAAATGGTGCTGACCAGTCCGGAGGCTTTACAGTCGCTCACCGTCACACAAAGCGCGGACGAATGTAGCTTTTCGTTTTTGGGAATAGAAGTGAAAACACCTGAAACCCTACTGCCCGACACTGCATTTGCAAAGCTGTTGTTTGACGCATTGCAAAGTGCCAAAGACGGCACACGGTGCGTCAAAACCGTGAACGGCGACACTGCCACATACAGCGGTATGACCGACGCGGGCGACACCTACACGCTCACCCAAAGCCGAGACAGCGGTGCGCTTTTAGAACTGCACATGGACGGGCAGGATTTTGCTGTCACCTTTTTGGAATTTCAGGCGGAGTAAAACCGAATGCCATTTAAGTCAAAGGAACGGTATACATAATATATACCGTTCCTTTTTTTGCTTATATGTTTTTTTCAACATCCTGCCAATTTGCGTTTGACAGGATTTCCGCGGCGTTGCCGAAGAAAACCTTACCTGCCGTCGTATCCCCTTGCAAATAATACATAAACCAAGCTGTCATATATCCGTCCGCA
>JBJEPS010000075.1:0-10294 GCA_051881355.1 Candidatus Fimenecus sp. | reverse complement strand
GTCATGAGCGCTTCCATCTCATCGGGCTTAACCGGTCCGTCATCTGCCCCGTACAGTGCATGAATATGTATATCGGCAAACATGCTTGCCCTCCCTCCGGCTGCAAATTTTCTCATATATTTCAAGAGCAGAATATTTCGAAATGGATTGAACAGGAATTTTACCACAAAATCAGACTGTTTCCGATTTCATTTATTAAACCCATATACGAATCGAAAATTTTATACATTCTTGTAATATAAAGTCTATTTTTAGTGATTATATCAAACATTTTTATATATTTCAATAGTTTCATTTTTTATTTATTAAAAAATTTTTGCCGAATTATTTTTATTCTTGGTCAAAAATTTGGTATAGAATACCGATTATGTGCGGGAGTTTAAAGAAAGGGTGAAAAATATGCCGCGACGAGGTGAAAATATTTACAAAAGAAAGGACGGAAGATGGGAAGCAAGATATGTGAAAGAAATTACTGCTGACGGCAGAAAGAAATATCATTGAAGCAAAAGAGTATGGCGCAGTTTGAATTATCTTTAATTTCATAAAATAAACAGGACAAAACCCGTCAGAATTTTGGTCAAAAAATTTCCAAAATTCCGGCGGGTTCTTTCTTTTTATGCTTTTTTCATATATGGGTTTATTCTATGTATTTCTCGATGTGTCCTATGCGCGCCCACCGTGCAGTGCAGGGCTCTTGCAATATCCGTTGTCAAATAAATGCCCGGTGCTTTTAGACCTATCTCGATTTGCGCAGTCATTGTCTGATGCACCGTAACCCTTTCGGCAAGCAGCTCTTGTGTAAAATTTTTTGGTTTAATAAGCTCTTTTTAAAACCCAAACAAAGCCAAATAACCAACTATTTAACTATGCTGATAATGATATATATTTCAGTATTCGGGAATGCCTGAAATAAATTTATCAAGAATGCAGTGACAAAAAAGCAAAATACAACATACTTTTCCATTTTATTTTCGTTATTGACCAATTATTAAAAATATAGCATTATAAACGTGAAATGTCAAGAAACGGAAAAACCGCCGAGGAGAATTCCCCGACGGTTTTTCCTATGCAATAAATTAAAATGAAAAGGGGCAAATGAAAAGGAAAATCTATCATACAATTCGGCGGCGAAGAGGGATAAAACGGTAGCCAAACGAAATGTCAAAGCGTGGTGCCGCCGAACATATTGCCGATTATCAGAACTGCTCGTCACCCTGCAAGGCGTCAAAGCCTTCTTCGCCGGTACGAACTTTGATGACGTTCTCTACATCATAAACAAAGATCTTGCCGTCACCGATATTACCGGTATAAAGCGCTTTCTTTGCCGCCTCGACCAAAGTACGTACAGGCACTGCGGAAACTACAATGTCCACCTGTACTTTCGGGTTCAAATCCATGCTTTCAATCTTGACGCCGCGGTAGTAACCCGTTTTGCCTTTTTGAATTCCACAGCCGAGCACTTTCGTCACGGTCATACCCGTAATGCCGACCGCATCCATAGCGGCTTTGAGCGCTTCAAAACGAGATTC
Organism: Candidatus Fimenecus sp.; assembly: GCA_051881355.1. Classification (GTDB taxonomy): domain Bacteria; phylum Bacillota; class Clostridia; order Oscillospirales; family Acutalibacteraceae; genus Fimenecus. The sequence goes on along the minus strand of JBJEPS010000075.1, from coordinate 8,765 downwards.
TTTGCAGATAATTTCCACCTTGGTAATCTTTTTGCCATTTGCAGGCGTGGTTTTCGGTGCAGAAACATCGGTCACAGGTACAGCAACCTCAACGGGAACAGGTGTTTTGGCAGGTGCAGCGGTATATTCGGCAAGTGTCGGGTCAAGCGCAAACTCGAAGCCTGCATACGCCGAAGCAAGACCGTGCTCCACGCTGTCCAAACCGCTGATTTCTTCTTCGGGCGCAACACGCAAGCCGTGGAATTTTTTGATTAAACTAAAAGTAATAACCATCAACACGGTGGTATATGCTAAAATCGCAACCACGCCGAGCGCCTGTACACCGAGTTGTCTGAAACCGCCGCCATAGAAAAGCCCGGTATCGGTAGAAAAGAGCCCAACTGCCAATGTACCCCAAATGCCGTTGGCGAAGTGCACGCCCACCGCGCCGACAGGGTCATCAACATGCAGTTTCAAATCGAGAACTTCGACAACAACGACAACCCAAATACCGGCAACCAACCCGATAATGATAGAGCCGAGGGCATCGACATTTGCACAGCCTGCGGTAATGGCAACAAGCCCTGCCAAAGAGCCGTTCAAGGTCATGGATACATCGGGTTTGCCGTTTTTAATCCAAGTAAACGCCATCGTCGCGCAAGAAGCAAATGCAGGCGCAAGCGTTGTGGTGACAAAGATTTTACCGAGCGTGGCAATATCGGTTGCGGCTGCACCGTTGAAACCGTACCAACCAAACCAAAGAATGAATACGCCGAGTGCGCCGATGGTAATCGAATGCCCTGGAATGGCACGCGCTTCTTTTTTGCCGTCTTTATTCGTAACATATTTTCCGATACGCGGTCCGAGGAAAATGGCTCCGATGAGTGCCGCCGTGCCGCCAACCATATGAATTGCCGCCGAGCCTGCATAGTCAATAAATCCGAGCTTATAAAGCCAGCCTTGGCTGTTCCAAACCCAGCCCGCTTCAATCGGATACACAACTGCGCTGATGACCGCGCTGTAAATGCAGTATGCGCTGAATTTGGTGCGCTCTGCCATAGCGCCCGAAACAATCGTTGCCGCCGTTGCGCAGAACACAAGGTTAAAAACAAACCCTGACCAATCATAGGTTTCCCAATTTGTAAAAATATCCAAATTCGGCACCCCGATGACGCCTGCTATGTAATCCTCTGCAAGCATCAGCCCTGAACCAAGCGTGACAAACACAACCGAGCCGATACAAAAGTCCATCAAATTTTTCATGATGATATTGCCGGCGTTTTTGGCTCTTGTAAAGCCTGCCTCTACCATTGCAAATCCGCATTGCATAAAAAACACCAACGCGGCACCGATTAAGAACCATACGCCGAAGGTAAGCTCCGATGCTGCTTCCATAATTTCTGCCATAATCCATTCTCCTCCGAAAAAAATTCGGCGTGCGAGGGCAGTTTACCCATCGCACGCCGTTGTGCAAAACAACAAATTCAAATACAAAGCTCTCCGGAAAAGTGATGCAATGAAAAAGGCGCTGTGAAGTCCGACTTCACAACGCCCTTGTTGTTATGCACAAATGATACGCCTGTTTTTTTCACTCGTCAAGCCTAAATTTGCCTTTTTTAGTGATTTTGGCGCTTTTCATAACCAAAAACAAACAAAATACAGTTTGTTTTATGTAAATTATACAATATCTATGGCTTTTTATAGCGAAATCTGCTATACTGCTGTCGGGTGAACGAAAATGTTGCCGTACTATTATTCATTCAACGAATATTTGCAATCCCGTTTCGGAGAAAAGCTGTATAAGCTCTCCTTGGAAACGGGCTGTACCTGCCCAAACCGTGACGGGACTTTGGGCACGGACGGCTGTATTTTTTGCAGTGCAGGCGGCAGCGGTGAATTTGCAGAATGTGCACAAGAGGACATCAACCGACAAATTGAACGTGCAAAAGCACAGGTTTCGCAGAAATTTAAAGGCAAGCAGTATATCGCCTATTTTCAAAGCTACACAAACACCTACGGCGATTCGGATCGCTTACGGCAAATCTTTTTTACTGCCGCTGAAAATCCATGCGTGAAAGCGATTTCCATCGGTACACGTCCTGACTGTCTGCCGCCCGAAATTCTGCAAATTCTAAAAGAATTAAATAAAATTGTCCCGGTTTTTGTGGAGCTGGGTTTACAGACAATACACGAAAGTACGGCACAGCTTATACGCCGCGGATATCCCCTACCTGTTTACGAACAAGCAGTTTCGGACCTGCACGGCATTGGGATCAATGTAGTCACACATATCATTTTAGGATTACCGTATGAGACAAAAGAACAAATGCTGGAAAGTGTACAGTATGTCGGTAAAATCGGATCCGACGGCGTAAAATTACAACTATTGCACGTTCTAAAAGGAACAGATTTGGAAACGCTCTATCGAAACGGCGCATTCCAAGTGCTTACAAAAGACGAATATATTGACCTACTCTGCGATTGCATAGAGGTTTTACCGCCAAATACAGTCATACACCGCCTGACTGGCGACGCACCGAAATCTCTGTTGGTTGCACCGCTTTGGTCGGCAAACAAAAAAGATGTATTAAACAGTATAAACCGTGCTTTGATAACGCGCGGTGTGCGGCAAGGTGTGAAAACACCTTGTCCATAAGCGTCGGGGCGCATTTTAAATTACAATTCCGCGCATTTACATGATACTGCCGAAGTCCTCATCTAACAAAATCGGCGGACTGCCCAAGTCATGGCTGTCAAGCTGCAAATAAATATCAAGCACCTGCCGATCGGTCCCAATCGGCGCAACGGAAAAAGTATCGCCTTGCGTGCGCAAACAGTAATGTGCGGCTTCTTTCGGCAAATCGCCGCCGAATACAACAATCAAAACCGGGTCAGACATCGTCTGCATATGGTAACTGCCGAGAATGCCGCTTTCAAGCCCGCCTGTTCCGCCGAGAACTTCCCAGCGAGAGGGAAAAATGCGATCGCGGCGCAAAACACAAATTTGATATTCACCATGATTTTGGAACAGATAGGTTCTGTAGTTTGCCTTCTCCTGCATTTGACAGACGGTAAAATCTGTACCGAGATTCTGCTGTGCATCTGTTTTCTGCGCAAAATCCGCAACCACCTCTTCTAATTTTTGAGAATCGTCGCCGTTCGTTGTTGTAAAATAGTGATATCCGAAAAAGACGACCCCACCCAGCAAAAGCAAGCAAACAGCTGTAAGGCAGAAAATCTGCCACACTTTTTTTGACTTTTGTATGGTTTTTACCAAAAGCTTATCGGAATGTTCTAATGCTCGTTCCGGCGGCAAGCGTTTCCCCGCAAGCAATTCGCTGACAGAGATACCAAGTGCGGCTGACAACGCCTCCAAGCTCGAAATATCCGGCGTACCACGTCCCGTTTCCCATTTAGAAACGGTCTTGTCGCTAATGTGCAGTCGCGCTGCCAATTCCTTTTGCGTTAATCCTTGTTCTTTGCGAATTTGCGCAATCAGAGTACCGATGCTTTCCGCATTCATATACGCACCCCCTTGTTGCTTTTATTTTTGCAGAAAATATGCAAAAAGGCAACCTACGATTCGTAGAAAAGCCGATTGTATCCGCTTTTTTGGACATACAATCGGCTTTTTGCTATGTTTTTGTAAAAAAGAATTTATACAAGTAAAATCTTCTGGCAGTCCGTTTCAAAGGGTCCGATTTTAGTGGTTTCGCCGCGCGGACGATTTTCAAAATCGCTATCTATTGAAACGGGTGAACCGTCACGGTTTTCAAAGGCTTGTTCGGACTCAAACGATGCGCCGAGGATTCCCGTGGTAATTCGCTCTGAAAACAGGCAATCGGCTGTTAAATCACCGAGATTAGTATACAAATAGTAGTGCCCGTTTTCCTGTTGCACAGTCAATTTTGCGTAAAAATCGGAAATCACGCGTGGATTTTGCTCATGTGCCCAATGCTTTGCGCCGTTTAGATACAGATTATTCCGCATAACAGTCGGTAAGGTTTTGCCGATGTCTGCCGCCGCAGTATCGCTTTTCATGGTTTTTTTTGCGGCTGTATGCCGATATCCTTTATAGCAAGCCGTACCGTATGTATGGTTTTTCGCGGTTTTGTCTACGAACAAACGTGACAGAAACCGTTTTGCAGAGTCGGCTCCGATAAAAATATTATTCAAAATACGGTCATCGCCGCCGTAAATCAGCATCACGCCGCCGACTGCAGTCAAATGCGGTAAATGGTACAGGGTAAAACGGTTTGTATCGTGCAAAACACGGAGCTTGCCTGCAAAAAGGTTGTGTACAAGCGCCGTGCCTTGCGACACATTCAAAAAGCTGTTTTTGGAAAGCAATAGATTGTTTTCCACCAAAACAGGACCGTGGCAAACCTCAATGAACAAGTCCTCGGTATCGTCATTTCGGAACAAGGCATTTTTTCGGACCGCCGCACCCTGTGCCTCCCAATCCAGCCAAATGCCGCGGTTACAGTCGTGAATGACATTTTTCTCAAGGACAACATCAATCGCAGCATGGAGTTTAATGCCCGCCGTCTCTGCGCCTGAAAATTCATGCCGAATGTTGATGTGGTGAATATGGTTTCCGACAATATCTGAAAACGCACCGCCCATACAGCCGACAATGCCGGTCTGCCCACAGTTATATATTTCATTGTTCCGCACAATGTGCCCGCCGATGTTCTCCTTATCCCAACCGTCCTGTAGATTAGAAAAAACCATTTCCGTGTAGGTCTGCGTACCGCCCTTTGCCGGATTTTTTGACCAGCAGTTGTCTTTTAAATCTCGCTTTTTTCCAAGGCTTATCCCGCAGCATTTGGAATCGTGGATTTTGCAGTTTTCGATAATCCAACCGCAGCTCCAGTGCGGACCGATAAGCCCGGGCTGAAACGCCGTTGGGGGTGCCCACTGCGTTGCGGCTTGCCGTAAGGTTAAGCCCGACACCGTGATGTAATTTATCCCCTCCTTTTGCGGGAAAAAGCAAAAGGGACGCACACTGATTTCTGTTACAAGGTCATTGGGGTTTTTACCGTCGAAATCGCCGTAAAATACCATTTTGTCCTTCTCGGGGACAGCATACCAACGCGGTATTTTTTTCTTATCCTTGGGTGCTTTGAAAATATCTTCAAGGGAAGCGGTTTCATACATTGCGTTACCGTCCGCAAACACCTCACCTGTATGGTGAACCTGCCCCATACAGTCATACCAATCGCCGAAAATTTCGTCGGTGTACGGATTGTAGTCCCCAAACAGGGTATTTTCTACCTCCGCGCGCCACACATTGTTTTTATACGGCTCCCAGCCGCTAATGATTTCCGCACCGCTGATTACGGGATTCGCACCGTCTGCGGCTTTGTAGGTTATTCGTTGCTCGTCGCAAATACCGCCGTTTTGGGGACTGACCCATTCACGGTAAACACCGTCACCGATCAGGACAGTATCTCCGGGCGCGGCAACCTCTGCCGCCTGCCCGATAGAACGAAACGGATTTTCTCGACTCCCATCACCTGCGGCTGTATTTTCCTGCACAACATAATAAATCATATGCGTCCCCCGTTTTGAAATATTGTCGTGTATTTTTACACAGCGAATTTTTGCAACGCTTTTCCAACACCGTTTTCGAGATTGGAGTCTGTAATATAGTTTGCCGCTTCTTTCGCCGGCGTCTGTGCATTCGCCATGGCGACACCAATCCCCGCAGCGCGAAGCATCGTCACATCGTTAAAGCCGTCACCGCACGCCATCGTTTCTTCTTGCCGGATACCGAGCTGTGCCGCAAGTTCCAAAATCGCCGCACCTTTATCACAGCCTTGCGCGGTAATTTCCAAAAAGAACGGCTCAGAGCGAAACACTGCCAATGGCAAATCCGAAAGCATTGCGCGTAGCTTGCCCTCAGCATCTCCCAAAAAGTCAGCGTCTCCCGTAATTAAAAATTTCGGGGTTGGATAGGTAAATTCTGCTCGTAAATCCTTGACGCGCTGTATTTCCAAACCGTTAATCGTTGTTTCCATTTGAAAATAGCGGTCATTTGCCTTTTGGGTAACAGCAACATCATTTTTATACCCCGTCAGCGACAAATTGAGTTTGTCTGCGGCGTCAAAAATCCGTGAATAACAGTCAATGGGAATATTTTTTTGAAACAGCAATGTATTGGTTTTTGCGTCGAATGTACGCGCGCCGTTGTAGGAAATTACATAGCCGCCCAAATCTGCTAAATCCAATTCTTCAGCATAGCGGCGAATGCCGGGCGTCGGTCTGCCGGTGGCGAGCACAAACACGCCGCCGTTTTTGGCAAACCGTCGAATATCTGCCATCGTCTGCGGTAAAAGCTCTTTTGTATTGGTCACCAGTGTGCCGTCAATATCGACAGCCGCCAGTCTTTTTTTCAAAATAATCACCTCGTATTGCAGATATATTGTACCGCGACAAGAGGCGTTCGGTCAATGCGGGAAATTGCAGAGAAAACGGCTTAGATTTACGATTTTTTGTCGGCTTTGCCTATAAAAACAGACGGTGCATTTCTACACCGTCTGTCGAAAATTATCCGATTTCTTCTTCGCGTTTGCGTTTGAATGCGCCTGCGCTCAACGCTACGGTTGCAGCAACCGGTAACACAAATACCAAAGCCGAAGCAACTTGTTTGCCTGCGGTTTTCGGTACATTGCTGTTTGGCGTGGAGCTCTCCGTATCCGTATTTGTATCTACCGATGCGACATCAGCCGCTTTGGAAATCGCAAAGCTGTCAATTTTGGTTGCAGCACTGCCTGTAACGGTATATGCATCGAAATACAGCGTATCGCCGTCAATTTGAATGGCAGAGAACACGGGCGCTGTCGCATCATAAATCGTTTGCGCGCGCGGGAACAACTCATCGGTCAAGGAGGCGTCCTTGGTTTGATAATATTTCACCCCTGCACAGCCGTCAATCGCATACACTGTGCCGTCAGGATTGACCATAGCAGTATAGCTGCTGCCGTTATGTGAAATTGTCCGTTCCACCACTTCGCACTTTTCATTATCTTTCATTGCCGTAGTACGCAAATACACATGGTCATGCCCCTGCAACACCACATCGATATCCAGTTCGGGCATTAAAACGGAAAGCTGAGCACGCAAGGCGACAACATCATCATCGTCATAATGTGAACCGTTGGAGTAAATCGCTTTATGCAAGGAAACAATTTTCCACTGCTTGTCGCTGGCGGCGGCATCCGCCTTGAGCCATTCCGTCTGCTTCGTGCTCAACGTATTATCCTCGTTCAAATCATTGGTATTGAGCACCATAAAGTGTGCGTTATTATAATCAAACGAATAATACACACCGCTTGTGGTATCCTGTTCCGGAACATTAGAAAGCAGGAAATTGTTGACGGTCGCATTTGCACCGTTCGTTTCATGGTTGCCCGTTGTCGGCATCATAACCGTATCCATCAGGTTGTCAGACGCAGTATTAAACACCCAATTCCACTGCTTAAAGTTTTTGCCGCTGTCTACAACATCGCCCGTATGCATAATGAATTTGGCATCGGGATAGAGCGAAAACGCTGTATCCACTACATTTGCCCAGGTTTCATACTGTCGTTCAATACCGCCCTGGCTGTCGCTCATATGGAAGAAGGTAAAGCTGTCGGAATTGTCGGCAGTTTCAAATACACCGACCTCACTCCACCACCCGCGCGACGCATCGCCGACGCGGTAGCAATATTTTTGTCCGGGCTTTAAGCCGCCGATTTTAATCATATGGCGATTGACATCGAACGCATGGGAAATAATGCCGATGACGCCCAAATCCACACCGGGGACTTCCCGAGTGACGCGCTTGGTCTCTGCGACGATATTACTCCCCGTAGTGGGTGTGCCTGTAAAGTGCGGATTTTCGGAATACGGTACAATTTCAATATCCGTCCCCATCACGCTTGTTTTGGTGTACCAGCAAATATTGCGCGTTGTCGCGGAGTTTGCACCGAATGTAACGGAAATCCCCGAAGGCAGGCGTAAATCCTCGACGGTCGGAACCACCTGCACCCTGCCGCTGTAAGTGATTGTCGTATTGTTATCCGCCTGCGGCGCAGGATTGCTGTCCGTTGTTAAATCGGAAATAATATTGTAAAACTCATAGGCGATGGTTTCAATCTGGCTTTCGGTCAGATATTCGTCCATATAATGCTGTAAAACATCGTCGAGTGATTTATATTCCACAATACCTGCCGCAAAGAACAGGTTAATCAGCTGTGCAAGGCTCGGCTGCGGTACAATACCTGTTGCACCGCTTTCATCACCCATTGCAATGATTTGCGTAATCAACTCACCAAGCAACACTTTAGTATCTTCATCATTGGTATTGCGCAAAATGCCGACCACATCAATGTGGATATTGGGAAGAATTTCATCTTCTAACAAGTCATGCAAAATCACGTCAATGAGCGTATCTAAAATAACCCCTGCGTTTTCGCCGCGTTCAAAACGGGCAAGCACATCATTTAAGAAGGCATCATCGCTACGGTCCTCATCACCTGCATAGAAAGTAGCCAGTACAGTCGATACAACTTCTCCGAGATTGCCGTTGCGGCTTGCATCGCCGAAGCCGTACATATCTATATATTTCGTGCACGGATAAGAGGACATTTCAAGCGAGGTTACTTTGCCCACGGCATCGTCCAATACTTGCAGTAAATGCTCTGTGCCCTCTGCCCCGTCCAAATAATTACTTTCAAGTTGGTCGCAAACATTTTTAATAAGCAATTTCAACGAAATCTTCGTTACGCCCTCAATCG
>JBJEPS010000074.1:0-10342 GCA_051881355.1 Candidatus Fimenecus sp. | reverse complement strand
TACCTCGTGGGTGTGATACAGCGTCAACAGCTCGTCCCAAAGCTCGGGATTGAGAGCGGGCTTGCCGTCTTTCTTTTTCCAACCGCGTGCTTTCCAGGCTTCCGCCCAACCGAGCGAAAGTCCGTCCGAAACATATTTTGAGTCGGTGTAAAGCGTCACCTTGCACGGGAATTTAAGCGCTTTTAACCCTTCAATGACTGCCGTCAGCTCCATTTTGTTGTTGGTGGTGTTTTCGTTACCGCCCGAAAGCTCTTTTTCTTTTCCGTGACAGCGTAAAATGGCACCCCAGCCGCCGGGACCGGGATTGCCCGAGCACGCGCCGTCCGTAAACAATTCAACCTCAGTCATACATACTCCTTATAGCACTGCCGAAAAGGCTTTCAGCGAGTCACAGACCAGTGTGGCGCGAATGTCGCTTTTTTCGTAAGTTTCTCGGTCTGTTACACCCGTCAGCACCAACACCGAGGGAATATTGTGCTTTTGCCCGATTAAAATATCCGTTTCCAAGCGGTCGCCGATAAAGCACAGCTCGTCCGCCGTACAGCCGAGACGGTTGGTCAGGTATTCTACCGTGTAACGGTGCGGTTTGCCCATCACCAACGGGTCTTTCCCCGTCGAAGCCTTGATAAGCGCCATCATGGAACCCGTGTCAGGCATAAACCCGTCTGCCGTCGGACAGTTGAAATCGGGGTGCGTCGCAATATATTCCGCCCCGTTTGCAATATAACGGCACGCGTCCCAAAGCTTTTGATAGGTGAGCGTGGTGTCAAACCCCAAAACCACAATGTCGGGATTTTCCTGCACCAAAGGGATACCTGCCGCTTTGAAATCTGCGGTCAGCCGTTCGTTGCCGAGCAGATAGACGGTTTGCCCTTTGCGGTTACGCAATAAAAAATCCGCCGTTACATGTGAGGAAATAATGATTTTTTCGGGCGGTACGTCGCATCCCATTTTGGAGAGCTTTTGTCGACAAACTTCCACATTGTTTGAGGAATTGTTGGTGAAAAAGAAAAAGTCCTTGCCCAACTTTTTGACACGCGCCAAAAAATCCAACGCGCCGTCAATTAAATTGCCGTCGAGGTAAAATGTACCGTCCATATCAACAATGAAATATTTGGTTTTTAAAAAATCAGGGTTTTGCATAGTGCGCTCCTCACAACAGAATATAAAACAGTATAGCATATTTTGCAAAAAAAGAAAAGCGCCCGCAGGCACTTTTCAAAAAGCATTTTATTTGCGCTGGATTGTGTTACCATTGTACCGTCCAGTATTCGTCGAACTGCAAGCCAATGCGGCAGTCCAGCCCCATAGCCGTCAGGCACAAATACATCGGCAACGAGGATTGAATTTCCAAAAGATTGCCCGTCGTTTTGTCAACTTTGATTTGGGAATACGCACCGTCATAGCGGCAAATGACATTTTCCAATTTCACCTTGCCGTTGACCGCTGAATCGATTTCCTCTTTGGTAATCACCGAGCCGACCGCACCGGAGCCGTAGCCTGCCTGTGGATTATCATCAGGCTTTACTTTGACGAAAATCGTATAGATGCCGCCGCTTTCCGAACAGTATGCCTCGTCCAAATCGCTTTCTGTTAAATGACAGTCCGTGCCGCGGGGAATGAAGTTATCGTATATGTCTGCGCGCGTGGTATAAACGGTATTCGGCGTTTCCTCTTTCAAAAAAGAATTCATCAGCGATTTTGCGACCGAGCCGAGAAACGGATTGTTGCCTGCTTCCACCACACCGTTATAGTTTGTGCCTTTTTTCTGTACCAAAGTTACCGACGCAGCGTTTTCCTTGGCATGGGTCAGCACCGCCACATAGTAGGCGGCAATTTCGCCTTTGGTTTGCGGCGCTTGCAACAGATTGACGGTAGGGTCGCTCAAAATCGGTCCCAAAGCGTCTGTTTCTACTGCTGTCGGGAGCTCTGCCGGCAAAAGCGTATCCGTGCTGGGCGCGGGTGTTACCGGCGGCACAGCATACAACTGACCGTCCGCACCGAGAAATGCATTCTCCGACTGCAAAAGATGCACGGTCGCATAGACCAACAGAAAAAACAAAAGCAAAAATTCCGCACGCAAAAAGGTGTCGGAAAACACTTTCCAAAGGCTTTCGTTTTTTTGTGCGCCTGTCTTTTTGTTGCTTCCTTGATTTTGCATTTGATTCCTCCGTCTCATGACAGCCCATCGTTCAATAAATTCCATATTACAGTACTTTTTTTCAAAAGTCAACATAAATCTATGGATTTATACACGGAAAGATGTTACAATAAATACAACATTATGCCAACTTTCGGAGGACAATATGAAAAAACTGATTTCGTGGAATGTCAACGGGCTGCGCGCATGCGTCGGGAAAAATTTCGAGGCGGAATTTTTGGCGCTCGACGCAGACTTTTTCTGTCTGCAGGAAACCAAATTGCAGGCAGGGCAGTTGGATTTGGAATTTGACGGGTATTATTCTTTTTGGAATTACGCCGAGAAAAAAGGCTATTCGGGCACGGCAATATATACAAAGGAAGAACCGCTTTCGGTGACTTACGGAATGAACGACGCCTATTACGACAACGAGGGGCGTGTGATTACGCTCGAATATGATACGTATTTTGTGGTGACCTGCTATACGCCCAACGCGCAGGACGGTTTAAAGCGCATAGAATACCGAATGAGCTGGGAGGATAAGTTCCGCAATTACTTATTGGACTTGGACAGCCGCAAGCCTGTGATTTTCTGCGGCGATTTGAATGTTGCGCACGAGGAAATTGACCTGAAAAACCCGAAAACCAACCGCGGCAACGCAGGCTTTTCCGACGAGGAGCGCGGCAAATTCACCGAGCTTTTGGAAAGCGGCTTTGTGGATACGTTCCGCTGTTTTTACCCGGACCTGACGGGCGCATATTCGTGGTGGAGCTACCGTTTTAACGCGCGCGCCAACAACGCGGGTTGGCGGATTGACTATTTCTGCGTGTCTGAGCGGTTAAAAGACAAATTGGTCAGCGCCTCCATTCACAATGAAATCTTCGGCTCCGACCACTGCCCCGTGGAATTGATAATTGAGGTGTAAGTATGTCTATGACGTACCGTGAAGCGGTGGCGTATTTCCATTCGCTGTTGGCATTCGGAATAAAACCCGGACTTTCGCGAATTGCCGCGCTTTTGGAACGGCTCGGCAACCCGCAAAACGATTTACGCTTTGTGCATGTGGCGGGCACCAACGGCAAGGGGAGTACCTCCACGATGCTCAGCGAAATTTTGAAAGATGCGGGGTATAAAACGGGACTGTTTACCTCGCCTTATGTTTTCTCATTTTGCGAGCGTATCCAAATCAACAATCAAAACATATCGGAAGAGCACCTTGCCGCCGTTACCGAACGCGTCAAAGCGGCAATCGAAGTCTTACATCAACAAAACATCGTGCCGACCGAGTTTGAAGCAATTACCGCCGCGGCGCTGTTGTATTTTCAAGAGCAAAACTGCGATTATGTCGTGTTGGAAGTTGGCTTGGGCGGGCGGTATGACTCGACCAATATTATTCCTGCGCCAGAGGTGTGCGTGATTACCTCGGTTTCGTTAGACCATACCCAAATTTTGGGCGATACCATCGAGCAAATTGCCGCCGAAAAAGCGGGAATTCTCAAAGAAAACAGCATTTGCGTGACCACCTCTGCGCAAGACCCGCAAGCGTTTGCCGTGCTTCGGGAAACCGCCGAACGTGTGCATTGCCGTTTTACGGTTGCGCCGCTTGCAAATGCCGAAATTCTGTCGAAAACCATATCGGAAACCGTATTCGCCTATGACGGCGAAACCTATCGTCTGCCGCTGGTCGGGCACCATCAGGTCGAAAATGCCGTCGGCGTTATCGAAGCGGCGAAATGCCTGCCGTGCGTGACAGGCGAAAACATCAAAAATGGGTTGCAAAATACAAAAATGCGTGGGCGAATGGAGTACCGACAAGGCACGCCGCCGATGCTTTTAGACGGCGGGCACAATCCCGAATGCGCCGCGGCGCTTGCGGCAGTACTTCGGCAATTCGCGCCTGAAAATATCACCGCGCTTATAGGAATGATGGCGGATAAGGACTGCGAAGCCTATTTGCGTGCCGTTCTGCCGCTATGCAAAATCGCGGTGTTCACAAAACCCGAAAATCCCCGTGCCGCCGCACCCGCAGTGTTGCAGCAAGCGGTGTCGGATTTGCCATTGCAAACCTTTGCGGCAGAGAATCCGCAGGACGCGTTGCGTCTTGCACGCGAACACACGGAAAAGGACGGGCTTTTGCTTGTTTGCGGCTCGTTTTATTTGCTGTCGGATTTATTCGGGTGATTTTTCGTATCTGTGCTTGCACAATGTATTGTGCTGTGGTAAAATATGCCAAAATTCATTTACAGAGGTACTTTTATGCAAACTGATTTTTATGAGGACAGACTGCGCGTTTATCTCGAAATGTTAAGAAAGGCGTCTTGCGAAGAATGTGTGCCGCTGGACGGCTTCCTCTATAAGCCCTGCGGCTATAAAACGGGAAATGTTCTGCCCGTGATTGACAAGAGCTTTCGTCCGTTCGCACGGCACGAGCGTTGGGGCGGCGAAAAGGATTGCCATGCGTGGTTTTATAAACGCGTTGAAATTCCGAAAAGCATGCGTGCTCGCAATGTGGAATTGCGGATTTCGACGCAAATTGACGGTTGGGACGCAATCAATCCGCAGTTTATCGCCTATGTGGACGGTGTTTTGGTGCAGGGGTTAGATGTCAACCACCGTGAAATTTTTCTCGACAACGCCAAATCCGATTATGAAATCTACATATATGCATACGGCGGCAAAGAGGCACAGTATTTGGAGTTTAACGCCCAGTTGCGCGTGTATGACGAGGAACTGCGCAAGCTCTGTTATTCCCTCGCAGTGCCGTACGAAACCACTTTACTGCAAGACCCTGCGGAAAAGGATTATATTGACACAAAAACCCATATTGTCAATGCTGTAAATATGCTCGATATGCGTGTGCCCCATTCCGAAGAGAGCCGCGAGAGCGTACGCAAAGCCCAACAGTATTTGGACGAGGTGTTTTACGGCAAGGAGAGTCGACAAAGCGGCGTAAATGCCATTTGCATCGGGCATACGCACATTGATGTCGCGTGGCTGTGGACGCTTGCCCAAACACGCGAAAAGGTGCTTCGTTCGTTTTCTACCGTTTTGGCGCTGATGAAAAAGTACCCGGAATATAAATTTATGTCGAGCCAAGCGCAACTATATAAATACCTAAAAGAAGAATCCCCCGAGCTGTACGCCGAGGTCAAAGAAATGGTCAAAGCAGGGCGTTGGGAGGTCGAGGGCGCCATGTGGGTTGAGGCGGACTGCAACCTCTCCTCGGGCGAAAGCTTGGTGCGGCAAATCCTGTACGGCAAAACCTTTTTTCAAGAGGAATTCGGCGTGGACTCCAAAGTCCTTTGGCTGCCCGATGTGTTCGGGTATTCCGCCGCATTGCCGCAAATTCTCAAGAAAAGCGGCGTTGAGAGTTTTGTCACATCTAAAATCGGTTGGAATGAAACCAACCAAATGCCCTATGACACCTTTTGGTGGCAGGGGATTGACGGCACGGAAGTGTTCACATTCTTTATGACCGCACAAGACCGCGTCCGTGGCAGGAAGCCTGCACGGGAAGTCACCTATAATGCAAAATTAAATCCTTGCCAGGTAATGGGCGCGTGGGACCGTTATCAGCAAAAAGACCTCAACAATGAAGTGCTTGTGACCTTCGGGTACGGGGACGGCGGCGGCGGTCCGGTTCGAAAGGATTTGGAATACTACGATTTGTTAAAACACGGTGTAACGGGCGTGCCCAAAGCCAAAATGGAATTTGCGGGCAGTTTGCTTTCACGCGTGCGGCAAAAGGCGCTTGACAATCCGAAAACGCCGCACTGGCAGGGGGAATTGTACCTCGAATATCACCGCGGCACCTATACCTCGCAGGCACAGAATAAGCGATTTAACCGCAAAAGTGAGTTTTTATATGAGAAAGCGGAGACCTCGGCAATCTTAAACCATATCCTGACAGGGGCACCGTACCCAGTCGAAGCCTTACACAACGGCTGGGAAACGATTTTGTTAAATCAGTTTCACGATATTATCCCCGGTTCGTCCATTCACGAGGTATATACGGTCTCTGCCGAGCAGTACCGTGATATTCTGAGAAAAGGCGACCGCGTGATTAAACAAAATGTAGCTGAGATTGTGGGCAATATCGGTACCGACGGCGGCGTGGTGGTGTGCAATCCGCTTTCCTTTCAAGCGAGCGGCACAGTGCGCCTGAACGGCAAAAGCGTCTATGTCGAGGATATTCCTGCAAAGGGCTACAAAGTGATTTCCGAGCCGCAGGTGCGCGGTGCGGTGCAAACCGCAAAAGACGCCCTGGAAAATGCCTTTTTCCGTATTGAGCTTGACAAAACCGGTGCATTTACAAGGCTTTTTGATAAGCGAAACAACCGCGAGGTCTTAAAGAAAGGCGCGCGCGGCAATGTGATGACTGCATATGAGGATTTCCCGCGGGATTATGACAACTGGGAAATCAGCAATTATTACACGGACAAATCCTGGGAGCTTTGCGACGAAGCGCAAATCAAATGCATTTCTGATGGCGCACGTGCGGGCGTCGAGGTGCGCAAAACCTTTATGCACAGCGAAATTGTGCAGAAAATCTGGCTGTATGATGACATTGCCCGTGTGGATTTTGATACGGAAATCGACTGGCAAGAAAGCCATTTCATCTTAAAAACCGCGTTCCCTGTGGACATTAACGCCGACAAGGCAACCTATGATATTCAGTTCGGCACGGTGGAGCGTCCTACCCATAAAAATACAAGCTGGGACGCCGCGCGGTTTGAGGTCTGCGCGCATAAGTTTGTTGATTTGTCGGAATACGGCTACGGCGTTTCGATGCTCAATGATTGTAAATACGGGCACGATATTCACGATGGCGTCATCAGCCTGACGATGCTCAAGTGCGGCACTTACCCCGACGAAACCGCCGACCGCGGACACCATACCTTTACGTATGCTTTGTATCCGCACGCGGGTGATTTTCGCGCCGCGGGTACGGTACAGCAGGCATATCTTTTAAATCAGCCGCTTACCGCCTGCAAGGTGCGAAAGCAAAACGGGACCTTGCCCGAAAGCTATTCTATGCTCTCGATGAACCGTGACAATGTGATAATGGAAACGGTTAAAAAAGCAGAACACGACGACGCTGTGGTCGCGCGGCTGTATGAGGCATACAATCAGCGCACAGAGGTTACTCTGACCGCAGGCTTTGATTTCCAAAAAGTGTATTTGTGCGATTTACTTGAAAACGAGGAAACCGAGCTTTCAAGCGACGGCAGAACCGTCACCTTGCCCGTAAAACCGTTTGAAATCATCACGCTGAAGTTTGAACGGTGAAATACCAGGAAAATAGAATTCTGTCATCCTAAGCCGCAGGCGAAGGATCTCGGAACGATGAAATTGCATTTTACCGCCCGAGATTCTTCGCTTCTCTCAGAATGACAAAGGAAAGTGCAAAGTAAAGATTTTGTCATCCTGAGCCACAGGCGAAGGATCTCAAAAGAGGTCATCTGTATGTATTATGTTTATATTTTAACAAACAAAACCGACAAGGTGATGTATATTGGTGTTACGAATGATATTGTACGCCGTGTGTATGAACATCGAAATCATATGTTAGATGGCTTTACTGCAAAATATAATGTGACAAAATTAGTGTATGTAGAATCCGCACCGGATGTCCGTGACGCAATTCAGCGTGAAAAGCAGTTGAAAGGTTGGACACGTGCGAAAAAGAATGCTTTGGTAGAAACGGCGAATCCGAAATGGGAAGATTTGTGGGAAACAATACTTTGAAATGAGATTCTTCGCTTCGCTCAGAATGACAAGCATATACATAAAAACAGGCTATGTGTAGACGAATAGTAGCACGCATAGCCTATTATTTATGCCTTTTTTCGGTATCCTAAAAACATACTCTTTTCCTGCGGAGGTGCTTATGGATACCGAATTATTACTTGCCATACGCAATCGAATTTTGGCTTTATGTGGTGAACGGGACATCACGGTCAACAAACTTGCCGATATTTCGGGATTGCCGCCGTCATCGGTCAAAAATATTGTATATCGGAAAAGTAAAAATCCGAAAATTGCAACCATCAAAAAAATATGCGACGGTTTTGACATCACCTTGGGTGAATTTTTCTCCACCCCCGGATTTGATGCGCTGGAACAGGAAATCCAATGAACGGCGAAACGGTAAAACACCTTTGCGACCGTGTGCTGTGCGCGGTCTTTCCGCGCCGCTGTTTGTACTGCGGCGTGCCGATCGTGCCCAAAAACACGGTTTGCGACGATTGCTTGAAACATTTGCCGCGCATTTCGGCGCCGATATGCCTGCTTTGCGGTCACCAAAAGGAAAACTGTATTTGCAAACAACACAAATTGCAGTTTAAAGCTGTCTGCGCGCCGTTTTATTACGAGGACGCCATTCGCACGGCGGTATATCGGTATAAATTCGAGAATAAGGACTTTTTGGCGGCGGATTTTGCGCGCGATATAGCGGCGGTGGTGCGGCGTGAATATGCGGAAATTTTGTTTGACAGTATAGCCTTTGTACCATTTACGAAAAAACAACTGCGCACCCGTGAATGGAATCCGGGCGAAACACTGGCACGCGCGCTTTCAAAGGAACTCGATTTGCCGTGCTTCATGCTACTCGAAAAGCTCTATGAAACCGAAAGTCAGCATGCTTTATCCGCCCGTGCGCGCACAGGCAATGTGTTCGGCGTGTTTGAAGCGTGCAATCTCGAAAATGTGCAGGGCAAAACGATATTGCTGGTCGATGACATCAAAACCACAGGCGCAACGCTTTCGGAATGTGCCAAAATGCTGAAACTCGGTGGGGCAGAGGCAGTGTATGCCGTGACCTTTGCCATTACGCGCCGCAAAGAAAAGGAAAAACACCCTGCGGACGAAATCGGTTGACAAACCGACAAAAAAACGCTATACTATATCGAAACTGCATAAGAAAAACGCTTTGACGAAGAGTAAGATTTTAAAAATCCCCTTAAAGAGAGCCGCCGATTGCTGAAAAGGCGGTAGGGGAGCAAAATCCGCGTCGCTTCCGAGCGGTCTTGCCGAACAGGGCAGGGGGCGTCCATTCCCCGCAAAGTAAGCAAGAACATGTTGCCTGTGTTAAAGGCTTTAAGCGGTCGTTTGAACGGTGTTTCATCAAACGGCAATTTGAGTGGTACCACGGATTTTTTCGCCTCATACAGTTTGTATGGGGTGTTTTTTATTAGATTGGAGGAATTTTATGTCCAAGGAACTTGAAAAACAGTATAATCCCAAAAATGTTGAGGAAAGGATTTACAAAACCTGGCTCGACAACAAATATTTCCACGCTAAGCGTGAGGAAGGCAAAAAAACATATACCATCGTGATTCCGCCCCCCAATATCACGGGGCAACTGCATATGGGGCACGCGCTTGACAACACTTTGCAGGATATTTTAATCCGCTATCACCGTATGGCGGGGTATGATACTCTGTGGCTTCCCGGCACGGACCATGCGTCTATCGCCACTGAGGCAAAAATCGTGGAGACCATGCGCAAAGAGGGCGTTACCAAAGAGGATTTGGGGCGTGAAAAGTTCTTGGAGCGTGCTTGGGATTGGAAAGCGCAGTACGGCGGCAGAATTATTGAACAGCTCAAAAAAATGGGCTCTTCCTGCGATTGGGACAGAGAGCGTTTTACGCTTGACGAAGGCTGTAACAAAGCGGTTAACGAGGTGTTTTGCCGTCTTTATGAAAAGGATTTGATTTACAGGGGCAACCGTATGGTAAACTGGTGCCCTTGCTGTAATACCTCCATATCCGACGCAGAGGTTGAATATGAAGAAAAAGAGGGCAATTTCTGGCATCTGCTTTATACCGTTAAGGAAACAGGCGAACAGCTTGAACTTGCCACAACCCGTCCCGAAACCATGCTCGGTGATACGGCGGTTGCCATTAACGCAGAGGACGAAAGATATAAGCATCTTCATGGCTGTCATGTCATATTGCCCTTGCTCAATAAGGAAATCCCCATTGTTTGCGATGAACACGCGGATATGACAAAGGGTACAGGCGTTGTGAAAATTACCCCTGCCCATGACCCCAACGACTTCGAGGTAGGGCAGAGACACAATCTTCCCATTGTTCGCACATTTACCTATGACGGTCACCTGACAGGTGCCGAGGATAAACGAATTGCCGATGAACTTATCGCAAGCGGCAGAGCGGCGGAAAATGAGCCCGAGGTTCTCGA
>JBJEPS010000073.1:0-10551 GCA_051881355.1 Candidatus Fimenecus sp. | reverse complement strand
TTATTCTACCATAGACCTGCTTTTTTGTGCTGTCTGCACAACTTGGGGCAGTTCAATTTGCCTTGTCGCTTTTTTAGACGACACGAAAGTTGTTCTCACAGGTTATACGCCATATCCGTTTCCATTTTCTTCGTTCTGTTCCTGCACCTTTTCCAAAAACGCTATATCCTGCTTTGTCAATTCCGCCGTTTCGAGCAATTCGGGGCGGCGCTTTTTTGTGCGCAACAAACTTTGCTCACGCCGCCAGCGATCAATATTCCCGTGGTGCCCTGACAAAAGCACTTCGGGCACTTCCCTGCCGTGCCACACAGGCGGACGGGTGTACTGTGGATATTCAAGCAACGAATTGTAGTGACTTTCGAGTTCCTTTGCCTCGTCGTTCGGCAAAACACCGTCGAGCATACGGCAAACTGCGTCCGTTAACACCAGTGCGGGCAATTCGCCGCCTGTCAGCACATAATCGCCGACGGAGATTTCCTCGTCCACAATTTCTTCAAGTACGCGCTCGTCCACGCCCTCGTAATGCCCACACAACAGCACTATACGCGGCAGGGCGGCAAGCTCTTTCACGCGCGCTTGCGTTAAGGTTTTGCCTTGGGGGGAAAGGTAGATTAAATACGGCTTTTCCTCGTCTTCGGTATACAGCGAACGGTAGCAATCGTATATCGGTTGGGTTTGCATGAGCATACCCATACCACCGCCGTAGGGTGCATCGTCCACGCGTTTGTGCTTGTCAGCTGTAAAGTCGCGAATATTTACACACCGAATGTCAACACAGCCCTTTTCACGCGCTCTGCCGATGATGCTTTCCGACAGCACCGCCTCGCACATTTCGGGAAACAGCGTTAGAATATCAATCCGCATCTTCGACCACGCTCGCTTTCCCGTCAAATAAACCAATTAAAGGACGAATTCGGATAATCCCTGCATCTACGTCGGTTTCCAAAACCACTTCGGAAATAGCCGGCATCAAGACTGTTTCGCCCGATGCCGTTTTCACCGACCAAATATCGTTCGCGTTCGTGCCCGCAATCACCTCGGTCAGTTCCCCGTACTCTGCACCTGTGTCAAGGTCTACAACCTTACAGCCAATGAGATCTTGAATGAAGTTTGTACCCTCAGGCAAATGCGCGTCCGCGCGGTCCATATACAGAATTTTGCCGCGTAATGCCTCGGCTTTTTCCATGGTATCCACCGTTTCAAACACGCCGAGCACCACATTTTTATGTGGGCGCAGTTTCACGGCTTTTAAAGGCTTTTCACCTGTGTTATCCAAATACAGCGTAGAAAATCCGCAAAGGAATTCCGCACTGTCGCACCACGGCTGGATTTTGACCTCGCCGCGCACGCCGTGTGTCCCAACGATTTTCCCGATTTCCAAATACGCTTTTTTCATTCTCTGCTCCAAAATAGAATAAAAAAGCGCGCAGAAACACCTGCGCGCTCAAATGTCAGTCAATATCCACTTGCACGCGAATGCCGTCTTTGGTGGCGCGCGCTTTCATCACCGTGCGAATCGCTTTGGCAATTCTGCCCTGCTTGCCGATGACGCGTCCCATATCGCCCTCTGCCACATGCAGATGATAAACGACATTGCCGCGCTCGTCGGCTTCGTCCACGGTTACGGTAACTGCATCGGGATTATCGACCAGCCCCATGGCGATGGTTTTAAGAAGTTCTTCCAAGACAAAAGTCCTCCTTATTTAATCGCGCCGCACTGCTTTAAAAGTGCCTTTGCCGTATCGGTCGGCTGTGCACCGTTTTTAATCCACTGCTGTGCTTTTTCCACGTCGATTTTGATTTCGGCGGGGTTCTTCATCGGGTCATACGTGCCGATTTCTTCAATAAATTTGCCGTCACGCGGAGATTTGGAATCCGCCACAACCACACGATAGAACGGTGCTCTTTTTGCGCCCATGCGGCGCAGTCTGATTTTTACTGCCATTTGTTTTTCCTCCAAATATATAAAATAAAATATATACCAAACACATTTTGTGCCGGAACCGAATTTACATACCGCCGAAATTGCCGAAATTGCCCATACGGCTGAAGCGGCGGCGCGTACTCTTGGAATTCATCTGTTTGAACATTTTGAGCATCTGCCGATACTGCGCGAGCAGCTTGTTGACATCCTCCACCTGCATACCGCAGCCTGCGGCAATGCGGCGTTTGCGCGAGGGATTGATGATTTCGGGTTTGGCGCGTTCTTCAGGCGTCATCGAACGGATAATCGCCTGCACACGGTCAAACTGGCGCTCGTCAATATCGACATCGCGCAGTTTATTGCCCACGCCCGGTAGCATCGACAAAATATCCTTCATCGAACCCATTTTACGCACCTGCTGTAACTGGTCAAGCAAATCGTTTAAATCGAATTTATTTTTGCGGAGTTTCTTTTCCAGCTCAGCGGCTTTTTTCTCATCTAAGGACTGCTCGGCTTTTTCAATCAACGACAGCACATCGCCCATGCCGAGGATTCTCGACGCCATACGGTCGGGATAGAAATAGTCTAATTCGTCGAGCTTTTCGCCCATACCGACGAATTTAATCGGCTTGCCTGTGACGGCTCGTGCGGAAAGCGCCGCACCGCCGCGGGTATCGCCGTCCATTTTCGTAAGCACAAGCCCGTCAATACCCAAGGCTTCGTCAAACGAAGTTGCCACCGTTACGGCGTCCTGACCGGTCATGGCATCCACGACAAGCAAAATCTCGTGCGGATGCACGGAGGCTTTGATGTTTTTTAATTCCTGCATCAGCTCTTCGTCGATATGCAGACGACCTGCCGTATCCAAAAACACATAGTCATAGCCATGGTCTTTGGCAAGCTTCACGGCGTTTTCGGCAATCTCCACAGGATTGCCCTGCCCCATTTCAAACACGGGCACATCGACCTGCTCACCGACGACCTGCAGCTGCTTGATTGCCGCAGGACGGTACACGTCGCATGCAACCAATAAGGGGCGGTGCCCCTCGCCTTTCAATTTACGGGCGATTTTGGCGCAATGCGTGGTTTTACCGGAGCCTTGCAGACCGCACATCATCACGATTGTAGGCGGGTGCGAAGCACATGTCAATCGACTTCCCGTGCCACCCATCAGCGCCGTCAATTCCTCATTGACGATTTTAATGACCATTTGCGCCGGGGTCAGGCTTTCCATAACCTGCGCACCGATGGCACGCTCGGTAACTTTATTGGTGAAATCCTTTGCGACTTTATAGTTGACGTCCGCTTCCAACAGTGCCAAACGCACTTCACGCATGGCTTCCTTGACGTCATTTTCATTTAAACTGCCTTTACTTTTCAGCCGTTTAAAGGCGGCTTCTAATTTGTCGGATAATCCTTCAAATGCCATAGTAATCGCCATGCGATACAGCATGCGCACAAAAAGACTTCAAACATTGCTTTTTGTGCTCGGTACCGTTCCTTTCCTTGTTTTTTGCGCGAATACCCCTGTGTGATTACTCGATAATATCCAGCGCCAGCGACTTAATACGGACGGTGGTTTCGTTGATTTCGCGTGAAAGACCGTGGTCGAGATTGTACGCGTTAATTGATTCGGCACAATCGATGATTTGCCCAAGCGTTTCTTTGATATCACTTAATTTCTGCGCAAACCCCAATTTGCTTTCCATATCGTAAAGCAGTGTTTCGGCGCGCTTAATCGCGTCGCGCACGCCCTGCCGAGAAATCCCCTCGTTTTCGGCAATCTCTGAAAGAGAAAGGTCGTCATTATAATAATAGCTCAAGAAATCCCGCTGTTTTTCGGTCAGCATTTCGCCGTAAAAATCGAGCAAAATGGTTATTTCCACATTATTTGCCATTGGTTCTCCCTTTCCTTTCCGATAAAAAAGCCCTGTAAAGCCAGGGACTTTACAGGGTGATATTATACTAAAGATTTTTCGGCTTGTCAAGTAGCATTTCGCAAAAACATTGCAAAACCCATTACCAAACAATCACTGCGTCATGTTCATTATTGTTCTTCACATCATCACTGCCCACAACGATACCGCCACTGCTGGTTGTATTCTCGTTGCTATTCTCGCCGCTGTTGCCGCTGTTATCGCCTGCCGGTTCTTGCGGCGAATTATTCGCGGTTTCCTGCTCGGCTTTTTCTTTGTCAGCCTGTTCTTTGGTTTTGGTGACCAAATCCTCCATCAGTTCCATGCCGCCGTCCGCCGAAGTCGTTACGGGAATTAAATCACCGTAAACATTGGTAATATACCGTTCGCCGGCTTCGTCGGTTGTATATTCAAAGGGCGCATAAGTAGAATCTTCTTCAATTTTATCTTTTTTGCCGCAGGCAACCGCCCCGAATGTAAGCAGAAGTACTGTCAAAGCAATCGCTAAAATTTTCTTTTGCATCTCAAATTCCTCCGTCAGTTCTGTTTTTATTATCATAACACACTTCCAAGAGATTTGCAACTGAGAATTCCGTTCTCCGCAATCTGTAAATCATTTGAGTTCGGCTATCGTAACGCCGTCCTCTCCTTCACCGTAAACCCCCAGGCGGAAAGAACGAATATTCGGGTGTGTGCGCAAATGCGTTTGCACCGCTTTGCGCAATACGCCCGTGCCTTTACCGTGGACAATGGTGATTTCCGTAAGTCTCGAGCGCACCGCACCGTCAATAAACATATCCAAATCCATCAGCGCTTCTTCGGCATTTTTGCCGCGCAAATCCACGCGCATGGCGCTGCTTGTGCTCACGCGTTCGTGAGAAGTCGCTGTGCGCCGCGGCATGGTGTTTTTTTGTGATTTTCCGCCGACGAGGCGTAAATGTTCAAGCGACACTTTCATTTTCATCGCGCCGGAAAGCACTTCGGTATTGCCTTTTGCGTCCGGCAACGTTACAACCGTCGCTTTTGTGCCGAGCGTGGTCACCAGTACCGTGTCACCGACTGCAAGTGGGCGCGGGAGTACATAGTCGCCGTCATCGAGCGTGTCAAAGCGTTCGGCAGTCAAATCGTCAATCGCATTCAAATGTGACTTCATTGCCGCTTTGGCTTTGCGCGCCATTTCGGCGGCGTTTTTCTCTTTTGCCTGCTCTTTTTTCAGGCGGTCCACCTCTAACAGTAAGGAGTTTGCCGCGCGGCGGGCATTCTCGACCAAACGGGTTGCCTCCGCTTTGGCACGGGCAATTTCCTTTTCACCTTTCTCGGCGGATTCCTGATATTTTTTCTCCGCTTTTTGGCGTAAAGCGTCAATTTCGCCCTGTAAAGCCAAGGTTTTTTCGCGCTCCTGTTCCATTTCGGCGCGGGTTTGCTCTAAGGTATCCACCACATCTTCAAACCGACGATTTTCCGTTGCGACTAAGTTTTGCGCCGCTTCGATAATTTCCTGTCGGAGTCCCAGCCGTTCGGAAATGGCAAAGGCATTGGAACGTCCCGGAATCCCGATGCGCAATTTATAGGTGGGGGCAAGCGTTTCTATGGAAAATTCACATGACCCGTTTTCCACGCGTTCAGTCGAGAGGGCGTATTCTTTCAACTCCGAATAATGCGTAGTGGCGGCAATTTTTGTGCCTTTTCTGCGCAAGGCTTCCAGCACTGCAACCGCCAGCGCTGCGCCCTCGACGGGGTCCGTGCCCGCACCCAGCTCGTCAATCAATACAAGTGTATTGTCGTCCGCTTCGCGGTCAATGGAAACGATATTGGTCATATGCGCCGAAAAAGTTGAGAGCGACTGCTCAATGCTTTGCTCATCACCGATATCGGCAAGTACCTTGCTGAATACCGCCACGCGGGAATTGTCCGCCGCGGGAATATACAACCCGCACGACGCCATTAAGGTCAGCAGTCCGAGTGTTTTTATCGAAACCGTTTTGCCGCCCGTGTTCGGACCTGTTATCACCAGCACATCAAAATCCGTGCCCAATCGAATATCCACAGGCACAACCTTTTGCATCGGGATAAGCGGGTGGCGTGCTTTTTTCAGCTCGATTTCCCCGAACGCATTTAAAATCGGCTTGCTTGCTTTCATTTGATATGCCAGATTGGCTTTGGAGAATATCAGATTGAGTTCGACGGCGCTTTCGTAACTGATTTTGATGCTGTCATAAAACGCGCCCGCCTCGGCGGAAAGCTCTGCCAAAATGCGCTCAATTTCGTCGCGTTCCTTGCTTTCAAGTACCTTGATTTCGTTGTTCGCCTCCACCACGCTTGCAGGCTCGATAAACACCGTAGAGCCGCTCGACGAGGTATCATGCACCATACCCGCAACCTCGGCGCGGTGCTCGCTTTTCACAGGTACAACAAACCGCCCGTTGCGTTGGGTGACAATCGCCTCCTGCAAACTGTTTTTATAGGCAGGTGAACGCAGAAGCTTATCCAACTGCTCGCGGATTTTCGCGTCCTGCTGTTTCTTTTTTCGGCGAATGGTTTTGAGCTCCGGCGAAGCATTGTCGGACATTTCGTCTTCCGACAAAATCGCGGTATTGATTTTATCCTCCAAATATTTGTTTGCACAAATGCTTTGGAATAAATCGTCAATCGCTGTGGAAAGCCCCGCGCACTTTTCGTGCCAAGTGAGGATACCGCGCAACACGCGCAATACCTGCGCGACCGTTAACAGCTCACGCATGGAAAGCGTACCGCCGGCCTCGGCACGGTGCAGAGAATTGTTGACATTACAAAGCCCGCCAAACGACGGCGCGCCGAATTTGGCAATCAAAATATGTGCCGCCTCGGTTTGCTCAAGCAGCCGTTGCGCCTCAAAATACTCTGTTTGCGGCTGCAAAGAGAGGGCACGTTCGCGTGCCTCGTCACAGGCGGTTAAATTGCTTAGTTTTTCTAAAATCTTCGGAAGCTCCAAGGCTTCAAAATGCTTGTTCATATGCGAGTTTCCTTTGTTTTCTGCGGTCATGCGATTTACATTTGTATTGTAACACGCACACCGTAAAAAATCAATTGTTTCGGGGGGTGCGGCGAAAGTTAGCCCCCGACCTTATGATTGGGTTACGCGTGTACGGGCGGTCGACCCCGGTCGCCCGTGGATTTTGATGTCATTCTGAACCGTTAGGTGAAGAATCTCGTTTCGCACATTTTTATTTTGTGGAGTTTCGAGATTCATCACTTCGTTCAGAATGACAAATGATAATTTCGTGCGTAAAACAAAGATAAAAAATAACCGGAAGGCGAAACGCCCTCCGGTTATCTGTTTTATGTAGAGATACGCGAAGCAAAAAACGGAAACGAATTATCTCTTAATATCGTCCCATGCCACGCCGTTGATGTGGAACAAATCGTCAAACTCGTAACGGTTGTTTTCATCTTTCGAGTGGCTAGGATACCAAACCTGCGCAAAGAACGGATTGGTTTTGGCAATCGCGTCATAATCCCATGCTTTCTGCGGAATATAGCACTCGGGGCACCAGTGACCGCCCAACAAAATCAGCGCGGGGCTTGCCTCAAATTCAGCGCCGCAATGGCCGCATTTCCATTTGAGTTTGGTCGCCATATCGCCCTTGGTCATCGACTCGGACAGGCACTCACCGCCGCGGAACGCCGCCGCCTGTTTCATATCGTCAATATCCAATTCGCTTTCGGGCTTCGACTCATCATACCCGTGGTCGAGCTTAAACTGCTCGGCGGCGCTGTTGTCCTTGTCGAACTTAATAAGCTCAAAGTTTTCCCATTTGGACGGGATTTTCTCCCATTCCGCTTTGGAGCCGTAATAGGCGCTCATACGCACCTCATTATTTTTGGCAACCCAATCCAGCGTGCCGAAATCAGGCGTGGATGCAATCTTTTTCATAAAGGGTTTTGCGCAAGCCGCCACCAGGTTCTTCGGCAGATAGCGCGGGATTTTGAAGTAGAATTCGACCTGGTCAGCCAAACGGTTGAAATAGTCCTGAATCGGCAGATTTTCACGGAAGTGCAGGAATTCCTCGAGCTTGTCGCCGTCGGCATAGAACTGACCGTGGAAATTCTTGGTAATAAACCAGTTGGGGTCGAACAGCTTTTCGGGACCTGCCAAACCGAGCGTGCCCAAAAGCAAGCATTCAAACTCATAGTTGGAAATTCTGTATTCCTTACCGGAACCGATGTTGAAGAAGTGATTCCAGAAGTCTGCGCCGAGGTTGCCCTTTGCGTCCTCATCGACCAAATTAGCAAGCAATCTGCCGGAGTCCTCGACCGTGCACCATTCCAAAACGCCGTTAATCGGCACATGGAACATAATCGGGTCCATATTCTTTAAGATGTTGGGATACAAAATACCGGACTGACGCATAACCACCCAGTTTTTCAGCCCGCTTTCGACAAATGTACGCTCTGCAACGGTTTTGGAAACTGCATAGTGGTCATAAATCGAGATTTTAATCGGGTCACCGCAGCGCCCCCAGTGAATGGGATAGTTTCTGCCGCCGGTTTCGGCAACCGTACCGATATAGCAAACCTTGATTGCATCGGGGTCGGGCTGGGCAAGAACTGCCTTGCAGATGCTCTGCGCCGCACCGATATTTGTCTTTTGCGTTCTGTAGGGTTTCCAGTCCGCCGTGGGGGAAACCATACCGCCGACATGCAGGACATAATCTGCACCGGTGACTGCTTCAAGAATGCTGTCATAATCGGTCAAATCGCCCCAAACGATTTTGACGGACGGGTCATTCATGTAAGGTGCAAACAGTTTTTCGTTTTTTTCGCTTTTGCGAAGCAACAGAACTGTGTTGAACTTATCTTTCATTTTATACAGTTCTTTGAAGCCCGCAAAGCCCATGTTGCCGGACGCGCCGGTCAGCATGACGGTTTTCTTTTCTGCCATTTCTACCACCTCAAAATTCATAGTAAGTACAGTATAGCTGTTTTCGCGGAAAAAGTCAATAAAATACAGTAGGGTTTTGAGAATTTTTGGTAAGATTTGCTCGATATATCGGTGGAACGCAATATACACAAAAAAATCCCCCGAGCTTAGGCTCAGGGGATAAAGCTGTATACATTACCAAGCAATGGTAAACTGTTTTTCCAAGCCGAACGGAATAGAAATCTTTGCACCGAGTGCCTCTAAGGAGAGTGTCCAAACGAAATAATAATTTGCCGTCAGGACATTGCCGGTTGCTTTATCCACCGTAACGACGATTTTGCCGTCCTTATGACCGGTCTGCACATTTTTGATGATGCTGGACGCAGCGCCGGCATTATCCGTAACAATGGAAGGCATAATAACAGAGAACGCCTTACCGTGATGCCCGACACCGTGCGCGGTATCCGTACTGGGCGCATCCTCTTTTACGGTAATTGTGATGGTATACTTGCCGTCGGCTTCGGAAACCGTCGCGTTGATGATATCATCCACGGTAAGCTTACTTGACCAGCTTTCGTTTTCTACCGGGAACATCGCATTTTTCTGGTCCACCGTAGTTGCATTTACAGCGCCGGGATCTAATTCAGAAAGGTCTTTCTCACCCATATTGGAAGAAATCAAGCTGTCTGCAAGGCTGGTCAGGGAGCTGGGCAAATTGCCTTCGATACCGCCCGCTTGGCTGTTGGTTTCCTTCACCAAAGTGACTTGCTTTGCACTCGGTTTTACCTTATTGATGGCAGCATTGAAATACGAGAGAATATCTGCCTGGCTGCTGGAAGCGGACAGTTCTGTCACTGCCGCCGCATTTGCATCTTCCGCCGCACTGCTGTCGCTGTCGGCATCGCCGGAAGAAGCACTGCTGCCGTTATTCTGCACAACGGCGTTCTCGGCAGTGTTAGTATCGGAAACCGGATTTACGGTATTCGCCCCCACGGAGTTCGGATTGATAAATGCAATATAGCAGACCGAATAAATCAGCAGAACTGCAAGACAAATCGCAAACGCTTTCAAGAAAGTGCTTGAAAAGACCTTTCTGAGCATTTGCTTGTTGGCAATTTTTTCCGCTCTTGATTCGGGTGTGGACGGTTCTTTATTCTTTTTAGACATTTGCGAATCCCCTTTCAATTTATACGCCCGAACGCTTCAGGCGGTATATACAAAACATTACTTCTATAATTTACAATAAAACGGCGCAAATGTCAATCCATTTTCTGTGACATTTGATAGAAAAAAGAAAAAGTGTGCGAAATTTATTTCCTGCGCAGGCGGATTTTTCTCGTTATTTTGTCATAAAAGTGTTGAATAATCAACTGAATTATATTATAATACACTTTGTTAATTATTTGCGGTAAGCGCAGAAAGCAGGAGGAAATTAAAAATGAAAGAGGCAAATGTGGATAGCCGTGTGCGCCGTACCAAGCGGTTGCTTCGGCAAGGCTTAACCGAGCTGTTAAAAGAAAAAAGCATCAAAAAAATCACTGTACGCGAGCTTTCGGAGCGTGTGGACATTAATCGCGGCACATTTTACCTGCACTACAAAGACATCTACGATTTGGTAGAGCAAATTGAGCAGGAGCTGTTCGACGAGTACGAGAGCATTTTGCAAAACTACACCATTGCAGACTTAAAAACACAGCCGCACAAAATTTTCTCGGATTTATGCGGATTTCTCTATGCCAATCGGGAACTCTGCGCCGCGCTGCTCGGCCAAAACGGGGACACCGATTTTATTTTAAATATGCGTAAATTCC
>JBJEPS010000072.1:0-43807 GCA_051881355.1 Candidatus Fimenecus sp. | reverse complement strand
GCACTCTCTTTTTGAGATCCTTCGCTTCGCTCAGGATGACAAATTAAAATTTATACTTCGTGCGTAGGGCGGCGTTTGCTACCGGCGACTATATCTGCAAATGTCGTGTATTTGCGGTGCGGATACCTGCCAAATGTTTTGCAACTTGTCAAAATGTTAGATTTTGCCTTGACATATCCGAAAATATGGGATAAAATTTTAATTCAGATACTTTTGATGAACCTTCCAGCCGGGAAGGGAGCAAAGGACGGTTATTATGTTGAAAAACGAAGAAAAATCCATGGAGAAAATCGTGGCGCTGTGTAAAAATCGCGGGTTTATTTTTCCGGGCAGCGACATTTACGGCGGGCTTGCCAACACTTGGGACTACGGTCCGTTGGGCGCACGGTTAAAGAACAATGTCAAAGACACTTGGCGAAAACGCTTCATCCAGGAGCGCAAAAACAGCTACGAAGTGGACGCAGACATTTTGATGCACCCGCGTGTTTGGGAGGCAAGCGGCCATGTTGCGTCGTTCTCCGACCCGTTACTTGACTGCAAAGAGTGTAAAATGCGCCATCGCGCCGACAATTTGATTGATGACTTTGACCCCGACGCGCACGCCGACGGGATGACCAAAGAGGAAATGTTCCAATACATTAAGGACCATCATATTCCCTGCCCGAACTGCGGCAAGCATAATTTTACGGATATTCGCGAATTCAATTTGATGTTCCAAACCTTCCGCGGCGTGACAAACAACAGCAAAAGTGTGATTTATCTGCGCCCCGAAAACGCGCAGGGCGAATATGTAAACTTCTTGAATGTGCAGCGTACCATGCGCGCGAAACTGCCGTTTTCCATTGGGCAAATCGGCAAGGCGTTCCGCAATGAGATTACGCCCGGCAACTTCACTTTCCGCACCATTGAATTTGAGCAAATGGAATTCCAAACCTTCTGCAAAGAGGGTACGGACAGCGAACTGTATGACTATTTCAAAGCATACGGCAAGCAGTATTTCGAGGATTTGGGAATCCCTGCCGACCATTTGCGTTTTCATGACCATGAAAAACTGGCGCATTATGCGAAAGCCGCTTGCGACATTGAATTTTTGTTCCCGTTTGGCTGGGGCGAAATCAACGGCACACACAATCGCACCAATTTCGACTTAACGCGCCACCAGGAATACAGCGGGCAGAAAATGGAGTATTTGGACCCGGAAACCAACGAAAAATTCATTCCGTTTATCATCGAGTCCACTTATGGGCTGGACCGTACCGTTTTGGCGCTGTTGTGCGAGGCGTATGATGAGGAAGTGCTCGATGCCGAGAAAAATGACACGCGCGTCGTCTTGCATTTAAGCCCCGCAGTCGCGCCCTACAAGGCGGCGGTTTTACCGCTTTCCAAGAAACTGTCTGAAAAGGCAATGCCTGTATATGAGGCGCTTTCCAAGAAATTTATGGTGGATTTCGACGAGACCGGCTCTATCGGCAAACGCTATCGCCGTGAGGACGAAATCGGTACACCGTACTGCATTACCTATGACTTTGAAAGTGAGCAGGACGGCTGTGTGACTGTGCGCGACCGCGATACGATGGAGCAGGTGCGCGTACCGATAGATTCACTCGAAGCCTTTATTGCTGAGAAAATCGTATTTTAATTCAAAAAAATTGAGGTGTGTGGGCATGGCAGATGCAAATAATCAAAAAATGCTGTTGGTCGTAAATCCCGTTTCGGGGAAGAAAATGGCAAAGCAGTATATGATGCGTATGATTAATCGTTTTGACCAGGCGGGGTACAATGTGACTGCGTGCTGTACGCAAATCGACAAAAACGCATTTGATATTGTCCTCAACCGCGGCGCGGAATTCGATATTATCGTCTGCTGCGGCGGTGACGGCACATTGAAAGAAACCGTCTGCGGTGTGATGACCCTCGGCAAGGATATTCCCGTCGGATATTTGCCGATGGGCTCGACCAACGATTTTGCCCACTCCTTAAATATTCCGACCGATGTGTTTGCGGCGGTGGAAGCGATTATCAACGGTGAACCGAAACCCATGGACATCGGCAAATTCGACGACGAATATTTTATTTATGTGGCGGGCTTCGGCAATTTTACGGCGATTTCCTACGGGGTTAACCAAAAGATTAAAAACGTTTTGGGGAAGAATGCCTATTATGTACAGGCGGCAAAGGATTTTGTAAAAATGCGCCCGTATCACGCGCGCGTGGAGGCGGACGGCGAATTCTTTGAGGGCGACTGGTTCTACGGCGCAGCGTCCAATTCCTATTCTGTCGGCGGTATGCCGGTGCTCCACAATATGGGTGTGGAATTTGACGACGGAATGCACGAATTGGTGCTTGTGCGTATGTTTAAAAATTTAGGGGAGCTTTTGCGCCTGGCGAACGATATGGTACATAAAACCGTGGCGCAGAACGACAATGTGATTATTCGCCATTGTAAAAACATCAAATTTATGTTTGATGACCCTACTCCCTTTACGCTCGACGGCGAATTCGGCGGAGACCGTTTGGAGGTGGAGGCGACCACCCTCAAGCACGCGGTACGCATTATGGTGCAAAAGCCCGAGTGGGTGTCAGTAGAGAGTGATGACCACGAATTTACCGAAGAAACCGTGCAGGCGGCGGAATAAAACAAAATACAGCTGTATAAATATCACGGGCTGTTCAAACCTTTGAACAGCCCGTGATGTTGTCATGCTGAGGCGGTAGCCGAAGAATCTCGGCTTTATATCTCTTTGTTTGTGTTTTATGATTTTTTTACGCCGCGGGTTCGGTGGCATCTTCGTTCAACTGCCGTTCGATTTCGTCTGCCTTGTCATATTCGCCCAAGGTTTCGCAGAAATCGTAATATTCTCCCAAATTCAACTGCCGTTCTTCCTCGGAAGTCGAAGCGGCAATCAGTGCGTCAAACGCCGAAAGGGCGGCTTGCTTTTGCGGCTCGGTTAAGGTGATATATTCGTTTTCAATATAATACATCAGCGTATAGGTGTCAAAATAATAGTTACCGGACGGGGAATACTCCAACATTTTTTTGACAAACACCTCGTTATATTTGTCATACTGCCCGTTTATGAGCATCAGGCACAGCCAATCCGTCATCATGGCGTTGTATGCCGACGTATCGTCTTGATAGTAGTCGGCACATTCCGCGTCTTTGAAGGCACGCAGAAATGTTTTGGTATCCGAAAGTGCGGTTTCAAAATGCTGTTCCGCCGCCACGGGGTCGTCTACATTGGGCATTTGATTGTCATAGATATTACATGCGTCAATCAAATCTGCCAAATTGCCGCTTTGCTCGTATGCCTCTATCTTTTTTTCGGGGGATTGGAGTGCGACATAGGCGACAACGCCGCCGAACAGCAGCAAATTCACACCGACAATGCACGCAATCACAATCGCGATCGTTTTTCCGACGCTGTGGCGCTTCGGCGGCTGCCCCGGGGCGTAAGGATAGGCGGTTTGCGCATACATTTGGGGCTGCCCGTACGTGTTCGGCTGCACAGGGGCATAAGGCTGCTGCGGCTGCCCGTACGTGTTCGGTTGCACAGGGGCATAAGGCTGCTGCGGCTGCCCGTACGTGTTCGGTTGCACAGGGGCATAAGGCTGCTGCGGTTGCCTGTACGTGTTCGGTTGTATGGGCGCATCGGTTTCTGTCGGCGAAAATCGGCTGTCTGCCGCGTCGCGAAGCGGCTGTGTATAGGTTTCGCTGTATCCTTTGTATGTATCTTCCTTTTTTTCAAACATTTTACACTTCTCCCTTCTCGATTTCATAGTACAGGATTTCTTTGCTTTCGTCAAGTGATATATGCTTGCGTGCAGGCTTACAAAAATATGAACAAATTGTAAATACCGTCAAAAAGTATTTAAAAAAATATGAAAAGAATGCCACATTTTTCACACAAACCTGAAAAAACAAGGCGGTACACTGGTATCTGTATAAAGTACTGCTGTTGCAAAAAAGAGGTGGATGTTTTGGGCAAAACGGCGCAAACCGTTTTTAAACGGACCGAAAAAAAGTATTTGGTTTCAGCGGCGCAGTTTCGGCGGCTTTCAGTGGCGCTGGGTGCGTATATGAAAGCCGATGAATACGGAGAATATACCATATGCAATATTTATTTTGACACGGAGACCGACGCTCTGATTCGCCGTTCTTTGGAAAAACCCGTGTTTAAGGAAAAAATACGTGCGCGCAGTTACGGCGTCCCTACGACGGACAGCAAGGTGTTTTTGGAAATCAAGCGTAAATTCAAAGGTGTGGTGTATAAACGGCGTGTGTCGATGCAGTATGGAGAGTTGCAGACGTATCTTCAGTCCGGCGAACATCCGCAAACCGAAAAGAACAAGCAGATTTTTGCGGAAATTGATTATTTCTTTCAGTTCTATCACCCGACGCCGAAACTTTGGCTGGCATATGACCGTGTGGCATTCCAGGGGCGCGAAATACCGTCTTTGCGCATTACCTTTGACCACGATATTCGGTATCGGGAAACGGATTTGACGCTCGGTGCGGGGGATGACGGCATACGGCTTCTGCCCGACGGGCAATATGTTATGGAAATTAAAGCGGACGGGGCTATGCCGCTGTGGCTGTGCGACCTTTTGGACGGCGAACGGCTGTACCCGGTTTCTTTTTCCAAATACGGCAATGTCTATAAAACCATCCACCAAAGGAGAGAAGTATAATGTTTACCAGTATCATCGATTCCACGGCGTCTACCTTAACCGTTTCGTCCGCGCTGATATGCACGGGCGTCTCCGTTTTGCTGGGGCTGGCAATTGCGCTATGCTACCGTTTTTGCAGTAAAACATACACCAAAAATTTTATTGTCACGCTGGTGCTGCTACCGGTGCTTGTGCAGAGCGTCATTATGATGGTCAGCGGCAGCCTCGGGGCAGGCGTTGCGGTGATGGGCACATTCAGTTTGATACGCTTTCGTTCGACGCCCGGCACATCTAAAGAAATCGCCGCCGTATTTTGTGCGATGGCACTGGGACTTGCCACCGGAATGGGACAGGTGGTGTTTGCTGCAATTTTGGCAGCGGTGATTTGTATTTTGTTTGTGGTGCTTTGTAAAACGCCGTTTGGGGAAAAAAGCGCACAGGAACGCACGTTGAAAATTGTTATTCCTGAGAATTTGGATTATCCGGAGGTGTTTCGCGAGATTTTTGACGAATACACGACCAAAGCGGATTTGGAAAGCGTAAAAACCACCAATATGGGCAGTTTGTTTGAACTGAAATATACAATCAAACTGAAAAACGAGGTCAGCGAAAAAGATTTTATTGATGCGCTTCGCTGCCGAAACGGTAACTTGAACATATCTCTTGCGCGTCCGGAGATTTCGCGCGAGGAATTATGAACATCAATAGAACAGGAGACGGTATTACGAATTATACAGCAAAACGGATTCTTGTCTTGGTAACCGTTTGTGCATTTGCGGCAACGCTGTTTACGGCGTGCGGGAACACGGCAGACGGCGAGCAGACGGAAAATACAACAAATGCAGTAAACACGGCGGATATTTCTTCGCTTTCCGCAATGCGGATTCCCGAAATTACCGCAGAGGATAACGAACAAGTGATTGACACCGCCGGCGCGACAGAGATTGCTTTTGCGGGTGACACGGCAACGGTGACCGGTGCGGGTGCGTCGGCTGCGGGCAGTACGGTGACGATCAAATCCGGCGGGACGTATCTTGTTACGGGGACTACGGCAGACGGGCAGTTGGTGGTGAACGCGCCCGATACCGCCACGGTGAAACTTGTGTTGCAAAATGCTTCTTTGCAATGCGCGGATTCCGCCGCCTTGTATGTGGAAAATGCAGGAAAAACCATTCTGAACGCGCGGGCGGGAACGGTCAATACGCTGACGGATGCGGCAGTTTACAGCGACCAAACGGACAGTGCGCCGGACGCCGCGGTTTATTCCAAAGATGATTTGACTGTGAACGGCGCGGGAACGCTTCGGATTTACGGGAATTACAACGATGCGCTGAAATCCAATGACACCTTAATCATCACGGGTGGCAATCTGGAAATCACAAGTGTCGATGACGGCGTTATCGGTAAGGATTTTGTACTGATAAACGGTGGAAATTTGCAAATTAACGCAGAGGGTGACGGGATAAAATCCACCTATGATACCGATACGGCAAAGGGTGCCGTTGTGATTTCGGGTGGGACGTTTCGCATTACCGCAGGTGCGGACGGCTTGCAGGCGCGAACTGAAATTCGCCTGACGGACGGGACATTTACAGTGACAACGGGTGGCGGCAGTGCGGCGGCAGATGTGAAATCTCAAATGATCTCGCCGCAGCGGGAAAAGCAGCCGGGCGCGACGACATCTTCTGCCGGCACGACCGACACAGACAGTTACAAAGGGATAAAATGCGGGTATTTGATTGAAATTTCAGGCGGTGCATATACGCTGGACTGTGCAGATGATGCCGTGCACTGCAACAATACGGTTGTGATTACAGGCGGCAGTTTTTCGATTGCAAGCGGAGATGACGGTATTCATGCCGATACGCTTTTGTCCATAGCGGACGGGGAAATCGATGTGACGGTGTCTTATGAAGGGTTGGAAAGCGCGCAAATCGATATTACGGGTGGCAATATTTCGATTGTTGCGTCCGACGACGGGATAAACGCCGCAGGCGGCAATGACAGTTCCGCCGCGAACGGACGGTTCGGCGGCGACCCGTTTGCGAGCGGGACGGGTACGCTCAATATGACGGGCGGTACGGTATATATCAATGCTTCTGGCGACGGGTTGGACTCCAACGGCGATATCAACCAATCGGGCGGCACCGTGGTGATTGACGGTCCGACGAACAGCGGGAATGGTGCGCTTGACTACGGCGGCACCTATAATATGACCGGCGGCACGGTTGTGGCGGCAGGCGCGGCAGGCATGGCGATGACGATTTCCGACAGCTCGTCGGTGTATGCGGTGACGGTCGGTACGAACGGCGCGGCAAATACGGCGGTGCGCGTGTGCGACAGCGACGGCAACGAGGTTTTGGCATTTGTGCCGCAAAAAGCCTTTCAAACCGTTGTGATTGCAACCAAAGATTTCGAGAAAGGCGAAACCTATATCGTTTCGTCCGCTTCATACAGCGGCGGCACGCTGCAAAGCGGACTTTTGACAGGCGCTTCGTATGGGAACGAAACCGAAATCGGCACCTTTACGGCGAACAGCATTTTGTCCTCTGTCGGGCAGGCGGTCGGTATGCAAAACGGCGGTATGGGCGGCGGTAGAGGCGGTGCACCGGGCGGACAGAATCCACAGGGCGGTAGAGGCGGCGCACCGCAATAATTTATCCAAAAAAAGTGCACAAATCAGGCGCGCGGTTTTCTACACCGTGCGCCTTGTAATTTTGCGGCGGGAATGCTACTATAATAAAAAATATAAAATAAAAATGCAGAAACGGGGGAGCAAAATGGAACAAGTCCGCATTACCGAACGCGCGCCGTTATTAGACAAAAACGGCAGTCTCACAAAACCCGGCTGGGCAACAGCGCTTTTGTATCAATATGACCCGAAAGCGGTCAAGGCAAACAAAATGCGTCTGAAGGAATGGGACTACTATATTATGATTAGCGATGAGGGCGAATATGCACTTGCGTTGTGTATTGCCGACAACCGCTACATGGGGCTTGTGGATGCCGCGCTGATTGACATTAAAAACGGCGTTAAGCACGACTTTTTGGTGCCGTTGATTTTGCCGATGGGAAAACTGCATTTGCCGACGGATTCGGGAAAAGGCGATGTGATTTTTCGCAATGCATTTTGCGATTTTCGCTATATATTAACAAACGGCGGCAGGCGGTTGCTTGCCAACTACAATCTCCCCGGCGGAAAAACGTTCGAATGCAACATTTATTTAAAACAGCCGAACATGGATACGATGGTGATTGCCACGCCGTGGAAAGAGGACCCGAAAGCGTTTTACTACAATCAAAAAATCAACTGTATGCGCGCCGAGGGCTACTGTGCGTTTGACGGGCAGCGCTACACCTTTTCGCCCGAAACCGATTTCGGCACGCTCGATTGGGGACGCGGCGTTTGGACCTATGACAACACCTGGTACTGGGGTTCGGGCAATATGGATATTGACGGGCATGCGTTCGGGTATAATATCGGGTACGGCTTCGGCGACACGACGGCGGCAAGCGAAAATATGTTGTTTTATGACGGTGTTTGCCACAAATTAGACCGTGTGCAGTTTGTCATTCCCGAAGACGATATTATGAAGCCGTGGAAATTCACGGAAACCGACCACCGCTTTGAAATGGATTTCGTGCCGCTGTTTGACCACCGCACCGATTTGTCGGCAATCGTGATTTCACAAGACGCGCACCAGGTGTTCGGGCGGCTGTCGGGCACGGCAATTTTGGATGACGGCACAAAAATCCAAGTGCAAAACAAGTTGGTTTTTGCCGAACGCGTACACAATCGGTATTGACTTTTTTTGCACGGTGTACTATACTTTTTCAGAAGTCTTATGAAAACTGAATCCAACCACAGGGGGGCTGGCGCAAAAGTCGGCTGAGATAAAGAATAAACGCTTCTTTGACCCTTTCACCTGATGCGGGTAATGCCGCCGTAGGTAGTTTGTTGTACAAAAACCATCAAAAGCCTTACGGTATGCAGGAAGTATCGTAAGGCTTACATTTTTAGTAGGAGGAATCTGTATGCAAGCAAGTGTCGCCATTCAAGTATTACCCGGCGTTTCGGACACTGACGAACTCGTGCGCATTGTCGATGAAGTCATCGATTACATCAAAAGCACGGGCTTAAACTACTATGTCGGACCGTTTGAAACGACCATTGAGGGCGAAAGCTACGACCAACTGATGGACATTGTCAAGGAATGCCAGCATGTGGCAATCCGTGCGGGCGCACCGTCGGTTTCCGCGTATGTGAAAGTCGCGTACAAGCCGGAGGGCGGTGTTCTGACCATTGACCAAAAAGTTACAAAGCACCATCAGTAAGCTCTCTCCCGCCCTTGCACTGCTTGCGGTTGTGGTGATTTGGGCGGCGGCAACGGGCTTCGACTTGGTACCGTCGTTTATGTTGCCTTCCCCCGCGGCAGTGGCAAGGGCGTTTGTCTCGGATTTTTCGCTGTTGTGTCAGCATGCGCGCGTCACGCTGATCGAGGCGTTTTTTGGGCTTTCTCTCGGTGTGGCGCTGGCATTTGTGCTCGCTACGCTGATGGACCGTTTTGAACTCCTCTACAAAGCGATTTATCCGCTTTTGGTGATTACGCAAACCGTGCCGACCATTGCCGTCGCGCCGCTGTTGGTGCTTTGGCAGGGCTTCGGTATGGCGCCGAAAATCACATTGGTGGTGTTGACCACCTTTTTCCCGATTGCCGTCAGCCTGTTGGACGGCTACCGCTGTGCGGATACAGACGCAATCAATCTGTTGCGCAGTATGGGCGCGGGACGCGTAAAAATTTTCCGGTATATTAAATTTCCCTCGGCATTAGGCTCGTTTTTTGCAGGGCTCAAAGTATCCGCTTCGTATGCCGTAGTCGGTGCGGTAGTTGCCGAATGGCTCGGCGGATTTGAGGGCTTGGGCGTCTATATGACGCGCGTCAGAAAGGCGTATGCCTTTGATAAAATGTTCGCCGTCATTCTATTTACAACGCTGGTCAGTCTTTTGCTGATGTGGGGTGTTGCGGTGCTCCGCAAACTCGTCATGCCGTGGGAGCGAAAAGAAAAAGGAGAAAACAAATGAAAAACTATTCAAAAAAAATTCTTGCCGTGCTGTTGTGCGCGGTAATGCTCTTGTCGCTTGCCGCCTGTGCGGGAGATCAGACCGACAAGACCGCTGATTTACAAAAAATCACCCTGTCCTTAGACTGGACACCGAATACCAACCATACGGGTATTTATGTTGCGCTTGCAAAAGGCTATTTCACCGAAGCGGGCTTAGATGTTACCGTGGTACAGCCGCCCGAAAGCGGCGCAACCGCGATGTGCGCGGCGGGACAGGCACAGTTTGCCATTGACGCACAGGATACCCTTGCTGCGGCGTTTGCGACCGATGCACCTTTGGGCGTAACGGCGGTTGCTGCACTGTTGCAACACAACACTTCGGGGATTATCTCCCGCAAAGGCGAGGGTATGGACAGTCCGAAGGGCTTGGAAAACCACACCTATTCCACTTGGGATTCTCCGATTGAACTGGCAATGCTCAAAACCGTTGTGGAAAAGGACGGCGGCGACTTCTCAAAAGTCAACTTAATTCCGAACAATATCACCGACGAAGCGGGCGCACTCAAAGAAAAGCAGACCGATGCGATTTGGATTTTCTACGGTTGGGGCGGCATTTCCGCAAGTCTTACGGGATTGGAATTTGATTATTTCAACTTTACCGATATTGACCCCGTGTTTGATTATTACACCCCGATTTTGATTGCGAATAACGAGTATATCGAACAAAATCCCGAAACCACCAAGGCGTTCCTGTCCGCACTCAAAAAAGGCTATGAATTTGCAATTGAAAATCCCGAAGAAGCGGCACAGATTTTGGTGGACGGCGACACCACTGGCTCGCTCAAGGATTCCTTGGAACTGGTTACGGAGAGCCAAAAATGGCTGTCACAGCAGTACAAAGCCGAGGTCACACAGTGGGGCTATATTGACCCTGCGCGTTGGGACGGCTTCTATGCTTGGCTTTGGGAAAACGGCTTAATTGAAAAAGAATTGCCCGCGGGAACGGGGTATACCAATGCATACCTCTCCTGATGAAGTTGTGCTGCGCGCCGAGGGAATTTCGAAAAGCTTCGGCGACAATCACGTACTCCAAAATGTGGATTTTACGCTGAAAAAAGGCGAGCTGGTTTGCCTTTTGGGCATCAGCGGCGGTGGGAAGACCACGCTGTTCAATATCCTTTCGGGGTTAATGCAACCCGACAGCGGCAAGGTGTATCTCGGCGAGCGTGAGATTACAGGGCGTCCCGGTGAAATCAGTTATATGCTGCAAAAGGATTTGCTGTTGCCGTACCGCACAGTGGTCGATAATGTCGCATTGCCGCTGATTATCAAGGGAATGTCGAAAAAAGAGGCACGCGAAAAAGCGTCGTCCTATTTTGGGCAGTTCGGCATTGACGGTACGCAGAAAAAGTATCCGAACAAGCTTTCGGGCGGGATGCGGCAACGTGCAGCGCTGCTGCGCACGTATCTTGCAAGCGACGGTGTGGCGCTGTTGGACGAGCCGTTCAGCGCGCTGGATACCATTACCAAAAGCGCTATGCACGAATGGTATTTGGATATTATGAATGAAATCGACCTCACAACGCTGTTTATTACGCACGATACGGACGAAGCGGTGAAGCTGTCCGACCGTATTTGCATTTTGGGCGGCAAGCCGGGGCATATCTTATGTGAAATTCCGATTGATGTGCCGCGTCCGCGCCCGCACGATTTTTCGCTGACCCCCGAATTTTTAAATTACAAACGGCAGATTGCTGAAAATTTGATTTTATAAGCTGGATAAAAAACACAGCCTCGCACGGTTACCCGTGTAAGGCTGTGTTTTGTTTTGGACTGCAGTGCTCAGCGTGTTGTGGTTTCGGACACAGTTTCGTTTGCACCGGGCATAACATCACTGACCAGATCCCCTGCGCCGGTTACGATATCGCCTGCGAGATCGCCGACGCCGGTTACGACACTGCCGACACCGTTCCCGATGTCCTCAGCCGCGTCCCCAACGGCGTTGCCTGCATTCGACACACCGTTTGAAACACCGTTCGTCACCGTATTGTCGTTGTCTGTCACCATGCCGTCGTTTCTGTTGCCGCAAGCGACCAAAGCGACTGCCAAAAGCGCAATTAACGCCGCAATCAAAAGTATGCTTTTTTTCATAGAAATTTCCTCTTTTCCTGATTTTCGGACGCTGTTAGTGTGCACCGTCCGTTTGGATTTATACATTATTTTGTCAAAACACCGTCGTCCGCGTACAAAAGAATCAAAATATCGTCCTCGTAGCCTGTTTCGGTGTCGATATACACCAAAAATTCCGTGCCGCTGTCGTTCTTGCAATGGAATTCGTAGGTGTATTTTTCCGAACCGCCGTCCGTGGGAATCACCGCAAGATGCGTGTCAA
Organism: Candidatus Fimenecus sp.; assembly: GCA_051881355.1. Lineage (GTDB taxonomy): Bacteria > Bacillota > Clostridia > Oscillospirales > Acutalibacteraceae > Fimenecus. The sequence continues at coordinate 31,683 of JBJEPS010000072.1, read as the reverse complement.
CCACCGTCAGCAGAGGACTTATATTTTTCTGTGCCTCGGCAGCAGGCAGCGACGGAGCGGGCATATTGCGCGTTTTATGGTTCATGATATATCCGCGGCAGTCTGCGGAAAGGATTTTCCCGTCCGCAAGGCTCACGGATACCTTGATTAAGTCGGGATAACAGATATATTCTCCGTCTTGATAAGCATAATTGATGGTGCAAATGCCGTCGGAGATGCTGTAATAGCTTTCGTGCATATCGTGAAAACCGTTTTGCACCAAAAATTCAGAAGCGTATTTTCTTGCGTCCTCATAACCCATGGTGCTCTCACCGACAAATGCGGAAGACAGCATATACAAAAGCTCGCCGCCTTTTTTGGTGATGGCGATTACGGTATCGTCATAGCGGAAGCAGTAAGCCGCGGTGCTGTCCGCCTCCTCCGACACGAATTCCAAGTTGGTTTTGTCAACTTTTAAAATTTTTGCCGCTTTTTCGAGTGCTTCGTCCCGCGTGATTTCGGGCTTATTTGCTAAATACACGGATTCTTTTTGCAAGATGTGGTCGGAAAACGGACCGTCGTAAATCAGCGACGGATATTCCGTCAGGGACTGCTCTGCGTCCTCCATATCGTCGGATAGCAGAACGGTTTTTTCGCGCGTTTCGGCAAGTGTTTGGTTGGTTGCCGTAAAATCTAAGCTCCCGTCATACAACTGCGTGCGCATTGCGGAGATTTCCTCTGTCAGTGTTTGGGAAAACGACAACAGCTTTTGCATCTGCGCGCGTTCCTCGTCGGTGATTTTTTCACCGCGCTGTGCTTTGCTGTTGAGCGTTGCTACAAAATCGCCGACCTGCGACAGGAACTTATAGGTGTTGTCCATTTGCACGCCCGACAGCGGCAATACCGAAAGGCTGGTCTTTGCGCCCGTTGCCGCGCGGTGCAGCTCCTCGGAAAGTGTGCCGAGCATCGGCGGAGTGACGGTGTAAATGCCCTTTTGCAAATCTGTGTAAATCGTGTCTAAATAGGTGTCCAATTCGCATAAGGCACGCTCACTGGAAAGGCGTACCTGCCGCTGCAATTTGGCGGCGCGGACATTTCCGACGATTGCAAAGGTTAAAAGGACGAAGAACACTGCCGTACTGAACGAAAAAACGCGAATTTTTCCGCGTTTGGTGATTTCTTGCTTCATACTGTTCACCTCTCGGATAGAATTTGCAGAAAATATGAAAATATACAGAAATTTCTTTGAAAAAATATGCTGTTTTATTTGCCAAAGCGTAGATTTTCGTGTATAATAAGAAACTGCGATATTGTTGTATTTTGAAAGTTTTTTGAAAAGAGGGTTTGCTTTGCAGTGTTACTTGGATAACAGCGCGACGACAAAGCCGTGCAAAGCGGCGGTGGACGCCGCAAATCACGCGATGACCGAAGCGTTCGGCAATCCCTCGTCTTTGCACGCATGCGGGTTTACGGCGCTGCAAATCCTCGAAACGGCGCGCGGGGAAGTCGCCAAAGCCCTTTCGGCGGATAGTGCGGAAATTTATTTTACCCCGAGCGGGACGGCAGCAAACAATACTGCAATTTTCGGCGCGGTCGGGAAGACGGGGCGGAACGGCGGCAAAATCGTTACCACGGCATTTGAGCACCCGAGTGTGGAAAACTGTATGCGCCGCTTAGAAGAACAGGGCTTTACGGTCATTCGTCTTTTGCCTGACGCGAGCGGCAATATCACGGCGGAGCAGTTCCAAAATGCGATTGATGAGCAAACCGTTTTGGTAAGCACAATGGCAGTGAATAACGAGGTCGGCAGTATTTTACCGTTTGACAAAATCGCGGGAATTCTGCGGCGCAAAAAGAGCAAAGCGCTTTTGCATGTGGACGCAGTGCAGGGCTTTATGAAGCTTCCGATTGTACCGAAAAAATGCGGAATTGACTTGCTTTCGGTAAGTGCCCATAAAATCCACGGCTTAAAAGGTGCAGGGGCTTTATATGTGCGGCAGGGGCTGCACATCAAACCGTATTTACTCGGCGGCGGACAGGAAAACGGGCTTGTTTCGGGTACGCAGGCGACACCCGCGATTGCAGCATTCGGCGCGGCGACCAAGGCGGCAGGCGATATCCGAAAAAACAGCGAACGTGTTTCGGCGCTTCGTGACCGACTGGTAAACGGATTGCGGCAGATTGAGGGGATTCGCATAAACTCCCCCGAAAATGCGCTCCCCTATATTGTGAACATTTCCGTTGCGGGCATTCCCTCGCAGGTGAGTGTAAATTATCTTTCGACGTTGGGTGTGTCTGTTTCGGCAGGCTCGGCGTGCGCCAAAGGGCACAGAAGCCCTGTGCTGACGGCTATGGGACTTTCACCGGCGGAAATCGACACCGCCGTGCGCATCAGTCTTTCGCGTGAAACCACACAAGCAGAAATCGACACTTGTATAAACGCAATTACAACCGAAGTACAAACACTTCGTAAAAAAGGATAAGGTATGCAGGAAATTATTTTAATCAAAAACGGGGAGTTGGCGCTCAAGGGCTTGAACCGTTCGACCTTCGAAAGCGTCTTGGTAAAAAATATTAAGCGCAGAATGCAGGGTTTGGGTGCGTTTGTCATATCCCGTTCACAATCTACGATTACAATAGAACCGACCAATGAAAATTTTGATATGGACGAGGCGGTCGAACGCCTGTCCAAAGTATTCGGTATCGCGGGATTTCAGCGCGCGGCGGCGGTTGAAAAGGATATGGCGGAAATTTTGTCCGCGGCAAAGGTATACCTTGCCGACACGCTTTCGGAAATTTCAACCTTTAAGGTTGAGGCAAAGCGGTCGGATAAGGAATTTCCCTTAACCTCACCCGAAATCAGCCGCGAGGTCGGCGGGGCGCTGCTTTCGGCGTTCCCGCATTTAAAAGTCGATGTGCACAATCCCGACCGCGTGGTCACGGTCGAGGTGCGCGAGAAAAAGGCGTATATCCGCTGTAACCAAATTAAAGGCGCGGGCGGTATGCCCGTGGGCACGGGCGGCAAAGCGGCACTGCTCATATCCGGCGGGATTGACAGCCCCGTCGCGGGCTGGATGATGGCAAAGCGCGGCATCGTGCTTGACGCGGTACATTTTGCCTCGCCGCCGTTCACCTCGCCGCAGGCGGAGATGAAGGTGCACGATTTATTGCGGCAGGTCGCCAAATACAGCGGCGACATCGGGCTGTACACCGTGCCGTTTACCGAAATTCAAACGCAAATCCGTGACAACTGCCCGGAAGAATTGTTTACTTTGATTATGCGCCGCTTTATGATGCGCATTTCCGAACGCATTGCCAGAAGAGAGGACTGTGCGGCACTCATTACAGGGGAAAGCGTCGGGCAGGTGGCAAGCCAGACGATGCTCTCCTTGGGCTGTACGGACGCGGTGGTTGGGCTCCCCGTGTTCCGCCCGCTGATTGGAATGGATAAAGACGAAATCATTATCCGCGCGCGGCAGATTGATACGTTTGATATTTCCATTCGTCCTTACGAGGATTGTTGTACGGTATTCACCCCGAAGCACCCGAAAACCCGTCCGCAAATCTCGTTCTTAGAGCATGCCGAAAGTGCGTTAGATATCGATGCTTTGGTAGAGCGCGCGGTCGAGGGCGCACGGTTTGAACTGATAAAAACCACATTCTAAAAGAGGTACGCTATGACACTCGAAGAAGAAGTCATTTTCTTGTTGCATGAAAAAAGGCTGACACTCACGGTGGCGGAATCCTGCACGGGCGGGCTGATTGCCAAACGCTTAACCGATGTTTCGGGGGCGTCCGCGGTGTTTCACGGGTCACTCGTGACCTATTCCAATCGCTTAAAGGAAAAATGGCTCGGCGTCCAGGCGAAAACCTTACAAGCCTATGGTGCGGTCAGCGAACAGACGGCGCGCGAAATGGCAATCGGCGCACGGAAAGCCGCCGACGCGGATTTGGCAGTTGCCGTAACGGGGATTGCTGGACCGAATTCCGACGATACCGATAAACCCGTCGGGCTGGTCTTCATTGCCTTGGCGGACAAAGATACCGTGACCGTAGAAAAATACGAAAACCGATTTGCGGACAATGTGCGGGAGCAAAACCGCACGGTATCGGCACAGCGTGCGTTAGAGGCTGTACGGAGGTATTTGCAAGCATGAACAATCAACAATACGCACGGGCGACGGATTTGGTTCCCGACACACCGCCGCAAAAGCCACCGCAGAAAAAACGAAAAAAAGGCGGCGTGCTCAATCGCATCATTACCGTGCTTGCGGTGTTGGTTCTGCTTGTTTCCGGCGGGATATGCGTCAAATATTTTAAAGAGGTGTACGACAGCAAAAAGCAAGCGGAGAGTATTGCAGAACTGACAAGTGCGCCAGAGGCGGAAACCTATCCCGCAGAGCCTGCTGCGGTTCAGCCGCAGTACCGCGCGGCGTACAATGAAAATAACGATTTGGTCGGGTGGATTGTGATTCCCAACACGACCATCAATCAGCCGGTCGTGCAGGCGAACGACAACGACTACTATATGCGCCGCAATTTTTACAAGGAATACGAACGGCGCGGCAGTGTATTCATGGATTATCGAAACAGTATCGATACGTTCAACAAAAACACGATTATTTATGGGCACAATTACTTGGATTCCACGATGTTTTCCGATTTGGAAAAATACAAGGATATCGAATTTTATAAAACCGCACCCGTTATCGAATTTAACACGATTTACGCGGACTATAAGTGGAAGGTGTTTGCGGTCTTTTTGACCACCGCCTCGCCTGAACTCGACAACGGCTATGTGTTTAATTATATTTATCCGTTTATGACCGACGACAATTTTGCGGATTTTATTGCGGAGGTCCACAAGCGAAGCCTGTATCACACCGATGTGGAGGTTTTGCCGACCGACAAAATCCTGACCTTGCAAACCTGCACGCGCGATTTGGATTTGAGCGCCCGTAAACAGGAGGACGCGCGCTGCATTGTGATGGCACGGCTTGTGCGGGAGGGCGAAAGCGAAACGGTAGATGTCACGAAAGCGACAGTCAATGAAAATCCGAAATATCCGCAGTTGTATTACGACAAATACAATTTGGAAAATCCGTATCGAGACGATGAAAAATGGTATCCGAAAGGTGAATAGTAACTTATGGCTAAGCACGATGAACACCAGAAAAACGAGGTACTTTCGTTTGACGAGTTAAAGAAAAAACTCGCTTCCGACGATGCGCAGGACAACAAAGCACAGGAAGTGGATACAGTAGAAGCATTGCTTTCTTCGCTGCGCGATGCAAAGGACGCCCCGTTACAGACCGATTCGACGGCGGCGCAGTCCGCTGCTGAAGCGCAAGCACTTTCGGAAACGAAGGTGGACAAAACGGCGCAGGAAAGTCGCAGTATTTATGATGATGTTTTGCGTTCGGTGATGGAAACAACGCCCGACACAAAAACCAAAACCGGCAGAAAGAGTAAATTTTTGTCGGAGGGTGACCAATTTGTTGATGTGACAGACAACTATCAGGAATATGCCGATTTGTCTGCACATACTGCGGAAACGGATATTGTACCGTTTGCTTCTGCCGCAGAAAAGTCGAATGCGGCGGAGGATAAGTCGTCCCGGACAACAAAAGAATACCGCACTTTTAACGAGATTTTTAAAAGTGCTTTCTTGAAAATCTTCCCCAACAAGCACGATACCGTCGGGGAAGGCATTCGCAAGGTGATTATGGATTTGGCGGTCGTCACCTTGGTCTGCTGTCTTGTGTATTTCGGTGCATACGGCGTGCAAAGCTATCAGGCAAGTAAGCAGAACAAAGAAATCAAAGGGCAAATCATTGATGACACGGATATTTCCACCGAGTCAGATGTTTGGGCAGAGTTCTTATCCAAGTATCCGAACATCAATCTGCCCGATGGCATGATGGCAAAATACGCGTATCTGTATGCCATCAATCAGGATTTGGTCGGCTGGATTAAAATCCCCAACTCCTTGATTGATGTGCAGGTGGTACAGACAACGGATAACGCCACCTATCTCAAGAAGGACTTTTACGGCAATTACAGCCGTTACGGCTGTCCTTGTATGGATTACCGCAACGACCCGAAATACTTAAACAAAAACACCATCATCTACGGGCATCATATGAGCGACGGGCTGGTTTTTGCCGATTTAAAGAAATACAAAACCGTCGAGGGCTTCCAAGAATCCCCCGTTATTGAGTTTGATACGCTGTACCGCAGTTATAAATTCAAGGTATATGCGGTGCTGATTACCAACAGCAAGGAAGAAGACGACAACGGGTATATTTTCAACTATACCGTGACGGACTTCGGCTCAAACGACAAGTTCATGGAATATATTGCTGCAGTCGATGAACGCAAGCTCTATACCACGGGTGTGGATATACAGCCGACCGATAAAATTATCACGCTGCAAACCTGTACCTATGAGTTTTCCGATGCGCGCTTGGTGATTATCGGCAGAATGCTCCGAGATAATGAAAGCACGGTGATTGATACCTCGCTCGCCACGGTGAACGAAAATCCGCGGTATCCGCAGGCATATTATGATAAACTCGGACAGGATAATCCGTTTGCAAATGCCGAAAGGTGGACGGTCAACGGGTCGGCAGCTACTGCACCTACCGACCTCGCTTAAAGCGTTGGCTTTGCCTAAGTAATTTGATACCGAAATGTTCGGTTTAAGGGATGATGAGAGATATGAATATGAAACTTTTGGCACTGACTGCCGACCGCGAGCGCGTTTCGGGCTTACTCGAGCGCATTTCGGGCGCACTGCGCGCATTTTCGGAAGAGGATACTGCCTTTGTGTGCTTTCCGACGCTCAAGGCAATGCTTCCGCAGCTCGCGGAGCTCCTGAAAAATGAAGAATGTATCGTTTTGGCAATCGACAAGGCAAAATATAATGCAGTACGTGCAAAGCTGTGTACGGCATTGGCACTTCCGACCGTGCAAAATGCAGAAATTTATACACGCCTGTCGGAAAACACAGGGCTTTCACCGGAGGAAAAGGTCAAAAATGCCGCTGTGCCTGAAAATGCCGTTTGCTTTTTGAGTGAGGACGGTATGTATCCGGGGTTTGCGGTGCAAAAAGGTACGCAGACCATGGTGTTTCTGCCACTGGACGAGGAGCGTTTGGACCGTATTTTAAAGGCGGGCTTGGTGCCGTATTTTATGCAGCATGAATTTGTACCGCCGGAACCCGAGATGCCGACCGTCCCCGTGGAAGCGCACACGGCAGAAGAGCCTGCTCAGGGGGCATTCTCTGAGGCGAATGTGATGCAGCACACCGTCAATATTTTGCGGGAGACAGGCGCAAGGGTCGCCGTCAGCGGCACACTGTATGCCGAGGAAATCAAAAAGCTCGGTGAAGGGGTTGCGGATTTCGACAGCTTTTTTGTATTTACACCCCATGTCGAGGACAAAGGCGATTATAACTTAACCGATTATGTTGCCCTGACCGCCAAAGCGGCAAAGGAGCTTTCCGGCGCACAATTCGGCGCGTCGATTTCGGAAATCGGCACCGGAGACGGCGGCGACTACATATGCATAACGGTTGCAGACGATAAAACCGCCGTGGTGCGCAAGCTATACCGCGAGGACGATGAAAGTGCACACGACTTTGTTGCGGACGCTGCCGAGGAGCTTGTGGAGTTAATCGGCGAAAAGGCGGGTGGCAAAGGTGCAGTCGGCATAGAGGTCACGGGTATGGATACTTCCCCTGAAGCGCCGTCCTTTCTTTCCAAAAAATCGGGCAAAATCACCCTTTCGATTATCGCGTTGGTTTTGGTAGCGGCAATTACTGTCGGTTGTATTTTCTTTGTAAAGGAAAAGAACGCACGTGATGCCGCGCAGAAAGCCGCTTTGACGGAAGTCTCGACGACAACACAGCCTGTTTCGGTTGCCGAGCCAGAGCCGGAAGTGGAAACCGTGGTGATGTCGCAGTTTATGTATAACGAAATGCGTTCCGGCGTACAGGAAACCCCCGCTGAGGTGACCACACAGTCTGCCGCAGGAACAGCGATTGATACTTCGGAAGGTGCTGCCGCGTCGGAGGATATTCCCTCTGAAATAATTGTGAACGGAAAAACATTGGACGCCAAAGAAGCCGTTGCACGTATGATTGAGGCGGAAATGGATGCGGACACCCAGCCTGAGGCACTCAAAGCGCAGGCAGTTGCAATTTACACCTATTTAAAATACCGTAATACCAACTGGAAAATCACGGGCGTCACGCTGGCACCGGAGTACAGCGATGAGGTGTATAACGCGGTGCGTTCCGTGTTCGGCGAATATTTGAGCTTCGGAGACGCAACGGCATTTACGCCGTATTTCAAGCTTTCCGCCGGCAGAACCACACCCGCCGATATCGTTTACGGGCAAAACTTCCCGTATCTGCGTGCGGTGGAATGTGCAACCGACAAAACGCAGGATGGCTATAAGACCGAACTGATTTTCTCGGCGGACGATATGAAAGCTATGCTGACGGCTTACGATGCAACGCTTGCGCTTTCCGAAGACCCTGCAGAGTGGATTCAAGTACTGAAGCATGACGGTGCGGTGAACACCGGCATCGGCTATGTGGAAACGGTATCCGTCGGGGAAAAGGAAATTTCGGGAATTGAATTTGTCGAAAAAGTGATGGCAGGCAAAAATCTGCCGTCGCAGTGCTTCTCAGTGACCTACAATACGCCGACCAATGAATTCACGATTGAGGTGTACGGCATCGGTTGCGGTGTGGGTATGAGCCTTGCGGGTGCGGAAAAAATGGCGGCGACCGGCTCGACCTATGCACAAATTCTTTCCAAGTTTTACAGCGGCGCACAACTGACCGCATAACAACAGGACAGCGTAATTTATTTTCTCTGGGAGGAATGAGTATAATGGCAATTTTGGTAACGGGCGGCGCCGGATTTATCGGCTCGCACACTTGTGTTTCTTTAACACAGGCGGGGTATGAGGTGATTATCGTTGATAATTACTATAACTCCAGCCCCAAGTCGCTGGCACGCATCAACGAGTTGTGCGGCAAGACACTCAAATTCTATGAGTGCGATATCCGCGACAAAGCGGGAATGGATAAAATTTTTCAGGAAAACAAAATCGAAGCGGTCATTCATTTCGCGGGGCTTAAAGCGGTCGGGGAGTCCTGCCGCAAGCCGATTGAATATTACGACAACAACATCGGCGGCACGCTTACGCTGTGCGATGTGATGCGGAATAACAACTGCAAAAATATTGTGTTCAGTTCGTCGGCAACCGTATACGGTATGAACAACGTCTCTCCTTTAAAAGAAACGATGAAAACCGGCGGTACAACCAATCCCTACGGTACGACCAAATATATGATTGAAATTATTTTGGAGGATATTTATAAATCCGACAACGAATGGAATGTTACCTTGCTTCGCTATTTCAATCCCATCGGGGCGCACAAGAGCGGCAGAATCGGTGAAAATCCGAATGGGATTCCGAATAATCTGATGCCCTATATTACACAGGTCGCTATCGGCAAGCTGTCTGAGCTTTCGGTGTTCGGGGACGATTACGATACACCCGACGGCACAGGTGTGCGCGATTATATTCATGTTGTAGACCTTGCGGAAGGGCATGTGAAGGCACTCGATAACATTTTAGAAGGCAACAAAGGCGTGCAGGTATTCAACCTCGGCACAGGGCATGGATACAGCGTTTTGGATATTGTCAAGGCGTTTGAAAAGGCGAGCGGCAAAAAAGTGCCGTACAAAATCGTGGCACGCCGCCCGGGCGACATCGCAACCTGCTATTCCGACCCCGCAAAGGCAAAAGAAGTGCTCGGTTGGGAGGCAAAACGCGGTCTCGCCGAAATGTGTGAGGATTCCTGGCGCTGGCAAAGCCAAAATCCCAACGGATTTGAATAAAAAAACAGAAGCCCCTTTTCGACTTTGAAAGGAGTATATACTATGAAAAAGAAAACCGGTTTGATTATTTTAGCCGTTGTTTTGATTCTTGTGATTGCGTTGGTCGGCGGTGGGATTTCGACCTATAATGAGCTGGTCGAAGCGCGCGAAGAAGTCTTGACCGCACAGTCTACGGTGGAAACCTATCTGCAACGCCGTGCGGATTTGATTCCGAACCTCGTCAGCACCGTGAAAGGCTACGCTGCACACGAGGAAGAGGTATATACCGCGCTTGCCGATGCGCGTGCGGCGCTTGCGGGCGCGCAAACCGTCGGCGAAATGAACGCGGCAAACGATGCGTTGGATTCCGCCATTTCCCGCTTGCTTGTGGTGGTCGAAAACTACCCCGAATTAAAGGCGGACACGCAGTTTATCAACTTGCAGGACGAATTGGCGGGCAGCGAAAATCGCATTGCAAAGGCGCGGCAGGAATATAACGAGGAAGCAAGAAAATACAATACCGAAATCAAAAAATTCCCGACTTCGTTGATTGCGGGTATGTTCAATTTTGAATCGGTTGAGTATTTCGAGGCGAGTGAAGAATCGCAAACCGTGCCGAGTGTGGATTTCGGCGCGTAACAGTGCCGCTTTGGGGAGAAAAGACATATGCGAAAACGGATATTTGCAGTCTTTATTACCTGTCTTTTGCTGTGCACCTGCCTCTTGCCCGCGGCGGCAAAGACGAAACTGCCTTCGCCGACCGACGCATTTTTTGTCAATGATTTTGCAAATTGTATTTCTGCCGAGGACGCCGCAGAAATGCAAAGCCTCGGCGAGACGCTTTACCGTGCGACAGGCGCGCAAGTGGTCGTGGTGACAGTTTCGACCTTAAACGGCGAAGCGATTGAGGACTACGGCTACGATTTGGCAAACGAATGGGGCATTGGGGAAGAAACGGCGGATTCCGGCGTTTTGCTTTTGCTGTCCACAGGCGACCGACAGGTGCGTATTGAGGTCGGCAAAGGCTTGGAAGGCTGTTTGCCCGACGGCAAAACCGGTCGGATTTTGGATACCTACGCTATACCGTATTTAAAAGACAACGATTTTTCCAAAGGACTTCTGGAAGCGTATAAGGTCCTTGTAAACGAGGTCTATACCGAATACGGACAAACGCCGTCGGACTATGTACCGATGGCAGAGGACGATTATGAAAGCAAAGAAGACGAAGCGGAATTTTTCGGCGCCATCAGTCTAATCGGTGCGTTGATTGTCATTGTGATTTTAATTGCCATCAGCATGTCGCGCAAAGGCGGCTCGTCGGGGCGCGGCAATGGCGGTTTCCACGGCGGCACATTTTACGGCGGACCTGTGGGCGGCGGCTTTTCGGGCGGCTCGTCCCATTCTTCGGGGGGCTTTTCCGGTGGCGGCGGTTTTTCGGGCGGCGGCGGTTCATTTGGGGGCGGCGGCTCGTCAAGAGGATTTTAAGGTATACATAAGCAAGCAAATTTTTTCGCACCCGTTTTCATTACAAATTTGTAATGGAAACGGGTGTTGTTTTATGGTGCAATACATTTTGAAAAACCGCAAATGTAGTTCGCCTCTACAAACCGCGTAGGGAACAACCTTAGTGTTGTTCCGCAAGACGCGACTGCACGACGGCAAATCGTGTATTTATTTTGTAGGTTATCTTTATAAGTTCTCTCGAATGGAAACGGCATCGTATAGGGGGGCGATGCGATTCCCCTGATAGGGGAAATGTCTGCGAAGCAGACAAAAGGGTGCCTGCATTCGGAGAATTTGCCCCCACCTACCGTACAAATATAAATATAAATTTTAATTTATGGAGAGTACAATGAAAATCGTAGTGCTTTACGGACAAAATCACAAAGGCAGTACATATCATTTGGGAAAACTGCCCGTATTGGAACGAAAAACAGCAGGGATTTCCCGAAAAGGAAATCCCTGCTGTTCATATGTGGATTTTACGGCAGATGCACGGTAAAGGTACTGCCGACGCCCTCGGTGCTTTCCACCGAGACGGTACTGCCGGTCAGTTGGCAGGCGGTTTGCACTAAAGCCAGCCCCAGCCCGTTGCCGACGGCGCGGTGCGAGGAATCCCCTTGATAGAATTTTTCAAAAATATGGGATTTTACCTCGTCGCTCATGCCGATACCCGTATCGGAAATTTGCACACAAACACGTCCGTCGCTTTCCGGGCACAGCCGCACGCCGATTTTGCCGTGCGGCGGGGTGTATTTGACCGCGTTGCCGAATAGATTTGTCCAAATTTGGTGCAACAGCTCCGCATTGCCGGTATAGGTACATTCGGGTAAATCCAGTTCCAAGTCGAGCTCTTTTTGCGCCCACTGCGATTCAAACAATAAAACGACACGCCGAAGCTGCTCATCCAAACGGAACGGTGCGGATTTGGGCGCAATATTTTGCGATTCCAACCGCGAGAGCTTTAACACGCTGTCCACAAGCCCCGAAAGGTCACGGGTGGATTCGGAAAGCAGGGTGAAATACTCTCGGCGCTGTTCGTCGGACAGCGAAGGGTTAGACAGCAAAGTTACATAGCCCTGAATGGCAGAAAGCGGCGCGCGGAATTCATGCGAAACATTGGAAACGAAATCCGAACGCATTACCTCGATGCTTTTCAATTCCAAAATCATTTTGTTCAGGTTATCGCCGAGGTCGCGGATTTCATCGTGGAATTTTGCGGTGTCAATTTGCACATCGAAATTGCCTTTGGCAACTTCATCAATTGCAGTGGAAATGGATTTAACCGGCGTTGTAATACGGTGGCTCCAAAACACGGCAACGCCTTGGCTGACAATCAGCAAAAACAGAATGACGCAAATGACAATCAGCGCGGTGTTTTCGCTGATAATTTCAATGTTAAATACGCTGGTGCGCATCAATAAGAAAATTAAAAACAAGAACAGCAACACCAGCATGCATAGCACAAAGAAAACCAAAAACGCCGTGCGGCGAAAGGCACGGTTGATTTTGTTCAGTCGCATAACTTTACCCCTCTGTACCCGAGACCGCGCACCGTGTCAATCCGCAAATCGCGGCAATCGTGCAGCCGTTCGCGCAAGCGGTTAATGTGCACATCAACCGTGCGTTCCTCCGAGTCGCTTTCCCAGCCCCAAAATTCGTCCATCAACTGCCGCCGCGTAAAGGTACGGTTGGGGTAGGACATGAGCTTATATAGGACCAAAAACTCTTTTTGCGGTATTTCTACGGTTTTTCCGTCAAATTCGGCGGCATACGAATCATACAGTAACACCGTGTTGCCGACGGTGAGTTTTCGGTCGGTGACGATTTTCGCACGACGCAACAGCGCCTGTACGCGCAACAGCATTTCGTTTAAATCCACAGGCTTGACCATATAATCGTCAATGCCTGCCAAAAAGCCGTCACGCTTGTTCTCGTACCCTTCTTTGGCGGAAATCATCAAAATCGGCATTTCGGGGAATTCTTTTCGCAAATATTTTGTGAGCGTATAGCCGTCGATACCGGGCATCATAATATCCGAAATGACCAAATCCATCGGATGTTCGGCAATCAGCTCCATAGCCTCTTCGCCGTTGTATGCGGCAAAGGTATGAAAATCGGCGTCCTGCAATGCCGAGCAGTATATCCGATTGAGTTTGAAGTCGTCCTCCGCGACCAAAATGTCAAACATACGCCGTTCCTCGCTTTCTGTTACCCATTATACAGATGTATATTAACTTTTTGTGAATTTTGTTAAAAAGCCATCGCGAAAAACAACAAATCTTGATTTTGCTGTCCTTTATGTGCATATTTTTATGCCATACCTTGCTTTTTTGCGGGGTAAATCGTATAATATACTATTGATTGATTTTGATGCGCTGGAGGATTTTATGGCGGAAAAGACCTTTGCAGAACTGCGAAAAGCATACCCGACTTTTACGTATGAACGCTACGAAATTGAAAAACTCGGCACGCGCGTAAGACTGACGTTCCAATTTTCGATTGAAGGACTGTGCAGCTTTGCGCCGACCACCGAAATCGAGACGGAAAATTTGCAAATCCTAAATGACCCTGCTTCCCCCGACGCGCAGGCTGCTGTGTTTGCGCTCGGTATGGTTGAACTCGTCAGCTATTGGAAAGCGGCGTGCCCGAAAACCGTCCGGGTGCAGTGCGGATACTTGTCCGAATGGGATAAACGCTTTTGGAAGCGGCTGTATTTCCGCGGACTTTCGGAATTTTTCTACATCAACGGCATTGAAGCGGACAAAGACGATTTTATGGAAATTGTCTGTGAAAAAGAAGCCGAGGCGCGCCCCTTGGGGGATTATAACCAAAGCGGGATACACATTATTCCCGTCGGCGGCGGCAAGGACAGCTGCGTGACTGCGCAGCTGTTGCAAAGAGAAAAAGACAAAAATTTATTTTTTACCGTCAATGACCAGCCTGCACGCACCGATACCGTGCACGCGGCAGGGTATACGGACAGCGCGATTGTGCGCACCTACCGCACGATAGATAAAAATTTACTACGCTTAAATCAAGAGGGCTTTTTGAACGGACACACGCCGTTTTCGGCAATTGTGGCGTTCTTGTCATTCTACTGCGCCTACCTTGTCGGCGCGCGGGATATTATACTGTCGAATGAGTCGAGCGCAAACGAGTCGAATATCGCGGGGACAGAGGTCAACCACCAATATTCCAAATCCTACGCGTTTGAATGTGATTTTGCGAAATACGCCGAGCGCAATTTGGTGCCCGACATTCGCTATTTCAGTTTGTTGCGCCCGTTTTCGGAATTGCAGATTGCTAAGCAGTTTGCCGATTACCCACAGTATCACGAGACTTTCCGCAGTTGCAACCGCGGCAGTAAGCAAAATGTTTGGTGCGGCAAATGTGCAAAATGTCTGTTTGTCTTTTCGATTTTGTCACCGTTTCTTCCGTATGACCGCCTTTGCGAGCTATTCGGTGCGGATATGCTCAACGATGGTGACTTGCTTGCGGATTTTGACGGGTTGTGTGGCTTTTCCGAAGTGAAACCCTTTGAATGTGTCGGCACGGTGTCGGAGATTGTGTTTGCATTGCATAAAACCGCGGAAAAATTCCGTGCAGAGGGCAAAGAACTTCCCGTTTTGTTACAGCATTTTGCCGAGACAGCAGGAACATATACGGGTGAAAATCTGTTGCTCGAATACAACCCCAAAAACAATGTGCCCGACGAATTTTTTGAAGCCGTGAAGGAGATGTACGAGTATGTATCCGCCGATTGCTGAATATTTCCGTGACAAATCCGTGTTGTTGGTCGGCTTCGGGCGCGAGGGGCAGTCTACTTTTCGGTATATCCGAACCTATTTTCCCGAAATGCCTTTAACGATTGCTGACAAAAACGAAATCGCTCCGCCCGACGCATTTACCGCGTGCCTTTGCGGGGACGACTATTTACAGCATATCAACGAATTTTCCTTGGTGATGAAAAGCCCGGGCATTTCGTTTAAAGAGGTCGAAGTCGGCGAATACACCGAGGTCACCTGTCAGGTGGATTTGTTTTTGCGCTTTGCAAATTGTCATAAAATCGGAATTACGGGCTCCAAAGGGAAAACGACAACCTCTACGCTGACTTATCAAATGCTGAAAGCCGCAGGGAAAGATTGTCGCCTCATCGGCAATATCGGTGTGCCCGTATTTGAGGCGCTCGACGGTTTAACGCCCGACACGGTTGCCGTCATCGAAATGTCTTCACACCAGTTGGAGTTTACACATTGTTCGCCCGAGGTGGCGGTGCTCACCAATTTATACGAAGAGCATTTGGAGCATTACAAAGGCGGTTTTTCGGGGTATGTGCAGGCAAAATCGCATATCGCCCTGTATCAAAAGAGCGGCGATTTGTTTTTGTATAACGGCACGCAGGGGCTCGCAAAATTTGTGGATTTGTCTGCCGTGCCGTCTGAAAAAATCGGCATTTGCGCCGATGCGCCATTGCCGTTTGCCGTCGAAAACGAGCATTTGGCAGGTGTGCACAATTATCAGGATATTCTGTTTGCCCGCGCTGCTGCAAAGCGCTTCGGCGCGACGGACGCGGACTGTGAAACCGCCGTACGTGAATTCCAAGGCATTGCACACCGCATGGAACAGGTCGGCACTTTTCATGGCATAACCTTTTACAATGACTGCATCGCCACCATTCCGCACGCCGTGCTGTGTGCGGTAGAGGCGCTTAAAACCGTGGATACGCTCATTATCGGCGGCAAAGACCGCGGGCTTGATTACAGCGGCTTTGTGGAAGACCTGAAAAACAGCTCGATACGCAATATCCTCGGCACGCCCGAAACGGGACACGCGATTGTGGACGCATTAAAGGCGGCGGGCGCTACGCAAAACTGCATTGCCGCCGCCGATTTGGACGAAGCGGTGCGCCTTGCTTACCGATATACCGCCGCGGGCAAAATCTGTCTGCTTTCCCCCGCGGCATCGAGCTATAATGTCTATAAAAACTTTGAGGAAAAGGGCAAGCATTATAAAATGCTTGTAAAGGCGTACGGGCAATCATAAAATTGCCGACAGCACCAACATTTCTTCGATTTCGCGGTATACTTCGTCAAATTCCGCTTGATTTTGTATTTGCGGATAGTTTCCCGCCGCAACGGTAAACGCGGGACGATGAAATTCTGTTGAGAACCATTCGGAAAATGCGCCGTGCCGAAGTGTCTCCTCTTTTTCGGATAAGGTGTAGTCTGCCGCACCCGCCAGTACCTTGGCGGTCAGTGGGATTTCATTTTTTTCAAAGCACCCCTCCGCGCCCGACCAAAACAAATGTCTGCCGAAGCCTGCTAATATTACGCTGTGGCGAAAATCCTCCCGCAGGCAAAGCCGCACAACTGCTTGTGTTTCCGTCTCGCTTTCGGGGGCGGGACCTGCATAGGCAAACGGTGACGGATTTGCGGCGGCAGTATCCAACAGTACGCTTTGATGGTGAAAGTCGAAGTTGTGCGCAATGTTTACGCCGCGTGCGTTAGCGCGCCAGCTTGCAAAGGTATTGCCTGCTGCGCGCGAAACCAGTCCCGCATAGCACCCCGCGCCCAATGCCCCGTAGCGGCGGATTTCAAACGCGTCAGGGCTTACACACGGGACTATGGTGATTTTCCGACCTTGTAACGAACGGCGGATTTGCACATTGCAAAGACTTCCGTCCGTATGGTAGGCGGCACAAAGCCGTGCGAAAAAGCGATACAAAAGCAAAGACGCGGCGGTATCCTCTGCCTCGAGTCCTGCCAAAAACAAAACCGTATCCGTGCCCTCGCCGAGGGTGAGCGAGAATATGCCGCGTTTGGCGACAGTTCTGCCGAATACCGAAAACGCGGCAAAGGGATAGGCGCTTTGTAATTGTGCCAGCAGTTTTTGAGACTGTAGATATGTAAACGGCGTGAAATCAATTTGCATTTTCAACACTTCTTTCTTTTTTTAGTAACCGGTTTGTCCCAATTCATTCCTATGCAAAGGAGTTTTAAATTAGTATGGATTTTACCGAAAAACCTTTGAAACAAAACTATATTTATCGCGGCAAAATCGTCAATTTGCGTGTGGACGATGCAGAACTTCCCGACGGCACAACGGCACTGCGCGAGGTGGTGGAGCACCCCGGCGGCGTGTGCGTTGCCGCATTGACGGATAAGGAAGAACTGCTGTTTGTCGAGCAGTTCCGCTATCCGTATATGGAAACGGTTTTGGAGCTTCCTGCAGGAAAATTGGAATACGGTGAAGACCCGTTTGCAGCCGGACAGCGCGAATTGCTCGAAGAAACGGGTGCCGCGGCGGAAAGCTACCGTGACCTCGGCAAGCTGTACCCTACACCCGGCTACTGCGGCGAGATTATCCATATGTATTTGGCAGAAAACCTGACCTTTTCCGAACAGCATTTGGACGCGGACGAGTTTTTAGAGATGCGGCGTATCCCGCTGGAAGAGGCATTTCAAATGGTGATGCGCAATGAAATCCGCGACAGCAAAACGCAGGTCGGAATTGTAAAAAGCTATTATTTCAAAAAAGGGCAGGCGGCAAAATGAAACTGATTTTGGCATCGAATTCGCCGCGCCGCGCGGAAATTCTCAAACAGGGCGGCTTTTCGTTTGAAAAGCGCGTTTCCGACGCCGACGAAACGCTGCCGGCGGATATTGCACCTGATACAGCGGTCGAAATTTTGGCACAGCGTAAGGGGTGCGCCGTTTTTCGTGCGGCAGATGAAGTGATTCTTGCCGCCGACACGGTGGTAGCACTCAGAAATCGGATTTTGGGCAAGCCGAAAGATGAAGAAGAAGCGAAAGAAATGCTTCGCGCCCTTTCGGGGCATACGCACAGCGTGTTTACCGGGGTGTATATTACAGACGGCGAACGGGAATTCTTATTTCACACGCAAACGCGCGTGACATTCTATCCGCTTTCGGAAACAGAAATCGACATGTATGTGCAAAGCGGCGAGCCGCTGGATAAAGCGGGGGCATACGGTATCCAGGGACGCGGCGCACTGTTTGTGGAAAAGATTGACGGAGACTATTTGAATGCTGTGGGGTTGCCGCTTTCCAAAACGGCAAGGATTTTAAAAGAGGTGCTGTAAAAATGAAAACAGGATTGGTTCTTGAGGGCGGCGGTATGCGCGGACTTTACACCGTGGGCGTACTCGATGTGTTTATGGACAACGACATACACTTCGACTATATTATCGGCGTGTCGGCGGGGGCGGGCAATGCCGCTTCTTATATTTCGGGGCAACGCGGTCGCGGTTATCGTGTCGATACGCAGTATGTCGGCGATAAGCGCTATATTGGGTTGGACCCCATTTTACACAAGCATTCCGTGTTTGGGTTGGACTTTATTTACGATACCATTCCGCAGGAGTTAGACCCGTTCGATTATGACGCCTTCCATGCGGACAAAAGCGAATTTGTTACTGTGGTGACCGATGCCGAAACGGGGGAAGCAGTCTATTTCGGGAAAGAGAAAATTGTGGGGAAGGATTTTACTGCACTCAAAGCCTCAGCGGCATTGCCGATGTTCACTCCGCCTGTGGAATTTGAGGGCAAAAAGTATTTTGACGGCGGCGCGGCGGACTCTATCCCTGTGGAAAAGGCGCTTTCAGACGGGTGCGACCGCTTGGTGATCGTGTTGACACGTCCACAGGGCTTTGTCAAAGAGCCGGAGCGTATTCGCGCTGCATACACCAAAATTTTGAAAGACTACCCAAATGTGATTAAAACACTCGACAACCGCCACAATGTCTATAATGCGTCGCTTCGGCGTTGCTACGAATTACAGGAAGAGGGCAAAGCGGTGGTGCTTGCACCCGAATACGCGCTTCCCGTGGATAAATTCGGCACAGATACCGATAAGCTGGAGCGTTGTTACAACGAGGGCATGCGCGACTGCAAGCATCATTTACAGCAAATTCAAGACCTGCTTACAAAGTAAATTTACTTTTTTGCGTTTTTGTAGTATACTAACCATGTGAAACAGAAAACAATATTTCTTGAAAGGAATGGGTTTGTATGGGTAATTTCGTGCAAAAATTCGCAATGGCAACCGTTGCCGCCGTAGGGTCTACCCCCTTGGGCGGCGTGGTGTACCGCTGTATGCGACACCAAAAAATTCAGCCGAAGGATTTGAAGCATTTTTCCACCCTTGTGCCGAATAACGAGCGGGAAATCCACCTGACGGGGCACCGCGGGCTTTCGGCAATTTACCCGGAAAACACCGCCGAAGCCTTTGAGGCAGGCGGCAAAGCGGGATTTTATGCGTTGGAGTGCGATACGCACTGCACCGCTGACGGCACTTGGGTGGTTTTGCACGACGGACCGATTAAAACGATGTTTGACGGTACGGGCGATGTAAAAGACTATTCGTACGAAGAAATGCGCAAAAAGAAGATGATTAACGGCGCGAACATTGACAAATACCCCGATGCGCATATCTGCACCTTACAGGAATACATAGACATCTGTAAAAAATACGGTTGCCGTCCGATGATTGAAGTGAAGGACACGCGCACCGAAAAAATGCAGTCGCTCTATGAAATGCTTGTGAAAAACGACATCGTCGAAAGCTGTATTATCATTTCGTTCCATATTTCGGTGCTGCGCGCGCTGTATGCAATCGACAAAAGCTTAGAAATGTGGTATTTGATTAACTATATCAACGATAAGCGTATCCAAGAGGCGAAGTCTTGCGGCAATGCGGGCATTGCATTTTGCGCACAGTACAACGCTCCGCGCCCCGAAGCCATTCAAAAAGTGCACGACAACGGACTTACCGCGGCGTGCTGGACGGTGGACAGTGCGGAACTGCTCAAAACGATGATGGACTGCGGTGTGAAGTATATCACCACCAATTCCATTTTGCCGGATTAAGGCAAAAAAATTTGCGGCGCGTTGCCGCGTTTCGGAGAATAGATACTTTATGACTACATTCTGTCCCTTGTTTTCTTCCAGCAAAGGAAACTGCATTTACATAGGCGCGCCCGACGGCGGCATTTTGATTGACGCGGGAAAAAGCTGTCGCCAAATCGAAACGGCACTTCATAATATCGGCGTTGCGCCCGATAGTATCCGCGCGGTATTTGTCACGCACGAGCACACCGACCATATCAGCGGACTTCGGGTGCTTGCCTCGAAATACGGCACACGTGTGTATGCCAGCGGCGGTACTTTGGAAGCGCTCGACGATATGCAAATCCTCAACGGGAAATTTGATGCCTATGCGTTAAATTCACAGGGGACAGAGGTTGGTTCTTTGTTTATAAAACCTTTTCGCACGTCGCACGATGCCCGCGAGAGCTGTGGATATGTGATTTCTGCGGAAAGCGGCGAACGCGTGGCAGTCGCTACCGACCTCGGCATCATGACCGAAACGGTGCGTGCGGCGATTACGGGCTGTGAAACGGTGTTGCTCGAATCCAACCACGATGTGCGTATGCTGGAAAACAATCCGCAGTATCCTTATCCGCTGAAAAAACGGATTTTAGGCGAACGGGGGCATCTTTGTAACGAGGTTTGTGCCGAGACGGCGTGCGAATTGGTCAAAAACGGTACAAAGCACCTGTTTTTGGGGCATTTGAGTGAGCAAAACAATCTGCCGGCACTTGCCTACCGTGTGACGGCGTCGGAACTTGTCGCCGCGGGCGCGGTGGAAAATGCGGATTTTGATTTGCGCGTGGCAAAGCCCGTTTGGGACGAAAGGGCGGTGCGGCTGTGATTACGGTGACGGTGATTGCCCTCGGGAAATTGAAAGAACGCTATATGCGCGAATTTGCCGCCGAGTATGAAAAGCGGCTGTCCGCATTTTGCAAACTGCAAATGGTCGAACTTACGCCCGAACGGTTGTCTGACAATCCGTCACAAAGCGAAATCGACCGCGCGCTGGCGCAGGAGGCAAAACTTATCCTTGCGAAAATCCCGCAAAACGCCTATGTGTTTTCGATGTGCATTGAAGGAAAGCAGATGACCAGTGCACAGTTTAGTCAAAAAATATCTACTCTTGCCGTAGAGGGTGTCAGTAATCTCGTGTTTGTACTTGGCAGTTCCTTTGGACTGGCGGACGAACTCAAAAAACAGTCCGATTTTCAGTTTTCGATGTCCGAAATGACTTTTCCGCACCAAATGGCGCGGGTGATGCTTTTGGAACAACTTTACCGTGCGTTTCAAATCGCCAACGGCGGGAAATATCATAAATAGTCAAAAGTTAACTGTAATGAAAACATAAAAAATTCGGTGCGGTTTCATCGCACGCCCATTGTAGGGGCGGGTTTCCATGCCCGCCCGTTATTTTTATAAACCTATGCATTTTGAAGCGCAACAACACCCCACAGAAATTCTGCGGGGTGTTGCTCTGTTTATGTGGGGTTTACCCGTTTACTTTTTCACCTGCAAGGTGGCAATATCGGTTAAAGACATTTTGTCGCTCGGCACAATAAAGGTGCTTTGCATCAGCGCCTTTGCCGCGTCTAACGAGGTTAAGCACGACGTGCCGCTTTCCACGGCAATGCGGCGCAGTTTAAAGCCGTCGCGGTCGGGAAT
Organism: Candidatus Fimenecus sp.; assembly: GCA_051881355.1. Taxonomy (GTDB): domain Bacteria; phylum Bacillota; class Clostridia; order Oscillospirales; family Acutalibacteraceae; genus Fimenecus. The sequence continues at coordinate 9,749 of JBJEPS010000072.1, read as the reverse complement.
TCTGCCGTGCGTCGGGGTGTTGATAATCAGCGACACATCGCCTGCATTCAGCATATCGAGAATGTTTGGGCTTTCGCCGGAAATCTTGTTGACGGGCTTTGCGTTGATGCCCGCCGCCTGCAAAGCCTTGCGCGTGCCGGGCGTGGCGTAGAATTTAAAGTCAGAATCTTTAAATTCTTGGAGCATTTCGCAAATTTCCGCCTTGTCCTTGTCGCGCACGGTGACAATGATTTTGCCGTTCTTGGGGAGACTGACGCCGCCGCCGTCAAATGCTTTTAAGAGCGCCTCGTTGTAATCTTGTGAAATGCCGAGCACTTCGCCCGTGGATTTCATTTCGGGACCCAAGGAAGTGTCTGCACCGATAATCTTTTCAAACGAGAACACCGGCAGTTTAATGGCGTAATAGCCGCTGTTTCTGTAAAGCCCCGTGCCGTAGCCCATATCCGCGATTTTTTCGCCGAGCATGGCGCGCGTGGCAAGTGAAATAGCGGGAATCCCCGTCACCTTGCTGATGTAGGGCACAGTGCGCGACGAACGCGGATTTACTTCGATAATGTAAACCTCTTCGTGCAACACGATGAACTGAATGTTCATCATACCGATAACATGCAGTGCCGACGCCAAGCGTTTGGTGTAATCGACGATGGTCTTTTGCACCTTTTGAGACAGCGTAACCGCCGGATACACCGAAATCGAGTCGCCCGAGTGAATGCCCGCACGGTCCACATGCTCCATAATGCCGGGGATTAAAATATCCCTGCCGTCGCAAATCGCGTCCACCTCGACCTCTTGCCCCATTAGGTATTTATCGACCAAAACGGGGTGCTCGGAAAGGTCGGGAATGGTGCGGGTGATGATGTCCATAAATTCGGTGATGTCGTCGTCATTGGCGGCAATCTGCATACCCTGCCCGCCCAAAACATAACTCGGACGCACCAAAACGGGGTAACCGAGGCTGTGCGCCGCGGCGAGCGCTTCGTTTGTCGTAAAGACCGTCTGCCCTTTGGGGCGCGCGATGTCGCAGTATTCGAGAATTTCGTCAAAGCGTTCTCTGTCCTCTGCCGCGTCCACATGGTCGGCGTCCGTGCCGAGAATGGTCACGCCCAAATCGTTAAGCGTTTTTGTAAGTTTAATCGCGGTCTGCCCGCCGAATTGCACGATTGCGCCGTCGGGGTGTTCCATTTCGACAATGTTCGTGACATATTCGGGCGTCAGCGGCTCGAAATACAGCTTGTCCGAAATATCGAAGTCCGTGGAAACGGTTTCAGGGTTGTTGTTGACGATAATCGCCTCACAGCCCGCTTTTTTGAGCGCCCAAACCGAGTGTACCGAGCAGTAGTCAAATTCAATGCCTTGCCCGATGCGGATAGGTCCCGAGCCCAAAACCATAATTTTCTTTTTGGTTTTGGTGGTATCTACTTCGTTTTCAATGCAGTAATCCGAGTAGTAGTAGGGCGTTTGCGCCGCAAATTCCGCCGCACAGGTGTCTACCACCGAAAAACTCGGCTGAATTTTCCACATTTTGCGTAAGTTTTTAATGGAACTTTCCGTGACACCGACATTTTTTGCAATTACATCGTCCGTAAAGCCCAAACGTTTCGCTTCTAAAAGCGTGTCGCGGTCGCAGCAACCTGTCGCAAGCAGTTTTTCCATATCGACAATCACTTTGATTTTCTGTAAAAACCAAATATCAATTTTGGTGATGTCGTGGATTTTTTCAAGCGGCATATCGTTGTAAATCGCCGCGGCAACCACATAAATACGCGTATTGTCAATGTTTTGCAATAAGGTTTCAAGCGCTTCGTTCGACTTTGCAATCAAATCGTCATATAAAAGGCTTTTGCGGTTTTCTTCCAAAGAGTGCATTGCCTTTTGCAATGCCGCCTCAAACGAGCGCGCAACCGCCATGACTTCGCCCGTGGCTTTCATCTGCGTGCCGAGGGTGCGCTTGGCGGTGACGAATTTGTCAAACGGCCATTTCGGGAATTTCACCACGCAGTAGTCCAGCGCCGGTTCAAACGAGGCAAAGGTTTTGCCCGTAACGGCGTTGGGGATTTCGTCAAGACCTAATCCTAACGCGATTTTTGCTGCCACGCGAGCAATCGGGTAGCCCGTCGCTTTGGACGCGAGCGCCGATGAACGCGACACACGGGGATTTACCTCAATAACCGCATATTGGAACGAGTCGGGATGCAGAGCAAACTGCACATTACAGCCGCCCTCAATGCCCAATTCCGTAATGATATTGAGCGCGGACGAGCGCAACATTTGATATTCCTTGTCCATCAGCGTTTGGCTGGGTGCTACAACGATAGAGTCGCCCGTATGCACGCCGACGGGGTCCAAGTTTTCCATATTGCAGACCGTGATGCAGTTGCCCTTGGAGTCGCGCATCACTTCGTATTCAATTTCTTTCCAGCCGGCAATGCATTTTTCAATCAAAACCTCGGTTACGCGCGAAAGGCGCAAGCCGTTGGCGCAGATTTCGCGCAATTCCTGTTCATCGTCGGCAATGCCGCCGCCCGTGCCGCCCAAGGTGTAAGCGGGGCGCACAATCACGGGGTAGCCGATTTTTGCGGAAAATTCTACGGCGGACTCGACATCGTGCACCACCAAAGACTCAATGCACGGCTCGCCGATTTTTTCCATCGTGTCTTTAAATTCCTGGCGGTCTTCCGCCTTTTTGATGGCTGAGGCGTTAATGCCGATTAAACGCACGCCGTTCGCCTTTAAAACGCCGAGTTCGTCGAGTTCCATTGCAAGGTTTAACCCTGTCTGCCCGCCGAGGGTGGGCAAAATGGAGTCGGGCTTTTCTTTTTCAATAATTTTGGTCAAGGTCGGAATGGTCAAAGGCTCAATATAGACCTTGTCGGCAATGTCACCGTCGGTCATAATGGTGGCAGGGTTGGAGTTGACCAGTACCACCTCAATGCCTTCTTCTTTTAAAGACCGGCAAGCCTGTGTACCCGCATAGTCAAATTCGGCAGCCTGCCCGATGATGATGGGACCTGAGCCGATCACCATTACCTTTTTGATGCTTGTATCAATCATCGTATCTGCCCTCCGCCGCCATTTTAATGAATTTGTCGAATAAGAACGAGGTGTCCCGCGGACCGGAATTCGCCTCGGGGTGGAACTGTACAGTGAACACGGGCTTGCCGTGGTACACAATGCCCTCTACGGTTTTGTCGTTGACATTGATGCAGTTGATTTCCGCATTGCTCGGCAGTCCCTTGCCGTTGACCATATAGCCGTGGTTCTGCGAGGAAAGGTAGGTTCTGTCCTCGTGCAGGAATTTTACGGGGTGGTTTGCGCCGCGATGCCCATATTTCATACGCTCGGTTTCACCGCCGTTTGCGAGCGCCATTAACTGGTGCCCCAAGCAAATGGCAAAAGTCGGAATGCCGTAATCATACAGTTTTTTGATTTCTTTGATGATGCCCACGCAGTCCGCAGGGTCGCCGGGGCCGTTCGACAGCATGATGCCGTCGGGTGCAGCTTTGATAATTTCCTCTGCCGTTGTCCACGCAGGGTACTGTGTGACCACGCACCCGCGATTGACCAGACTGTTGGCAATGTTGCGCTTTGTACCGAAATCCATCAGCGCGATTTTTGCGCCGTTATTATTTTCACCCAAAACGATTTTCTCACGCAGCGTGACGCTTTCCACCAGCTTGTCCTGCCGGAAAGCTTTGATGACGGACATCAGCCGGTCTTTATCGGAAATATCTGCCGTCAGCACGCCGCGCATGGTGCCGCTTTCGCGTAACTTTTTGACCACCGCGCGCGTGTCAATCCCCGAAAGGCAGGGGATATGATATTCGCGCAGAAGGTCGTCAATGGTGCCGTCACAGCGGAAGTTGGAGGGCGTGTCGCACAGCTCGTGCACAATAAATGCGCTCGGCTGTAATTTTTCACTTTCAAAATCCGCACGGCTTACCCCGTAGTTGCCGATCATCGGGTAGGTCATCACTATGCCCTGTCCGGCATAGGACGGATCGGTTAAAATCTCAACATAGCCCGTCATAGAGGTGTTAAATACAATTTCACAGGCGGTCTCTTTAAAATCTCCGTGCGCGGTCCCCGCGTAGACAGAACCGTCCTCCAGCATCAAATACGCTTTCAAATTCTTACACCGTGCCTTTCGTAAACCTTATTATTAACAATAAATTTTATCATATTACACTATGGATTTCAACTGAAAACCCGTGAAAATAATTGCCGAATTTAAAAGAAAAGCGACGGTAAAAACCGTCGCTTTAAACAGTCTAAAAAGGTAAATATCCAAACGAGGAATTTGTTACCAATACGGCGATATAGCCGATATAAATGCAAATCATCAAAGCGCCCTGCCAACGGCTGAGCTTTTTGAAAATCAGCGTGGGGATAATCGCAATACAAATGACCAACAAACAAATCGGCATGTCGAGGAAGGCTGACTGTTTCCCGACGGGAAGCGTGCCGCCTGAAAGGAATGCGCATATCGGTAAAATCATCGTCAGGTCGATAATATTTGCACCGATAATATTGCCGATGGACAAATCCGATTGCTTTTTGACGATTGCGGTAATGGTGGTAACCAATTCGGGGAGTGAAGTCCCGACCGCAATAATCGTGACACCGATAATCGCTTCGGAGACGCCGACGCGCTGGGCAATAATCGTGCCGTCGTCCACCAACAAATCCGCGCCGACAACAATGCCTGCCGCACCGAGCAAAAATTTCGTTACATTGATAAAAATATCCTTGCCCGTGGCTTTGGGACCCCGGTCCTCCTCGGTGATGCCCATGGACTTTTTGCCGGACATAATGTTTTCCACCATAAAAACGGCGAAAATCGTAATCATAATAATGCTCTGCCACAGATTTAAATCAAGATTGCAGGAGAATGCGAACAGCGCCGCCACCGCCAAAATCATCAAAGAGCCTTTAAATGCAATCTCCTTGCGTTTGACGAGCGCGGGCATACACAAAACGGAAATACTCATAATTAAACCCACATTCGCTGTAACCGAGCCAACGGCGTTGCCGATTGCCATATCGTTTTGCCCTTTGGCGGCGGCAATGGCGGAAACGAGCAACTCGGGGAGTGTGGTCGCAAAGCTGACGACCGTTGCACCGATGATAAACTTCGGAATGCCCGTAGCTTCCGCAATCCAAGTGGCGGCGTCCACAAAAATATCCCCGCCCTTGACAATGAAAAACAGCCCAAGCACGAACATAATCACAACATAGATGATATTGTCGGGTGCCAGCCCCAAAAGACCGGCGAGAGAAGCGGATATTTCCATTCTGCAATTCCCCTTTTTTTAAGATAGCACATACGCGCAAATTCAATAAATTCTAACACAGATTATAGGTAAAGTCAATATTAAAACAGGAGGAAACAACAAAGAAAATTGTAGGAGAAACATGAATAAATTTTTATTTGTCATCCTGCGCGAAGCGAAGGATCACAAACAGAATAAAATATGCGAAACGAGATTCTTCGCCTAACGGCTCAGAATGACAACTTTGAATTTATCGTAGGGGCGGACGACCTCGCCCCGCCTGTTTCCGCCCCCCTCCGAGAGGGGGCTGGCAAATGCATAGCATTTGTCCGGGGGGAGAGATATTTCCGTTATTCTCCCTCCGTCTTTTGCCTACGGCAAAAGACACCTCCCTCCCAGAGGGAGGAATACAAGGTATGCGGCTACGCCGCTAATTTTAATTTATACTATAATAATAGGGTTACAAACAGACTTAAGAAATGCCGCCGACGCGCATTTTTACCAACCGATTAAAAAAACAAAAAAAATGCTTGACGAATACCCCTTTGTGTGGTATAGTACTTGTACCTCTCTAAGAGGGTTCTTTTTTTGTGCCCTGCTTTTTGAGGTAGGCTAAGAGAAGCGGTGTGAACCGCGAATAACGGAGGTGCCGAAATGAGAGTCAAAATCACACTCGCTTGCACGGAATGCAAGCAACGCAACTACAACACAAAGAAGAACAAGAAAAACACGCCTGACCGGTTGGAGATGAACAAGTATTGCAGATTCTGCAAGAAACATACGCTCCACAGAGAAACCAAATAAGACGGAGGAGCATTATGGCTGACGAAATCAAAAAAGAAGCTGCCGAAACCTCAAAGTCGAAACCGAAGGCTGAAAAAGCGAAGAAAGATACCGCGGCGAAAAAGAACGGTTCGTCGAAAGATGCAAAGGATAAAAAGCCCAACATCTTTGTCCGCATGGGCAAAGCCATCGTGAAATTCTTTAAGGACGAAAAGGGCGAGTGCAAGAAAATCGTATGGCCTGACCGTAAAACCGTGCTCAAGAGCACAGCTGTCGTTTTGGTGGTCGTTGCAATTCTTGCCGTCATTCTTTGGCTTGTGGATACAGGTCTTTCCGAAGGCGTAAAGGCGCTTATCAATCTTGCCGAAAAGGTCGGCAGCGAAAGCGAAACCGAAGCCGCAGTTGCCGAAGCGGGCAGAATGATATCCGGTCTGTTCGGTATGTAACGGAGGGCGTTCTATGGCAGAAAATGCAAAATGGTATGTTGTGCATACCTATTCCGGTTATGAAAACAAGGTTGCCGCAAATATCGAGACTGTTGTCGAGAACCGGAAAATGCATGACCAAATCCTCGAGGTCAGCGTACCCACTGAAACCGTCACCGAAATTCGCGAGGACGGCACCAAAAAAGAGGTGGAGCGCAAAATTTTCCCCGGATATGTGCTTGTAAAGTTCGCTGTCTTTGAAAATGAGGACACGGACGAGGTCAAAATGACCGACGACGCTTGGTATGTGGTGCGCAATACGCGCGGCGTAACCGGCTTTGTGGGTCCCGAAAGCAAGCCCGTTCCCTTAACCGATGAGGAAATCCTTAAGTTAGGCGTTGAAAAACGTGTGATTGAGGTCAATTACGAAAAAGGCGATATGGTCACCATTATTGACGGCGCATTTGAAGGCGTTATCGGCGTGGTGGACGATATTGACACAGACCAGAATTCCGTCCGCGTCATCATTTCGATGTTCGGCAAAGAAACGCCCGTCGATTTGGAGCTTGACCAGGTGGAAACGGTCAAAGAATAAGGTTTGGTAATCAGCGGAAAATCCGCTTTTTATGGCGTGTGGCGACACGCGCCGTGGGAGGGGCAGTCGAAGTCAACTGTTCCGCCACTACCACGAATTTTGGAGGTGCAAACAAATGGCTCAAAAGGTTGTAGGCTTTATTAAGCTGCAAATCCCCGCCGGCAAAGCAACACCGGCACCGCCCGTTGGTCCGGCACTCGGTCAGCACGGCGTTAACATCATGGCGTTCACAAAGGAATTCAATGAACGCACCAAAAACGATATGGGTATGATTATCCCTGTCGTTATCACGGTTTATGCAGACCGTTCTTTCACATTCGTAACGAAGACTCCGCCCGCGGCTGTGCTCATTAAAAAGGCTTGCGGTATCGAGAGCGGTTCGGGTGTTCCGAACAAGACCAAGGTTGCAAAAATCACGAGCGAACAGATTCGCAAGATCGCGGAAACCAAAATGCCCGATCTGAACGCTTCGAGCGTGGAATCCGCAATGAGCATGATCGCCGGAACTGCGCGTTCCATGGGCGTTACGGTCGAGGACTGATGCTCCTTTGTGGGAGGAAACATCCGATTTAACCACTTTATAGGAGGAAATTAGTAGTTATGAAACACGGTAAAAAATATGCGGAAAGCGCAAAGCTCGTCGACAGAACCAAACTGTACGACACCGAAGAAGCGCTTGCCCTGACAGTAAAAACAGCAACGGCGAAGTTTGACGAAACCGTTGAAATTCATGTCCGTTTGGGCGTTGACTCTCGCCATGCTGACCAACAGGTTCGCGGCGCGGTCGTGCTCCCCAATGGCACAGGTAAAAAAGTACGCGTTGCCGTATTCGCAAAGGGTGCGGATGCGGACGCAGCGGCAGCTGCCGGTGCGGAAATCGTCGGTGCGGAAGACCTTGTCGCACAGGTGCAGGGCGGTATGATGGACTTTGATGTCTGCATCGCAGCCCCGAACATGATGGGCTTGGTCGGTCGTCTCGGTAAAGTGCTCGGTCCGCGTGGCTTGATGCCTTCGCCGAAAGCCGGTACGGTTACTCCCGATGTTGCGAAAGCCGTTACCGAAGCAAAAGCCGGTAAGATTGAGTACAGATTGGACAAAACCAACATCATTCACTGCCCCATCGGCAAGGTTTCGTTCGGTCCCGAAAAGCTGGCTGAAAACTTCAACACTTTGATGGACGCCATCATCAAGGCAAAACCTGCCGCGATGAAAGGACAGTATATCAAATCCTGCGTGGTTGCGACCACGATGGGTCCCGGCGTGAAAGTGAACGCCAACAAGCTCGGCGCGGCACCTGTTGCGGCTGAGTAAAATTCAGTATTGACATTTCCACCTTGAAATGTTAATATAATATCCGCTTGCCGAAGACAGCAGGTGCGTTTTGCGTAAGGACTTTCAGTCCGCCTGCCGAGGAAAAGTTGTGAAATGTTGATTTTACACGCCTTTTCCGCTCTGTCGGGAAAGGCGCTTTCTATTCTCATAAAGCAAGCGAAAAATTCTTATAGGAGGTGAATCCGTTTGCCCAGTGAGAAAGTATTGGAAATGAAGAAACAGCAGGTTGCTGACCTCAAAGCGCGCTTTGAAGGCGCCTGCGCAGGTGTTATCGTGGATTACAAGGGTATCTCCGTTGCAGACGACACTAAGCTTCGTAGAGAGCTTCGTGAAGCCGGCGTGCAGTACACCGTTACGAAAAACACCCTCATTCATTTGGCGATTGAAGGGACAGACCTTGCGGCGCTTGACAGCGTCTTGGAAGGCACCACTGCCGTTGCAACCAGCGCAGATGATTATGTTGCAGCTGCAAGAATTCTCGGCAAATATGCCGACAGCAATGACAGCTTCAATCTGAAGGGCGGTTTCCTTGATAACGAGGTAATCGGTCTTGACAAGCTTCAAAGCCTTGCAAAACTTCCGTCGCGTGAAGTCTTGCTCGCTACCGTGCTCAGCGCATTCAACGCGCCGATTGCCGCTTTTGCGCGCGCAATTCAGGCTGTTGTGGATAAGAGCGGGGAGGAAGTTCCTGCCGCTGAAGAAGCACCCGCTGCAGAAGAAGCAGCACCCGCAGAGGCTCCCGCAGCCGAAGCACCCGCAGCAGAGGAAACCCCTGCTGAATAATCTTTAAAAACTATCAAAATATTGGAGGAAAATACAATGGCATCTGAAAAAGTTACCGCATTGCTTGAAGAAATCAAAGCAATGTCCGTTCTTGAGCTTTCCGAGCTCGTGCACGCAGTAGAAGAAGAATTCGGCGTCTCCGCAGCAGCGGCAGTCGCAGTTGCAGCTCCCGCAGAGGGCGGTGCAGCAGCAGCTGAAGAAAAGACTGAATTTGACGTCGTTCTTGCAGAAGTCGGCGCAGAAAAAATTAAGGTTATCAAGGCTGTCCGTGAAATCACCGGTCTTGGCTTGGGCGAAGCAAAGGCACTTGTTGACGGCGCTCCCAAAACCCTTAAAGAAGCTATGCCGAAAGAAGAAGCCGAAGCTGCAAAAGCAAAGCTCGAAGAAGTCGGCGCAAAAGTCGAACTCAAATAAGTTTGTCTTTGACTATGCAAACACCCTGCCGTTTTGCGGCAGGGTGTTTTTTTGTGTCGGATCGTATATTTGCATTTTTTATTGCATTCGGTAAGATAAATTGGGATTTGTAGGGGTAATTTGTCATCCTGAGCGAAGCGAAGGATC
>JBJEPS010000071.1:0-43855 GCA_051881355.1 Candidatus Fimenecus sp. | reverse complement strand
TACGACGGGTCGTCGAGGACGCCGACCCCTACAAATACAATAAATAAAAATTTACCGAATATGCACAACCTCGCCCGAGGTAATGATCTGTTCCCCCTCGGCGGAGGAAACGCGCAAGCCGCCGTTCGGCGCAATGTCCAAAACGCGCGCGTCAAATTCCTTTTCGGGCGTAATCACGCGTACCATTTGCCCAAGCGTTGCCGAGCAGGCTTTTAAGCGGTCAATGACTTCTTTGCTGTCCTCCTGTAAGGCGCGGCTGCGGATAATATAGCGGTCTAAATTGTGCACCAGCTCAATGCAAAGCTCGTTGCGGTCGATTTCGTCAGAGCAGTAGTCGCCCACAGCACCCGCAATACAATCCACATCGTCGGGGAAAGCGCCGTGTTGAACATTGACGCCCACACCGACCACCACATATTTCGGACGGTTATGGACATTGACGACTTCGCAAAGAATTCCGCAGAGCTTTCTGCCCTCATACAGCACATCGTTCGGCCACTTGATTGTGGTTTGCAAATTAAACATATTATAAAGCGTGTCGCGCACGGCAAGTCCGGCGAGAGAGGAAATCAAATCAAAATTCTTTTCACTGCCGTCGAGTTCATATACGGCGGTTAAGTATAGCCCCGTACCTGCAGGCGAGCAGAAGGTTCTGCCCAAACGCCCTTTTCCGGCGGTTTGACAATCGGCAACTACCAGCGCGCCGCTGCCTTTGTTTTCGTTGCAAAGCTTTTTCGCTTCGTTGTTGGTGGAGTCGATTTCCGTGTAAAAATACACGCGGCGTTTGAGATGATATTGGCGAATTTGATAAATCAGATTTTTTTCATTGAATTCCCGAACCATTTGACTCTTCCTTTCCTAAGGCTTTCATTTGCCACGGGTGCAAGCCCGACAGGGTATGTTACAAACATTTCCGAAATTCAGTATACACTATTTTCGAAAAGCAATCAAGTAGCAAGACCGTTTTCAGCCGGTGCGCAAATGCCGTAACCATAACGCAGTGCGGCGTTCTTCGTGCAGGATAAATTTACGCTTTTTGTAAAAAAGTGTTGACTTTTTTCCGCGCAAGTGATAGCATTGTTGCATACCGCTGAACAAAGCGAGAAAATCGGAAGGAAAAGCAATATGCCGAAATTCGCGTTTACAGTTGCATATTTTTACTTTTACTTTACCAGCTTTTTTGGCAAGGTTAAGTTGAATTTCGCTGTAAATGTGTAGTTTGCCGATTTTTTCGCGTCAGTCTTAAAAACTACGCCCGCAGTGAAATGCACTGCGGGTTTTTTGTTTGGCAGAAGGATTTTCTCATAGAAAAGAGGTAGCGCAAATGGTTGTTATTTTAAAAGACCATGCAGAACAAAGTAAAGTAAAAAATCTGACCGATTGGCTGGAAAATCAGGGGCTGTCGGTGCACTCGGTCGTCGGGCAGTACCAAACGATTTTGGGGCTTATAGGCGACACGAGCAAGGTGGATATTGACTTAATTCAGGGTTTGGATATTGTCGAAAAAGTCAAGCGGATTTCCGAACCGTATAAAAACGCCAACCGCAAATTTCACCCCGACGATACAGTGATTGACGTGAACGGTGTGAAAATCGGCGGCGGGAATTTCCAATTTTTTGCGGGACCCTGCTCGGTGGAAAGCCGCGAGCAGATTTTGTCTATCGCGCGCGATGTGAAGAAAGCGGGTGCAAATATTTTGCGCGGCGGTGCTTTCAAGCCGCGTACCTCGCCGTATGCATTCCAAGGCATGCGCGGGGAAGGGCTGGAGCTTCTTTTGGAAGCCAAAAAAGAAACGGGTATGCCGATTGTCACCGAGATTATGGATGCGTCGCATCTGCCGCTGTTTGAAGATGTCGATATTATTCAGGTCGGCGCAAGAAACATGCAGAATTTCGAGCTGTTAAAGGAGCTTGGAAAAATCGACAAGCCCATTTTCTTAAAGCGCGGGCTTTCGGCAACCTTGCAGGAATTTTTAATGAGCGCGGAGTACATTATGGCAGAGGGCAACCAGAAGGTCATTTTGTGCGAGCGCGGTATTCGCACCTTTGAGACGGCGACGCGCAACACATTGGATTTGTCTGCCGTGCCGATGTTAAAGGAAATGTCGCACCTGCCCGTGGTCATTGACCCGAGCCACGCTTCGGGCATTGCGCGGCTTGTAAAGCCCATGTCTTACGCGGCGGCGGCTTGCGGTGCAGACGGCTTGATGATTGAAGTGCACAACGACCCCGCGCGCGCGCTGTGCGACGGTCCGCAGGCATTGCGCCCCGACGAATTTGCAGAGGTCACCGCGGGCGTGCAAAAGATTTTGAACGCAGTAAAGGAATGAAGCCTATGAAAATCGGGATTGTCGGCTTGGGGCTGATTGGCGGCTCACTTGCCAAAGCGTTGAAATTCAATACCGAGCACACGGTGCTCGGTTGGAATCGCACGGCAGAGGTGGTTTTGAAAGCAAAACTGCTCGGCGCGATTGACGGAGAATTGACCGACGAGGAAATCGCGGATTGTGATATGCTGATTTGCGCACTGTATCCGCAATTGACGGTGGATTTTGTGCTGAAATATGCGCCTACTTTGAAAAAAGGCGCAATCGTGCTCGATTCCTGCGGCGTCAAGCGCGTGATTTGCGAACCGCTTATGGCAGCGGCAAAGGAATATGGCTTTGTCTTTTACGGTGCGCACCCGATGGCAGGACTGCATATGTCGGGCTTTTCGTATGCCGATGTGGATATGTTCCGAAATGCCTCGATGATTTTGGTGCCGCCCGAAAATACGGATGTTGCACAGCTGGCAATGCTCAAAGACCTGTTTTTGTCCATTGGCTTTACGAATATTCAAATTTCCACCCCCGAGGAGCATGACCGCATTATTGCCTACACTTCGCAACTTGCACATATTGTGTCCAACGCGTATGTCAAAAGCCCCGAAGCACAGGTGCACAACGGTTTTTCGGCGGGCAGTTACAAGGATTTAACGCGTGTGGCAAAGCTCAATGCCGATATGTGGACGGAGCTGTTTTTGGATAATGATGACAATTTGCTTCGGGAGGTTGAGGGGATTATCGCCCACTTGCAGGAATATGCCGACGCGCTCAGAGAACGTGATGCAGAAACCCTGCACGCGCTCTTACAAGCGGGCAGTGACCGTAAAGAACAAATTGACGGCAAAGGATAAGAAATATGAAAACAGTAGCAGTAAACACAGGTGTACCGTATACAATTTATATTGAAAACGGCATTTTAGACGAATGCGGCGCGTATACGCGCGCGGTGACCAAGGCGCAAACGGCGGTGATTGTGACTGACGATGTTGTCGATGCGCTTTACAGTGCGCGTACCGCACAGTCTTTACAAAAGGCGGGCTTTCGAACGCTGAAATTCGTATTCCCGAACGGTGAAGCGTCCAAGAATTTGCGCGTGTTCGGCGAGATTTTGGAATTCTTAGCCGAAAACCATGTGACGCGTACCGACTGTATTGTCGCGCTGGGCGGCGGCGTTGTCGGGGATATGGCGGGTTTTGCGGCGGCAAGTTATCAGCGCGGGATTGACTTTGTGCAAATCCCGACCACGCTCCTTTCGTGTGTGGACTCGTCTGTCGGCGGCAAAACCGCGGTGGATTTGGCGGCGGGCAAAAATTTGGTCGGCGCATTTTATCAACCGCGCGCGGTGCTTTGCGACCCGCAAACGCTTTCCTCGCTTTCCGACGAGATTTTCGCGGACGGTATGGCAGAGGTCATCAAATACGGTGCGATTTTCAGCCGCGAATTCTTTGATTTTTTGCAGGCAAACGATGCAAAAGAACAAATTGAAACCGTTATTGCGCGCTGTGTAACCTTTAAGCGCGATGTTGTGGAAAAAGATGAGCGCGATTTGGGTTTGCGCGGGCTCTTAAACTTCGGGCATACCTTGGGTCACGCGGTCGAGGGGTGCAGTCACTTTGCCGTGTCACACGGCAAGGGTGTTGCCATCGGTATGGTGTTGATGGCGCGCGGCGCATACAAATGCGGCTTGACCGAAACCGACTGCACCGCGGAATTGACTGCCATTTTGCAAAAATATCATTTGCCAACCGACACAAAGTTCGGCGCGGCAGATTTGTTCGCGCACGCACTGTCTGACAAAAAACGCGACGGCGGCAAAATCACCTTGATTGTGCCGAAAACCTTAGGCGAATGCGTGCTGTACAAAACCGATACCGAAATGCTCAAAAATGTGATAGAACAGGGGATTTGCGAATGAATATCGAAATCACGCCGCAACCGCTTTGCGGCACCATTCCCGCAATTTCTTCCAAATCCGACGCCCACCGCTTATTGATTGCCGCCGCACTTGCCGATAAGCCCACCGTGCTGAAATGCAATGTGCTGTCCGAGGATATCCGCGCGACGGCGGAATGTATGCGGGCACTGGGGGCAAATATCGAATATGGGGAAAATCAAATCACCGTTGAGCCGATTGCAAGGGATACGACAGAACAGACCGTACAGCTCGACTGCGGCGAAAGCGGCTCAACCTTGCGGTTTTTATTGCCTGTAGTGTCCGCACTCGGCAAAAACGGTGTATTTTCAGGAAAAGGCAGATTGCCTGAACGCCCTGTGGCGGATTTGCGCAATGCGATGGCAGAACACGGCGTGACTTTTACGCCGCCGTGGGTGTTCCCGATTGAAACAAAAGGACAGTTGACGGCGGGCAAATTCACCTTGAAAGGCAATGTCAGTTCACAGTATGTTACGGGGCTGTTGTTTGCACTTCCCTTACTGCAAGGCGACAGCGAAATCGAACTGTTGCCGCCCGTGGAGTCAAAAGCCTATATTGATATGACGCTTTCCACCCTGCGTACCTTCGGTATTGCGGTGGAAACGGCGGAGAATACCTATACAATCCGCGGCGGGCAAACCTATAAAAGCCCTGAAAAAGTCACCGTGGAAGGCGACTGGTCGAACGCTGCATTTTTCTTAACGGCGGGGGCTTTGGGCGCGCCTGTCACCGTGACGGGCTTAAATCTTCACTCCGTGCAGGGGGATAAAGCGATTTTAGACACACTTCTCAAAATGGGGGCAAAAATCGAAGTGAACGGCGATGCGGTCACGGTTTCGCCTGCGCCCTTAAACGGGGTACAAATCGACGCGTCGGGCATTCCCGATTTGGTGCCGATTTTGTCTGTTGCGGCGGCATGCACAAGCGGTGTCACCACCGTCACGAATGCTGAACGGCTGCGCATCAAAGAAAGCGACCGTTTGGCGGCGGTCAATGAATGTTTAACCAATATGGGCGTTGTCTGCGCCGAAACTGATGACGGGCTCGTCATTTGGGGCGGCGAGGGGATTCGCGGCGGCGAGGTGTTTGGGTTTAACGACCACCGCATGGTGATGTCTATGGCGATTGCCGCTACGGTTGCCCGCGAAAAGACGACCATACGCGAAGCCCAGGCAGTCAAAAAATCCTATCCGCACTTCTTTGCGGATTTTGAAAAATTAGGAGGAAAAGCAAATGTCCTCGATATTGACGGGTAAAAACATACAGGTGTCCGTATTCGGGCAATCCCATTCCAAAGCCATCGGCGCGGTCATTGACGGACTTCCCGCAGGCTTCTCAGTGGACGAAGAAAAAGTCCACGCGTTTATGGCGCGGCGTGCACCGGGCAGGGCGAAGTTTGCCACATCGCGCAAAGAGTCGGACAGCCCCGTGGTGCTTTCGGGACTTTTGAACGGCGCAACCTGCGGCGCGCCGCTCGGTGTAATGATTGAAAACACCAATACGCGCTCGCAAGATTATGACAATCTGCGTCTGACGCCTCGTCCCGCGCATTCCGACTATGCCGCGGCGGTTCGGTACAACGGCTTTAACGATATTGCAGGCGGCGGGCATTTTTCAGGCAGACTGACCGCGCCCTTATGCTTTGCAGGTGCAATTTGCCTGCAAATCCTCGAAGAAAAAGGCGTTGCGGTGCGCGCGCATATCGCGTCCGTCGCGGGGATAGAAGATACGCCGTATGACAAGGTCAATATACAAACAGACGATGTCGCGGCAAAAGCCTTCCCTGTACTCAGCGACGAGCAGGGCGAAAAAATGCAGGCGGCAATCGAAAAAGCACGTATGGACTGTGACTCCGTCGGCGGCGTGATTGAATGTGCCGTTGTGGGCTTGCCCGCAGGTATCGGCGACCCGATGTTTGACGGGGTGGAAAATCAGCTTGCGAAAAATCTGTTCGGTATTCCCGCCGTAAAGGGGCTGGAATTCGGCAGCGGCTTTGCGGGCAGTGCTTTGCGCGGCAGTGAAAATAATGATGCATTTTGTGTCGAAAACGGCGAAATCCGTACCGTTACCAACAACCACGGCGGCATTTTGGGCGGGATTACTTCGGGTATGCCCGTGGTGTTCCGTGTGGCAATTAAACCTACGCCGTCCATTTCCAAACCGCAACAAAGCGTGCATTTAGAAACCAAAATCGAGGAAACTTTAACCATTGTCGGGCGGCATGACCCCTGTATTGTGCCGCGCGCCGTGCCCGTGGTCGAAGCGGTGACGGCAATTACGGTTTTGGATATGCTTTTGGGGGCGTGAACTATGGATTTACAAGACATCAGAGAACAAATCAACGAAATCGACAACGCGTTGGTGCCGCTGTTTTTGAAACGCATGCATATGTCGCTGGAGGTTGCGAAATACAAGCAGGCGAACAATATACCCGTGCTTGACAAAACCCGTGAACGCGCGCTGTTAAAGCGCGTCAGCGAAATGACCGACGACAAGGATTTAAGCCTATACACCCGCCTTTTATATGCGGATATTATGGGGCTGTCCCGTTCCTATCAGCACAAATTTTTAGAGACGGACGGCACGCACCTTTCTGCGCAAATCCAAAATGCGGCGGACAAATACGCCAAAGCGGATTTGCCCGAAACGGCGGTGGTTGCGTGTCAAGGCGTGGAGGGTGCGTATTCCTCGCTTGCATGCGAACGGATTTTCAAAAATCCCGATATTATGTTTTTCAAGGATTGGGAGGGCGTTTTTGCCGCCGTACAGCAGGGGCTCTGCCGCTATGGTATCCTACCGATTGAAAACAGCACCGCGGGGTCCGTCAACCATGTCTATGACTTGATGAACCAATATAAATTTTATATTGTCAAAAGCGTGCGCTTAAAAGTGGACCACAGTTTGCTTGCCAAAAAAGGCGTGCAGCTTTCCGAAATTAAAGAGATTTTCTCGCACGAGCAGGCGATCAGCCAGTGTAGTGATTTTCTGTCGAAACTCAACGGCGTTAAGGTAACAGTTTGCGAAAATACTGCTGCCGCAGCCAAACGCGTGGCACAAAGCGACCGCCGCGATGTGGCGGCAATCTGTTCGCAGGAGTGCCGCGAATTGTATGCGCTTTCGTGCCTGTCGGAAAGCATTCAGAATTCGGGCAACAACTATACGCGGTTTATTTGTATCGGTAAGGATTTGGAAATTTTCACGGGTGCCAATAAAACGAGCTTAATGCTCACCCTGCCGCACCGCCCGGGTGCGCTGTACGATGTGCTGTCGCGCTTTTACGCGCTGGATATCAACCTGTTAAAGCTCGAGAGCCGCCCGAAGCCGAACAGCGATTTCGAATTTTTGTTTTATTTTGATATTGAATCGTCGGTGTATTCCGAAAATTTCCGGCAAATGATTGTCCAGTTGGAAAATTCTGCCGAGCAATTTTGCTATCTCGGCAGTTATACGGAGATTTTGTAAATAAAAGGACGATTTACGGGGAGAACGTCGAACAACGGTGCAAACTTCATTTTTTGTTTACAAAACGTTCAACAACTGGCTATTGTATCGAAATAATTAACCATTATACTAAAGACATCAAATCAAGAGAGACACTTGGTTTGACCAAACAGAATTACCCCCTTCTGTTTGAGAACTTTTTCATTTCTCCCCCTTCTTTTTCAACAAAAGAGAAAAAACCACTCGATCCCCCGTCGAGTGGTTTTTTTCTTTGTTTTTATAAATTTTACAGGGTACAGCCCATCAGCACCGCGCCGCCGACAATATCGAGCACACGAAATCCGTTGCGTTTATAAAAACGAATCGCGCCGCTGTTCTGCTTGCCGACGCTTAAAAAAATGCCCGAAACGCCCAAATCTTGCAAATGGGATTTCAAGACTTGCATCAAATTTGCACCCGCGCCTTGATTTTGGTAAGCGGGCAGAATATCAATATGTAAATGCGCAGGGTATTTCCTTGCGTATTTTTTTTGCGCGCTCGGCTCAAAATAGGCGTACAGATAGCGAAGCCACCCGTATTTCCGAATTTGCTTACATTCGTTTGCGCGAAACGATTGCTTGTAAGCACGGTAATCGGGCGCGCAAAGAATATATCCCACGGGCGTGTCCGTTTCGTCCGTCACGGCAAAGCAGTGCTCCTGCGCACAGCGCGTGTACCAGCGATTGTATTGCAAAAGCGTGGTTTCGCGCGCGACTTCGTCTTTTTTGAGCGCAGGTGGTGCCGTCATTAGGCAAATGTGTTCGAGCGCGGGAATGTCGCGTGCTTCAATCGTCCGAATTTGCATAGCGGCTGTTCTCCTCGTTCGGATTCTTTTTCCATATTGTAGCAAATTCCTTTACGGCTTGCAAGCGGTTGGCTTATGCTAAATTTTTATTTATTGTATTTGTAGGGGTCGGCGTCCTCGACGACCCGTCGTAGAGGCGGGCTTCCACGCCCGCCCATATATTTCGATGTAATCTCGCGGAACGGTCAAGACCGTTCCCTACGCGATGTCATTCTGAGCCGATAGGCGAAGAATCTCGTTTTCGTTGCACTCTCTTTTTGAGATCCTTCGCTTCGCTCAGGATGACAAATAAAAATTTGTCATTCTGTGCCGTCAGGCATAGAATGACAAGGTTTATGCGTTATCTTGCTGTTCAAATTCCCGTTTGACCTCGTCGATTTTGTTCTGCGGGGCGAGGGAGGGTTTTCGTTTGCCGCGTGCAGTGAGTTCATCGAGAACGGTTGTGTGTAAGTTGTGCTCCTCACGTAAAATGGCGAGCATATCGTTTTTTAAGGTGCCCGCGGTGCAGGCAGCGGCGTCCGCATTGTAAAGCATGGCAATTTGCTGTTGGGAAGCGAGCAAATCCTCCAAAATTTCCGTATCAGAAAGCGGTACGTCTTGCTCTTTTTGCGCGGCGGGCATAATTTCAACGACGCTCTCCGCATCATTTTGCCGCTTTGCGTGCTTTCCGTTTTCTTTATGATAAAACGCTAAAAATCGTATCATAATGCGTTTTGTGCTGAGCAGCAATCTGTTCGCAAAGTCCGCGTACGGTCGGGTCATCGGTCAGCTCAGCAAAACTTTTGCATTTTTCAATCAGGCGTTTTTCCGCTTGTAATGCGTCGCGTACGGCGGCAAGCTCCGCATCGGTCAGATTTGCCATTCGGCAAGCTCCTTTCGTTCTTTTTGATTAGCGTTTGCACAAAACGGAATTGTATACAGCGTAAAATTTTGCTAAGAAAAACGGTTGTATCGAAAGAAGATACAACCGTTTTGTTATTCCGTGCCCAGCCCGAAGCTGACGGACAGTGCATGATCAATTTTTTCCATTTCCTCTTGCGGCAGATTGCCCATACGCTCTTTCAGCCGCTGTTTGTCTATGGTGCGCACCTGCTCCAATAAAACAATCGAATCCTTTTGTAAGCCGCACCCGCCGGCATTGACGCTGATATGCGTCGGCAATTTGGTTTTATATTTTTGACTGGTAATTGCCGCCGCAATGACTGTCGGACTGTATTTGTTGCCGACATCGTTTTGTACAATCAACACAGGTCTTGTGCCGCCCTGTTCCGACCCGACCACCGGGCTTAAATCCGCGTAATAGATGTCCCCGCGTTTGACCGTCATAGAAATCACGCTCCAAAGAGAATTTCGGTACACCGTTAGTTTAGCCGGAAATTCCCTTTCATAAACATTTTTTTCAAAGAAAAGGGGAGCAATACAGTATATGACGCGGCAAGGCTTTGGGTACAAGCGCGTTTATTGTAAGCACTTGTCTAAAAATTGTAAAGCGGTTTTCATCACAGTGCTGTCTTCCTCGCACATTTTGCGAAAATCCAGCGTTTCGGCATATGCGGTACATTCGTCATCGCTTTCTTTGGATTTTGCAAGCACACCGAGCTTTGCGAGCGCTTCGGCAATGTACTGCTCTGCCGGAAGAGAAGCGTAAACATTGTGCTGTTTTTCGGGGTAGATAATCGATTGTATGTTTTGGTTTCCCGAAAGCGCCGCGTTGCCCGCCACGGCATTTGCAAGCGGTACAACGCCGTCCTTTTCGCCGTGCAAAAGCAGAACGGGACTTTGTGTATCTTTTAACAGTTCGGCGGTCGGCTTTGCGGCGGTCGTGCCGAATCGGAGCCCCTCATACAAGCGGAGAAACGGTTTTAAAAAGCAGAAATTTTTGCCCGTCTGCACCTGTGCCTGCGCCGTGAGCAACTCGGGTATATCATTGGGCGCGGAAAACGAGAGTACGCCTTTCACCTGCGGCTCGTTTGCGGCGCGGCAGACGGTGTATGCGCCCCAAGAATGCCCCGCAAGCAATACGGGCAGATTTTTTGTGCGTTCATCTGTTTTCGCAAACTGCAACGCACTTTTCAAATCCGATACCGCCTGCGGCATACCGACAAGCGATTTGCCGTCAGACGCCATGGTGCCCGTGTTATCATAGGCGAGCACCAAAAATCCGTGCTTTGTAAAACAGTCGATTTCTGTGGTGTAGCTCAAATGTCCGCCGCCCATACCGTGGCAGAAAATCAACAGGGCTTTAAAATCGGTTTTGCCCGTTTCAAAATACAAATTGCCGCGCAGGGTTTGTCCGCGACTGCCTTGAAATTCTATGGGCTCTGCCTCTAAATTTTCAAAATCCGCCGCTGTAAAATACGACAGATACGGATTCCCCTCGCACCGCGTGCCGAATGCGACTTTTTCCACTGAAAAAGCGAGAATAAACAAAAATAAAACGGTCAAAATCAGCAGGAACAAGAAAATCCATATGTATAGCATATCCATACTCCTTCTGTGTTATTGAAATTGTATTACGTTTATTGTACCATAATGCTTTGCGTGTGCAAATAAAATTTTCAAAAGTTTCCTATTTAACAAAATGTTTACAAATAAATGATTGACAAATCGGCAACCTAATTGTATAGTATATATTGTAGTTAGCACTCAGGCGTTTGGAGTGCTAACGGTGCTAAAATCAGAAACGGGGCGGTGAATATGGAGCTTTCGGAACGTAAAAAGAAACTGCTTGCCGCGATTGTCGAACGGTATATTGCCACCGGCGAGCCCGTCGGCTCCAAGGCGCTCGCGGCGCTGCCGGATTTGGCTGTCTCCTCGGCGACCATTCGCAACGAAATGGCAGAGCTCGTCAATATGGGGCTTTTAGAACAGCCGCATACTTCGGCGGGGCGAATTCCTTCCAGCGCCGGTTATCGGTATTATGTGGACAATTTAATGGGGCGGTATGAGCTTTCGCCGAACGAAAAGCGGCTGATTGATATGAAACTGCAAACCGCCTCGGGCGACGCGCAAAAGGTGCTCGAAAGCGCCGGCAATATTTTGGCGGAAATGACGCGGTGCGCGGCGGTCTCGACCACGCCTGCCGATGAGGCGGCGGTGGTACGGCGCGTGGAGTTAGTCCCCATCGGTACGCGCACGGCAATGATTGTGATGCTGACTTCGTCAGGGATACTCAAAAGCCGCGTTTGCAAAACGACAAGCGAAATCACCGTCGATATGGCGGAGAGCTTTTACAATATCGTCAATGCGAATTTTATCGGCAAACCTGCGGCGGCTATGCACATTGCCAAAATCCAAACGCTTGCTGTTTCGCTCGGCGAAAAATCGTTGGAAATGACGCCGCTGTTGGTGGCGCTTGCCGATGTCGCGGCGATGACTGAGCGCACGGAGTTGCTCTTGGAAGGGCAAAGCAATTTGCTCGGCTACAAGGAATACGAGCAGAACGCCTACGAGTTGATTGAGTTTTTACGGCGTGCCGAGCCGCTGGGGCAGATTTTTTCGCGTCAACAGAAAAGCGGCGAAAAAGGCGGCTTGCAGGTGCTTATCGGCGACGAAAACCGTTTTCGGGAATTGCAAAATTCCAGCATGATTTTCGGCAATTATGAAATTGCGGGACACCAAAGCGGTACGCTGGGGCTTATCGGTCCCACAAGAATTGACTATGCACGGCTCATACCGAGCTTGCAATATTTAACGCAAATCGTCGGGAAAATTCTTTCCGACAATGTGGAGGAATAGAGGTATGGCAAAGAAAGAACAACCCAAAACCCCGCCCGAGGCAGAACAGACTGCCCCCGAAGCGCAACAGCCGGTTTCGTCCGAAACGGCGCAACCCGAAACAAATGAGACGGAACAAAAGCTGCAGGAGCTCGAAAACAACCTGAAAGAAGCCAATGACAAGTTCCTGCGCACCTTGGCGGAATACGATAATTACCGCAAACGCTCCGTGCGCGAAAAAGAACAGGCGTACGCCGACAGCAAGGCATCTGTGTTGGCAGAGTTTCTTCCCGTGCTCGACAATTTCGAGCGCGCGGCAGGCAACAAAGAAGCCCCGCTTGCGGATTATCAAAAAGGCGTGGATATGATTTTCACCCAGTTTACGGAGATTTTCAAAAAATTGGGCGCCGAAAGCTTCGGTGAAGCGGGCGACGCGTTCGACCCGAATATCCACAGCGCGGTGATGCATATTGAGGACGAAGCGCAACCTGAAAATACAGTTGCGGAGGTCTTCTCAAAAGGCTATAAATTAGGCGATAAGATTTTGCGGCCGGCGGTCGTCAAAGTCGTAAACTGAATTTGACATATTACGATTTATAAATGAATTTGGAGGAGTTTATTATGGCAAAAGTAATCGGTATTGACTTAGGTACAACCAATTCCTGCGTGGCGGTGATTGAGGGCGGCGAGCCCGTGGTTATCGCAAACGCAGAGGGTGCAAGAACCACCCCGTCCGTTGTGGCGTTCTCGAAAGACGGCGAAAGAATGGTCGGGCAGGTTGCAAAACGGCAGGCTATCACCAACCCCGAGCGCACGGTGGCGTCGATTAAACGCCATATGGGTTCGGATTACAAGGTCTCGATTGACAGCAAAAATTACACCCCGCAGGAAATTTCTGCAATGATTTTGCAGAAACTCAAAAGCGACGCAGAAGCCTATCTTGGCAGTAAGGTGACCGAGGCGGTTATCACCGTTCCCGCATATTTCACCGATGCACAGCGTCAGGCAACCAAGGACGCAGGCAAAATCGCAGGTTTAGATGTCAAACGTATCATCAACGAGCCGACAGCGGCGGCGCTTGCATACGGCATTGATAAAGAGGACGACCAAAAAGTTATGGTGTATGACCTCGGCGGCGGCACTTTCGATGTTTCCATTATCGAAATGGGCGATGGCGTGCAGGAGGTTTTGGCAACTGCCGGTAACAACCGTTTGGGCGGCGACGATTTCGACCAGCGCATTATAGACTGGCTTGCCGATGAATTCAAAAAGGAACAGGGCATTGACCTGCGTTCCGACAAAATGGCAATGCAGAGACTGAAAGAAGCTGCAGAAAAGGCGAAAATCGAACTGTCGGGCGTAACGACTTCGCAAATCAGCTTGCCCTTCATTACGGCAGACGCAACCGGTCCGAAACATTTGGAAACAACCTTAACCCGTGCGAAATTCAACGAAATGACCGCGGATTTGGTTGAAGCAACGATGGGGCCTGTCCGTCAGGCGCTTTCCGACTCGGGCTTGCAGGCTTCGCAGATTAACAAGGTTTTGATGGTCGGCGGTTCTTCAAGAATTCCCGCCGTACAGGAAGCGATTAAGAGCTATATGGGCCACGAGCCGTTTAAGGGCATCAACCCCGATGAATGTGTTGCGGTCGGCGCGGCTATTCAGGGCGGCGTGCTCGGCGGCGATGTCGAGGGCATTCTGTTGCTTGATGTTACCCCGCTTTCACTCGGTATTGAAACCATGGGCGGCGTTTCCACCAAGATTATCGAGAGAAACACCACCATTCCGACCAAGAAGAGCCAAATCTTCTCCACCGCAGCAGACAATCAGACCTCCGTGGAAGTCCATGTTTTGCAGGGCGAACGCGAATTTGCAAAAGACAATAAGACCTTAGGCGTGTTCCATCTGGACGGCATTATGCCCGCACCGCGCGGCGTGCCGCAGATTGAAGTCACCTTCGATATTGACGCAAACGGCATTGTGCATGTTTCCGCAAAAGACCTCGGCACACAGAAAGAACAGTCCATTTCTATCACCTCTTCGACCAATATGTCGAAAGACGATGTCGAAAAGGCAGTGAAAGAAGCTGAGCAGTACGCGGCAGAGGATAAGAAACGCAAGGAATCCATTGATATGCGCAATGAGGCTGACCAAATGGTCTATCAGTGCGAGAAAATCATCAAGGAAAACGGCGATAAAATCCCCGAAAGCGACAAATCCGAAATTCAAGCCAAAATTGACGCGCTCAAAGAAGCCCTTAAAGGCGATAATATGGACGACATCAAGGCAAAGAAAGACGAACTGACCGAAAAGTTCAACAAGGTTGCCGAGACGATGTATCAGGCGGCTGCTGCTCAGGCACAGGCGGCGCAGGGCGGCGCAAACCCCGGTGACGCGGGCGCACAGGGCGGCAAAGGTGACGACGGCTACTACGAAGCGGATTATACCGATGTAGAATAAGCGACCGTATTTTGAAAGGCAGGGTACACTTGCGGGCGTACCCTGCCATAACCCGATTATAGGGAGTTACTTATATGGCAGAAAAACGAGATTATTACGAAGTCCTCGGCGTGGATAAAAGTGCGTCGGAGGACGAAATCAAAAAGGCATATCGCAAGCTTGCAAAGCAGTACCACCCCGACCTGCACCCCGGCGACAAGGAAGCGGAGGAAAAGTTCAAAGAGGCAAACGAAGCTTATGAAGTGCTTTCCGATGCGGAGAAAAAGGCAAAATATGACCGCTTCGGGCACGCAGGCGTGGACCCGAACTACGGCGCAGGGCAGGGCGGCTACGGCGGTTTCGGCGGGCAGGGGTTTGATTTTGACCTCGGCGATATTTTCAATAGCTTTTTCGGCGGTGGTTTCGGCGGTGGAACCGTGAACCCGAACGCACCGCAGCGCGGCAGTGACGCGCAGGCGACAGTCACCGTTTCCTTTGAAGAAGCAGCAAAGGGCTGTGAACGCGAAGTAGAATTTCGCAGAATTGAAGTCTGCGACGAATGCCACGGCAGCGGCGCGGCGGCGGGCTCTTCGCCCAAAACCTGCCCGGACTGCGGCGGCAGGGGGCAGGTTACCTCTCAACAACGCACACCGTTCGGCGTCATTCAAACACAAAAGGCATGCTCACGGTGTGGCGGCAAGGGGACAATTATTGACAATCCCTGTAAAAAATGCCGCGGTGCAGGGCTTGTACGCAAGCCTGCAAAGATAAAAGTCAAGCTTCCCGCCGGGATTGACGACCGACAGGTCATCAATGTGCGCGGGCAAGGGAATAAAGGGGTAAACGGCGGTCCCGCAGGCGATTTGCGCGTGGCGGTCAATGTGCGTCCGCACCCGATTTTTGAACGCGACGGCTACAATGTGTGGGTGGAAATGCATATCAGCTATGCCGCGGCGGCGCTCGGCTGTGAATTAGAGGTGCCCACGCTTGACGGCAAGGTGAAATACAGTATTCACCCCGGGACGCAGTCCGGCGATGTCTTTAAAATGCGTGAACGCGGCATTCAGAGTCTCAACAACCGCGGACGCGGCGACCAGTTGGTGCGCGTGATTGTCGATGTGCCGCGCGATTTGAACGCGGAGCAAAAACGGTTGCTTTTGGAGCTCGACAAAGCCCTCGGCAACGAAACCGCGCATATCGGCAAAAACGAGGAAGAAAAAAGAGGCTTCTTCGGGAAAAAGAAAAAATAAAAAAATACTGTAAAACCGACTGCTTTTGTGTTATGATGAACACAAAAGCAGTTTTCGGGTTTAGGAGTATACATATGTACGGTTTATTAGGCGAAAAATTGGGACACAGCTTTTCCCCGCAAATTCACGGTTGCTTGGGCGATTACGAATACAAACTGTTCGAGGTGGCACCCGACAATTTAGGCACGTTCCTGCGCTCGGGCACATTTGAGGGCTTGAATGTTACCATTCCTTACAAAAAAGCGGTGATGCCTTATCTTGCGGAAATTTCCGAGACTGCAAAGGCGATTGGCTCGGTCAATACGATTACCGTTTTGCCGAACGGCACGCTGCGCGGGGACAATACCGATTATGACGGATTTTTGTACCTGGTGCGGCGAAGCGGTGTTGCGGTAAACGATAAAAAGGTGTTGGTTTTGGGTACGGGCGGTGCGTCGCTCCCCGTGAAAAAGGTGCTTTCAGACCTCGGCGCGCGTGAAATTGTTTCAATTTCTCGAAGCGGCGAAAACAACTATCAAAATCTGGACAAGCATTTTGACGCGGAGTTGATTGTCAACACCACGCCTGTGGGCATGTACCCGAACAATTTACAGTCGCCGCTTTCTTTGGACGGCTTTGCGCATTTGTCAGGCGTGTTGGACATTGTTTACAATCCGCAAAAAACAAAATTGATATTGGACGCCGAAAAACGCGGCATTCCTGCCTTTTCGGG
The DNA here is from genome assembly GCA_051881355.1 of Candidatus Fimenecus sp. Lineage (GTDB taxonomy): Bacteria > Bacillota > Clostridia > Oscillospirales > Acutalibacteraceae > Fimenecus. The sequence continues at coordinate 27,193 of JBJEPS010000071.1, read as the reverse complement.
GCTGACCATGCTGGTTGCGCAGGCGAAACGCGCGGCGGAGTTGTTTTTGCAAACCGAAATTGATGACCGTAAAAACGATGAGATTTATGAAAATCTGTCGCTGCAAATGAAAAACATCGTGCTGGTCGGTATGCCCGGCTGCGGGAAATCGACCGTTGGCAAAGCGCTTGCAAAACGGTTTGAACGTCCGTTTTTTGACGCAGATGCAGAAATTGTGAACCGTACCGGGAAGTCAATTCCCGATATCTTCAACGCAGAGGGTGAAGCAGGCTTTCGGAAAATCGAAACCGAAGTGCTGTTCGATTTGTGCCGACAAAGCGGCGCGGTGATTGCTACGGGCGGCGGCGCGGTCACCGTTCCCGAAAATCACGATATTCTGCGCCAAAACAGCACAGTAATATTTATCAATCGCAATATTGCGGTGCTGCCCACGACCGGCAGACCGCTTTCCCAACAAAATGATTTGCGTGAAATGTTCCGTAAGCGTTTGCCCCTATACCGCGCTGTATGCGATTATGAGGTGGACGGCAACGGTAAAATTCAAACGGTCACGGACCGTATTGCGGAGGTATATGCAAAATGAAGGATATTTTGGTAATTAACGGACCGAACCTCAATATGCTCGGTGTGCGTGAGCCGGATATTTACGGCAAAGAAACCTACGAGGTATTGGTTTCGCTGATTGAAGAATGGGCGAAAGAGCTCGACTGCCGCGTGGAGTGTTTCCAATCCAACCACGAGGGCGAAATCGTGGACGAAATTCAGGCTGCTCTCGGGCAGTTTGACGGCATTGTCATCAACCCTGCGGCGTATACCCACACGAGCGTTGCCATTTTGGACGCATTAAAGGCGGTGGGCTTGCCGGCGGTCGAAGTGCATATTTCCGATGTGAACACGCGTGAGGAATTTCGCAGAACTTCCTACGCGGGGCTTGCGTGCGAAGCACATTTTATCGGCTTGGGCTTTGAAGGCTACAAAAAAGCGCTCGAATATTTGGCATCGTTATAACGGTTGCAGTTTTTTAAAGTTTTTAGTATAATGAAAAAAAGAAATCTTCTCGGAGAGGAGTCTGAATATGGAAAAGAATAAGGTCAGAGTCAACATTGCGGGCGTTACCTATTCGTTGATTACCGACGAAACGGCGGAATACACCGCAGAGCTTGCGTCGGAAATCGATGCCAAAATGAAAGAAATGCAGGGGGCAAATCCCTTTATGTCCACCAATCAGGCGGCGGTGCTGATTGCCATTGAATTTGCCGACAAGGCAAAAAAAGCTGAGCAGGCGGCGGAAGGCTACCGTGAGCAGATTAAGGACTACTTAAAGGACGCGTCCGAGGCACAGACCGAGCGCGATTTTTACAAGCGCGAGCTTGACCGCATGCGTACCGAGGCAAAAGCCAAGGCAAATCAAATCAATCTGTTCGCACAAGATGAAGACTAAGCCCGAGGTTTTGGCACCCTGCGGCAGCTTTGACGCATTGACGGCGGCGTTGCGGACGGGTGCGGACGCGGTGTATTTCGGTGCAGGCGATTTTAATGCGCGCAAAAACGCCGATAATTTCGGCGGTGAGCAACTCTCTGCGGCGGCGAAAGAGTGCCGCTTGCACGGGGTAAAGTTTCATGTGACGCTCAACACGCTTGTGGGCGACGGGGAGCTGGAAAACTTCACGCAAACGGTAAAGCGTACCTGCCAAGTTGCGGCAGATGCGCTTATTTTGCAGGATTTGGGGGCGTTGCGGCTTGTTCGCGCACTTTGCCCCGATATGGAACTGCACGCCTCTACGCAAATGAGCGTGGGCACAAAGGCGGGCTTACAGCTTTTAAAAGAACTTGGATTTTCCCGCGCAGTCTTGCCGCGGGAACTCGCAAAATCTGAAATTGCCGATTTGGCGGCGGACAAGCCTTTGGATTTGGAAGTCTTTGTGCACGGCGCGCAATGTATGTGCGTGTCGGGGCAATGTCTTTTAAGCGCGACGTTCGGCTCTCGAAGCGGCAACCGCGGGCTTTGTGCCCAACCGTGCCGACTGGCTTTTTCCGCCGTTGGCGGTACGGGGCACGATTTGAGTTTAAAGGATTTGTCTTTAATCGAGCATTTGCAAGAACTTTCGGCGTTGGGCATTGTCTCGCTGAAAATCGAGGGCAGAATGAAACGCCCCGAATATGTTGCGGCGGCGGTGACCGCCTGCAAAGAAGCGTTGGACGGCGCGTATTCGGCGTCGCGACGGCAGGATTTGGAAGCGCTGTTTTCCCGTTCGGGCTTTACGGACGGCTATTTCAGAAATCAGCGCGGTCGCGAGATGTTCGGGATTCGGCAAAAGGAAAATGTGACCGCCGCAACCGATGCATTGTTAAAAGCGTATGCCAAACGCTATGAAAAAGAGCCGGCGCTGTACGGCGTGGATTTTCATTTTTTTGCTGCCCCCGGCAAAACGCCGACCTTGACCGCCGTTTGCAACGGAATAGAGGTTTGCGAAACCGGCGCGATGCCTTGTGAAACGGCACAGCGCGTGCCGCTGACCGCAGAAAAGGCGACAGCACAACTGCAAAAATGCGGCGGAACGGTCTTTTTTGCAAAATCCATTGCTTGTGAGATTGCGGAAAATACCAGCGTGCCGCTGTCGGAACTCAACCGTATGCGCCGTGCGGTGCTTTCCACGCTTACAGAACAACTGCAATCGGCACATCCGAAGGAAATAAAACCTTACAACTTTACCAAAGTACCGCATATTGCAAAAGTGCCGCAAACATGGGTACGTGTGCGCGCGGCGGCGCAAATTCCGAAAAACAGCCAATTTGACCGCCTGTTTTTGCCGCTCGGCACGGAAAATGCGGTTTTGGAACAGTACGGTGCAGGCGTATATCTGCCACGCGGGCTGTTCGGCACGGAAGATGAAATCTTAAGAAACCTGCAACACAGCGCGGCGCGGTATGTCCTGTGTGACACGCTCGACGCGGTGGCGATTGCTCGCAAAACCGACAAAGAAATCATCGGCGGACCGTTTTTGAATTTGTTTAATACCTTGGCGCTTGAAGAAGCGGCGGCAATCGGTGTTTCGGCGGCAGTGGTGTCGCATGAACTGACTGTTTCGCAAATTTCGGCACTCGGTGGGGCACTGCCGCGCGGGGCGTGCGTTTACGGCAGAACGCCGTTGATGCTTACGCGCAACTGTCCCGTAAAAAACGGAAAATCCTGTAAGGAATGTAACCGGCAAAGCGTGCTTTGCGACCGCAAAGGGATTTCCTTCCCCGTGCGGTGCGAAAACGGGTTTGCAGAACTGTTCAATTCACGTCCGACCTATATGGCGGACAGACTTTCGGAGCTGCAAAATATTGATTTTTACTTTTTCGATTTTACGATTGAAGAACGGCAAGAATGTGAGCAAGTTCTGCATGCCTATAAACAAGGCGCAAAACCTATGGGTGAATACACAAGAGGATTTTTTTACAGAGGTGTAGAATAATGGAAACTTTGAAAATCAGAAAAGTCAGCGAAAACGCGGTTATCCCGAAACGCGCTACGGGCGGCAGTGCAGGATTGGACCTTTGCGCTTGCATCGACGCACCGATTACCTTAAACGGCGGCGAAACGGCGCTGATTCCCACGGGACTTGCGATTGAACTGCCGAGCGCTGAATACGGTGCGTTCGTGTTCGCGCGCAGTGGGCTTGCCATTAAGCACGGCATCGGGCTTTTGAATGCCGTCGGCGTGATTGACAGCGACTACCGCGGCGAAATCAAAGTCGGCGTGATTAACCAAATTACAGAGCCGTATACCATTGAGCCGGGTGAACGCATAGCGCAGATGGTGATTATGCCTGTTTCCATGATGCCTGTCGAAGAGGTCGAGACTTTGGGCGAAACCGACCGCGGCGCAGGCGGCTTCGGTTCTACGGGAACGAAATAAGAATAAATGCAAAAACACGGCGGTTTGGAATTTTCCAAACCGCCGTGTTGCTGTGTAGAAATGTATTTTTACAGATTTGCCGCGACCAAATTGCCCATTTCGCAAGTGGAGACCTTTTTAAAGCCTTCCTCGTAAATATCGGGCGTGCGCGCAGTGGTCAAAACGGTGTTGACCGCCGCCTCAATCGCATCTGCCGCCGCGGGCTCGTCTAACGAATAGCGAAGCATCATTGCCGCCGACAAAATTGTGGCAAGCGGGTTTGCGATGCCCTGCCCTGCAATGTCGGGCGCGGAGCCGTGAATGGGCTCATACAACCCGAATTTGCCCTCTGCCAAAGACGCGGACGCGAGCATACCGATAGAGCCTGAAATCATCGACGCCTCGTCGGACAGAATATCGCCGAAAATGTTGGAGGTTACAATGACATCAAACTGCTTCGGATCGCGCACCAACTGCATCGCGCAGTTGTCCACATACATATGCGAAAGTTCCACTTCGGGGTATTCCTTGGACATTTCAATGACGGTTTTTCTCCAAAGTCTTGAAGAATCCAAAACATTTGCCTTATCCACGCTTGTCAACTTTTTATTACGTTTCATTGCCATTTCAAAGGCAGTTCTTGCAATGCGCTGGATTTCGGGCACGGAGTATTTTTCGGTATCATACGCGACCTCTACGCCGTTTTCAACGGTAGTGCCGCGCTCGCCGAAGTAGATGCCGCCCGTCAGTTCCCGGACAATCAAAATATCCATACTGTCGCCGATGATACTGTCTTTAATCGGGGATGCGCTTTTCAGCGGTGCAAAAATCGTTGCGGGGCGCAAATTCGCATACAGCCCCAATGCGCCGCGAATGCCCAAAAGCCCTGCCTCGGGGCGGTTGTTGCCGGGTTGCGTGTCCCATTTCGGGCCGCCGACCGCGCCCAAAAATACGCAGTCCGCCGCCTTGCACGCGGTGACGGTTTCTTCGGGGAGCGGCACGCCTGTCGCGTCAATCGCACAGCCGCCCATCAACTGCTCGTTATATTGCATTTTGAAACCGAACTTTTCGCCCGCCGCGTCCAGCACTTTCAGCGCCTCGTCCACGATTTCGGGGCCGATTCCGTCGCCTTTTAAAACGACAATTTTATGTTCTCTCATCTGTTTGCTCCTTTATTAAAAATCTGATTTTATACTTTGTTTGCTTTGCACCGCAAGCGCACATAGTCAGCGACCCAAATGCCGTTTTTATAAAGTGCGGGTCGCAGGGATTCGACGGTTTCGTCGATAATTTCTGTTCGCAAGTCCGCAGATAAGCCCACGAATGGTTCTTTTATGAACATCTGTATCCAATCGGCAAGCCCCGTTTCACCTTTTAAAGGGGTAGGACGGTCAAATAATGCGGCATAGGTGACTTGGAAACCTGCTTGCTCCAACAGCGGTGCATATTCGCCGATGGTTGGAAAATAGCAGGAAAACCGATACGGCAACTGCCGATTTGCAAATGCTTGGCGCAAGGTTGCGTGAATTTGTGCGGCATTTTGATACCCACCGCATTCAAAAACAAATTGCCCGCCCGTTTTCAAGGCGCGAAATACACAACGGAGCATTTCGGGGTGCTTTTCGCGGTTAATCCAATGTAAAACCGCGTTTGAAAACACCGCGTCCACAGGATTTTTTAATGTAAAATCCGTCGCGTCACCCTCGCAAAACGAAATTTCAGGGTAGTTTTGTCTCGCCAATTGCAGTTGCGAATCAGACGCATCTATCCCTGTCACCGCAAAGCCCTCGTCCGAAAGGCGTTTGGTAAGCACGCCGTTGCCGCAGCCCAAATCTAAAACCGTATGCGCGGTTGTTTTGTCTAAAAGTGCAAGCAGTTCTGCGCCGTATTGCGGTACAAATGCAAAATTTTGCGCATAGGCTTCCGCATTCCACGCGATATTCATTTCGCTCGCACCGCCTTATTTCTCAAAAATCGGGGGTTGGGGCTCGCGGACGACATTCGGCAAACAACGGTTAATCGCGCACAAAATACCTTTAATCGAGGCGTAGTTGATGTTGTGCGAAATACCGATACCGAACACGTCCTTGCCCTCAGGATTTTTAATATGAATGTAACTGACGGCTTTCGAGTCACTGCCGACGGAAATGGCGTGCTCGCTGTAATCCACAAATTGGTAGTCGGAAAGCCCAATTTTGTTCATCGCCTGGCAAAATGCGCCGATAGGTCCGGAGCCGATGCCCTCAATGACCTGCGGCTCATCGCCGTTGTATTTGATTGTGCCGACAAAACGCACTTTTGTCAGTTCCTCGTGCTCCTCTTTTTCCTCAAAGAATTTGTGGCTTAACAGCTTGTAAGGACCGCAAACATTGCGGTATTCCTCGATAAACAGGTCGAAAACCTCTTGGCTTTTAAGCTCCTTGCCCTTTTTCTCGCAAGCCGCTTGTACGACCGCCCCGAAATCGGGGTGCATGGCTTTGGGCATTTTAAAGCCGTATTCCTGCATGACGAACGCCGCGCCGCCCTTGCCGGATTGGCTGTTGATGCGGATAATCGGCTCGTATTCGCGCCCCACATCGGCGGGGTCAATCGGCAGATAGGGGATTTCCCAGTGGTCGGAGTGCGTTTCGTCCATATAGGCTTTGCCTTTGTTAATCGCGTCTTGGTGCGAGCCCGAAAATGCGGTAAAGACCAGCTCGCCTGCATACGGTTGGCGCGGGCCGACCTTCATTTTGGTGGTACGCTCATACACTTCGCGGATTTTGTTGATGTCCGAGAAATCCAGCTTGCAGTCCACGTCTTGGGTATACATATTCAAAGCCAGCGTGACAATATCCACATTGCCTGTGCGCTCGCCGTTGCCGAACAGCGTACCCTCAATGCGGTCAGCACCCGCAAGTAAGCCCAGTTCTGCGGCGGCAACCGCCGTGCCGCGGTCATTGTGGGGGTGCAGGCTGATAATCGCGCTGTCGCGACCTTTTAAGTGGCGACAGAAATATTCGATTTGGTCGGCATAGCCGTTCGGGGTACTGCCCTCTACGGTGGACGGCAAATTCAGAATGACGGGATTTTCGGGCGTTGCGCCGAGTTCCTCCAACACACGCTCGCAAATCTCCACCGCGTAGTCGGGCTCTGTGCCCGAAAAGCTTTCAGGGGAGTATTCATAGCGAATGTGGATGTCCGAGGTTTCCATCAATTCGTCGGACAACTTTTTAATAAGTTTTGCGCCGTTGACGGCGATGTCAATAATACCGTCCATATCCTTTTTGAACACAACTTTGCGCTGTAAGGTCGAGGTGGAGTTGTAGAAGTGAATAATCACATTTTTCGCGCCCTTGACCGCTTCAAAGGTCTTTTTAATTAAGTGTTCGCGGCTTTGCACAAGCACTTGCACAGTTACATCGTCGGGGATATAGTTGCCCTCAATGAGGGTGCGCAGAATTTCATATTCGGTTTCCGAAGCGGACGGAAAGCCGACTTCGATTTCTTTAATGCCGATGTCCACAAGCATTTGGAACATTTCAAGTTTTTCTTGTAAATTCATCGGGTCTATAAGCGCTTGGTTGCCGTCGCGCAAATCGACGGAGCACCAAACGGGTGCTTTGGTGATGGTTTTTGAGGGCCACTGCCTGTCGGGAATGTTCACAGGCGTAAACGGAATGTACTTGTTCGTTTTCATCTTTTTTCTCCTTTTCTCAAAAAATCCAATAAAAAATCGCCCGCATTTTGCAGTTGCAAAATAGGGGCGAGGAAAGTTCCACGCGGTACCACCCTAATTCAGCGCATTCAAAAAAACGCGCCCTCAAGCGACCTCCAACAAGGTCTGACCGAATAACGGGGTCAACCGTCCCGACCTATGATTTCAGCCGGGCAACTCCGGAATGAGTTATACACAAGCGGTTTGTACTGCCTTGCACCGTCCGGCAGCTCTCTGCAAGCATCGCGCCTGTCTTGTTTCCTTCATCGTTTTTTGTAGGCGATATTTTTATTTGTGCAATATTATATGCTCTCTTTTTGGATTTGTCAAGCGGTTTTTCCCGTAAATGGATAGAGTTTTGCGTAGAGCGTTGTTCGCTCCCACCGTGTAGGAAATGGTCATACCGTTCCGCAAAATAAATTACTACGGGCGGGCAGTACGCCACCTGCATTGTCATTCTGAGGCGACAGCCGAAGAATCTCTTGCCGCTGATTCCTGTTTTGCAGTTGCCTTTTTTGGGATTTTATAGTACAATTAAAATTCAGAGAAAATGCTTGGCGGTGACGAAGATGGTGCGGATTTTTATGGGCGAGGGCGCGGGTAAAACCACGGCGGCGGCAGGACTCTCCCTTCGTGCGGCATCGCACGGCAAACGCGTACGCGTGTTGCAACTGTTAAAGCCTGAAATTTCGCCTGAATTTGCATCGCTTGAAAAATACTTCGGTGTGTCCGTTACTGTGGCGAATCCCGAAATCCCGTTCTTTTTTACGCTGACAGACAGCGAAAAGGCAGAAAGAATACGCGAAACCGAACAGGCGGCAAAAGCATTTTTCACCCCGCAGGACGTCGACTTTTTGTTGGTTGCCGATGAAATCGGCGGCGCATTGCAAAACGGAATGCTGTCGGAAAGCACATTGCTTTCTTATTTACAGGCGTTGCCCGAGTGTACGCACACGGTGCTCACGGGGCGGTATTTTCCGCAAAGCATTTTAGAAAAGGCAGATTGCATTTCCGACATTCGTTGTGTGCGCCACCCGTACGAAAACGGTGTTTCGGCAGTTGAGGGGCTTGAATATTAACGAAATTAAGTAGGAAAACGAGGGATTTTCTATGTCAAAATACACAGACCGTGCGGTCGAATTATTCAAAGGCGGATTTAACTGCTCGCAGGCAGTGTTTGCCGCTTTCAGCGACAAAATCGGGTTAGACGAACAAACCGCTCTGCGCGTGTCGGCGGGCTTAGGCGGCGGCGTCGGCAGAATGCGCGAGGTCTGCGGCGCAGTTTCGGGTGCGGCTATGCTTGCGGGTATGGTATACGGTGCCACAGACGGCGAGGACCGCGAAGCGAAGAAAAAAACATACGAGGTCGTGCAGGAAATTGCCGCCGAATTTAAAAAAGAAAATCCGTCCATTGTGTGTCGCGAACTGTTGGGGCTGTCGAACGCGAACACGACGCCCACGCCCGAAGCACGCACGGAAACCTATTATAAAAAACGCCCTTGTGTGCAGTTGGTGGCAGATGCCGCCGCTGCCGCCGAAAAAATACTATTCGCAAACGAGCAGGAGGAAACAAAATGAACTATCCGACGGAAGCCTTTATTGTAAGCGGCAACGGACAGATTGCGATCGGCAACGCCTATTTGGTGCGCACCCTTGCTTTAACGGAGGAAAACCGTATCCGTACCGTGTCGGTGACCAACCGCAGAACCGAAGAACCCATTGCGCTCGAGTTTCAGCCTTGTTCGGAGGAGTTTGTCGTGCGCGTTTTGGTGGGGCGCAAAAAGACCGCGGTGATTAAAAGCTCCATGCTCACCGTGGCGGATATTTTGACCGAAGAGAAAGACAACAAAAAATTTCTCGAAATCCGCTTTGCCCCGTTATTTGCACTCGGTGTTACCTATTTGCTGACGGAAGTGTATGAAATCGGCGACAAGCCGTATATGCATAAATTTATTAAACTGACGGCGGACGCGTATGCGCGCATTGACTCCATTGACACGGAATACATTTCGATTCCGCGCGACATTCAGCAAAAATGGAGCCGACCCGATATGAAAAAGACGGGGATTTCCGAATTCCATTCCGCACTCGGACAGCCGATTTATTTAAACGGACTGTTTATGGGCAGCGAGTTCCCCGCGAGCGACAACAACATTGAAGCAGGGCTTGCCCGCACGCGGTATTATGCGGGCAAAACCTTTGGGGAACTCGCAAAGGGCGAAAAGGAATATACCACGTGGAAAACCGTGTTCGGCGCGGCAAGAAGCCTCGATATGGAGGTTATTCGCGCAGATTTCTTAGACTATATCCGCGATATTTCCGTGCCCGTGTATCTGCGCACGCAATATAATTCGTGGTTTGACCATATGCTGAATATCGACAAGGACAATATCCAAAATTCGTTCTTTGAAATTGAAAAGGGCATGACGCAAAACGGCGTACCGCCCGTCCATTCCTATGTGGTGGACGACGGTTGGGCAGATTACGACAAGGGCTTTTGGTGCTTTAATCAAAAATTCCCGAATGAACTGTATGACAGCGCGGCGCTCGCCAAGCATTTTGCCTCGGATTTCGGGCTTTGGCTCGGTCCGCGCGGCGGCTACACAAGTCAGACGCCGAAATTTGCAAAGCATGTGCAAAAAGCGGGCAACGGCGGCTACAACCGCCGCTCGATTGATGTTTGCACCGCGCACCATGGGTATCAGGAGAAGTTAGAGGACTTGTTCTTAGACTATATGGAACGGTTTGACATCAACTATTGGAAATTGGACGGCTTTTTGCAAAAAGCATGTCCGAGCAAAAAGCACGGGCACCCCACGGGCGGCTATCGGGATATGTACTGCTTTACCGACCATTGGGAAAATTGGATTGCGATATTCCGAAAGATGCGCTCTGCGCGCACGGCAGCGGGCAAATCCCTTTGGATTAACCAAACCAGCTACAGCAACGCAAGCCCGTGGTATTTGCAGTTTTCGGAAAGCCTTTGGATGCAAAATGCCGACGACATCAACTTTACCGACAAAACCAAAAACGGCGAGGAAATGCACGGCAAGGATTATGACAAAATGCTGACCTACCGCGACAGCCGCTATTTTGATTTCCACCGCACGCGGTGTTATCAGTTCCCGTTGTCCAATATGTATAACCACGAGCCGATTTACGGAAACACGGCGAAAATCCAAATGACCGACGAGGAATTCCGTAAGTATATGTATATGATTTCCACGCGCGGCACGGCTTTTTGGGAACTGTATTACAGTTTCAATCTGTTCAATGACGCCAAATGGCGCATCAACGCAGATGTGCTCAAATTCCTTGCGGACAATTTCCATATTTTGCGCAATGCAAAGCTAATCGGCGAGTCGCCCGACACCGGCGCGGTGTACGGCTATTCCGCATGGGAGGGCGCAGAGGGCATTGTTTCGGTTCGTAATCCTCTTGACCGTCCGCAACAGTTCTCCTTTACCTTGGACCGCGTCATCGGCGTGGGCGAGGACGCGTCGGAAATGACCTGCGCGCCGGTGCTCCCGTATACCGAAGCGGTATCACAAACGGTTTACAACTATGGCGACACGGTAACGCTCGATTTAGGCGCGCACGAAATCCGCATTTTCCGTTTCGGCAAACCCGAAACAAACGCACCGCGCCTTTTGCGTGCGAAAATGATTGCGGCGGACATCGCGCAGTTGACATTCGACAAACATATTGTTGCACACGAAAACAGCTTCACGGTAAACGGTACGGCGCTTGGCTTTACCTTGCTTGAAAATTACAGCGAAGTGACCGTAACCTTACCGCAGCCGCTTACAAACGGCGAAGCAACAACTGTACAAATGCAGGTTGCGGATATCTACGGCAACGAATACAGCAACAATATGGATTTGACCTATTACGAAAACGGCATTTTACCGGGCGCTTACACGGGCGACAGCGATTTCACCTTGCGGCTCCGCTTGGAAAACGCTCCCAAAGACGGTGTGCTGCTTGCGCAGGGCAAGGATTTGGTGGTTTCCGTTTCGGGCGGCAAGTTAATTGCTGACTGCGCGGGGCTGAAAGTCAAATCCGACGCCGAGATTTCCGGCAGAAAATTTGCGCGCGCCGATATTGTGCGCGAGCGCAACGGTATGGTGAAAATATACACCGACGGTGCACTTTCGGGCGGAGCATATGCGGAAAAACACTTGTTTGCGCCGCTTACAGACACCGAGGTGCAAACCAACAGCGCCGTGACGGAATACACCTATTACGATACGGCATTGTCGTTTGATGTATTGAAATAATTGCCTCCGGGGGGAAAAGACTATGGAACAGCTCCACGCGCATTTGATTGCACATACAAAAGGTGCGTCTTTGCCGGAAAACACCGTGACCGTCGGCAACACGCGCATTTCCGTATTGCTCGACCGCGTGCTTCGCGTTGAGTTCGGCTCGGAAAACACCTTTACAGACGAACCCACACAAAGCGTTTGGTTTCGTGACCATGGGAAGGTGGACTTTACCGTAAAACAAAACGGCAGTCGCGCGGTGATTACCACCGATAAGGCGGCGTTCACCGTCAATACAGCAAACGGGAAGGTACTTACGGTGCACATCGACGGGAAAACCGTCCGTCCCAATCCGAAGCACAATTTAAAAGGCACGGCGCGCACGCTGGACGGCACCTTCGGTCCGATTCCTTTAAAGGACGGCGTTGTTTCCGCGGACGGTGTAGCGTTGTTTGATGACAGTAAATCCCTTGTGTTGGGTACGGACGGTATGGTGCACCCGCGCAAAGCGAACGAGCAGGATTTGTATGTGTTCGCGTTCGGCACGGATTACATCGGCGCGGTCAAAGCGCTGTATGCGCTGTCGGGCGAGGTGCCGTTGGTGCCGCGGTTTGCCCTCGGCAACTGGTGGAGCCGCTATTACCCCTATAAGCAGGAAGAATATGAAAATTTGATGCTTGAATTTGCGCGCAAGGATATTCCCTTGACCGTTGCTACCGTGGATATGGATTGGCATTGGGTGAAGTTAGAGGAACACTTTGACGGCAAATTCGGCAAAAACCATTGGGGCGGCGTCAGCGGCTGGACGGGATACAGTTGGAACACGGATTTGTTCTCCGACCCGCAGGGCTTTTTGCAGTTTTTACATACACAAGGCTTAAAAACCACCTTGAATTTGCACCCTGCGGACGGTTTCCGTTGGTTTGAGGACTGCTATGACGAAATCGCGGACGCGATGGGTGCGGATAAAGATAAAAAAGAAACTGTACCGTTTGACATTGCCGACGCAAAATTCATCAACAGTTATATGGACATTGGGCACCACAAGCACGAAGCGGACGGCGTGGACTTTTGGTGGATTGACTGGCAACAGGGCACCAAGAGCAAACTTGCGGGGCTTGACCCGCTGTGGAGCTTGAACCATTATCATTATCTGGATAACGGCAGAGATGCACACCGTCCCCTGATTTTGTCGCGCTATGCGGGCATCGGTTCGCACCGCTATCCGCTTGGATTTTCGGGCGATACGGCGATGAATTGGAAGGTCTTAAATTTCCAGCCGTACTTCACCGCCACGGCGGCAAACTGCGGATATACTTGGTGGAGCCATGACATCGGCGGACACCATTTCGGCGAGCACAACGATGAGTTGTATACCCGTTGGGTGCAGTTTGGCGTATTCGCGCCCATATTGCGCTTGCACTCCACGCAAAATGACTTGTTCGGCAAAGAACCGTGGAATTTTTCGTGGACTGCCGAAACGCTTTCGACCGAGGCGCTTCGGTTACGCCACAAACTCATTCCCTATATTTACAGTATGAACTACCGCAATCACGCTGAGGGGCGCGCGCTGTGCGAGCCGCTGTATTATACCAATCCTGACGAAAAAGATGCCTACAAGTGCAAAAACGGCTATCTGTTCGGCAGTGAATTGCTTGTGTGCCCCGTGACCTCGCCTTGCGACAAACGCACCAAACGCGCCGAGACGGCGGTATATCTCCCCGACGGGCGCTGGACGAACTTCTTTACGGGCGAAATTTACAAAGGCGGTAAAACCGTTAAGGTGCACAGCGATTTGAATTCTATTCCCGTGTTTGCAAAAAGCGGCGCGATTGTACCGCTGTCGGGCGATAAGGGCAATTCGCCCGCAAATCCCGAACATCTGACTGTACGGCTGTACCGCGGCAACGGGGCATTCACGCTGTATGAAGATGACGGCGAAACCAACAATTTCAAAAACGGCGCGTACAGTTTTACAGAAATGCAACTTTGTGAAAACGGCGAAACGCTGACTTTCACTCTGTCAGGGACAAAGGCGGCGCCGTATCTGCCGCAAACGCGCAATTACACTTTGCATTTTGCCGATGTGCTGTCTGCCGCTTCTGTCACGGCAACGACAAACGGTGAAAAGACGGAAGTGACGGTGCAAAGCACACCCGAACACGGCACGATAGTCACTTTGCCGCCCGTTTCGGTGGAAACGGCGGTTTCGGTAACACTTTCGGGGATTACGGCAAAGCAAAACCCGCCGTATGCCGAGCGTATTCGCAAAATTCTGACCCTTTATAACGGTGGGAACAACAAAAAAAGTGCAACTTACGCAGGGCTGAAAAAGCAAACAACTTTACGCGGCGCGCAGTCTGCCGCCACCCGCGTCAAAAACCGCGCGTTGCGTGCGTGGCTTTTAGAGTCACTTTGCGATATGGAAGAGCCGCAGGCATAATATGAAAATCTGCACAACAACACACACGGCGTATCCGAAAAAACGGATACGCCGTGTGCTTTTTCTATGGTTTACCCCTCAAAGGTTACACGCTGTCGGCAAGTTCGCGCAACATATGGGCATATGCCGCGGGAATGAAATCCGCACCGATTAAATATCCCGTATTGTACGGATTTTCGCGTTCAAATGCATCGATTTCTTCCACATATACCTCTTGGTGCGCTTCTATATCGTCGGCAAGGCGATACGCCTGCTCTTTTGCCCACAGCTTATCTGCTTGCGGAATGTTTTCCGTTTCCAAAAGATACAGTAAAAAGCCGCGGTAGGGAACATAGGTTGTGTTTTTGTCGTAGTTTCCGATATATGCGTCTTTGGCTTCCTGCACCTTGCCGTTTTGATACAGCGTGATACAGTAGAGGCTATACAGGCTGTAATCGTACTGTGTAATATGCTCTGTCCCGTTTTTGTCTGTCAAAACATTCGGGGGGAAATACAATCGATTGGCATACGGCGATTTTTGAATGCTTACGCTTTCGGGGACTTCCTCGGCGAGCGCAAAGCACGCTTCGTATAGCACTTTGTTTTCGCTTGTGTCCGAAAACTCGTATTCCACGCCGGGGTATGCATATGTACGCAATAAATGGTCATAAATTGTCAGCCGATATTTCGGCGGTACGCAGTGCAGTTGCACTTTCAGTAAGGTTTCCGCGCTTTTGCAAGGACGGTATCGGTAGGTAATGTAATTGTAACCGCCCTCCAACAGGGTTACCGAGGCGGCGGACAGTACCGTGAAATGGAAACCGAAGAAAAGCGCGGTAAGCGCAATCGCGACAGAAAGCAAGCCGCGGTCTTTCTTCTTTTTGGCGTGTAATGCTTTCTGCTTTTTGCGACGGCTTTTCCCCTGTGCGTAGATGGGCAAATCCGCGGTCATATACTTTACACCGCAAAGCAACAGGAAAATCAGCGCCCCCCGCGTGAGAACAAGCGACATCAGTGGGAACAGGCTGAAATCGGCAAGAAACAGTGCATATAGTAAATCTGTCGGCAGACCTGTCGGCAAAGTGGTTTGCAGACACAAAAAGCCGACAAAGTACAGCGCGACCAAATTGCATACAGTCAGTGTGAGCCGTTTGATTTTACCTACTTTGCAAAACGCCGCGCCGAGGAACAGCCCCAACGCACAAAGGCAAACCGTGTTCAAAAGCACTTTTAACACGGTGAACATAATAAAGTCGCGCCCCAAATACGCGGCGCTTTCGCCGGGAATGGCGAGCATTTGCCAAAAGTCTACGGGTATTTTCGGAATACGGCAAAGAAGCGCCGCAACACCGATATGTAACGCTGTCAGCGGCAAAGCACTCGTGTTCAGCGCGAAAAACGCCCGTACGGTTTTAAGAGGGGACAGCCCGAATTGCCGCAAGGTGCTGTTGTGCTTTCGGAAATTTGCCATGGTATACAGCGCGCAAATGCAGGCGGGAAAGGGGAATACCGATGCAAAACACCGTAAAAATCCCGGTACGCTGTCTGTTGACATCATCGGTAAACCGAGGCACGCAATCAGAATATAAAACCCCTCAAACACCGCAAAAATCGGCAAAAAGTCTTTGTATAGGTAAAGAATACCTTGCTTTTGCTTCATTTCCTTTTCCCTCCTCACAAATCCACGCCCTCGGTTTCCGTTTCGCTGTCGGGGAGTTCTTCCCCGCGCAATTTTGCGGCGCTTCGGCGCAGTCTTGCAATATCCGTGTCGTTGAATTGGAATGCTTGCGCGTAGTCCGCGAGCGCGTCGAATTGCTCTGCCGCCCACAAGCAGTCTTGCTCGTTGTCAGAATAAAGCGTAATACAGTTGAGCGACGCTTCACACATGAAAATTTCGTGGGTGCCCACAAAATCTTCCGGTCGAATAACGGCGCTGTATGCGCGTTTTGCACGCGCAGGTTCCCCGTGGCTTGCAAAATACAAACAGGCATCTGCCAAGACCTCGGTTTTTTTCGTATACGGGGCATTGGCGTTTTCCACTGCCGCAAAAGTGTCCGCCGCGGGGTATAACAGCGGAAAATCAACCGTTAAATAGCTGCTTTTCTTTTCAAAGGTCTGTAAAAGTTCGTCAAAAACAGCCGCACCGTCCGCATAGGATAGGCATTCAGGCGTGCCGCCTAAATAATAATTCTGTGCAAGCGCCGAAAGGCACGAAATACGGTAGGCGGGCAACGCGAATTTCGTTTGCAGATTGATAAGCCGAAACGCCCGCTCATTCGGCGCGTAAGTGTATTCTGCAACAGGATTTCCTTTGTGGTCTGTGTGCAGTGTTTTCGTGCGTTCCAAGGCATTGACAAGCGTGGGCGTGCACAAAAGCACATTACAAACACCAAGCACCAAAATCAGCACAAATCCGATTGCCACGCGTGTCATTTGTTTGCGAAAAGTGGATTTGCGGCGAAATACCGTGCCGTCTGTCAGCCGCAAGAGGATAAGGTACAGACACAGCATATAGACATCGGCAAACAGCACCGACAGCGTTGCATTCGCGCCGCCGTTGCCAAAGAGGAACGAACCTGCCGCAAGACCGCAAAAATAAGTGTCGGTCGCGGTGCTTTGCAAGTTAATTAAAATGCATACGCCGGCAAAAATCGCCGTACTGCCGAGCGCGAGCAAAAAGGCGATGCGCCGCGGCAGTTTATGGAACAAGCGCGCAAGCAACACGCCGAACAGCATCCCGCGCATGACGGAAAGCGCGCAAAGGAGTAAGCCGAGCACGATGAGAACCGCCGCATTGCCGGTTTCCGAAATCCCCGTCAGCCCCAAAAACAAACGCCACGGGATTTCTGCGTCGGAAATCAGGCAGTATTTCCAATAGACGGCATTGCTGTTTTGCAATATCTGCGTTTGACCATAATGGTTGTAAAGCAGTATGCCCCCGTAGCAGAGCAGTAAGTTGACTGCCGCGACTAAACCTGAAAACGGCAAAAATCCTACGAGCGCACGAAACCGTGTTTTTCGGGAAACGCTTTGTTGGTCAAACAGATTTTCAAAGCCTTTGTAGGCAAAAAACATATACGCGCACCAGAAAAATTTGCCGTTAAAACCGAATGCCGTGGCAGATTGAATGGTGTTATCTCTTGCGGTCAGCCAGGTGAAAAACGCAAACACCGCTGTGCAAATGCAAAGCGGCAAAAGTGCGCGCCTGTAATAATAACGGACGGTTGCTTTGTATTTCATAATGATCCTCCTTACATCAAACCGCAAGCCTATGCATCTGCCAAATTCCGCAAGGTTTTGCATTTAGCTTCATACTCCGTATTGGTATGCGGCATCATTTTGAACGCCTGCTCGTACAGCGTAAGGTATTGTGTATTGTGCCTTGGAGTTTCCCCCGTGTTATACAGGCGGTTATACAGCGCTATGCATTCTTCCTGTAAATCCACAAAAACCTGATATTCCGCCGAAAGCGCGTCAGCGGCGGCATTTGCCTGTGCCTTTGCCCAATCCAAGTCCTCTGCATTGGCGTTTTTGTCTTGTAATACCGAGCGCATGAATTCGTCACAGAAATAGTGGTCGGTTGTATTTTGTGCGTAAGTAAGATACATTTCCTTGCCGCGCGCTTTGTCGATGTGCAAATAGACATATGCGGCATATTGCAAATCCGTGCTGTAAAAATAAGTGTACGCTCTGTCGGCAACATCACCTGTTTTCGGTGGCAGAAAGCCGTAATCGGTATACTCTTTATCAATTCCGTCCGAATTCAAAAGGTAAAATTCGCGATTGGGTCCGCGTGTAATATGGTCTTCCCGTTTTTCGCTTTGCACACAATCTTCCAATGCTTGTAAATAGGCTTGGTATACCGTTTCACCGATTTCGGCATCGTGTGTGCGGCTCCAATTTGCTTCCGGATGATAATACGTATTTATCAAATATTGCAAGCAAGCCGCGCGGTAGCCGGGGCTTACGGTATGCTTTGCCTGCCACAAAAGCAGGTCGTGCGCGGTTTCATTTTGTGCCCAAGTATAGGTGGTGTCGTCGGTTTTTGCCGCAGTTTCAATATCGCACGAAAGCACATTGACCAGTGTCGGCGAAAAGCTGCATAGTGCGCCGAGGCTAATCAGAAGCGCCAAGCACATACTCAAAACCGGTAAAATCCAAGTGATTTTTCGCATTCGTGTTTCCCCCCCTTACCGTTGCGACAGCTTGCGCAGGAACAAACAAGTCCCCGCCGCAAACAGCGTGCTCCACAAAAGAAGCGTTATCAAGCCCAATATAATGCCGTCGCCGTCGCACATACCCAGCAGAATATTGCGGATAAATCCCTGCAAAAACAATTCCGTATCGCTGTGCGGCATCATTTTCGCATAGGCGTGAAAAGAATAGGTTGCAGCATATCGATATGCGACTGCCGCCCAGCCGCACAGCACAAGCCCGATGCCGCTTGCAATGACCGCGGTCACGCGGTTGTCTTTCGGGCGCACATACAAAAGTACACCGAGAAAACACCCTGCAAACAGCGCCAGAATATTTTGTAAGCTGAAATGTGCCGCGACCCACCAAACTGCCTGCTGTTCGGGGAACGCAATGTAAAAGGAGAAAAGCGAAAAACCGCTGTAAAACACTTCGGAATTCGGCAAAACGCGTTCATAGAGAAGCGGTAGCAACGCACACAAAACACCCGACAGTACGCAAATCGGTACAAGCGCGAAAATACTGCCGATTTGCCGCATGCGTGACACGCCGAATTGCAAATACAAATCGGTTTGCCGCCGAAACGACAGCACACCGTATAGGAAAAACAGCGGCGCACCGCAAAGCAAAATGTAATAGTTTATCGGTAAAAGCCGAAACAGCGCCGTCAGCAAAAAGGTGATGCCAAAGTACAGCAGAAGCGGCTTTGCCCGAAACCAAATCACTTGTTTCCGTTTCATTTTTCCGCTCCTGTGCCGCCGGTCATGGCAACAAACAATTTTTGCAAATCCAGCGGTGTGATTTCCACGCCCTCGGGCACAGACGAAGTGCGCCCGTTTTCGTCCAAAATATTGACCGACACAAACGCGCCGAGTTGCGTCTGCCCGATGACGGTTTTGTCTGCGGCGAACGCTTCTATCTGCGCCTTTGGTCCTGTCGCGGTGTACCCGCGCGAAAGCAACGCTTCGCAGGTTTCGTCTGCCAAAATTTTGCCCTCGTCCAAAATCACTACATTTTCAATGACCGTTGCGATTTCGTCGATTAAGTGCGTGGAAAGAATATACGTGCGCGGCTTTTCGGCATACTCCGTCACCAACAGGCGATACAGCAACTCGCGGTGGTTGGCATCGAGCCCCAACGCGGGTTCGTCCATTAAAATGTACGGCAAATCCATACTCAGTGCCAAAACATCCTTAAAAATGGTTTGGTAACCTGTCGAAAGTGCGCTGATGCGCGCCGAAGTGTTCAGGGCAAACTGCTTTGCAAAATCATATGCCTTTTCGAGGTCAAATTCTTTGTAAAAACTCTTTGTCAGCCGAAACGCCTTTTCAACCGTCATATGCTTCGGATAGAGATTGTCGCTGTTGACCAAAAAGAGCTTTGCGAGTGCTTTGTCGTTTTCTTCAATTTCTTCGCCGTCCAACAGAATATTGCCGTACGGCGTGAAAATGCGGTTGGCAATCAGATTTAACAGCGTGGTTTTGCCCGCGCCGTTTCGCCCCAACAGACCGTAGATTTTCTCCGCTTCAAAGGTGACGGTGACATCGTTTAATGCCTGCGTTTTGCCGTAAAATTTGTTGATGCGTTGAATTTCAAGACTCATGTTTATACCCCTTTTCAATCAATTTGCAGATTTCCGCGTCGGAAATCCCTAATTTTTCCGCTTCTTTGAGTAGCGGTGTAATGAATTGATTTGCAAATTCCCGCTGACGCTTTTCCCGAATTTGTTCGGTCGCGCCCGCTTTGACAAACATACCGATGCCACGCTTTTTGTAAAGTAGAGATTGCTCTACCAAAAGATTGACGCCCTTTAACACCGTAGCGGGATTGATACGCTCGGTTGCGGCAATTTCGGTGGTGGAGGGGATTTGCGTTTCTTCGGGGTATACCCCCGTAAAAATCGCGTCCTCCAACTGCTCGGCAATTTGCAGGTAAATTGGCTTGTCGCCCGAAAAATGAAACAGCACAGCATCGACCTCCTTTCTGTCGGTTTTTCTTTGCGTTTGTCCGCACAAAAGAAATAGGTTAGTTACTTCTGTAACTAACCATACAACCAACCGCGTAAAAAGTCAATAGAAACGAAAAAAATCAGCAAAGTCCACAAACGGCGCTTTGCTGATTTTGGCAGATTGAATAGAGATTTTTTCGAGAAGGACGCTTTTATTGCCCTTTAATGCGTTTTAATGCACCTTTTTCCAAACGGCTGACCTGCGCTTGTGAAATGCCGATTTCGTCGGCAACCTCGGTTTGCGTTTTGCCCTGCATGAATCGCAGCGACAAAATTTTCTTTTCGCGCGGGGAAAGGGATTTTATGGTTTCTTTCATCACGATTTCGTCCAGCCAATCGCTGTCGGTTTCGGGGGAGCCGACCTGGTCCATCACATAAATCGGCTCGCCGCCGTCGGCATACACGGGCTCATACAGCGAAACCGGCTCGACAATCGCCTCTAAGGCAATCACCACATCACAAACGGGGCGGTCAAGCTCTTTGGCGATTTCCTCAATCGTCGGGTCGCGGTTGAGCTTCGTTTGCAGTTTTTCCTTTGCCTGCATGGCGTGGTAGGCGGTGTCGCGCATGGAACGGCTGACGCGTAACGCGTTGTTGTCGCGCAAATAGCGGCGCACTTCCCCGATAATCATCGGCACAGCATAGGTTGAAAAACGGACATTTTGGGAAATATCGAAATTGTCTATGGCTTTCATCAGCCCGATTACGCCGACCTGAAACAAATCATCGGGGTGCTCACCGCGGTTTTGAAATCGCTGAATAACCGACAGCACCAGGCGCAAATTGCCGTTGATGAGTTTCTCACGCGCGGCACTGTCACCGTCATGCATTTTTTTAAGCAGTTCGATTTTCTCGGATTCTTTGAGTACCTGCAATTTGGACGTGTTGACCCCGCAGATTTCCACCTTGTTGTATTGCACAGACATCTTCCTTTACTTGTTATGTACCGCACGAAAAAATGTCTGCATGCAAAGAAAAAGCGCCTACCCATAGTATGGGCAGGCGCGGAAAGTTTTATAAAATTTTTGTGGAAGAATTATGCTGTCAAAAATTCTTCAGGGATAACGTCATTTACAAAGTTTTCAATATAGGCAATGCTGAAATCCGACTGCTTAATCCGTGCGGCTTGCTTTTTGGCGAGCGCGTCGGAATACTGCGACAGCGGATAAATCTGCACATCGTGACTGCCGTTTACATAGTGCGTGACAATTGTTTCAAAGCGGACGTTGCTGACGGTGACTTTGTCTGTCTCGAAATCTTTGGTAATGTCATAATGGAGCATACCGCCTATCACGCGCGCAGCGGTGTTTTGCTGGGAAATGAAATTCCCGAGTGAGTAGGCAACCAGCGTGCGCGTGCCGTCGTCGGTTTCAATCCATTCCACGGGCTGTAACACATGCGGGTGATGCCCGATAATGACATTCGCGCCCCAATCCGCCATTTTTTTTGCGAGGTTACGCTGTTCTTGCGCGGGCGTGGTGGTGTATTCACTGCCCCAATGCACATTGACAAGCACCACATCACATTGTGCTTTTGCCGCCTTGATTTTACGCTCTATGGTGGCTTCGTCGCTTGTCAGTATGTATTTTAAGGGACTGTCACTCGGAAGCGTGAGTCCGTTTGTGTATTGCGTAATGCCGACCAATCCGATTTTCAAGCCGTTTTTCTCAATGTATTCCACGGATTCCAAATCCTGTGTATCCTTGTACGCACCCGTGCGCACAAGCCCCGTGCTGTCCCAAAAATCAATCGCTTCCGCAAGACCTTTCGAGGTTTTATCGAGCATATGATTGTTCGCTAAGTTTACCACATCAAACCCTGCGTCGACAACCGCCTGTCCCAGTTCTTCGGGGGAATTAAATAAAGGATAGCCCGACGGCTCATAGCTTTTCGCCACAATCGTCTCCTGATTGATGGTCGCCACGTCTGCCGATGCAATCGTGTCCTTTACACGTGCGTAGCAAAAGGAAAAATCGTAGCCGTCGCCGCCAGCACGCTTTTGCGCCTGTTTGTAGATGCCGTCGTGAATTAAGTTATCCCCGACCGACAGCATATGGAGCGTAACGGGCGCTTTTGTTTCGGTCGGCGCTTCGGTCGGTGCTTCACTTGGCGTGTTTTCGTCTTTGTCGGATTTGCCGAATACGGGCGCCGCGGCAGGCTTAATTTCCTGCCTGCCGTTTTTCAGCGTCATACCGATTGCCGCACCGCCGATAACCACAACCAAAGCCAAAATTATCGATAAAAATACTTTTACTGCCTTGTTGTTCATATTCTTCCCCTTGTTGTACCCGCTTTTTATTTCTGTCCGCCGTATACTTCGTTGTAGCGGTTGATGGCGTCCTCAATAATTTCGACCGCCGCAAGCACGCCTTTTGCCTCGTCAATGACGGTCTTTTTGTTTTCAAGCATTTTGTATACCGTGAAAAAGTGCGTCATTTCGTCAAATACATGACGCGGCAGTTGCGAGATATCCGAATACCCGTTGTAGGTCGGGTCGCCTTTGGGAATGGCGATAATTTTATCATCGGGTGCGCCGTTGTCCATCATCGTGATTACGCCGATGGGGTAGCATTTGACAAGTGCCATCGGCTCGATTTTTTCCGAGCATAGCACCAAAACGTCTAACGGGTCGTTGTCAAGCGCGTAGGTGCGCGGAATAAACCCGTAGTTTGCGGGGTAGTGTGTGGAGGTGTGCAACACGCGGTCGAGGCAGAGCATACCGGTTTCCTTGTCGAGCTCATATTTCATTTTGCTGCCCTTGCTGATTTCAATGACCGCGTCAAAAGAGGAACGCGTAATGCGCGCAGGGTCAATGTCATGCCAAATGTTCATTTGCGGACTCCTTTGTATTCTTCGATTAACAGTTTGCGAATTTCCCAAAGTTTTTCGGAAAGGTCTACATAATATTTATGCGGATTTTCAAAACGTTTGACCTCGTCCCAAAGCGTATCAATCTGTTCGGCGCAGTAATCGCGGATTTCCGAAAGTGCGGGGGAGACGTATACGCATTCGCCCTTGTCAAAAATTTTAACAAGCAGCGGACGCGCCACATAGTTTTCGATTTCCTTACGCTTCCAAGTAAAATCAGGGTCAAACAGCTCGTAGGGCTTGGTGTCGTCGATTTCCTCACTGTCGGTGGTTAAAACATCGGCAATTGCCTTGCCGGAGTCCATATCGAACAGACGGTATACCAATTTCGACGAGGGAATGGTGATTTTCTTTACATTTTCAGATAGGTTGATTTTCGGAATAATCCGCCCATCCTTTTCCACAGCGCAGAGCTTGTAAACACCACTGAACAGCGGTGTAGAGGCGGAGGTAATCAGCCGTTCACCAACGATAAAGCAATCGACCTTTGCGCCTTGCGAAAGCATATCGCTGATGATGTGCTCGTCGAGGGAATTCGACGCCATAATGTCGCAGTCGGGATAGCCCGCCTCATCAAGCATTTTGCGGACGCGCTTGGAAAGATAGGTGATGTCGCCCGAGTCGATGCGCACGCTTTTCGGGCGTTTGCCCAACGGCAGGAGCACATCGTTAAATGCACGAATGGCATTTGGTACACCCGAACGTAGGGTATCGTAAGTATCTACCACAAAGGTGCAGTCGTCGGGGTAGGCGCGCGCATACGCGCAAAACGCCTCATATTCGGAGTCGAACATCTGCACCCAGCTGTGAATCATCGTCTGCAAGGTCGGAATACCGAAAGCCCGCGCTGCTTCTACGCCCGAGGTTGCCGCACAACCGCCGATATACGCCGCACGTGCGCCGCAAACCGCCACATTCGTGCCCTGTGCACGCCGCGCACCGAATTCTGCCACTGCCGTGCCGTGCGCCGCGCGCACCAAACGGTTGGCTTTGGTGGCAATCAGGCTTTGCTGGTTGATGCATAACAAAAGCATGGTTTCAATCATTTGTGCCTGTACCACGGGACCGCGCACCTTCACAATCGGCTCATTCGGGAAAATCGGCGTCCCTTCGGGGATTGCCCAAACATCACAGGCAAATTTGAAATCCCGCAAATAGTCCAAAAACGGCTCGGAAATACCCTTTTCCCGCAAAAATGATAAATCTGCCTCGGTAAAATGCAGATTTTTCAAATAGTCAATCACTTGCTGGAGCCCTGCCATCACGGCGAAACCGCCGCTATCGGGCACGCGGCGGAAAAACAGGTCAAAGCACGCCACGGTGTCCTGCATGCCTGCTGAAAAATAGCCGTCTGCCAATGTAAATTCATACAACTCTGTCATCATGGACGAATCTGCTGTTTGTGCCATAGTGCACATACGCTCACCTTCTTAAAAGAATCCACTTTCAGTTTAGCATATTTCCCGCAAAATCGCAATCTATTCTTGCAGGAATTATAAAGTTGTCCTATAATAGCAATAACAAAATACGAAGAGGTTTTTTCTATGGAAAGTTTTATGGATTTGATGACCCGCCGCCAAAGCTGCCGCAATTTTAACGGTGTGCCTGTGGAACGCGAAAAACTCGAACAGTTGGTTGAGGCGTTTCGCCTGAGCCCCTCAGCTTGCAATGCCCAGCCGTGGAAGCTGATTATGACAACGGGCGAGACGGCGAAGCTTGTACGGGAATGTGTGCAGGAGGCGGGCAGGAACAAATTTACCGACAACTGCCCTGCGTTCGCGGTGCTCGTAGAGGAGCATGCCGTGTTAAAACCGGCGGTTGCGGAAAAATTTCACAGCCAGGCGTTTGCGCAAATCGATATTGGCATTGCTACGGCACATTATTGCCTTGCCGCCACGGATATGGGGCTCTCGACTTGTATTTTAGGTTGGCTGAATGAAGAAAAACTCAAAACCGCTTTAGGCATTGCCCCCGAAAAACGCGTGCGTTTGGTGCTTGCCACGGGCTATGCCGCCGCAGACGATGCCTTGCGTGAGAAAAAACGCAAACCGACCGCAGAGATGGCGGAATTTATGGATTAAAATGGGACTTTCACTTGCCGTCTGCTTCGGGGCGGTAACGCTGTTGTTTTTGATTGCCGCGTACCCGTTGCAGCTTTATAAAATCACATATAACCCGCAAAACCGTGCACAGCGTATTTTGCTTTGCGCGGCGGTTGCGCTGTGCCTTTTGCCGACCATTTATATTTTTTGCAGCATGCCGCATGAAAATATTGTCTATCCGTTTACAGGACTTTTGGAAAATCAAAACGGCTATGAACAGCAGTTCGACGCATTTTTAAAAGGACAACTTTATTTGGATTTTGCGCCCGACGAACGGATTTTGGCGCTCGAAAATCCGTATGATCCTGCCGCGCGCGCCGAAACGGGCGCATGGTACCCGTGGGACAGGGCGCTGTTTCAAGGCAAATACTATTCTTACTTCGGCATTGCGCCGCTTTTGACCGTTTATTTTCCGTATTATGCACTGACAGGGGCGCTTCCTGCGCCGCAAACCGTGTGTTTTTTGCTCGCGGCGGTCGGCGTCATTGCCGTGGCACTGCTTGTTTTACGGCTTGTGCGGCTGTTTGTGCCGGACTGTAATTTCTGCGCGCTGGTGCTTTCGATTTTTGCCGCCGTGTCGGGGAGTCTGCTCTATATGGTGCAATCGTCGGCAGATATGTACTATATCGCGGTGCAAAGCGGGATTACCCATTTGGTGCTCTTTTTGCTGTTTGCTTTTTGCGCCTATAAACAGCCGAAAACGGGAAAGTCGGTTGTGTTTTTAATTTTGTCCGCACTGAATTTGGTGCTGACGGTGCTTTCTCGCCCGAATTTGGCAGTGTATGCGCTCCTCGTTGTGCCGATATTTCTGTGCATCTTTTTCGGCAAGGACGGCACACGGCTGCAAAACTTTATCAAGCTGTTTTCCTTTGCAGTACCGACATTGCTCGGTGCGGCAGGCGTGATGTGGTACAATTACGCACGGTTCGGCTCCGTGCTGGAATTCGGTGCAACCTATCAGCTCACCGTTTGTGATGTATCGCAATACCGCTTTTTGGGAACGCTGTTTTTGCCCGCGCTGTATCACTATTTTCTCCAGTTCCCGCAGTTGGAAAATACTTTTCCGTATATCAAGCTGACCTTTGAAGTGTATCCGAACAAAGCGGCATATTTATACGCCACCCGTATGCTCGGCGCATTTTCCATGCCGTCGCTCGCATCACTTGTGCTTTGCCCGGCGACATACAGAAAATACAAATCCTTTGTTCAACCGATTACTTTTACACTTGCGGCGATAAGCTGCCTTTTGCTTGCGTATTTTGACACCTGCTTTGCCGGCGTCTGCGTGCGGTATCTTGCCGATATTGCGACGGTTGCGGCAGTGTTTTCGGGTTTGATTTTACTGGATTTGCAAGCGCGATTTTTCAAAAATAAAACGGGTGTGCAGTACACGATTTTTATCGCAGTTTGCGTATTGTTTTTGCTGACGACGGCGGTCGGCGTGCTGTTGATGTTTGAAAATGAGCGGAATTTTCTGTTCGCGCAATAAGGCGTGACAATAAAATGCGGACAACACCGTTCGCACCTACGCCCGAAATGCATATTACAAAGTTGGACAGAGGGGATTCCCCTGACAGGGGAAATGTTTGTTAAAACAGAGTAGGGCGGGGCTTGCGACCGCCGCAGTCAACGATTTTTTGTGCAAAAAAGGCTTGACATTGTGTGCGCGGCATTGTATAATACCACTTGCAAATTCCACATAGCGGTATTGTGTAATGGTAGCACAGCGGACTCTGACTCCGTATGTAGAGGTT
>JBJEPS010000070.1:0-10917 GCA_051881355.1 Candidatus Fimenecus sp. | reverse complement strand
AAAGCACCTTTAACAGCGCCTCGCCTTTTTGCGCTTTCGGCATATCCTTTTCAACAATTTTAATTTCTCCCGGTTTTGTTATCTGAATGGCTTTCATTTTCACTTATGCCTCCGTATCGATACAGTCTTTGTTCCAAATGACCGCCGTTTTTAAAGGCGCGCCTTTACAATAGATTTTGTTTTCATATGCGTCTATGGGATTTTTTGTAAATTCATCCTTGTCTATGAGTTCTACAAGGCGGTCAAATTTGCTGTCGCAAAGAAGCTCGATAGCCGTTTCCATATGCTTTTGCGTAAAGTTAATAGACGCGAAAATCACCTGATTTTTAAAGCCGAAAGGCATAGTGTCAAAAGTCACTTTCGGTCCTAAGGAAAAACTGTTGTAAATACCGTTACAGCCGAGCACGCCTTGTGCAAAGGCTATACGGTGCTCTGTTTCCGTACCGCTTGTGCCTACAAAAACAGTTGCCGTACCGCCGATTTTCTGTTTGATTGCGGCGGCAGTTTCACTTTCGGAAAGTCCGTTTACTGAAAAGTAATCACATTTGAGTTCCGTTTTTACAAACTGTGCTTTTTTGCTGTTTTCATCACTTCTGGCAACGAATAAAATATTTGCTTTTGGGTGATTTCTGCGGATTTGGTCACCGATGAAAAGTCCCGTTGCGCCGAGGCCGAAAATGACAACGCGCTTGAATGTACTTTCAACAGCTTTTTTGCGTGCGGTTTGTTCATCGCATTTTTCTTTGGCAAGCTCCACACGGAAGTTCTGTGCCTCACCGATGTCGCACATTCTTTCGTGCTGGAAAACCGCACAGGCGTAGGGGTCGGAAAAGACCAACTTTTTTGCAAGGGAAAGAGGAAGCTTTCGGAGCCCCTCGTATTTTTTCGGCAAGTGCAAAAGCATATCGGGATTGAAATACCCCTTGTCGCAGAAAATACCGTCCGCACCGTCACAGCCGTATTCAAAATAAGTTTCGTCTTCTGTAAATCGGGTGGGGTCAAAGCTGTCGCCGCCGCGGATTAGCACAATCGCAAAACGGTTCTCTCCCGGCACCCACACAACACCCTCGTGACCGTTGATAAGCCGTTTTTCACCCTGCGGAAATTTGGAATTTAATGCGCCGCGCGCACCCATTTTCATTAGTTCGTAGTCCGTACCGCAAAAGCCGCAGAACACGGGCACTGCAGGGACACCTGCCTTTTTATCCTCTTCCCTGCGTCTTTGACGGGGCGGATTTATCAGGTTTATTTCACCGTATTTTAATGGCTCTTTTGCATCATTTACAAAATATGTAGCGTTTGTTTTCAAAGCTTGTTCCTCAAATCTTAAAATGACTGTATTTGAATATCAACTGCATTGTTTTTGTCGATGGTCAAAACCGTACCGCCGAGTGTTTTCCCTGAAAAATAGCAGTTATACGAGCTTTTGGTCATATAACAAAGCTTTACGCCCTCGTAATCGGCAACAAAATTGTTGTTGTGGTCGTGCCCCGCAAACATATGCGTACCGCCGTTCTCCTTGAACGCTTCAAAAAAACCGTCGTTATCGCGTGCGGTACAGCTGTCCTCCTGTCTTAACCCCGTTTCAAAATCGCCTGTCAGTTCTTTGTATTCGGGAACAGGCACATGCAAAAATGCCATATTGGGAACAGCCTGACCGCTTGTTTGTGCGATACCGTTCACTGCCCATTTATACCATGCAATCTGATTTTCGTTCACACCGCCGTCGGAAATCTCGCCGTCGGTAATTCTGTACTGCCCATCATCAAACATAAAGAGAGAATATGCGACTTCGCCGTTTCTTGTGAGGTTGACAATATAGTTCCCCATACCGTTCATACCGTCAGGTCCGCATCGAAACAGGCAATTTTCGGCATTTTCGTAGATTTCGCAGAGTTTGGATTTATCGGCTCTGCCCTCATAATCGTGATTGCCGAAAATCGGTGCCCAAGGGATACCGAATTGCGCCATAAAATCGCAGAATTTTTGTGTGCTGATGTCATTCCAAGCGGTCAGAACGGTATCGCCGCCGACCACGATTAAATCTGGATTTACTTCTTGTATCAACTGTTTGAGTTGGATTTCGCTCATACCGTCCAAGATGAAGTTAATGCCGAGAAAAGCCGCAAAAGTGCCGTGATTGCGAATATGCACATCGGTCAGGCAAAGAATTTTGGCGTCCTTGTCACCGATTTCCAGCGTTTGCGCATAATCGGGCGTGTATGTATCTTCTGCGCTCCACGTATCGCACACGGCAACGCCCTTTTGCTCTTTTAATGCAACTGAAGCAAAATAGCCGTTGCACACCGCCACAATTACGCACAATGCAAGAAAAATGCTTATAATGATTTTTACCGACTTCTTTTTGAAAAATGTTTTCATTTTAAATCCTCCACCTGTTCCAATTTATAAACCACCGCCGCAAAATCGGTAAGGCTATGCCCGTTTTCGCTTTGTTCGTTGCCTTGGTAATTCTGTAAAAACACAAGTCCGTGCCGCATAAGCACCTCGCCGCTTGTTTTTACGCCTGTTTTATCCACAGCATACACCTTGTCGGACGAAAGCCCCATAAGCTTTAATTTCGGCAGTTGTGAAACGGGGAAAACGAGTTTTTGGAACAGCAAAACATAGGCGGTTTTTCGGTCGGCGCTCATCAATTGCCAAGCAGTAAAATTCCCCGAAAAGCCGTCGGTCAGCCGATAAAAAGTACCGTTCATAATATCCGCGCGCATTGCCTTGTATGCGGAAATATAGGCTTTCAAGGTTTCTAATTCCGCCTGCGGGAGTTTGGTTAAATCGTACTGCAACCCCAACACGCCGAAAGAGGCAACCGCATAGCGCGTTTCCAAAGCGCTTGTACGTTTGGTTTGGTGATTGGGCACGGCGGCAATGTGATTGCACATCACGCTTACCGGGTAGCCGTAACTTGTACCCTCTTGAATAAGCGTACGGGAGAAAGCATCGGTATTGTCCGAAGTCCAGCCAACGGGCATAAAGCAAAGCATACCGAGGTCAAATCTTGCGCCGCCGCTGGCGCACAGTTCAAACAATACTTTCGGAAAACGCGCGGTGATTTCACAAAGTACACGGTAAAGCCCGCACACATAACGGTGCTGTACCGTATAAAGCGGATGGACGGCAGAGGTAAAATCGGAAAACATTCGGTTAAAATCCCATTTTACATAATCCGCACCGCTTGTTGCAATGACCGCACTAAGCATTTCAATTAAAAAATTCTGCACATCGGTGCGCGACAAATCAAGCACATACTGACTGCGCCCCAAAACGCTTCTCCCCTGTTCTGTACCCAGCGCCCAATCGGGGTGTGCTTCAAACAGGTGGCTTTTTCGGCTAATCATTTCGGGCTCGACCCAAATGCCCAGCTTCAAGCCCTTTTTGTGCACATACTCCGCCACCGCTTTCACGCCGTTCGGGAATTTTGCGCGGTTTTCCTGCCAATCGCCCAAGGAAGAAGTATCGTCATTGCGCGCCCCAAACCAACCGTCGTCTATGACGAGCAGTTCCGCGCCGATTTCGGCGGCACAATCCGCCAAAGCGCACAGCTTTTCTTCGGAAATATCAAAATACACGCTTTCCCAGCTGTTGAGCAAAACGGGCTTCGGCGTAAACGCCCATGCTTTCGGCAGGATATGGTTTTTAACAAACCCGTGCATATTCTCCGAAACGCCGTTATAGCCGTTTTCGGAATAGGTCAGGACGCTTTCAGGCGTGAAAAAGGCTTCCTTCTCCTGCAAATCAAATTGAAATCCCACGGGCGAAATGCCGTTTAATACTCGCACGCCGCCGTAGGGCGAAACCTCGAACACCTCGCGGTGATTGCCACTGTAAATGAGATTAAAGCCGTAGCTTTCGCCTGAAAAATTGTCGGCTTTTTGCTCGGTTACCATCACAAACGGATTGTGCCACGCGCCCGACGCACCGCTTTTGGAGTCACAAATGATTTTGCCCGCCGAAAGCGCCTGTTCGTGCTTAAAGCGTTCCCGCGACCACGCGCCGTCAAAGGTAATGCATTTATAGTCACCCTGCGGCAAATCCAACTGCATACTCGAAAGGTTTTTGACGGTGACCGCCTGTTTTGCCGCCCCCACCTCAGCATAGCGCGTAATCACATCGCAGTTTGCAAACACCTGATAGTACAGCCGAAGCTCGGTTTCGGACTGTTTGTCCTGCAAGGTAACGCATAAACAGCCGTCGCCGCTGTGCGCCTGTGCAAAATCGGGGCGCTTCGGCGGGGCTTGCAGAACGGTATATCCCACATAGGAAAAGCCGCAAAGCGCGTTGTCGCAGGTGACGGTACAGCCGCTTTCACGCAAATCCCCGTTGCCAAGTGTTGAATACTCAAACTGCATTGCGTCAATACCATAGGCAATATCGTTTTCAGGATAAAGTGCTGACACAAGCAGCATAGACCGCTGTTCAAAAAACGCGCTGTAATCCGTTTGCGCCGCTATGTGTTTACCGTAATACAAATGCTGCAAATCGCCGTGCGCGGTTACTGCGAATATGTAAGAGGTGTTTTTTGTATTTAAATGAAAGACATTGTCTTTTATATAAATTGCGTTTTGCATACGCTTTCTCCTTTTTTACAGCACATCGACGCAAATGCAAATCGGCAAATCGTTTTCCCGTTTTTCGGGAAGCGTAATTTGCAGGTATTTGCTGTTTTGCTCGAAGGTTAAGTCTTGATTTTCACCCAAAATATGAATGCGCTGAATGTCATAGCGAATGCCGTGCTCCGCTGCAAAACGCATGGACTTGATTTTCAGCGTTTGGGGCAATTTTTCGCCCATGGGGAAAATATAGAGCCTGCCGGGCTTCGCGGTAAAGCAAAAATCCTTTTGGGTGAATTTTTTATTTTCTTGAAACGCGCCGTTTTTGGTCTTTTTGCCCTCAAACGGGCAGACTTCAAAGGGCTTGGAGCCGTAAATCGCCTCGCCGTTTACGGAAAGCCATTTTCCGATTTTTAAAAGCACCTGTTTTTCCTCATCGCAGATTGTGCCGTCGGGCTTGGGACCCACATTGAGCATATAACAGCCGTTTTTAGAAACCACCTCAATCAGATTTCGTACAATTTCACCCGCCGTTTTGAATTGATTGTTTTTGGTATATCCCCAAGAGTTTTTCGCAATGGCGGTATCGTTTTGCCAAAGCTC
This sequence comes from Candidatus Fimenecus sp., assembly GCA_051881355.1. Taxonomy (GTDB): domain Bacteria; phylum Bacillota; class Clostridia; order Oscillospirales; family Acutalibacteraceae; genus Fimenecus. The sequence continues at coordinate 5,743 of JBJEPS010000070.1, read as the reverse complement.
CCGCGCGACGCCGTCAATCTGCCCGCGCTCCACATCATAAATCGCACAGCCGTCAAATACAGAGCCGCATTTATAAAATACGCAAACCTCCTTGCCCCACTCGACGCCGCGGTTATAATAATAGGCAAGGAATTTTTTCATATAGGGGCAAAACTCTTTTTTGAACACCCACCAATCAAAATACACGCCCAAAGGCTTGTTTCTGTCCACCATTTCGCAGGCAGAGGTAAGCCAATCCTCCAAATATTCCTTTGTAGGGGTGATTTCTTCGTCGGTGCGGTCAATATTGCCGCTTTTCGGCATATAGGCAGGGCCGTATAAATCGGGATAGAGGTTTTTTGAAACCTCCGACTCGGGATAATACTTTCTTGCACCGTTAAAAAACCAAAAATGCTCGGCGCGGTGGTTGCTGATTAAAAAGCCCATATCGGCTTTGTCGCACGCTTCGTGGAGTTCTTCCATATAATCTCTGCCGTTAAGGTCCGCCATATTCCAGCGGTTCAACTCGCTTTTATACATTTTCACGCCGTCGTGGTGCTCGCCCACGGGCATAATGTACTTTGCGCCGCTTTGCTTGAAAAGCGAAACCCACTCGTCCGCATTGAATTTTTCGGGCTTAAACTTATCAATCAAGTTGCGGTATTCAAAATCCATTCCATAGGTTTTGCCGTGATACAGATTGCTTTTTGTGCCTTTTTTATACATTTGTCTCGGATACCATTCCGATTCGGTGGCGGGAACGGAATACACGCCCCAATGGATAAACAGTCCAAACCGTTTTTCTCGGTACCACGAGGGTACTTTAAAAGCCGAAAGACTTTCCCAAGTATCTTGAAACGGACCTTTTTCGATAACCTCGTCAATTTTTTGCAAATAGCTTTCCACCGTAACCATATACATTCCCCTTTCGTTATCCGGTCATCCGATTGTGCAAATTGAGATATTCTTGACAATAAATCATTATAATTATATAATCATTTCACAAAAGTTCCTTGCGAAAATCAACCTAAAAATTTAGAAATCCTATCATAAAGGTGCTGTACATATGAAACCGAACGAAACAGGGGTACTCGATATTTCTGAGGTCTATTTTTCCTCGCCGTCGCAAACGGCAAAAAAACTGTATTTTTACCCCATCAGCGCAGGACACTTTTTCTGTGAAAAAAGTTATCATTTGGTGCGAAAAAACTACAACAGCCTGTTAATTACGCATATTTTAGACGGTGCGTTTACTTTTGTGAAAGACGCAAAGCACATTACCGCACACAAAGGCGACACGGTGATTTTGAACTGCTATGCACCGCATGAATACTATACAGACAACAGCTTTGAATCCGTGTGGGTACACATTGCGGGCGCGAATTCCTTTGATTTGTTTGAAGAAATCGAAAAAACTGACGGCAATCTCATCAAATGCAAGGACACCGAGCATGTAAAAAAACTGCTGTTCCGCATTTTTGACGGATTGAAAAGCGAAAATCCCCCGACAGAGCTGCAAATGTCTATGGATATTTACAAGTTGTTTTCCGAGCTTTTAAATCCCCAGCGCACCAAAAGCAAGGGCGAAGGCAGTTATGAGGACAGTATTCAAGACATAAAAGAATACATTGCCGAAAACCTAAACGAAACTTTGAGCGTACAAAACCTTTCGGACCGCGTACATATGAGCAACTCGCATTTTTCGCGGGTATTTAAACAGCAAACGGGGTTTTCACCCTATGACTATATTTTAATTTCCCGCCTGAACCGCGCAAAATATTTACTGCAAAAAACGGATATGACCGTTGCCGCAATTGCCTATGAAATCGGCTTTAACAGCGAGTCGAATTTCATTTACTTTTTCACGGAAAACGAGGGAATATCCCCCGGCAAATTCCGCAAGCTGAAATTTTAATCCATACAAAAACGCCTTGGCGAAAATACCGTCAAGGCGTTTGCTTTTATAAAGTTCTGCGAATGTTTAACGCATCGGCAATATGCAGTAAGTTTTCTACATCGCCCGTAACGAGTTTCCCGTTTTTGTCAGGCGGCAGATTGATAACCATTACATTGTTTATTCTTTCAAGAATGCGGTAGTTTTTGATAATCTCGTCCGCATCTATTAAGGGCTTGCTCTCGTATGTATCGGAATAAAACCAACTGAATTCCTTGCGGGAACAGATGGTCTGCTCAAAGGGCAGATAGTATTCTTTGCCGTTAAAGGTATAGATTTTCGGGTCGTCCTCACGGCACATATACGGGTCCCATAACCTGAAATCAGAGGGGAACATCTGCATCGGGTCACGGTCGCGGTAATTTTGCGGCTGATACCGTTTTTTCGGCGTACCCTTTTTCTCGCTGAATTTTCCGATAGTCTGATTTACGCCGATTTGACAGTTCGGCTGTAAGGATTTGACAAGGCTGTAAAGACGGTCTAACTGCCACGCACGGCAGGGCTTATCCCACTCGCCGTCGAACCAAAGCTCCACTACCTCGCCGTATCTGCCGTCCATTAACTCCGTTAAGTGTTTTTCCATATACTGCACATAGGCTTCATCGTCTTTATAGCATTTTTCGTGCCTGTCCCAAAGGGAATAGTAAAGCCCTAACTTCACGCCGTATTTTGCACACGCTTTGGAAACCTCTGCGACCACATCGGTTTTGTTCGGGGAATATTTTACGGAATATGTGGTGGTGTCTGTATCCCACATGCAAAAACCGTCGTGGTGCTTTGTGATGAGTATAACATAGTTCATACCTGCTTCATAAGCAGTTTTCACCCAACTGTCCGCGTCAATCGCGGTGGGCTGATAGCTCGAAACAGGCAAAGTGCCGTCCGACCATTCGGTATTGTTAAATGTATTGATACCGAAGTGCAAAAACATACCGAATTTGCGGTCAATCTGCGCCTGCTGCCCTGCGGTTGGCGTTAAAGACGGCTGTTGCATAATCGGGTATTCTTTGAAAGGGTACGGCGGGTATTTCTTTTTGAAAAACATACTTAATTCTCCATTATCGGTTGACTTTTGAGTTTGATTTTTAAAATGGTGTCAGGCGCACTCGCCTTTCTGCCGAATACGGTAATATGCAATTTTCCGTTTTTGGCTTTCACCATAACTTTTTCCCCTGTTAAACAAGTGCAGGATTTCAAGGTGTTGTTTTGGAACGGCAAAGAAAAGCGCTGTACGGGAAAACCGTTCAGAATATGCAAATACACCGTGTTGCCCTTAAAGCAGGCGGCATATTTTTTAGTGGGTTTCCAAATACCGCCGTTGGTTTTATAAACACTTTCGCCGTATTTTTGAAGCCACGCACCCACCTCTTTCATTCGTTGTGCCTCATTTTCGGCAATACTGCCGTCGGGCATACAACCGATGCTCAAAAGATAGTTGCCGTCGCCGCCCGTGCAGTTGATAAGCTGTGCGATGACTTGCTTTTCACTCTTGATATTACCTTTTGAATGTGCCCAAGCCTTGCCAAGCGGCATACAGGTTTCCCACATTCTTGTATTTTGGAAAAAGCCTGTGTGTCCTTCGGGTGTATCGTAATCTCCGGGTAAGCCTGCGCGGTTATTGATAATAATATGGGGTTGCAGTTCACGCACCATTTTTTCAAGTTCCTCGGAGTTCCACATTTCCTTTGTGAACATACCGCCATTGTATTCAGCGTCCCACCACAAAAGGTCAATTCTGCCGTAATTTGTCATAAGTTCTCGGATAGTATTGAACATATATTCCTGATAGCGCTTGTGTTTTTCCGTCAGATACCATTCTTTTCCGTCTTTCATCTTGAAAAACGGCGCCGTTTTTATTGCTACGGCATCTTCGGCGGGTACAGCCTCGTAATCGGGGTGCGTCCAGTCACGCTTGGAGTAATACACGCCGATTTTGAGTCCCGCTTCGCGGAAAGCGTCAATCAATTCCTTTAAATAATCCCTGCCGAAGGGTGCATTTGTAATTTTATAGTCGGAATAGGCAGTATCCCACATATGGAACCCGTCATGGTGCTTTGCAATAATCACAACATATTGAAAACCGCTTTGCTTTGCAAGGCTTGCCCATTCCTTTGCATTGAATTTCGGGAAAGCAAGCTGTTTTGCCCAGCCGTCATATTCTTCGTCGGGAACACCGCCCGCCCAAAATGACGGATCGGGTAGTTTTTTTGTGTTTCTCGGCCAACTGATATCCACCATACCCACCGCGGAGATACCGACATGAAGAAACAAGCCGTATTTCGCCTCGCGGAACCACTTTGTGTCCTCGTCGCTTGCAAAGGGATAGCTGTTCCAATCCTCTTCACTGAAATATGTAAATTCTCCCCCATGCTTTGCTTTGTCAAAATCACGTTGTTTTAAGGAATATCCCATATTACCTTACCCCTTATTTTTCTGCACACCAATCCACGCACAGCCGTTTTTCGTTAAGTAAAGCGTCACTTTGCCGTTTTTGACCGTCAGCGGCTTGTTTTCATATAAATTCGTAACTACCGCGCCGTTCGGCACACAGATTTCATATTTTTTGAAATGTGCTTTTCGGTTGAAAATAAAGTATTCCGTGCCCTTTTCGGTTTCTTTTTTGCCGATTTCAAGTGCATCGTCAAACTGTGCGGGCAAATAATCCGTATCTAAAATTCTATGCAGTCTGTCCAATTCCGCTTTGGAATATTTACTGACATAATCGCCTGACAGCACCATACCGCCGCTTGCACGGATATACACATTGTTCATTTTATAGAATTTCTGTTTGGCAGGTGTTTTGTGGGCGATGCCCGCAGGGTCAACTACTGCGGATGCGTTATCCGTCATAATGAGACAATCGGGGTCGTTTACCCAAAGCGTATTGTGCATCCAATTCCGGTGGAAGCATTGCTCGGAAAGATTCGCCATATGATTTACATATCTGAGCACATCATTGGTGACACGCATACCCGTAACGAGTCCGAGTGACGGCCACATGGGTGCATTACAGCCGAGAATAAACGCTTTGTTTTCAGTCGCGTCAAAAATCGTTTCCATTCCCCTGCGGTAGGCTTCCACCGAGGTCGCATTTTTATCGTAACGCACACCGAAGGGCAACGCGCCCCACACATTAGCGTCCAATTTATAATAGCGCACGCCCCAATTTTCGTAAATTTCACGGACAACATCATAAATATACTGCCGCGCGGCGGGGTTTGTGCCGTCCAACATATACCAAGGTGCGTCACGCCAACCTTTAAATGTAACATCCGCACAGCAAAGCGGCTTGCCGTTTTCGTCCTGCACAAAATACTCGGGGTGCTCGCGCAACAGACGGCTTTTTTCGGAAGCGATAAACGGCGCAAGCCAAATGGCAGGCTCAAAGCCCGCCTTTTTAATATCTTGGCAGATATCTTTCATCGGACGGTTGAATTTGTCGCTGGTTTCGAGCCAATCCCCCATAAAAGGCTGAAAGCCATCGTCAATTTGTATGTATCGAAGTTCAGGGTTTTTCTCTTTAATGACCTTCAAATTATCAAATATATCCTTTTCGGAAATATCGGGACCGATGCAGTACCACGAGCACCAGCCCACAGGCATTTCACAATAGGTTTTCGGCGGGTGATTTTTGCAAAGAATTTCTGAAAATTCCCGTAAAATCGCGTTTTTCTCGCCCTGCAAAATCACCATATCTTCGAGTGTGATTTCTTCCTGTTCGCCGAATTCCAGATTTTCAAGGCATTGCACCACCTGCATTTGCGTACCGTTCACACGGATTTCCGTGCGAAAACGGTTACAGCTCGCCGC
>JBJEPS010000069.1:0-120720 GCA_051881355.1 Candidatus Fimenecus sp. | reverse complement strand
CTACCATAAGGGGTGCTTTTTTACTATTGTCCACTTTTACTGGACTTGTTCAAATGCCTTATCGCTTTTTGTTTGTTACGGGATTGTCATTTTCTTTTTTTATTTCCCGAAACCCTTTGCCGTAATATTTTTGCAAAAGGCGCTCGGTTTGGCGTTCGCAAAGCCCGATTTTTTCGGAAAGACTGCGCAAAGTCAAATGTTCATCGAACATAAACGCATTTTCAATCATCCAAAAGCGGCGGTCATTTAAGGACTCTGCGCCTTTGTCTGCAACATATTCCGCGGGCAAAAAGTGCCGTACAATCTCGGTCAGCAGGTATTGTAAAAGCCCCGCAACGGCGGTTTCGTAATCGGCACAGCGGTCGCGGTTTTCCGAAAAAATCAGCCGCAAAACCGTATCGGGGAATTTTTGACAAAACCAAAAATGCGTTTCGGCAAAGGTAAGTCCCACCGCATTCTTACAGGGCGCGTCCTCGCGCTGTAAATAGATAAAAATATCCTGCATCGGGTTTTTCTCCTCCGAAATTTGCGCGTGCATCACCTGCGGACCCGTAATAAAAAAGTTCCCCGCCTGCAATGGGTATTCGGCGGTATCGGTGCGTAAAATGCCGCGCCCTGCGGTGATGTAGTGTAGCTCGTAGCTGTTTCTGGAATGCGCGTGCGCGGCGATTTCCCCGTGTAAAGTGCCGCCGCCGATTTTGGAAACCGTAAGATTTAACCCGTTCCAAGCAAATGAAATCATAGCATTTCCTCCCAATGCAGATATTTTATCGCAAAACCCGACATTTCGTCAAGAATAATGTCGGGTTTTTGATGTCCGTTTCTGTTACAATAGAAGCGGTGATGTATATGAAAAAAGCAAAACAAATTTTTTGTCTGTTGCTTGCGGCAGTTTTGCTGTTACAGCTTTCCGCCTGCGGCGCAAGCAAAACGGAAGTGACCGAGGTGTTTGACAGTCTGCAAAAAATCTCGTATTGCACGACCTATGAAATCTTGTCCGAGACAAGCAACAAAACAAGTACCTGGCGCGAGGGTATGATTTCCGGCAACGGCTTGCAGGGTGTTGTCAGCTCCGGCGCGCCGTACAGCGATTCACTGATTTTCCAAAATATGCACTTTATTCTGCCGAATGAAAATGCGCGTACCTGCCCCGATACGGTCGATGAACTCGAAACCGTAAAGCAAGCGATTGTGGCGGGCGAGGATATTGTCGATAACGCAAGCTATGACGATGTGTATACCTTCCACCCGGGCGGCGCATTGCGTATTACACAGGAAAAAGCGCGCGCCAAAGACTATATGCGCTATACAAAATATGAAACTGCCGAGGTCGGTGTGCGCTATACCGATAAAAACGGCACTTGGGAGCGTACTACTTTTACCTCCCGCGCGGACGGCGTGACCGTCACCAAAATGACCGCCTCCTCCGACGGCGCAAAACTGACTTGCACGCTTTCGTTTGACAATCTTTCCGCATTTGCCAATTTCGGCGGCGGGAACGAGGTCGATTTGCAGTATAAAAAACTCGCGTCCGCCGATGGGGATATGCTGGCATTGGTCGCGCATTATCCCGATTATGAAAACAGCGAACTGAAAAACGGCGGGTATGCAACCGTGACCTGCATTGTCTGCGAGGGTGGCACAAAGCAGGTTATACAGGGCGAAGATGTACCCGACGCGCAGTATGTTGGCGCGGGCAACCCGCAAATTCAAATCAAAAATGCCGACGCGGTATATCTGCTGACCGTGTCCGACCGCACGGACAGTATGGGTACATACAGCGACTTCGCCGCGCAGACGCAATATGCTTTGGTTGAAAATTTAGCAGAACAGGCGAAAACCGTTGCCGAAAGCTATACTGCAAACGGAAAATTTGATTATGAGGCGGCGTTAAAAGTACATACGGCAATCCATACCCCGCAGTATAACGCCGTTACGCTGACGCTCCAAGGCGGCGACAGTGCAAAATCCAACGAGCAACTTTTACAAAGTCAGCGCGGCAAAAATGCCCTGCACAGCGATTTGTTACAGCGTGCTTATTACGCAGGTCGGTATGCGTCACTTTGCTGCTCGGGGTATTCCACCGGCAGGCTGTACGGCATGTGGACGGGCGAATGGAAAGCCGGCTGGGGCAGTAAATACACCATGGACGCCAATGTGAATTTGCAAACCGCCGCGCTCAATACAAGCAATATCGCCTGCGCGCCGATTGGCTATACCTATTTCCTGCTTCGCCAAATGCCCGATTGGGAAGAAAACGCGCAAAACACACACGGCTTTACGGACGCTCTGCAAGCCCCTGTCAATTCCGACGGTGACAAAGCGGTGATTACCGAAACCTGCTATCCGTACCCGTTCCGCTATTGGAATGCGGGTGCTTCGTGGATGCTTTTGCCGCTATATGAATCCTATTTAACCTATGGCGATATGGAAATTCCGCTCAGCGACGAATTTGATTTGGACGCACTTCGCTCGGTGCTGTCCGTGACGGAAACGGATTTAACGGACGAACAGATAGACGAAATCCGCGCGCGCGGGTATTTGACGCTCGGCAAGGATATTTTATTGCCGTTGCTCACCAAATCCGCCAATTACTGGGCGCAGCTGCTCACACCCGAATATTACACCGACAAGGACGGAAATATTCATTACGAAGCGGGCAAAACCGCGCTTGCCGACGGCGAAACCTATTGCATTTTACCGAGCTATTCGCCCGAAAACAATCCGTCGAATTATCCGAGCCCCTCGGTTGCCAACGCCGCGATTGACATTGCCGCGTGCCGCAGTAACCTCGAAATGCTGTTGGCGATATGTGCGGAATTTGCACCCGAAACCGATACCGCAAAATGGGAGCAGATGCTCTGCGATTTGCCGCCGTATTTGTACGATGAAACGGGTGCGTTGAAGGAATGGGCGTGCAATTCATTCGAAGAAAACAACGAACATCGCCACTTAAGCCACCTTTACTGCGTTTGGCCGCTGACGGAAACGCAAAATGACGAGGCTTTACGCGCCGCATGCATACAGGCGATAGAAAACCGCGAAAGCGAAAATGAGGCGAGCCACGCATTGGTGCACCGCGCGCTGATTGCCGCCAGACTCAAAGACAGCGAAAGCTTGACACGTGCGCTCAAAACGCTGATGAACCACAAAATTCACTATGATTCGCTGATGACCAATCACGATTATGACCGTCACAGCTGTTACTGCACGGACTTTGAAATTGGTTATCTCGGCATTGTAAACGAAAGCCTTTTGTATTCCGAAACGGGTACGATTGAAATTTTGCCCGCCGTATCGCAAAGCGGCTTCGAAAGCGGCGAAATTACAGGCTTGCGTGCGCGCACCCGCGCCGAGGTAGACAGCCTTTCGTGGAATTTGAAAGCGAAAACGGCTTCGGTGACGGTAACTTCCGATATCGCACAGGAAATTACCGTTCGTTGCGCTGTAACAGGTGAAGAACAAGTTTTGCAGTTTGCCGCAGGCGAGCAAAAAACAGTCGAATTTTCTTTATAAGTCCATAAAAAACTTTTCAAATTCCGACAGATGTGGTACGATATACGCAGTATCCGTCTGTCGGATTTTGATTTGTACAGTAAGGGAGATAAGGGAATGATTTGCACTGCCTGCCCGCGGCATTGCGGAGCGGAACGCGCGGAACATGTGCTGTCCAAAGGCTTTTGCAAAATGCCGTATAATGCCGTTGTGGCGCGTGCCGCTTTGCACCGTTGGGAAGAGCCGCCCATCAGCGGAAAAAACGGCTCGGGTGCGATTTTCTTTTCAGGCTGTTCGCTGCGGTGTGTGTTTTGCCAAAACCGTGAAATCAGCCGCGACAATTTCGGAAAACCTGTCAGCAAAGCCAAATTTATCGAAATCATGCAGTCGCTTGAAAAGCAGGGCGCACACAATATCAATTTGGTCAATCCCACGCATTTTGTGCCGTTTTTGGCAGAGGTACTGGGCGAATACAAACCGAATATTCCTGTGGTTTACAATTCGGGTGGGTATGATTCGGTCGAATCTCTGAAAATGCTTGACGGACTTGTCGATATATATTTACCTGATTTTAAATATATCGACCCCGCAACGGCAAAACGCTTTTCCGCGGCGGAAAATTACCCTGAGGTTGCAAAAGCGGCTATCCTAGAAATGCGCCGGCAGACGAAAGACCGTTTTGACGAAAACGGTTTGATGCAATCGGGGCTTTTGGTGCGGCATTTGGTGCTGCCCGGGCACGCGAAAGAATCGGTGGAAATCCTCAAATGGTTGTCGGAACATCTGCCGCATGACACTTACCTCAGTCTAATGTCGCAATATACGCCTTGCGGCAGAGTGTACCCGTATAAAGAACTCAACCGCCGCCTGACTACCGCAGAATATCAAAAAGCAGTCGATGCTTTTTGGAGCTTTGGCTTTCAAAACGGTTTTATGCAGGAAAAATCAGCGGCAACGGACGATTTTATTCCGCAATTTGACTTAACAGGGGTTTGATTTTTTCGGGAAATATGATATACTGAACAAAACTTATAAAGTGGGGAATGAAAAATGGCAAAGGGGAAAGGCTTTATTTCGGAATTTAAAACCTTTATTATGCGCGGTAATGTGATTGACCTTGCAGTCGGCGTGATTATCGGCGGCGCGTTCCAAAAAATCGTCAATTCGTTGGTTAATGATATTGTGATGCCGTTAATCAGCCTCTTAACGGGCGGCATTGATTTCAGTAATTGGTTTGTGGTTTTGGGCGAGGGCGAGTTTGCCACCGCCGCCGCCGCGAAAGAGGCAGGTGTAGCCACGCTCAACTACGGCACATTTTTGAGCACGGCGCTTGACTTTTTGATTATGGCGTTTGTGATTTTCCTGATTATCAAAGGGATTAACAGCGTGACGGAGAAATTTAAAAAGGAAAAAGCGGAAGAACCTGCGGCGCCGACCACAAAGGTTTGCCCGTATTGCAAATCCGAAATCGACATTGCGGCGACCAAATGCCCGCATTGCACTTCGGATGTAGAATAAAAAATGGTGGCTTGCGCGTGCCTATGGCGCGCGCAGTTGTTTTTAAGGTTGTGATACTATGAAAATCGGCTTTATCGGTGCGGGCAATATGGCGTCCGCGATTTTGCGCGGTGCGGTGCGCTCGGGCGCGTTTGCGGCTGTTGATTTGTGCGCGTATGATTTGGACAAAGCCAAAACCGATGCTTTGTGCGCGGAACTCGGCATTTCGGCGGCGCAAAACGAAACGGATTTGATTGCACAGTCCGATGTCGTGGTACTGGCGGTCAAGCCCAATGTGTTTGAACGCTTACTACCTGCCGTTTCCGACGATTTGCAAAGTAAAAATCCGTTGCTTATTTCCATTGCGGCGGGCAAAACGATTGCGTTTATACAAGGTCTGTTAAGCTACAACGCGGCGATTGTCCGCGTCATGCCGAATATAAACGCAACAGTCGGCGCGGCAATGAGCGCTTACTGTTTTAACGAAACGGTATCGGAATCCCAAAAGAAACTGACGGAAAAACTTTGTGCCTCGTTCGGTGAAGTTATGTGTCTGCCGGAGACGAGTTTCCCGTTGTTCGGCGTGCTTGCAGGATGTGCGCCGGCGTACAGTTATATGTTTATTGATGCGCTTGCACGCGCGGGCGTGAAAAACGGTATGGCGAAAGCGGACGCGTTAAAAATCGCGGCGCAGACCGTGTTAGGGAGCGCCAAACAAATTTTGGAAAGCGATATGCATCCGTGGGAACTTGTTGACCGTGTTTGCTCGCCGGGCGGCACCACAATTGAGGGCGTCGCCTCGTTGCAGGCAGACGGGTTGGACGCGGCAGTCACCCATGCGGTGGACGCGGCACTGCAAAAGGACAAAAAACTGTAATTTTCAAACAAAAAACAGCGTTTCGGTTTTTCCGAAACGCTGTTTTTCTATCTTTTTTTATTTTTTTACCAAAGTAAAGTTGCCACTTTTTAAGGTTTCCAATAAGTCTGCATTGGTCTCAATTTTTCGGTCGGTCAATATCCCGCCGCGCGCAATATCTTCCGTTTGGTGGAAGTCCGAACCCGCACTGCCGCGTAAATGGTGCATTTTCGCCCATTTTTCGGCAATCGCATTGCGGGAATTGTGCCGTACACAGGCGTTGTAAATTTCCACACCGTCTAAATACGCGGGATTGACAATGTGCATACCGTCCCGAAACGGGTGCGCTTGAAAAATCAAAAGTCCGTTTTTGTGCGCCAATTTTGAAAACGAGGAAAGGCGCATCTTTAAAAGATCGGGATTTTGATATAAAAATTCTTCGGTTACGCCGTAGACCAAATAATCGTTGTTGTCGCCCTTGCGGTCAAACCGCAGTTCCATACCGAGCAGAACGGTTAACTCATCGCCCGCTTCGGCTTTCGCATTGCGGTAGCCCTGCAAAAAAATATCAATTTTTTCTTTCCAAGAAAGACTGCCTTGCGGATATGCCTCAAAGGTACTCGGGCTTAAATGGTCGGTCATCACCACGGTGCTCGCGCCCGCCTGTTTGTAAAGCGCAACCAAATCCTTTGCGCACACGCCGCCGCATCGGCTTGTGTCGCTTGTGTGCGCGTGTAATTCTGTAAAAAAGCGTTCCATCGTTTTCATCTCCCGTGTTTTCGCGTAGTATTATACAACACCTATTGAATTTTGTCGAGAATATCGACAAAATTCTGCATTTTTGACAACAAATTCAAATTGCAATTCTTGGTTTTTTATATTATCATAATATACGCATAATTCCGCAGTTTAGTCAGGAGGAAACAAAATGGAGTGTTTATGCAGTCAGGCAAAAAGTGATTTGTCGCTTTTAGAGCCCGTACTCGCACAATATGCAGATACAAAGGGCAGTCTTATTACGATATTACAGCACGCACAGGAGATTTACGGCTACCTTCCGCAAGATGTGATTCGGTACATTTCCGAACGCACAGGCGTAAAGCCCGCGAAAATTATGGGCGTGGCGACTTTCTATACCCAATTTCGCTTACAGCCCGTCGGCAAGTATTTGATTATGCTTTGCAAGGGCACGGCGTGCCATGTCAACGGCTCGGATTTGATTGAAAAAACCATTACGGAAGCGTTGGGCATTCACGACGGCGAAACCACCGAAGACGGACTGTTCACTTTAAAAAATGTGGCGTGTTTGGGCTGTTGCAGTCTGTCGCCCGTGATGATGATTAACGAGGAAACCTACGGTAGTTTAACACCCGAAAAAACCCGTGCGATTTTGGCAGACCTTCGGGAAAAAGCAAAGGAGGACGCGCAATGAGAAAAGTAGTTGTCGGCGCGGGCAGTTGCGGCATCGCCGCAGGCGCGCAAAAAGTGTATGACGCACTCGAAGTGCAAAACGGCGACAAGGCGTTCACCTTAACCGTTACGGGCTGTAACGGGATGTGCTTTTTAGAGCCGATTGTCGATATTTACGACGAGCAAAACAACTTAACCCGTCTTGTGAAAGTGACGGTGGCAGATGCCGAGCGCATCGCAAACGCCGTAAAATCGGGGGACTTACAAAGCGTTTCGGATTTGGGCATTTCCGATGAGGACGCCGCGTTTCTCACCAAGCAAACCCGCATTGCGCTTCGCCACTGCGGTGTGATTAACCCCGAAGAACTCGCCGATTATGAAGCCACGGACGGCTACAAAGCCATTCGAAAAGTCCTTTTTGAAATGACACCCGAACAGGTGATTGAAGAAATCAAGGTTTCGGGACTTGCAGGACGCGGCGGCGCGGGCTTTCCGACTTGGTTTAAGTGGAACGCCGCAAGAAGCTCGGCAGGCGACGAAAAATATTTAATCTGTAACGCCGACGAGGGCGACCCCGGCGCATTTATGGACAGAGCCGTCATAGAGGGCGATCCCCATTCGTTGATTGAGGGTATGCTCATCGGCGCGTATGCCATCGGCGCAAAAGAGGCGATTGTCTATGTCCGCGCGGAATATCCGCTTGCCATTAAACGCTTGGAAAAGGCGATAAAGCAAGCCGAAGAAAAAGGCTATCTCGGCGAGCATATTTTCGGGAGTGATTTCTCCTGCAAAATGCGCATTAAAGCGGGCGCAGGCGCGTTTGTCTGCGGCGAGGAAACCGCGCTGATTGAGTCTTTGGAGGGCAGCCGCGGTATGCCGCGCTTAAAGCCGCCCTTCCCCGCGCAAGCGGGCTATTGGCACAAGCCCTCGAATATCAACAATGTCGAAACCTTTGCCAATGTCGCGTGGATTCTCTTAAACGGCGGCGAAAAATTTGCCGCAATGGGCACCGAGGGCAGTAAAGGCACAAAGGTCTTTGCGCTCACGGGTAAAATCCGCCGCGGCGGCTTGGTCGAAATCCCGATGGGCAAAACCTTGCGCGATGTGATTTTTGACATCGGCGGCGGCATTCGCGACGGCAAGCAGTTCAAAGCCGTGCAAATGGGCGGTCCGTCGGGCGGCTGTATCCCTGCGGATTTGCTGGATACCGTGATTGACTACAAAGCCCTCGGCGCAACAGGCGCGATTATGGGCTCGGGCGGTATGGTCGTGATGGACGAGGACACCTGTATGGTGGGTATGGCGAAATTCTTTTTGGATTTCACCGCGAAAGAGTCCTGCGGTAAATGTGTGCACTGCCGCCTCGGCACAAAGCGTATGCTGGAAGTCTTAACCCGCATTACAGAGGGAAACGGGCAGGCAGGCGACATTGAACTGTTAGAGGAACTTTGTTATTCGATTAAAGACGGTGCGCTGTGCGGCTTGGGGCAGACCGCGCCCAACCCCGTGCTGACCACGATAAAATATTTCCGTGACGAGTTTGAGGCACATATCCGCGAGAAAAAGTGCCCTGCACACGAGTGCACAGCGCTTGTCACCTATGAAATCAACCCCGACAAATGTATTGGGTGCACGAAGTGCGCCAAAAACTGCCCTGTGGGCGCAATTACGGGTGCGGTAAAATCGGCACACACAATTGATACGAGTATCTGCATCAAATGCGGCAAATGCGCTGAAAACTGCCGCTTCGGTGCTGTGGAGGTACACTGATGCGCAATATTACCATTACCATTGATAATCATACATTGACCGTCGAGGAGGGGACAACACTCCTCACGGCGGCAACACAAAACAATTTAAAAATCCCGAACCTTTGCTATGACGGCAGAGTGGAACTGTACGGTGCGTGTGGGCTTTGCGTGGTCGAGGTCGAGGGCACGCCCAAACTGTTGCGCGCCTGCTCCACAAAAGCGACGGACGGTATGGTGGTGCACACCGACACCGACCGCGTGGTGCGTGCGCGAAAAGTCGCGCTCGAACTGCTTTTGTCCGACCATGACGGCGACTGCAAAGCACCCTGCACCAAAGCGTGCCCCGCGAATACCGACTGCCAGGGCTATGTCGGCTTAATTGCCAACGGCGAATACAACGAGGCAACGCGCTTAATTAAAGACAAAATTCCGTTGCCGTCCTCTATCGGCAGAGTGTGCCCGCACCCCTGTGAAAAGGAGTGCCGCCGTCGCTTTGTTGACGAGCCCGTATCGATTGCGTTTTTGAAATCGTTTGCGTCCGATATGGATATGGCAAGCGCGACGCCGTATGTTCCGTCCGTTGAGCCCGACAGCGGCAAAACCGTTGCGGTTGCGGGCGGCGGTCCTGCTGGGCTTACCGCGGCATATTTCCTGCGCCGCTTTGGGCACAGTGTCACGGTGTTTGACGCCATGCCGAAAATGGGTGGTATGCTTCGCTACGGCATTCCCGAATACCGTTTGCCGAAAGCGCTGTTAGACCGCGAAATTGCGCAAATTGAAGCGTTGGGCGTTACTTTCAAAAACAATGTAAAAATCGGGAAAGATATTTCCCTTGCCGACTTACAAAAAGACTTTGACGCTGTGATTTTGGCGGCGGGCGCTTGGAACAGCAGTAAAATGCGCGTACCGGGCGAGGAAAGCGAAAAAGTGCTCGGCGGTATCGACTTTTTGCGTACCGTTGCTTTGGGTACACCTGCCGACATCGGCAAAGCCGTGGCAATCGTCGGCGGCGGCAACACGGCAATGGACGCTTGCCGCACGGCAGTGCGCTTGGGTGCGGAAAATGTGTATGTCATCTATCGTCGCACGCGAGACGAAATGCCTGCCGAAGATGTTGAGATTTTGGAAGCCGAAGAAGAGGGCGTACAGTTTAAATATCTGACCTCTCCGATTGCGTTCCGCGAGGAAAAGGGCAAAGTGGTTGCGGTGCTCCAAAAAATGCAACTCGGCGCGCCTGACCAAAGCGGCAGACGCCGTCCCGAACCCGTGGAGGGTGCAACCGAGGAACTCCCGTTAGACACCGTGATTATGGCAATCGGGCAATACCCGAATTTGGAAGGCTTTGAAAGCGTTGAGGCGACCAAGCGCAACACCGTTGCTGCCGACGAAGAAACCTTCCGTACTTCCGCAGAGGGCGTGTTTGCCGTGGGCGATTTGACCAACCGCGGCGCGTCGATTGCGATTGCGGCAATCGGTGAGGCACAAAAGGCATCGGTGATTGTAGACCGCTATTTAAACGGCGAAGCGGCACGCTATAAAAAGCCGTATTTCGTAGAGCGCAACCCTGCACCCGAATTTTTCGAAAAATTCTCGAAAGCACCGCGCGCCAAAATGCCGCAACTGTCTGCCGAAGACCGCAAAACCAATTTCAAAGAGGTTTCGCTCGGCTTTTCCGAGGACGCGGCAAAGAAAGAGGCAATGCGTTGCCTTGAATGTGGCTGTCACGATTATTACGAATGCAAATTGATTTCCTATGCCAACCAATACGATGTCAACCCCACACGGTTTGCGGGCGAAAAGCATCAGCGCAATGAGGAAAATGTCAATTCGCTCATTTCCCGCAATACCGACAAATGCATTTTGTGCGGGCTTTGCGTGCGCGTTTGCGAAGAGGCGATGGGCAAAACCAATTTAGGGCTGATCGGCAGAGGGTTCAACACGGTAGTCAGCCCCGAATTCGGCTTGCCGCTCGAAGAAAGCAGTTGTATGTTCTGCGGGCAGTGCGTCACCGTTTGCCCAACAGGCGCTTTGCGGGAAAAAGAACCCGTTATCAAGCGCGTACCCGTCAAGGAAAACAGCGTTTCGTCCGTTTGCAACTTCTGTTCGGCACTTTGCAAAACCGATTTGCGCTTTGTCGGCAAAACCGTGATGCGTTCACTCTCTGCGGGCGACAAAGGTTTGCTTTGCAAGGGCGGGCGGTTCGGCATTTTCGCGGCAAACAACCAACTGCCGCCTGTGCCCCCCGAAAAGCTTGCAGAAATTGCAAATACAATCCAAAAATACGGCGACAGCGTGGCAGTTGTGCTCGGACCGACGGCAACGCTCGAAGAAATGTACTTTGCAAAACAGCATTTCCCCGCGGTGTATGCCGATGTAACGGAATTTTCCGCCGCAAAAGACGGTGCGAAGTTGCTGGAAATCCCGCCCGTTTCCGAATATAAAGGCGAAAAACTTGCAATTCTGCTCGATTGCAAAAAGCATACTGCTGTGACGTCGGAATATACCGTTCTGCTCTCCAATGCCTATGCGGATTTTGCAGACGCGCAGATTTTCACGGCGCCTTTCACCGCAAACAGCGGCACCTATTTGAAAGGCGAAACGACAGCTATACAGCGTGCGGCGATTTCGTCAGAACTCCCGACCACACTTGCGGCACTTGCCGCGCTGTGCGGGGAACAGGCGGTATCTGCCGAAACCGTATTTGCAGATTTGCAAACGGCATATCCTGCACTTGCAAACAGCGAGGAAGATGCTATAATAGAAAAAGAAATCGTGCGCGGCGGCGGAAAATACTTCTTTAACGACCAAAGCGTTTCGATTTCGGAATTCTGCGACAATTATTAAAATCATATCTTGTAAAGGTGTCTCGGGATAAGTCCGACTTATTGCCGAGGTGAAAAGGGAACACGGTGTAAATCCGTGACAGCCCCCGCTACTGTAACGCGCAACGCAAAGCCGAATGCCACTGAATTTTTGTTTGGGAAGGCGGCTTTCGCGGTTTGAGCGCGAAGCCAGGAGACCTGCCTTTGCAAGTTGCAAAAATTCTTTCGGTGGGAGAGAAGTATGCAGAGCAAATCAAAACGGATTTATCCCTTTCTTTTGTTGTGCATCGGGCGAGACTCCCATTTGGGCGTCTCGCTTTTTTTGCCTTAAAGGAGGTGTGTACGAAGCACAACAACATATTCTGAATCCAATATAAAAAAGAAAGGAACCTCAATATGAAACTGAAAAAAATAGCGGTATCACTTTTGGCGCTTTTGCTCATTTTTGCACTGTGCGCGCAAACTGCATTTGCCGCCGATGTGAAAGCTGTCAAAGACAAAACCGCCGCTTGGTTGCAAAATCCCGAAAACACGCAGTTCGATTATACCGAAACCGCCTATGTGGACAGTCTTATCGACTGGACGGCATTCACCTTGGCACGCGATTTCCGTGAAGTGCCGACAGAATACCCCGCATATATCGACGCGGCGGTGCAAAATTCGTTTGACTCTTTGTATCCGTCGGATTTGGCGCGTATTATTTTGAGCGTGACCGCCTGTGGGCTTGATGCGAAAAGCATTGGCGGACACGATTTGCTGGCGGCACTCGAAAATGTCGATTATTCCGCGCAAATCTTTTTAAGCAGTCTTGTGTTCCCGTTGCTTGCAATGGATTTCAAAGCAGATTTTACGTTTGATGATGCAATACGGGAAGAAATTGTACAAATGATTTTGGCGTGTCAACAGCCCGACGGCGGTTGGAGCTACTGCTCGGAGGATTTATACGGCTACGGTATTTACACCGACCCCGACAGCACCGCGATGGCATTGCAGTCCCTTGCACCGTATGCGGACAATGCGGAAGTCTCCGCCGCGGCAGACCGTGCATTTGCCTATTTACAGGCACAGCAGGGCGAAACGGGCGCGGTGCTTTCCTACGGCGCGCCGAGTGCAGAGTCCACCGCGCAGGTAATTTTGGCACTTTGTGCGTGGGGTAAAAATCCCGAAACGGCGGACTTTACCGTGAACGGCAACACCCTCGTAGACGGACTTTGCGCATTTGTTACCGAAAACGGCGGCGCGCTGAATTATGCCGATGTCGAAGACCCGTTGACCACCTATCAGGTGATGCAGGCGCTCGAAGCAGTCGAGCGTTACGGAAACGGAAAAGCAACCGTGTTCACCTATGATGAAAGACCTACGGAAGACAGTTCCAACATCCCCGTGCTCGAAACAACGACTTCGACGCAATCGGACGAACAGACCGAAGTTTCGATTCCGAAAACAGGCGGTATGCCGTTTGCGGGAGGGGCGGTTCTGCTGACCGTCGGCGCGGCGGCAGTCTTGCTGACTCGCAAAAAAGATGAAGTTTAAACGCATTTTCTGTGCGGCGTTTGCCGCCGTGCTGCTCTTTCTTTGTGGGTGCCAAAAAGACGGCGCACAAAGCGTGTCCGAAACGGTCGAAAGTTCTGCCGTTTCGGAAAATGCGGAATCCACCCTTGCCGCTGTGCTTGAAAGCACAGCGGCAGGGGAACTTGCTCTACCCGAAAAGGAGAACGGTGTACCGACAGACGACAAAAATGCAAACGGCGTAGCACCGTCTCAACCTGCCACAACACAAAACGGTACGCAGGCGCCTGCCGAAACCGTACCTGCCGCAACGCAGACACCCGTTTCCCCCGAAGTGCCGCAAACGCAAACCGTATCATTGTCGGTTACCTGTCACAATGCGATTGCGTACGGGATTTTGGATAATTCGAACTTTCAGGGCGTTGTACCCGAAAACGGCGTGTATTTAGACAACAGCGCCGTCGAATTTACGGCAGGGGAAAGCGTCCTGACGGTGCTGAAACGGGCTTTAAAAGCGCAAAAAATTGTTTATCAAGTAAATGCAAGCGGCTATGTGAAAAGCATCGGCGGACTTGCGGAATTTGACTGCGGTGCGCAAAGCGGATGGCTTTATAAAGTCAACGGCGAATTGCCGAATGTGTCCTGCAAATATTATACGTTGCAGGCAGGCGACTGTGTGGAATTCGTGTATACCTGCACAAAGGGGGATGTATAATGCAACCCGACCGTACCTTTTTTTACCGATTGCGTACCGATACCCTACTGATTTGTATGCTTTCGGTCACAGTAACCGCCGCATTGCGGATTCACCCCGTTTCGGGGCTCCTGTCCGCGGTGACGGCGGTGCTTTCGTATGTTGTATACGGCAAAGGGCGCGAACTGCGGTCACTTTTGCGCTTTTGCGCGCCGATGGGCGGTATGCTCATTTTGTTTAATTTACTGTTTAACCGCAACGGTGTGACGGCGCTTTTCTATATCGGTGACGCGGCGGTCACGCTGGAAGCAGTTTTGTATGCCGTGTGTTCTGCGCTCGTCTTTACAAGCACTGTGCTGTGGTTTTCGTTTTACTGCCTGTTTTTGGACTGTGACCGCGTATATGCGTTTTTGGCGCGGTTTTCGCGGGGATTGGGGCTGGTGGTATCTCTCTCGCTTTCTCTTGTGCCGAAAACGATGGAGAAATACAACCAAATGCGCACTGAAAATACCGTCAATTCGGACAAAGCACACCGCTTTACGGGGCTGATTTTGCGCTTGTCCGCCCTGTTTTCATGGGTGTTTGACGACGCGTTCCAAACGGCACTGTCCATGAAAGCGCGCGGCGCGCTTTGTGTGCAGAAACGGCAAAAGCCGAAAGTGCGGTGGCGTGCCGCAGACGGGATTTGTATTCTGTTGGCTCTCTCGGCGATTGTCGCTTGCTTTTCGCCGCCGCTGAAAACGGCAATTTACCCGCGTTTTGCGGGCGCGCAATATGTAGACGGTGCCGTTTGGTATTTGCCGCTGTTGCTTTTATATGCCGTACCGTGTGTATGTAAACTGTGGGAGGTGTTCAAATGGAAGTTTTTGCTGCAAAGGATTTGACCTTTACATATGCAGGCGCACAAGCGCCGACTTTGCAAAATCTTTCGTTTTCCGTGCCTGAAAATGCGTTTCTGTTGCTGTATGGCGCGTCGGGCAGCGGCAAAACCACGCTGTTACGCCTTTTGAAATCGGAATTGGCACCGAAAGGCGAACGACAAGGTGAACTCCTTTACAGAGAAAAACCGCTGTCGGAATTGCCGTATGAGATTTCCGCACGCGAAATTGCCTACACCGCGCAAAATCCCGATACCCAGCAGGTGTCGGATTATGTGAAAAACGAGTTGGCGTTTCTGCCCGAGAATTTAGGACTGCCGTCGGCGGAAATCCAACTGAAAATTGCCGAAACGGTCGGCTTTTTCGGGATTGCGGATTTATATAACCGAAAAATTCAAACGCTGTCGGGCGGCGAAAAGCAGTTGGTGAATTTGGCGGCTGCCTGCGTCGGATCGCCGCGCGTGTTGCTTTTAGATGAACCGTTCGCTATGCTTGACGCCGTCGGCGCAGAACGGTTGTTGCGTGCGCTGGTGCGGTTGCATAACAGTTTGGGCGTGACAATTCTTGTAACCGAGCACAATATCCAGCCGCTTTTACCGTATCTGACGAGCGTTTTGGCGCTCGAAAACGGTACCTGCCGTACATTTTCAACAGTTGATGCGTTCTTACGTGCCAGCCCACACGCCGCACCGTCTGTTTTTGTGCCGCATTGTTTCGGGGCGTTAGACGAAAATGAAAGTCTGCCGAAAACCGAAGCGCAGGCGCGCGTATGCTTACAAACTGCCGTGCCGCATCTTTCTTCGCCCGTCAAAACGCCTGTCACCGTCCCCGCAAAACCGATTTTAGAACTTAAAAATGCGTCTTTTCGCTACACGCGCGAGGGGAGAGATGTCCTTTCGGAATTGTCTTTATCCCTTTGCCGCGGCGAGGTGTTCACGGTTATCGGGGCAAACGGCGCGGGCAAAACCACGCTTTTGCGCTTGCTTTCGGGTGAATACAAGCCGTATAGCGGCAAGCGCAAGTTGTCTGCCGATTTAAAAATTGCTGCCGTGCCGCAAAATCCGCAGGCGTGCTTTGCATTTGAAACCGTCGCGGAGGTGTTAAACGCTGCGAGTGCGCCGCCCACGCCGAAAGCGTTGTTTCATCTGCTGAATGATGCGCCAAACACAGCACCTGTACCTTTACCGTCGGTAACGGAAGTTTGCAAAGCTTTAGGGATTGATGATACACTCACGAAAAACCCGTTTGATTTGAGCGCCGGTCAGCAGCAGCGCGTGGCGTTTGCCGCGGCACTTTTGAAAAAGCCCGACATATTGCTGTTAGACGAGCCGACCAAAGGCTTGGATTTCGAAAGCAAAACCGCACTTTTGCCGTTGCTCGCGGATTGGAAAAAAGCGGGCAAAGCTATACTACTTGTGACGCACGACCTCGATTTTGCCGCCGCGTGTGCGGAACGCTGTGCCATGCTGTTTGACGGTCGATTTGTGTTTTCGGGCGAGAGCCGCGCCTTTTTCACGCACGGGGATTTATATACCTCCACGGTGGCGCGTATGTTTTCCTATCTGCCGGAAAACGAGCGCCCCATATCGCTTTCGGAGGTGCAAAATGCGCAAGCAAAATAGACACTTTTTTACCCTGTCGAGAACGGTTTGCACTGCCGTAATGACCGCACTTGCAGTGTTCGGCAGAATCGCCTTTGCCGCCGTGCCGAATTTTAAGCCGACCACGGCAATTGTGATTTTGGCAGGTGCAGCGTTCGGACCGGGTGTTGGGGCGCTTACGGGCGCGCTCGCAGCACTTTTGTCGAATTTTACCTTTGGACAGGGCCTTTGGACGCCCGTGCAAATGCTTGCCTGGGGACTTATCGGTCTGCTTTCCGGTTTGTTAACAAAATGTAAATTCCTCGATAAACTGTGGAAAATCACAGCTTTCGGCTTGTTCTCGGCGTTGCTTTATGGTATGATATTAGACACATGGCATATTCTTTGTTATGTGCGCCCTTTGGAAAAATCCGCGGTGTTCGCGTCGCTTGCCGCCTCGGTGGCGTTCAATGCAGTGCACGCGTTTTCCACGGTACTCTTTTTGTTATTCCTTGCCATGCCGTTTTTGCGCCGCAGTGCGCGTATACGGCTGAAATATATGGATTTGGACGGTTAACAGTATGCAAATCAGTGAACAATTAAAAGCGAAACCATTCACGACCTCGTTTGAGGTGTTCCCGCCGAAAAATGACGCGGCGTATGCGCCTGTCGAAGCGGCGGTAGACGCACTTGCGGGCTTTAAGCCCGATTTTATCAGCGTGACCTACGGCGCGGGCGGCGGCACGTCCGTCAATACACCGAAAATTGCCGCGCACATTCAAAACGATTTACAAATTCCCTCGCTGGCGCACTTGACCTGTGCTTCGAGCACCAAGGCGGAAATTGATACGATTTTACGCGATTTAAAAGCGCGCGGCATTGAAAATATTTTGGCGTTGCGCGGTGATTTGCCTGAGAATTACACGCCGGACAGCGACCATTACCGCTATGCGAGTGAATTGGTAACCGCTATCCGCAAATTCGGCGGCTTTTCGGTCGGTGCGGCGTGCTATCCGGAGGGGCATGTCGAGGCGGACAGCCCCGATGCGGATTTGGAACATTTAAAACAAAAAGTGGACTGCGGCGCAGATTTTTTAATCACGCAAATGTTTTTTGACAACACTGCGCTTTACAGTTTCCTGTACCGCGCGCTCAAAAAAGGCATTGATGTTCCCGTGCTCGCGGGGATTATGCCCGTGATGAACAAGCGGCAGATTGCGCGTTCGTGCGCGCTGTCGGGCACAACGTTGCCCTCGCGCCTGAAAACGATGATTGATAAATTCGGCGACAACCCCGAAGCGTTACAACAGGCGGGCATTGCCTATGCTACGGAGCAGATTATCGAGCTGATTGCCAACGGTGTGCACGGTATTCATATTTACACGATGAACCGCCCCGAAGTCGCCGGCGCGATTATGCAAAATCTGTCATCCATTCTGTAAACCGTTTGTTAAGGAGGGCTTTGCTTGTTCGGGTATGTTAAGGTCTGCAAGCCGGAGCTTCGCGTGCGCGAATATGAAGAATATAAGGCGGTTTACTGCACGCTTTGCAAAACCCTCGGGAAAGAATACGGGCTGTTGTCACGGGTACTGTTAAGCTACGACGCAACATTTTATGTTTTGTTGCGTGACTGTGCTTTGCAGGCGGAAATGCCCTGCTACAAAAAGGGAAGATGTCGTTTCAATCCGCTGAAAAAATGCGGATACTGCGAAAATCCGCCGGAAAGTTACCGCGAAGCGGCGGCGCTGACAGTGCTGATGTCCTACCAAAAGGTGTTGGACAACATTGCCGACGGCAAGGGCTTTAAAAAATTCGCCGCGCGCTTGTGTAAGCCGTTTTTGCACGGGAAATATAAAAAGGCGAAAGAAAGATATCCCTTTTTTGCCGAGCAAATTGAAGCGGCAATGCAAAATCAGGCGGCGTTGGAAACGGAAAACTGCATTTCCGTTGACCGCGCGGCAGAGCCGTCTGCAAAGGCATTGGAGATGCTTTTTTCGCACGGAATAGAAAATGATGATAATCGCCGCGTGGTTGCGCGTGTAGCCTACTGCGTCGGTCGATGGGTATATCTTATAGACGCGTATGACGATATGCGTGCGGACTTAAAAAACGGCTCGTACAATCCGTTTTTGGTGAAATACGGTGTGACCGACGAAGCCGCGCTTTCGTCTGAAGACATGCAGGAAAAGCTTTTGCGGTCTTTGTATATGACGGAAAACGAAGCGGCGGTGAGCTTTGACCTGCTATCGGGTACGGTGCACCGCGGCGTGTTGGAAAATATTTTGCGCGACGGCATGCAAACGACGCTTTCGGCTGTCCGCAAGCACTATCTATCGTAGCAAACAAGAGGTGAAGTTAGATGCTGAATCCGTATGCGGTTTTGGGTGTGCCCGAAAATGCGAGTGAGGCGCAAATTAAAGATGCATACCGCGCTTTGGCGCGGAAATATCAGGACGATACCTTACAGGGCGGTCCGCTTGCCGATATTGCACAGCAAAAAATGGCGGAGTTAGACGCGGCATATGATGCGGCGGTCGGTGCCCTGCGCGGGCAGACGCCGACAGGGCAGGCGGATTACACTTATACAGATTACGGCGGCGGTGCACAAGCGAACTACGGCGGCGCGTATTCCGGCGCGTCACAGTTTTCCGATATTCGTACGCGCATTAACAGCGGGCGTATCGATGACGCCGAAATGTTGCTTGACGGTATTCCGCGGGAGCAGCGCTCGGCGGAGTGGTTTTATCTCAAGGGCGTCATACAACAACGACGCGGCTGGTTCGACGAGGCATACAGCAACTTTTCAACCGCTTGCCAAATGGAACCGCAAAATCGTGAATATGCGGCGGCATTTAACAATCTCAACAACAACGCACGCGGCGGCTATCGGCAAACGCGTGGGGGCGGGTGCTCTGCCTGTGAAATCTGCGAAGCACTTTGGTGCGCGGACTGCTGCTGTGAATGTATGGGCGGCGATTTAATTCCCGGGTGCTGATATGAAAGAGAAAAATTCGTTTCGCAATTCTTCTAAAACCGCGCTCGGCGGGATTGTGGCGGCGCTGTCCGTGACCATGATGTTTTTGACGGCGGTCATTCCGACGCTGACCTATGCTCTGCCTGCGGCGGCAGGCGTGCTTTTGATGATTGTCGTTATCGAAGTTGATAAAAAATGGGCGTTCGGCGTGTATGCGGCGGTCAGCCTTTTGTCTATCTTGATTTTGCCGGACAAAGAAGCAGCCGTAATGTATGTGTTCTTTTTCGGGCATTACCCGATTGTCAAAGCGATTTTGGAGGGGAAACTCCGAAAGCGAGTGCTTTTGTGGATTTTGAAATTTCTGATTTTCAATGTGTCTGTTGTCACGGCGTATCTGATTATTATTTATGTTTTTCAACTGCCGCTGGAAGAGATGGAGGAATTCGGCAAATGGGGCGTTTGGATGCTTTTGGGGCTTGGGAATGTCGTATTTTTGGTGTATGATGTGGCGCTTTCGCGCTTGGTCACGCTGTATATGCTCAAATGGCATAAATCGTTTCGAAAAATCTTAAAATTTTAACAAAACAGGCGTATTTTTACGCCTGTTTCTCTTTTCAAACGACACGGTTTGTGTTAAAATAATAGAAAATCCGAGAAGGAGTGTATACAATGCTTTCAGAAGAAAGAGTGGTTGAAATTCTCAAAGAGGCAGGCGTCCTTTTGGAGGGGCATTTTTTATTGACCTCGGGCAGACATTCCAACCGTTATTTGCAATGTGCAAAAATTTTCCGTAATACCAAATACAGCGAGGAGCTTTGCGCGGCTCTGGGCGAAAAATATGCGGACGCGGGCGTCGAGGTTGTGATCGGTCCCGCCATGGGCGCGGTGCAAATGGCGTATGAGGTTTCGCGTGCACTGCACTGTGAAAACTTTTTTACCGAGCGCGATGAAAACGGCAAAATGACCTTGCGCCGCGGCTTTGTTGTCGAGCCCGGGCAAAAGGTTTTGATTGTAGAAGATGTTGTGACCACAGGCGGTTCCGTGAAAGAAGTGATTGAACTTGTCAGAGCCGCGGGCGGCGACATCGTCGGTGTTGGTTCGATTGTTGACCGCACGGGCGGCAAAATCGATTTCGGCGTACCGTTTAAAGCGGTCTATTCTGCAGATGTCACTTCGTGGGAAGCAGCGGATTGCCCGCTTTGCAAAGCCGGGGAATTGGAGCTTGTTAAGCCCGGCAGCCGCAAAATTAAATAACGGTGGCGGCGGAAAAACAGCCTCATGCAGGGCACCGTGCGCGTCTGCGCGCACGATTTTTGCGTGAGGGATTAGATGCTTTTGAAGACCATAACGCACTGGAGCTTTTGTTGTTTTATGCCATTCCGCAACGCGATACCAATGAATTGGCACATAGGCTGATTAACGCTTTTGGCTCTCTTTCGGCGGTGTTCGACGCGCCTGTAGAAAGCTTGATGCAGATTGGCGGTATCAGCGAAAATACAGCGGTTTTAATTAAGCTGATTCCCGCGATGTACGGCAAATATGCCCGCAGTAAGCAATGCCCCGATACGCTGTTTTTAAAATCAGCCGAGGCGGCAGGGGACTATTTCACTTCGCTGTTTGCGGGCAAAAGTACAGAGTATTTTTATGCGATTTGTATGAATCACAAGTGCAAGGTGCTGAAAACCGTGCTCATTTCCGACGGGACAGCGAATGAAACGCAAATTAATACGCGCAAATTGTTGGAGGCAGCGGTGCATACAGGCGCATCCAACATGCTCCTTGCGCACAACCACCCCGAGGGTGTAGCGGCGCCGTCCGTTGCCGATGTGGAGGAGACCAATAAGCTGTTCCATATGCTCAAAAATGCGCAGGTGCAATTAAATGACCATTTTATTGTTGCGGGCGACGAATGGTTTTCCATGGCGTCCTCGCCGAAGTTTCAATTTATTTTTAAATGAAGTAAAAAGAAGGTTCAAAATCATTTTGAGCCTTCTTTTTTATCCGGGTATAGACCTTTCATTCTGTGCAAAACTACTTGACAAGCCTTGCGTTTTGCAGTATGATATTAGAACAAATGTTCTATTTTGATATAGGAGAAATGTATGTCGGAGCAGATTTTTAAATTGCACGCCCCCTACAAGCCGACGGGCGACCAACCCGAAGCAATTGCGGCGCTTGTTGAAGGCTTACAAAAAGGGTATATGGAGCAGACCTTACTCGGCGTGACGGGTTCGGGCAAAACCTTTACCATGGCGAATGTCATTGCGCAAATGAACCGCCCGACGCTGGTGTTGGCGCACAACAAAACACTTGCCGCCCAGCTTTGCTCGGAGTTTAAGGAATTTTTTCCCGAAAACGCGGTGGAATATTTTGTGAGTTATTATGACTACTATCAGCCCGAGGCGTATATTCCGACAACCGACACTTATATCGAAAAGGACTCCGCGATTAACGACGAAATCGACAAACTGCGCCACTCGGCGACCTCTGCGCTGTCGGAACGGCGCGATGTGATTATCGTGGCGAGCGTGTCTTGCATTTACACCTTGGGCGACCCGATTGACTACCGCAATATGGTGATTTCGCTTCGCCAGGGTATGCAGAAAAACCGCGATGATTTGCTCAAAAAGCTGGTTGAAATTCAGTACGAGCGCAACGATGTCAATTTTATTCGTAACAAATTCCGTGTGCGCGGCGATGTGGTCGAGATTTTCCCCGTGTACTCGAACGATACCGCCATTCGCGTCGAGTTTTTCGGGGACGAAATCGACCGGATTTCCGAAATCAACGCGCTGACAGGACAGGTCAAAAATGTGGTGTCCCATGTGGCGATTTACCCCGCGTCGCACTATGTCGTGTCGCCCGATAAACTCGAAAAAGCGATAGAAGAAATTTTAGCAGAAATGGAAGCGCGGGTCGAGGAATTCACCAAAGCGGGCAAGCTGTTAGAGGCACAGCGCATTCGCCAGCGTACCGAATACGATATGGAAATGCTCCGCGAAACGGGATTTTGCAAAGGCATTGAAAACTATTCCCGCGTGATGTCCGGGCGTGCACCCGGCTCTGCGCCGTTTACACTGTTAAACTATTTTCCTGACGATTTTATTTTGTTTGTAGACGAATCCCATGTTACATTGCCGCAGGTGCGCGGAATGTACGGCGGTGACCGTTCCCGCAAGGAGTCGCTTGTGGAATATGGCTTCCGTCTGCCGTCGGCGTTTGACAACCGCCCGCTGACTTTCGATGAATTTTATGAACGCGTCGGGCAGAAAATCTTTGTCAGCGCCACACCCGGCGATTTGGAAAAGCAGAAGAGCATGCAAATTGCCGAGCAGGTCATTCGTCCGACAGGGCTTTTAGACCCCGAAATTTTTGTACGCCCCACCGACGGGCAGATTGAGGACTTGATTTCCGAAATCAACTTGCGCACCGAACGCGGCGAGCGTGTGCTTGTAACAACGCTGACGAAGAAAATGGCGGAAAACTTAACCGACTTTTTGGATACCAACGGCATCAAGGTCAAGTATATGCATTATGACATTGATACCATTGAGCGTATGGAGATTATCCGCGATTTGCGGTTAGGGGAGTTCGATGTGCTCGTCGGTATTAACCTGTTGCGCGAGGGGCTTGACATTCCCGAAGTGTCGCTTGTAGCGATTTTGGACGCGGACAAAGAGGGCTTTTTGCGCTCGGAAACCTCGCTCATTCAAACGGTCGGCAGAGCGGCGCGCAATGCACACGGTGAGGTCATAATGTATGCCGACAGCGTCACACCGTCTATGGAACGCGCGATAGAGGAGACCTGCCGCCGCCGTGAAAAGCAGATGCGGTATAACGAAGCGCACGGCATTACACCGAAAACCATTCAAAAAGATGTCCGCGAGATTTTGGAAATCTCTACCCATGCGGACGAAAAGCCGCATCAACGCCTGAGTGCGCGCGAGCGGCAGGCGATGATTGCCAAACTGACCGCCGAAATGCACGCGGCGTCAAAACTGCTGGAATTCGAGCACGCGGCAATGTTGCGTGACAAAATCAAGGAACTTAAAGAGGGCAAACGCTGATGGCAAGTAAAAGCATTGTAATCAAGGGTGCGAGAGAGCACAATTTAAAAAATATTGATGTCGAAATTCCGCGCGATAAATTGGTAGTGCTGACAGGGCTTTCCGGTTCGGGCAAATCCTCGTTGGCGTTTGATACGATTTACGCCGAGGGACAGCGCCGCTATATGGAGTCGCTTTCCTCTTATGCGCGTATGTTTTTAGGCCAAATGGAAAAGCCGAATGTCGACTCGATTGACGGGCTTTCTCCCGCTGTTTCCATCGACCAAAAAACCACTTCGAAAAACCCGCGTTCCACCGTCGGTACGGTGACGGAGATTTACGATTATTTACGCTTGCTGTATGCGCGAATCGGCGTGCCGCATTGCCCCGTTTGCGGGCGAAAAATCGAACGCCAGTCGGTCGATACGATTGTAGACCGTGTTTTGACGCTTGAAAACGGCACCAAAATTCAGGTGATGGCGCCTGTTGCCCGCGGCAAAAAGGGCGAGCACCAAAAGGAACTGGACGCCGCGCGCCGCTCGGGTTTTGTGCGCGTGCGTATTGACGGCAATCTCTATGATTTGTCCGAAGAAATCAAGCTCGACAAAAACATTAAGCATACGATTGAAATTGTTGTAGACCGTTTGGTATTGAGCGATGATATTCGCAGCCGTTTGGCGGATTCCATAGAGACAGCCACCGCGTTAACGGGCGGCACGGTGCTCGTCAATATTTTGGACGGCGAGGATATGCTTTTTTCACAGAACTATGCCTGCCCTGAACACGGCGCGTCGATTGACGAATTGACGCCTCGTATGTTTTCGTTCAACAATCCGTTCGGCGCGTGCGACACCTGCACGGGGCTCGGTGTGTTTTTAAAGGTAGACCCTGATTTGGTCATTCCGAATAAAAAGCTGTCTATTCGAGACGGTGCCATTCGCGCAAGCGGCTGGACGAACGCCGAGGGCGGCACCATTGCGCAAATGTACTACGAAGCGCTTGCCAAAAAGTTTAAATTCACCTTGGATACCCCGATTTGCGACCTGTCGAAAGCGGCGTTGGACGCGCTTTTGTACGGTACAAAGGGCGAAAAACTCAAAATGCAGCGCACCAATGTGTACGGTACGGGCAGTTATAATGCCGAATTTGAAGGGATTATCAATAATTTGGAGCGCCGTTACAAGGAGTCCACCAGCGAGTGGTCGCGTTGGGAAATTGAGCAGGTGATGAAAGCCTGCGACTGTCCCGACTGCCACGGCGCACGGTTAAAACCGATTTCGCTTTCGGTGACGGTCGGCGGCATCAATATTTATGAATTTACGCAAATGTCGATTGCCAAAGAACTGGCATTTTTGGACGGCTTACAGCTTTCCGAGCGCGAACAGATGATTGGCACGCAGATTTTAAAGGAAATCCGCAGTCGGTTGCAGTTTTTGTCGAGCGTCGGTTTAGAATATTTAACGCTTTCCCGTTCGGCGGGAACGCTGTCGGGCGGCGAGAGCCAGCGTATTCGTTTGGCAACGCAAATCGGTTCTTCCTTAATGGGCGTTTTGTATATTTTGGACGAGCCAAGCATCGGACTGCACCAACGGGACAATGAAAAGCTTATCGGGACTTTGAAACACCTGCGTGACCTCGGCAATACCTTGATTGTGGTCGAGCACGACGAGGATACGATGTACGCTGCCGATTATATTGTAGACATCGGTCCGGGCGCGGGTGTGCACGGCGGGGAAGTGGTCTGCGCCGGCACAGTCGAGGAAATTAAAAACTGCCCTGATTCCGTTACAGGACAGTATTTGAGCGGCAACCGTAAAATTTTGGTGCCTGAAACCCGTCGCGCGGGGAACGGTAAAGAAGTCGTGGTGCGCGGTGCGGCGGAAAACAATCTGAAAAATATCGACGTACATTTTCCGTTGGGCAAATTTATTGCTGTGACGGGCGTTTCGGGTTCGGGGAAATCGTCGCTTGTCAATGAAATTCTGTATAAGCACCTTGCCAACGAATTGAACGGCGCGAAAAAGCCCGTCGGCAAGCACAAAGATGTTTTAGGGCTGGAAAATCTCGACAAGGTGGTCGATATTGACCAGTCGCCCATCGGCAGAACGCCGCGTTCCAACCCCGCGACCTATACGGGTGTGTTTACCGATATTCGAAATCTGTTTGCCCAAACGCAGGACGCCAAAATGCACGGCTTTTCTGCCAGCCGCTTTTCGTTTAATGTCAAAGGCGGGCGATGTGAGGCGTGCCAGGGCGACGGCATTGTAAAAATTGAAATGCACTTTTTGGCAGATGTCTATGTGCCGTGCGATGTGTGCAAGGGCGCGCGCTTTAACCGCGAAACCTTGGAGGTCAAATATAAGGGCAAATCCATTTATGACGTTTTAGAAATGACCGTTGAAGAGGCGATGGGCTTTTTTGAGAATATCCCGAAAATCTATCGCAAGCTGAAAACCATTTACGATGTAGGCTTAGGGTATGTGAAACTCGGTCAGCCCGCCACCACGCTTTCGGGCGGTGAGGCACAGCGCGTCAAGCTCGCCACCGAGCTTTCGCGTCGCCCCACGGGCAGAACGATTTATATTTTGGACGAGCCAACCACAGGCTTGCATACCGCCGATGTCCACCGTCTGATTGATGTGCTGCAGCAGCTCGTAGACGGCGGCAACACCGTGGTGGTGATTGAGCATAATCTCGATGTGATTAAAGTTGCCGACCATATTATCGATTTAGGCCCCGAGGGCGGCGACAACGGCGGCACGGTGGTTGCCGAGGGCACACCTGAAGAAGTTGCAAAGTGTAAAAAATCCTATACGGGGCAGTATTTAAAACCGCTTTTGAAATAAGAGGACACGCATATGCAATCGGTGACTTGGAATTTGTGGCACGGCTGTCAAAAAATCAGTACGGGGTGCAAACATTGCTATGTCTACCGCACCGACGCGAAATATGACCGCGACAGCAGTACTGTCTATAAAACGCAGAATTTCAATCTGCCTGTGAAGAAGGATAGAAAAGGGAATTACAAAATCCCCGCAGGCACGCTTATCTACACCTGCTTTACGTCCGATTTTTTGCTGGAAGACGCAGACGCTTGGCGCGATGAAGCGTGGGAAATGATGAAAACCCGAAACGACTGCATCTTTTTGTTTATCACCA
This sequence comes from Candidatus Fimenecus sp., assembly GCA_051881355.1. Taxonomy (GTDB): domain Bacteria; phylum Bacillota; class Clostridia; order Oscillospirales; family Acutalibacteraceae; genus Fimenecus. The sequence goes on along the minus strand of JBJEPS010000069.1, from coordinate 94,049 downwards.
AACGCATAGACCGTCTTTCGCAGTGCCTGCCGCCCGATTGGGGCGACGGATACCCAAATGTGGTGGTTTGCTGTACCGTCGAAAATCAAGACCGCGCCGATTACCGGTTGCCCTACTTACTTTCGGCAAAAGCGAAATATAAAGAAATTATCTGTTCCCCGTTGCTTACGCCGATTGACCTGTCAAAATACTTAACGCCCGAAATCCGCGGCGTGACGGCGGCAGGGGAGTCCGGGGAAGACGCACGCGTATGCGACTACCAATGGATTTTGGACATTCGTGCGCAATGCATTGCGGCAAATGTACCGTTTTTCTTTCAGCAAACAGGGGCTCGTTTTCGCAAGGACGGGCAAGTGTACCGTATACCGCGCAAAGAACAACACCACCAAGCGCGGAAAGCAAATATCAATTACGGCAGTCGAAATGTGTAAAGGATAATGCCTTTCCTTTGCTTGTACCCCGTCAAAAAGAGAACTCATTGGTCTATTTTCGGCGAAAATGTTGGAAAAACAGGCAAAATGTTTGACAATTCCATGGTTGTGTGTTAAACTTTGTGCATATAGCCAAAATCCAATATTTTGTGTATCGGAGTAGCCTATGAATATTTTTGAAACGGTTTACGAAATCAACCAGTCCCACCCCGAAAAACCTGCGATGTCTATGACCATGGATAACGGTGACAAACGTGCCTATACCTACGGCGAGACGTTCGCGAAAGTTGAACAGTATGCCAACGCTTTAACGGCGGCAGGCGTAAAGGCAGGCGACCGTGTAGCTTTTGTTTCGGAAAGTTGCCCGGAGTGGACAATTGCATTTTTGGCTGCGTGCAAATTACATTGCACGTCGGCTTTGATTGACGCGTCGATGGCGGCAGCGGAACTTACGGATTTTATTCTTCGGTCCGATGTGCGCGCGGCGTTTTTTTCGCCCAAAACGGCGGCGAAATTCACAGAAATCCCACCTTTTTTGTTCCCGGTGTTTAATATTTTAGATGCTTCTCCGCTTGCGGGGTATCACACAACGGTATCGTCGGAGTTATCCGAAACACCCGACAGAGACGAAACCATTGCCTGCATTATTTTTTCTTCGGGCACCACGCGCAAGGCGGCGGGAATTATGCACTGCCATGACAGTTTAATTCTCACCACGCAAATGACGCTGAAAGAACAGCATTTGACAAGCGAGGAACGCTTTTTGTCGGTGTTGCCGAACAGCCATATTTACGGCTTGATTTGCTTGGTGTTGGGACCTGCGCTTTCGGGTGCACAGGTGCATTATATTGAGTCTCTGAGTGCCGAGGCAGTGCTCGGCGCATTTTCGGAGGTACACCCCACGGTGCTGCCCGGTGTGCCGAAGCTGTACGAACTGTTCCGTACGCAAATTCTTCGCAAAATCAATTCCAAAGCCGCCACCCGTGTGATGTTTAACACATTTTTCCCGATTTGCTTAAAGCTGCGCCGCAAAAACGGCAGCCTTTTAGGAAAAAAACTGTTTAAAAGTATTCACGAAGGCTTTGGCGGCAGTCTCCAGTTTCTTTGCTCCGCGGGCGCACCACTATCCAAAGAGGTTGCCGATTTCTATTACGGTACGGGCTTTAACATTTTGATTACTTACGGCGCGACGGAGACCAATATTCCCACTGTCGGCAACCGTCCTGAAGATATCCAAACCGATTCCTGCGGGAAGCCTTACCCTGCGGTATCTCTGAAATTCAGTGACAGCGGCGAATTGCTGATAAAATCCCCTTATATGATGAAAGGCTATTTCCGTGACGAAGAAGCCACGAAAGCTGCCTTTACAGCGGACGGTTGGTTTATGACCGGCGACCTCGGTACGCAGGACGAAAACGGCTATGTTCGCATCACGGGGCGTTCTAAAGAGAATATTGTACTTGCCAACGGCAAAAAAATGACGCCCGACGATGTGGAGGAAAAATATTCCGATCTGCCCGGCGTCAAGGAGTTTGTCATTTGCGGCGTGCCGCATGCGGGTGCGGATTACGATGATATTCACGCCTTTATTGTACCCGAAACGACCGCCAAAGAACGTTTGGACGCCATCACCGCTGCCATTCGCGAGAAAAGTGCACAGCTTACGCAGTATATGCGCGTGGCGAAAACCCATTTTGTTGCTGAAATCCCGCGTACCTCTTTGCAAAAACCGAAGCGTTATCTGCTGAAACAGCAAGCCCTTTCGGAAACGCCGGAAGCTGCCGAAACACCGCAAACGCAAACCGCGGACGAAAACGATATGCTCTCGACGGTGCGTTCTGTTGTGGCGCGCGTCGCGAATACCGATGTGGCGGAGATTACCCCTGATACCAAAATCTTCACGGAGCTTTCCATTGACTCTTTAAGCTCTATCAATTTGGCGCTGGAGCTGGAAGATATTTATCATATCAATATCGAAAGCTACTATAATGACAATATGACGGTGCTTGATGTCGTGGCGGCGCTCCAAAACAAAGGCGTTAAAAACGAAGCCATCGGCAGGGAAGATGTCGATTATCCCCAAGAAAAAAGCAATTCCGACTATTTGGCGTATGCTTTCTTCCGCAACGCGGCACGTTTTGTATATAAACTGCGTGTGCACGGCTTTGAAAATGTCCCGACGGACAAAGGCTTTATTCTTTGCGCCAACCATGTTTCCAAAATTGACTATTTATATATTTCGTCGGCGTTTTCCAAGGAACGCTATCAAACCCTTTGCTGTATGGCGAAAAAGGAACTGTTCCGAAACGACCCGTTCAGCCGCAAGCTGATTAAATCCGCGGGTATGGTACCCGTGGACCGCAGCGGCATCAACATGAAAACAATGAACAGCCTTTGCGACAAGCTGCACGAAAATTGGGGCGTGGTCATTCACCCCGAGGGCACACGCAGCGCCGACGGTATTTTCCGCGAAATGAAAAGCGGCGCAAGCGTACTGGCGATTGATGCAGGCGTGCCGATTGTGCCCGTTTATGTCAAAGGTGCGTACGATATTCTGCCGCGCGACCGGAAAATGCTGCGCTTCTTTGATTGGAAGCATATGAAAAAATTCAAGGTCGATGTCAATTTCGGAAAACCCATTTCACCCGACGGCAAAGATGTGCCTACGTTGACAAAAGAGGTGCAGGACGCAATTTTGGCGTTGCAGGCGCAAGCGCTCCAAACCGAATAAAAAAAAGATGCCTCGGCGGTTGCCGAGGCATCTTTTTTAAAATTTTTTCTTTTTTCTGTTTGTATATTACCACAAATTGCTCAAAAAATCAAGTCTTGTACTTTTTCGGCGTATGTGTTATTCAGAATAGAGAGGTGATTTGAATGCAGAAAAAAGAAAGTATGACCGCACTTGTCAGCTTGTTTGCCCGCGCGTGGCACAACGAACAGTATGCGGTGCGGGTATTGGAGGACGAGGTGTCGCGCAAACTCTTAACAGACGGGGAGTATCACGCTGTCGGAGAACATATGGCAAAAGGTATTTCGTTTTTTGCCCCGCAGTTTTCGGGCACAAAGGAACAGGCGCTGCGCTATGTTGCGACAGAATACCTTTGCCCATCGGTGCTCGGTCGTGCCGCCTTTTCGGAGCAGGCACTGCGCACTGCCGCGAACATCGGCGCAAGCCAATATTTGATTTTGGGAGCGGGGTACGATACCTTTCCGTATCGTCAACCCGAATTTGCGAAGCGTTTACGGATATTAGAAATCGACCGTCCCTCGATAATACAAGATAAAATTGCGCGCTTGGCGCGCGCCGATATTACGCCGCCCGAAAATGTACGGTATATTGCTGCGGATTTCGCACAAAACGGGTGGGAACAAGTCCTCTCTGAAAATTCCGAATTTAACCGCGCCGAACAGACCGTTTGCAGCTTGCTGGGGCTTGTGTATTATTTGCCGACGGCGGATTTTGTGCGTCTGTTATCTGTCTTGGGGGAACTGCTTTGTGCGGGCAGTAGTTTGGTGTTTGATTATCCTGACGAAAACGCGTTTACGCAGAAAGCGGGTGTCCGTGCCCGAAAACAGTTGCAGCTGGCACGCACGGCAGGGGAGAAAATGTACGGCGGATACAGACTGGCGACACTCACGCGGGTGCTGTCGGATTGCGGCTTTCGCGTGTATGAGCACTTGACCCCCGACGCTATCACAGCGCAGTATTTCGCCTTGCACAACCGCGCCAACCCTGAAATGCCTTTGCGTGCGTTTGACAATGTAAATTATTGTCTTGCCGTGCGAAAAGAGTAAAAACGGCGCGTACAAAATGCAATACGAACGTAGGGAACGGTCATGCCGTTTCGCCGCGTGTGACGCGGAACAAATCGTTAATTTACATTGTAGGTTATCTTTCCATATTCTCTCGATTGGAAGTACCATCTTGTAGGGAACGACCTTTGTGTCATTCCGCAAATACACAACAAAACAAAAATATGTCATTCTGAACGAAGTGAAGAATCACAAACAACACAAAATTCAGAATGTGCGAAATGAGATTCTTCGCTTGACAGCTCAGAATGACAACAAATGCCGCAAGCGGCTGAGGTTACCCGACCCTACGCATAAATTGCCTTTATCTGCTCTACGATATGCACAATGTCGTCATATATCGTAAGTTGCGCCAATCGGTCATACTCCGTCGCGGTTTTGTTGAGAATGACAAGCTTTTCACCGCCGAAATATCGCACATACGACGCGGCGGGGTATACCACTAAGGAAGTGCCGATAATGACCATCGTGTCTGCCGCTGCAATCGCGTGTATTGCGCCCTGCACGGTTTTTTCTTCAAGCGGCTCTTCATACAGCACCACATCGGGCTTGATAACGCCGCCGCACTTTGTGCAGTGCGGTATGCCGTCGCTTTTTGCCACAGCTTCCAAACCGTAAAATGCGCCGCAGTGCATGCAGTGATTGCGCAATACGCTCCCGTGAATTTCAAATACGCGGCTGCTGCCTGCCGCCGTGTGCAAACCGTCAATATTTTGTGTCACGACCGAAACGGTTTTTCCTTCTCGTTCCAAATCCGCAAAAAAGCGGTGCGCCGCGTTGGGCTGCGCGTTTGGATAGAGCATTTTGGATTTGTAGAAATCGTAAAACAAATCTGTGTGCGCTGTGAAAAAGGTGTGGCTGATGATTTCTTCGGGCGGAATGTTCAATCCGCTTTTCTGATTATAAAGCCCGTCTGCCGAGCGAAAATCGGGAATGCCCGACGGGCAACTGATGCCTGCGCCCGTAAACACGCAAAGATGACGGCTTTTTGTTAAAATTTCCTTGAGCTGTAAAATCTTTTCGTCCATTTGTGCGTTCCCCTTTGCGTTGTGCCAAAAAATGCTGCGGCATTTGCGTATTTTTCGGCATTTTGCGCCTTGATTTTTCGTCGAATTTTGCGTATACTCAGTATAGTTTTATTATAGTTCAATTTTTAGATTTTGCAAACCGCTTTTCGGCGGTTTTTTTGTTGGAGGATATAAACCGTATGGTGAAAAATCCGTTAGAGGAAGAAAAAATCGGTAAGCTTCTGCGCAGTTATGCCGTGCCGAGCGTCATTTCCATGCTCGTGGGCGCGCTTTACAATATCGTGGACCAGTTTTTTATCGGGCGCAGCGTCGGTATGCTCGGCAACGCCGCGACGAATGTCGCGTTTCCGCTGTCCACCCTTTGTACGGCGGCGGCATTGCTGTTCGGCGTGGGCGGCGCGGCGACCTTTAGCTTAAAGCTCGGCGCTAAAAAAGAGGAAGAGGCGGCAACCGCAGTCGGCAATGCGGCAACGCTGCTTTGTACGGTCGGTGTGACCATTTCCGTTTTGGTGCTCATTTTCCTGCGACCCTTAATGCGCGCATTCGGTGCAACTGAAGACGTGCTCACATACGCGCTCACCTATACGGGCATTACCGCTTACGGCTTTCCGTTTTTAATTTTTACGACGGGCGGTACGGCGCTGGTGCGTGCCGACGGCAGCCCGCGGTACTCGATGCTTTGTACGCTGACGGGTGCGGTGCTCAATACGATTTTAGACCCGCTGTTGATATTCAAATTCCAAATGGGTATGGCGGGCGCCGCGATTGCTACGGTGACAGGGCAGGTTGTGTCCGCCGTGATGGTGGCGGCGTATCTGTTCCGCTATAAAAGTGTGCATTTGCAAAAACGGCATTTTGCTTTATACCTGCAAGACGCGTTAAAAATCGCGTCATTGGGGACCTCGCACTGCTTTAATCAGCTTGCAATGATGATTGTGCAAATTGTTATGAACAACACCATGACGCACTACGGTGCGCAGTCTGTGTACGGCAGTGAAATTCCGCTTGCGTGTTCGGGCATTATTTCGAAAGTCACGATGATATTCTTTTCGTTTGTCATTGGGATTTCCCAAGGACTGCAACCGATTGCGGGGTATAATTACGGGGCGAAGAAATATGCGCGTGTGCGCAAAACCCTGCGGTTAGCTCTCGCGTTCGGTACAGGAATTGCCGTGACTTTCTACGTCGTGTTTCAGGTATTCCCACGGCAGATTATCGGGCTGTTCGGCACGGGCGACGAAACCTACTTTGCTTTTGCGGAACGGTATATCCGCGTATTTCTAATGGCGTTGTTTTTAGATGCGATACAACCGATTTCCTCGAATTTCTTTACCTCTATCGGCAAGGCGAAAAAAGGAATTTTGCTGTCGCTCACGCGGCAGGTGATTTTCCTGTTGCCGCTTTTACTCGTGCTGCCGATTTTCTTTGGCTTAGACGGTGCTATGTATGCAGGTCCGATTGCCGACACCGTAGCGGCGTTGCTTTCGGGCATGATGGTCGTCAAGGAATTCCGAAAGATGCGAAAAATCGAACAGCAGACAGTTGCAGTGCCTGCGGAAATATGATACGATAAAGCCGAAATTACAGGCGAAAGGAAGTTTACGGTATGCAAACCTATCCGCTGTACGAGAAAAAAGAAATCAAGGTCACGCCGAATAAAAAAGCGGTGCGCTTGGATTGCTATGTTGTCGGAAACAACGCGCCGAGTGTGCTGATTTTACCCGGCGGGGCGTATTCAATGATTTCCGATTTCAACGAAGGTAAGCCTTTTGCCGAATATTTCAATACGCACGGCTATAATGCATTTGTGCTGTGGTATCGTGTCAAAGCGGCGGCACGCTATCCTGCCCCGATGGAGGACGTTGCCCGCGCGATGCAGTTTATTCGCAGCCATACCGCAGATTGGAAGCTGGACAGCACCAAAATCGCGTTGATGGGTTCGTCGGCAGGCGGACATTTGGCGGGCTTTTTCGCCGCGGAATACGCGCGCTTTGACGGGGAATACAACGGTGCGGTATACGGCATTAAGCCGTCGGCGGTGGTGCTTTGCTATCCCGTTGTGACGATGGGCAAACTGACGCATGCCGTTTCGCGTCGCCGCCTGTTGGGGCTTTTGTCGGGGCATACCGAGCAAAACGCCGCTTCGGTGGAACAGCGCGTGACTGAAAGTTATCCGCCCACCTTTGTGTGGCATAATAAAGACGACCAATCCGTGCCATATGAAAACAGCGTGATGCTAAAAACAGCGCTCGACGAAAAAGGCGTGCGGTGTGAACTGCATCTGTACGAACACGGCGGGCACGGCATCGGTCTTGCCGAGGGCACGGATGCCGAAGGGTGGATGGACGACGCATTTGCCTTTTTGCAATCTGTATTTACCGCATGATTATTTGCAGAAATGCTTTTTCAGCCCTTTGCATAAAAAACACGCAGGGAAACACAGCAAAAACCAAAAAAAGGAAAAAAGCGGGCAAATCTGTCCGCATATATTGAAACGCCGCGTGCTGTAATCCCAAACATTCCAATGAAACAAACGGTTGACAAGCAAGCCGACTAAGAGCTCCAGCGTGGTAATCAGTAAACAGCCGAACGAACAGCGCTGCCAAAGCGGACGGCGGATACATTTTTCATTGATATGGTAAATCCCCAACAGCGCCGCGCCGCCTGTCACACCCATCGTCCAATGCGTAAAGCCGCGAAACAGGACTTCGATTAGGCAGTAGAGCAGTGCACCGAACGAATATACACAAAAATATTCCCGAAATTTTTTCATCGTATCACCATGAACAGTATGGTCGAAAGCGCCCGCGTTTATCCAAGCGGCAAAAGAGGTTTTTATGAAAGTCAAATTGTATACACTCGGTTGCAAAGTCAATCAGTACGAAACTGAGGAAATCACGGAACAGCTTTTGAAAAACGGCTATGAAATCACGCTGCAGGACAGCAACGCAGACATTTTCGTGGTCAATTCCTGCACCGTGACTGCCGAAAGCGACCGCAAAACGCGGCAGTTGGTGCGGCGGCTGAAACGCAATTTTCCCGAAAGCACCGTGGTGCTTACGGGCTGTATGCCCCAAGCGTTTCCCGATGCGGCGTCGGCGCTGACGGCGGCGGATATTGTCATCGGCAACAAAAATAATGTCGCATTGCCCCAAAAACTGCGTGCATATTTTGAAACACAAACGCGGCTTTTTGCTGTGGAACCGCATCAAAGCGGCGAGCCGTTTCTCGGTGCGCCGATTACGGATTTTCACGAGCGTACCCGCGCGATTTTGAAAATTGAGGACGGCTGTGACCGTTTTTGTTCCTATTGTATTATTCCCACCGCGCGCGGGCGCGTGCGCTCCAAGCCGATTGCCGAAATCGAAAAAGAGGCGTATGCTTTAAGTGCCGCGGGCTACCGTGAACTTGTGCTGGTCGGTATTAACCTTTCCGCCTACGGCAAAGACAGCGGCGAGCACTTTACAGACGCTGTGGCGGCGGCGTGCACGCCGTCGGGCGTTTTGCGCGTGCGGTTAGGCTCGTTAGAGCCCGACCACATTACCGATGAAGTGATTGAAGCGCTTTCCAAATTGCCCAAACTCTGCGGGCAGTTCCACATTTCCTTGCAAAGCGGCTGTGACCGCACCTTACAGCGAATGAACCGTCACTACACGGCGGCGGATTACGCGGCGCTGGCGCAGAAACTGCGTGCCGCGTTTCCCGAATGCACTTTGACCACCGATATTATGGTCGGTTTTGCTGGCGAAACCGAGGAGGATTTTCAAGAAACCGTAGAATTTGCAAAGCGAATCGGCTTTGAGAAAATCCATGTGTTTCCGTATTCCGTGCGCGAGGGCACGCGCGCCGCGACCTTTGACGAGCAGGTGGAAAAGGGCGTAAAGGAACGCCGTGCCGCCGAACTTTTGGCAGTTGCCGCCGAACTTCGCGCCGCATTTTTACAGCGTCAAATCGGCAAAACCGTCGAAGTGCTTTGTGAGCACAAAACCGAAAACGGCTTGCATTTCGGATATACCGCAAACTACACACCCGTGTATTTTGCAAGTGAGACCGCCGCGCCGGGTTCTCTTTGCCGCGTGACGCTCCGAAAAACAGATGGGGAAGCCGTCTACGGCGCAGAATTCTTACAAAAAAGTTAACAATTTTCCAAAAAGTAACACCGCATTCTTACAAGTTAGTAACAATGCGGTGTTTTTAATTGACAAAGTGTTTCGGGATAGGGTATAGTGGGCTTGTAGGCACCACAGCTTGTGGTTAAAGGAGGTAATACCATGATTGAAGTACAAGGCGTAACCAAAAAATTCGGTTCGTTTACGGCAATCAGCGACATCAGTTTTACGGTCGGCGACGGCTCTCTGTACGGGCTCATCGGCTACAACGGCGCAGGCAAAACCACGCTGTTGAAAACAATTACGGGCGTGTATAAAGCCGAAGAAGGCAGAGTGCTTTTAGACGGCGAAGACGCGTTCGACAATGAACTGATGAAACAGCATATGTTCTATGTGCCCGATGACATCTATTTTCAGCCCTACGCCAATATGGAGAAAATGGCGAAGTTTTACAACGGCTATTATCCCGGCTTCAGCTTTGATACCTTTCATAAGTTAGCCGAAGTGTTCGGGTTGGACACAAAAGCGCGTTTAAACGGTTTTTCCAAAGGGATGCAGCGGCAGGCAGAAATCGTGCTGGGTTTTGCCACACAGCCGTCGTTTATGCTGTTTGACGAGACCTTCGACGGTTTAGACCCCGCCAAGCGCGCATTGATTAAAAATATGATTAACGAATATATGCAGGAGAAAAACGCGTCGATTATCGTTTCGTCGCATGACCTGCACGAGTTAGAAGGGCTTTGCGACCACTTCGGACTGATTAACGGCAAAAAATTGGTACTTGACTCGTCTATTTCGGAATTGAGCGAAAACCGTGCAAAATTCCGTTTGGTGTTCCAAAACGATGTGACACAGGACCAAATCAAAGCCCTCGGCATTGATGTCAAATCCTATAAGAAAGACGGCAAAATGGTGATTATCACCGTCAAGGGCGACGAAAAAGAGACGGCGGAAAAACTAAACGCGCTTTCCCCCGTGATGGTCGAAAGCTTGCCGCTGTCGTTAGAAGAAGTATTTTTGGACGAAATGGAGGGGACGGATTATGACTTCACCCAAATCTTTGCAAAATAACTTCGGCTATGCCTACCGCACGGGGCTTCGGGACAATGCGTTGTTCGCCGGGCTGAATGCGGTTGTGATGTTCTTTTCCTTTTGCCTGACGCCGATACTGTGCTTTCGTGAGAAAACGAGTGTAAATGAACAGACGGGACAAGTCACGAATATCAATTTTAAAGAGCAGTATACATTTCTGTTTTCGGGCAGTATGACCTATATGCGCTATATGATCATTGCGGCGCTGTTGGGCATCGGGCTTTTAATGGGGATTGCGACCTTCCGTTTTATCACGGGCAAAAAGACCGTCAATGTCTATTACAGCCTCGGCATAAAGCGTACAAGGCTGTTTACGGCAAAATATCTGTCGGGGCTTACGCTTGTCGGGCTGTCCGTCGCCGTGCCAATGCTTATAGCACTCATTACGAACTTGGTCGTGCTCGGTGCAAACCGCTATTTATTCACCGCGTTTTTCTATTTGCTCATCGGTATGTTTTCCGTAGTGGCATTTTCCTATACGCTGACCGCCGTGGTGTTTACTACCGTCGGCACGGCGTTTGAGGGCGTGCTGTTTTCGGGCATTTTATTGCTGTTCCCCGAAATTCTGTTCACCTGCTTACAGGTGTTCATTCAAAAGCTGGTGCTCGGCACACCGCTGGGCGTTAATTTCTCCAACAATTATATATATATGGGCGAAACCACGGTGGAAACGCTTCCAAAACAATATCCGCAGTTTAATCCGCTTCGCTATATGTCGAAAGGCTTATATACCTACGCGCAGGGCGGTGTCGGCGGCAAATTGTCCGATTATACTGACGGCAGCAATTTGATTGCATGGAAAAATCCCGACTTTTTGGTGCCGATTATCTGGTTGCTGGTAACTGCTACGCTGTTTGCGTTCGGTGTGTTCTTCTATGAGCGCAGAAAGGCGGAAATCGGCGGCTTTATCGGCAAAAACAAGGTGCTCAATTTTGTCGGTATCTTCTTGGTTGGCATTTTCGGCTTTGCAATAGTGTTTGACTTATTGCAAAGCAAAGGCACGGCGATTGCTCTGGCGGTCGGCGCAGTCGTGTTTGTTGTAATTTATGCGATTTTGAGTTTGATTTTGCTTCGCAATGTGCGGCAATTCGTAAAGGATTTGCCTGCATTACCCATACAGTTGGCGTTGACCGCGCTGATTTTCGTGTTCTTTGCCACGGGCTATTTCGGTGCGGCAAACAAAATCCCCGAAACGGCGGATATTGCTTCGGCGCAAATCTCTTTGCCGTATCAAAATTATCAGTTGCAGCCTACGGAAGACTTCTACGGCTACTATATTGCAGGCATGCCGTCGGCGGATACCGCACCGAAGGGGGCATATACCGAAGAAAAGGATATTGAATTTGTCCGCGGCGTGCATAAACTGCTGGTGGACGCAGGCAAAACCGACCCGACTGTTTTAGACGAGGACTTTAACGGCGTGTACCCCGTTTCCGTCAAAATCGTGTATACCCTCAAAAACGGCAAACAGGTTTTACGCAATTATTACGGTGTGTCCGACGACATTTTGAACGCCTTACAGCAGGCGGATAAAACCGTCTATCAGCAAAGCGTGCTTGACCGCATTTTTAAAGATGAACTCAAAAAGGTGGAGCGCCCGAAAGCCGACCAGATGAACGGTACGCTTTCCAACGGTGATTTGACCGCTTACAACGAATATCGTAAAATCCGCGCCGTGCGTGAAAGCGAGGACATTCGCCTTTACAACAAAACTTTAACGACCGAAACGACATTGGAACTAACTGCCGAACAGCGGCAGACCTTGCTCGATTGTCTGTATAAAGATTTGACGGCGCAAACGCCCGAAAATCACTATAACCCGCAGGAAAGCTTGGGGCTTATCACTTTTCACTTGATTGCAGATGAGAACACGGATGTGCTGCTGACAGACACGGTCGTTTACGAGGGTGTCACCGCCGTATACGGTGCAGACGATGTAATTGTTGATACGGTTGGCGGCGAGGACGGCGAATCTTTCGAGGACGATGTATTTACCGGAAAAACAGCGACAGACGGCTTGCCGAACTTCTATATCACCGCCGACATGGTCAATACTGTGGCATTCTTAAAATCCGTTGGCTATTACGACGCGCTGACGGGCGACAAAACGCTCAAGGCTATTTACGGCACGAAGGTCGCAGAGCGTTTCCGTGAATCCTATTATGACCGCTGGTTAACATACGGAGATTCCTTTGCCTGTGAGTTTATCGGCGAAAGCAGTACCGCAGACAATTATGCGGAGTTTACAGGTAACTATGAGGGCATTTCTGCCGCGGACAAACCGACCGTTTACAAAACGACCGACAATTTGACGATGCAGTCGATTTATAAGGGCATTGTCACCCGTGCAGAGTTATCCCCGAACGATTATATCGTCGTGCTGGAATACACCGACGGCACTTATGCGAAGGCGTATGTCCATGCGGATAAAATGCCCGACGCTGTAAAAGCGGAAATCGCGAAAAACCAACCGGCAGAGAGTTTCTATTGGTGATCTTTCCATATCATACAAAAGCAAGCGCAATCGGTTTTTACCGATTGCGCTTATTTTTTTACAAGGATTTTACTTATTCACACTTTACTAAATATCCTTTTTGTGGTATTCTTTTTTGTATACTTTGTAAGAGGAAGGTGGCGTGTTCTTATGAAAAAGGAAAAATCCAAAACGAAGGGAAATAAAGGCTACGTTGTACCGAGCAAAGAATTCAAGTTATTTGCCGTCGGGGCGATGGGGCAGGGCATGATTTATGCGATGATGTCCAGCTACATCAGCGACTATTATTTGAATGTGTTGCAGTTAGCGCCGATGTTCGTCCTGCTTTTGATGCTGCTTGCGCGGATTTGGGATGCAATTAACGACCCGCTGATGGGAATGATTGTAGACCGCCGCACCACCAAGCGCGGCAAAATGAAGCCGTATATTTTGTACGCGGCAATCCCAATTGCCGTGCTGACCATTTTGATGTATTTAAGCCCGAACCTGCCGAAAACGCAGTTGATGATTTATTCGGCAGTTGTCTATGTAGCTTGGGGTATGATCTATACCATGGCAGATGTGCCGTTTTGGAGTCTCCCAAATGTGATGACGCCGAACGCCGAAGAGCGCGGCTCGGTGATTTCGTTCGGCAGAACCTTAAACGGTGTCGGCTCTGCCGTGCCTGAGGTGCTGTTTTTGGTGATTGGCTTGACACTGCCGAAAATCCTCGGCGCCTCTGACGGACTGGAGTATAATAAAAAGAAATATTTGATTATGGCAATCATCACCGTTGCCATTGGGATTGTGTTGTATATTAACACGTATTTCCATGTAAAAGAGCGTGTGGTACTGCCGGACCGCAAGCCGCAGCCCGGCGAGCCGTCACAGCTTTCCCGTATTTTCAAATGCAAGCCCTTAATGCTGGTCATTTTAATGGGCGTGCTCTCGAGCGGCAGATATATGGTGCAGGCGGCGGCGGTGCACGTCGCGCGGTATGCGTTCTATATCGGACCGGATTTGACGGGGCTGACCGAAGCCCAGCGCATTGAAGCGATTGACGCGAGCGTTTCCACGGTCAAAACGATTTTTCAGGTCTGCGCGATTGTCGGTATGTTCGGCGCGATGCTGTTTATGCCCGTGCTGATGAAAAAGTTTGACTATAAAAAAATCGTCATTACCACCTGCCTGTTGGGCTTTGTTTCCAGCATTTTCACCACGCTCATCGGTTGGTTTACGATGAATTTGTATATCTGTATTCCCTTTATTCTGATTTCCTGCATTCCCTTAGGCGTGCTCAATGTCATTTCCTACGCGATGATTGGGGATTGCTTAGACTATATGGAGCTCACCACGGGCTTCCGCGATAATGCGCTCGGTTCGGCATGCCAAGGCTTTGTCAACAAGCTCGGCAATGCGCTTGCCACTTCGGGCATTGTGTTAATGTATATGTTTATAGGACTTGAACCTGAAAAAATGCTGAGCTCGACCGCCGTTGTTGCGGCTACGGAGCTTGCGGCAAATCAGCGGTTTGCGATGTTCTCACTTGTGTCCGTTGTGCCGGGCGTCAGCCTGTTGCTATGTGCCATTCCGATGTTCTTCTACAAAATTTCGGGGAAGGAAAAAGAACGAATTCTTACCGAGCTTGCCAAAAAGCGCGAGGCAGAGGGCATTGCCGTGACCACCGAAGCATAAAAACCCGATTCCCAAACACCAAACAGAAACAGGGGCGACCGTTCGGTCGCCCTTTTTCCTTTGTCAGATGTCACAAAGAAGAAAATAATATAAAAACAAAAGAAAACAGGAGAAAATTCAAGAAAAACAAGAGTTCTACAGAAAAATCAAAGGGCAAAAAACAAATTTGACCTTTTTTGACCTTTGACTTTTTTTGCTCCTTGGGTATAATAATACTTGTCAAAGGTCAAAGATAGTCAAAGTCAAATTTGAAAGAACGATTCAAGACTGAACAACGGAAACGGGGTGAACGGAAAATGAATTTAAGCAAAGAAATCGCCGATTTAATTGTGCAAATGCTCGGCGACGACGGCACGGCGGAAATTCGCCGTAACGATTTGGCGGAACAAATCGGCTGTGTACCGAGCCAAATCAATTATGTGCTGTCTTCCCGCTTTACGCCTGAAAACGGCTACATTGTCGAAAGCCGTCGCGGGGGCGGTGGGTACATTAAAATTACCCGTGCCACATATAATTTCGAGGCGCTGAAAATGCACCTCATCAATTCCATCGGCGAGAAAATCGATGAAAAAGCCTGCCGCGCCAATTTGCAAAACCTACATGCACGCGGACTTTTAACTGACAAAGAGGCGTCCGTGATGTATGCGGCACTGCGCGATAATACCTACCGCGATTTGCCGCCCGATGCCCGCGACCGTGTGCGCGCTTCGATTTTCAAACAAATGTTACTTGCATCTATGCAGTAAAGGAGAGATTGTTATGCTGTGTCAAAACTGTAAAAAACAAGAAGCAACCACCCATATTAAACGGATTGTCAACGGGGAGAGCACCGAAGCACATCTTTGCGCCGACTGTGCAAAATCCCTTGGCTATGCAAACGCTTTTTCGGATTTCAGCTTCGGCTTTTCCGATATGTTAAGCTCCCTCTTCGAGCCTGCCGCCATCGGTCGTTTGAGCAACAGCGTTTTGCGCTGTGAAAAATGCGGCTGTACCTTTAACGATATTGTTAAAAGCGGCAAAGTCGGCTGTGCAGATTGCTACGAAACCTTTTATGATAAGCTGATGCCCTCCGTGGAGCGTATTCACGGACGCACACAGCACGAAGGTAAAATTCCGAACGGTTCGCCTGTACAGAAGAAAAATTCCCGCATCGACGAATTGCGTGAGCAACTGCAAAATGCCGTGAATTTACAGGACTATGAGACCGCGGCATCTTTGCGTGACCAAATTAAAGCACTCGAACAGGAGGGAAACGAAAATGGCTAAATGGTATTTGGGCGAAGGCGAACAAAGCGATGTTGTCATCAGTACGCGCATTCGATTGGCGCGCAATTTGGCGGATTACCCGTTCCCTGCGCGGTTGGACACCAAAACCCGCGTGGCGGTCAATGAGTTGGTGCGGGACGCTGTTCCCGCCGCCGCAAACCTGCACTATATCGAAATGAAAACCCTAACGCAGGCACAGATTGTTTCCCTTGCCGAACGGCATATCATCAGCCCCGAGTTTGCGTCCTCTTCGGACGGGCGCGCACTGCTTTTATCGGACGATGAGGAAATCAGTGTGATGCTCAATGAAGAAGACCATATCCGTTTGCAGGTGATGAAACCGGGGCTTTCCCTGTCGGAAGCCTACGATACGGCAGATAAGCTCGATACCGCCATCAACGACAATCTTCGGTTTGCGTTTGACGAGCACCTCGGCTACTTGACGGAATGTCCCACCAATCTCGGTACGGGTATGCGCGCGTCGGTAATGCTGCATTTACCCGCATTAACAGCGCTTAACCGCGTCGGTACTTTGGCGGCAACCGTTTCAAAGCTTGGGCTGACCATTCGCGGCGCGTACGGCGAAGGCTCGGCGCCCTTAGGCGATTTGTACCAAATCAGCAATCAGGTTACCTTGGGTATTTCCGAAAAATCGGCAATCGAAAACTTAAAAACCATTGTATTGCAGCTTGCTGCGCAGGAGCGTGCGGCACGCACGGAGCTTTTAAAAACTGTCGAAACCGAGGATATGATTTACCGTGCATACGGCATCTTAAAATCGGCAAGACTCTTAAATACAAAGGAATTTATGCAATTGGCGTCACAGGTGCGTATGGGCGCGGTCGGCGGTCTTTTGCAGACCGATGCGAATACAATTAACGATTTGATGTTTACCTTACAGCCGGCGGGTATCAATACCTTGGCAGGCAAAACCTTAGACGCGCGTGAACGCGATATGGAGCGCGCCAAAATAGTGCGAGAAAGACTGTAAATCTGCCTTTCTCGTTGAAAGGAGAGATTTTGTATGTTTAAATTCACGGGCTTTACGGAAAAAGCGAATAAATCTTTAAACGCCGCTGTGTCGGCGGCGGAAAATTTAGGGCATACCTATATCGGCAGTGAGCACCTGCTTTTGGGATTGCTGTCAGATACTTCGACTGTTGCGGGGACGGTGCTGACAAATAAAAAAATTACCTATGACCAGGTCGAAACTTATATCAAGCAGACCGTGGGCGTCGGTGTGCCCACCGAGCTTGTGCCCGACGATTTCACGCCACGCAGTAAAAATATCATTGAAACCGCCGCGTCCTTGGCGCGCGGGATGGGGCAACCCTTGGTCGGCACGGAATATGTTTTACTTGCTATTGTACGCGAGCAGTCCTGTGTTGCGGCGCAAATTTTACGACAGTTCGGCGCATCTTTAAACGATATTGTCAATGCGCTTTCTAAAAATATGATGCGCACCCCGCAAAACGGTACGGCAGGGTCGGAGGAAAACGGAAACGGCGACGCGGTGTTGTCGCAGTTTGGGCGCGATTTGACCAAATTGGCGCGCGACGGTAAAATTGACCCTGTTATCGGGCGGCAAAATGAAATTGAACGCGTGATTCAGATTTTGAGCCGCCGCACCAAAAACAACCCTTGCTTAATCGGCGAACCCGGCGTGGGCAAAACTGCCATTGCAGAAGGACTTGCGTTAAAAATCGTTTCCGGCGAAGTGCCCGAAATGCTGAAAAGCAAGAAAATTGTCTCTCTCGATTTGACAGGTATGGTCGCGGGCACCAAATATCGCGGCGACTTTGAGGAACGCATCAAAAAGGTGATTGACGAGGTAAAAGCGTCGGACGATATTATTCTGTTTATTGACGAGGTGCACACGCTCATCGGCGCAGGCAGTGCCGAGGGGGCGGTTGACGCCGCCAATATCCTGAAGCCCTCTTTGGCACGCGGTGAATTGCAGGTC
The DNA here is from genome assembly GCA_051881355.1 of Candidatus Fimenecus sp. Classification (GTDB taxonomy): domain Bacteria; phylum Bacillota; class Clostridia; order Oscillospirales; family Acutalibacteraceae; genus Fimenecus. The sequence goes on along the minus strand of JBJEPS010000069.1, from coordinate 76,179 downwards.
ATCGGCGCGACCACGATTGAGGAATACCGCAAAAACATTGAAAAGGACGCCGCACTCGAACGCCGTTTCCAGCCGATTACCGTCGGCGAGCCGAGCGAGGAGGAGGCAGTCGAAATCCTGAAAGGAATCCGCGACAAGTACGAGGCACACCACAAGGTGAAAATCACCGATGCGGCAATTACCGCGGCAGTACAGCTGTCCGCGCGCTATATCGGTGACCGTTATCTTCCCGATAAGGCAATCGATTTAATCGATGAAGCGGCTTCGCGTGTTCGCTTACAAACCTTTACAGCGCCGCCCGACATCAAAGAGATGGAAACGCGCAAAAAGGAACTTGAAGCGGAAAAGCAGACGGCGGTCAACAATCAAGACTTCGAACGTGCCGCCGCTTTGCGTGATGAAGAACGTAAACTTGCAAAAGAACTTGAAAACAAACAGCAGGCGTGGCTCAAAGAGACGGGGCATAGCCGTGACGAAGTCGGCGAAACCGAGGTTGCGGAAATCGTGTCTTCTTGGACAGGGATTCCGATTACCCAACTGACCACCGAGGAAAGCGAACGGCTGTTGCATATGGAGGACGAACTCCATCGCCGCATTGTCGGGCAGGACGAAGCCGTCAAAGCCGTGTCCCGTGCCATTCGCCGCGGCAGAGTGGGCTTAAAAGACCCTAAAAAGCCAATTGGCTCATTTATTTTCTTAGGACCGACGGGCGTGGGCAAAACGGAGCTTTGCAAAGCGCTTGCCGCCGCGATGTTCGGCGACGAAAACGCGATGATACGCTTAGATATGTCCGAATATATGGAAAAGCACACCGTTTCGAGACTCGTTGGCTCACCGCCCGGCTATGTCGGCTATGACGAGGGCGGGCAACTGACCGAAAAAGTCAGAAGAAAACCCTATTCCGTGGTGCTGTTTGATGAAATCGAAAAAGCGCACCCCGATGTGTTCAATATGCTTCTGCAAATTTTAGATGACGGCATTTTGACGGACAGTCAGGGGCGGCGTGTAGATTTTAAAAACTGCGTGATTATTATGACTTCGAATGTCGGCGCAAAGCTGATTACCGCAAAACAAGCCGCGTTCGGCTTTGCGGACAGCGCCGAAGAACGCGAGCAAAACGATGAAAAAATCAAAGAAGCGGTCATGGGTGAGCTGAAAAACACCTTCCGTCCCGAATTTTTAAACCGTGTCGATGACATTATCGTGTTCAAACGCTTGCAAAAGGACGAAATCCGCGAGATTGCAAAGCGTCTGCTTGACAATCTGAAACAGCGCACGGCGTCATTGGATATTACCGTCGATTTTTCCGACGAAGCGGTCGATAAAATCGCCGATGCGGGCTTTGACGAGGTCTACGGTGCGCGTCCGTTGAAACGTGCCATTCAAAGCAAAATTGAGGACGCACTGTCCGAAGAAATGCTCAAAGGCAATGTGAAAGCCAATAAACAGTATCTTTGTACGGTAGACGATGACAAATTCGTATTCAGCGAAACCGCAGAGACAGTGCCTGCCGCCGAAAAAGAAAACACAACCGAATAAGATTTGCACAAATCGGATTTTCCTCTTGACAAAACCTAAAAAATCCCTATAATAAATAGTGCAAAGCGAACAAACGTTCGAAACGCAACACCTATTGTAGATTTCGGTCTGCACATAGGTGTTGTTTTCTTTTACAAACGAAAGGAGAATGCTATGGATTTACAAATGCCCGATACGCCGATTTTGCTGTCGGGGGAGGACTACGTGTATTTATCGGAATGCTTTGAGCCCTTGACTGCCGATGATTTTAGGAACGGAGCGGCGGCAAAATATGTGGTGCGGCGAAAAACGGATACCTTGGGACGGCTGGTGCGCCACGCACTCGAAAACGAGTTAAATGAGGAAGAACGGTACATTGCAAAACTGCTGTTTATAGAGGGCGTTTCCGTGTCGCAGGCGGCGCGCATCTGCGGAATTACACGTCAGCGCGTATACACACTGTCCCAAAAAGCGGACTCTAAACTGCGCGCATGTCTCCAATATCCTTTTTTAATGGATTTTAGTCTTGTCAATCCCGCAAAACCGTTCTTACAAACCTTACAACAATTCGGAGGAAATCTATGAAACAAAATATTTTACAAGTTGCGGTGACTGCCGCGCCCGAAACGACCGAAGATGCCCTCTCGGCAGGTAAAATGTATGAGCACAATGCCACGGCAATTTGTTTTACGCTCAACGAAGCACTCGTTTTGCCCGAATATCGCTATTATGTGGAATTTGTTACCGTTTCGGGCACGGCGCGCACGGCATACTTAACCCCGGACGAAAACCGACAAATTACAGTGGATTTGCCCGTGGAAGTGACTTCGCAAATGACTGCACTTTGTATATTCAATATCGTGCAGATTGCCGAGAACGGCAAAACCGAACAGGTGATTAAAGCCAAAACCGTTCGGTTGTACTTTTCCGCTTTGGAAAATACCGACCGCCTGATTGACGAAAATCATGCTTTTTCCGTCAATCAGCTTTTAGAGTCTATTCGGCAAAACACATTTAAGGGAGACAAAGGTGACAAGGGCGATGCCTATATTTTGACCGACGCAGACAAAACCGAAATTGCACAACGGGTGGATCAGGCGTTTTACGGATTGCCGATGCAAAAGTATATGACCGTGTGCGGCGCGCGGGCGCTCAGTGGTGCTTCGGATAATGCTTCTGTGCATGCGCTGACGGTCCGACCCGTTTTGCCTATGCTCAGCGGACTCGCGTCTGTGCAAGTTGCAATCGGGAAAAACCTTTTGGCAGATATTTTGGACAGTTCGCTTTACAACACCTTTACGGATCGAACAGGCAATTATGTAACGATACAGTTTACTGCCAAGCCCGGTGTGCAATATATCTTTGGGAAGCTGACAAAGACGATGGCACTGTATACGCATGCCTATCTTACTATCGACGGTCAAAACAAATGGTTTTGTCATAAAACTGCGGAGAACTCCAACCGAAATAACTTTGTATTTACCGTGCCGGAAAGCGGAGCCTTCTCATTGTGTACAACGCAGATCTATGTTTCGCAAAATGCCTATCAGAATGTGTTAGACACGGATTGGGTGGGTATTACGGTTATGGAAGAAGAGAATTCCATCCTTTTACAGAAAACCTTTGACGAACCGCTGTATGCGGTCAGCGAAGCTATCGGGGACAGCTATGATTTCATCAGTGGAACTTTGACGCGCAGAACGGCAAAGACCACCCTGACTGCCGCACAGCTGCTGACAGAGAACACCGTTCAATTGGGCGATGCGGCGTATCGGTATACGCTGACCTTGCCTGACGGTGTTCCGACGCGGCAATTCGGTTGTTCAGCAGGGCTTTGCTCCGTATTGCCCACCATGTCCTCCGATATAACCACTGCCGATGCTTATGCGACATACTGTACGCAAAGCGGACAAAGCGAAGGAATTTGGCTCGGCTCGCATGATAGCAATATTTACATCGTTTCCACAAAGGATGCAGACACTTTTTCTGCTTGGTTGGATGAACAGACCGTAGAGCTTCTGTATGCGGCAGCGGAACGCACCGAGACAGGGGAGTCCATGACGCTGCAATTGCCTGTGTCTGATCGGGATATCTGTGTTTCGCCGAATCAGCTATGTGCAGAAATACGGTTTTCTGCGGATATTTCGTCAGTCACCAATGATTTAGAGTCAAGACTCTCGGCATTAGAGAATAAAATAGAATAGGAGGTCTTTCAATGGAAAAATTGTTTAACGGAATTGATGTTTCAAAATGGCAGGGCGATATAGACTGGCAAAAGGTGAAGGCAGACGGTGTGCAGTTTGCCATGCTGCGTGACGGCTACGGCAGACATGCAGGGCAGGCAGACGAAACCTTTGAAAAAAACTATAAAAATGCAAAAGCTGCGGGGCTTTATGTCGGGGCGTATCATTACAGCTATGCTAAAAATGCCGTGCAGGCACAAGCGGAGGCGGCATACTGCCTATCGCTTATCCAAGGAAAAGTTTTTGATTTTCCGATTTGCTTCGATGTGGAGGACGACACGCAAAAGGAATTATCCAAAGACGAAATTTCCGATATTGTTGATGCCTTTTGTGAAAAAATGGAGCAAGCAGGGTATTATGTCTGTGTGTATATGAATCTTTCTTGGCTCAATACCAAATTACGTGAGGATATATTTGAAAAATATGATATTTGGCTGGCACACTGGACAGAAGAAACCACCTGTAAACGAAATTTCGGACTTTGGCAGCACACCGCAAACGGAACGGTTGACGGCATTAAAAGCAGAGTGGACTTGGATTATGCTTATAAAAATTACCCGAATATCATGGCGAAAAACGGCTTGAACGGGTACAAAAAGGTCAGTCAACCGAGCAGCCCTTCCACCCCTGCCGCGACATTTCCTGCCAAAATGATGGTCACCCTGCACAATACGCCGCTGTATATTTCGGCAACGGCAAAAAGTGCGGCGGCAAAAAAATCGGGCACATTTTATATTTATGATGGGAAGGAAATTAACGGCAGATATCGTATTACGTCCTCCCCCGAACGCGTCGGCAAAACCCCGATGGCGACAAATGTTACAGGCTATGTTAACAAATCCGATTTGAGGTGAGGGGCGTGCCCGAAAAAGATTTGTATGAGCATAGAATTACAACATTGGAGGCAGATGTGAAGCATCTTTACTCCAAAGTCAACGGCTTCGCCGTAGCGAGTGCTGAAATGAATACAAAGCTCGACAGTATGCTGGTTACGTTAGGGGAACTCAAAGAAAGCATCAAGGCAGTCCGCGAGCGCCCGACGCGTTTGTGGGATAAATTGCTCATCGCCGTTATCTCCGCATTCGGTACCGCGTTCGGCACCGCTCTGTGGCTGCTCTTTACTACAGGAGGATGAAATGGATTTTTTAAACTATATCACACAAAATGCACTGATTTTGATTCCGGTGCTGAATATTCTCGGCATGATTTTAAAGGGACTGGAAAAAATCCCCGATAAATTTATTCCGCTGATTTTGCTGGTGTTCGGTGTGGCGGGCACGCTGGCACTGGCAGGCTTGTCGGCAGACTCTGTAATCCAGGGCGTTTTGGTCACAGGTGCTGCCGTTTACGGCAACCAACTGGTAAAACAAATGAAAAAAGACGAATAGTCTAAAAAACGAACGGCGGTATCCGGTTCTCTAGAACTGTACCGCTGTTTTTTTATGCAATATTCCTAAAATTTCCATTTGCTGTTTTCGCAATAAAACACCTGTTTCGGTTGACTTTCTCCTTTGAAAAAAGTATACTATAATCTGTATATATGTGTTATTCTGTCCGGAAGGGAGAGAGACCGTTTGTATACGGTAATCAAGCGATTTTTAGATTGTGTTGTTGCGTTGCTTGCGTTGGTTATAGCAAGTCCGTTGCTCCTTTTGACCGCACTGGCTGTCAAGCTGGATTCGAAGGGTCCTGTGATATTTAAACAGGCGCGTATCGGCAAAGACGGCAAGGTGTTTGAGATTTACAAGTTTCGCTCCATGTGCGTCGGCGCCGAGCAAACCGGCAGCGGCGTGTACTCGGGAAAAGGGGACAGTCGGGTTACAAAAGTCGGTAAATTCCTGCGCGCAACCAGTATTGACGAACTGCCGCAGCTCGTCAATATTCTAAAAGGGGAAATGAGTTTTATCGGTCCGCGCCCTCCCCTTACATATCATCCGTGGCCCTATGCCGAATACACGACTGAACAGCTGCGCATGTTTGCGGTACGTCCCGGGATTACCGGCTGGGCGCAGGTGCACGGGCGAAAAGAGGTTGAATGGAATCATCGTATCGAGTTGAATGTTTGGTATGTTGACCATATGTCTTTTCTCTTGGATATAAAAATCCTCTTTTTGACCTTCTATAAGGTGCTGAAAAATGCCGATAACGAAAATGTCGGTGCAACTGTGCAGTCTGCAAACACAGAGGCGCGGCAGGAAGCCGAAAAAGAAAGCGTGTAACAAATGGCGTTAAAGCTGATGTATTTGACCAATATCCCGAATATTGCCCAAATTGCCGAAACATGTGGCGTTGACCGCATTTTCCTTGATTTGGAATTGCGCGGCAAAGAAGCACGGCAAGGGCATTTGGATACCGTTATATCCCACAACGATATTCGCGATGTCGCAAAGCTGAAAGCGGTTTTGCATTCAGCAGCGCTTTTGGTGCGTGTGAATTCTCTTTATGACGATTCGGCGGCAGAAATTGACCGCGTTATTGCAGACGGCGCCGATGTTGTGATGCTTCCGTATTTTAAAACGGCGCAGGAGGTAAAAGCTTTTCTCGATATTGTCGGCGGAAGGGCAAAAACCTGTTTGCTTTGCGAAACGCCGGAGGCGGTTGCTGCGATGGACGAAATTTTACAGTTGCCCGGGATTGATGAAATACATATCGGATTAAATGATTTGCATCTTGGGTATAAAATGACCTTTATGTTTCAGCTGGTTGCTGACGGTACGGTGGACATGCTCTGTAAAAAGTTTCGCGAAAAGGGAATTGCCTACGGTTTCGGCGGTGTGGGCAGACTCGGCGGCGATGTGCCGCTGCCGGCGGAAAATATCGTAGATGAGCATTATCGGCTCGGCTCGCAAATGGTTATTTTATCCCGTGCCTTTTGCAATACCACGCAAATGACTGACCTCGCAGAAGTACGAAATGCCTTTGCAAGCGGTGTAAAGGACCTTAGGGCATACGAAAGGATTGCTGCGGCAAAATCCGAAGCAGAACAGGCAGCCGGTCATTTGGATACGCAAAAACGTGTGGAAACCATAGTCAAAACAATGTTGCAGAAACGTACTGCACAGTCCGCCGGATAAGAGGAGCTGTAAATTATGAGACTGCTTTTAACCGGTGCATTTCCATATACCGAAGCACAGCTTACCGCACTGCGCGCACTGGGGGCGGATTTGGTGTTTCAGAATGACGAGCGCGGCATACCCCAAACCGACTTCTCAAAGGTGGAAGCGGTTGTGTGCAACGGCTTGTTTTTATATCATGATGTGCAGGCGTTTTCTGCGCTTCGATTTGTGCAGGCAACAAGCGCGGGGCTTGACCGACTGCCGCTTGCCTATATTCGGGAAAAAAATATCGAGTTGCATAACGCACGCGGTGTATACAGCGTGCCGATGGCGGAATGGGCGCTCGGGGGCGTGCTGTCCCTTTATAAGCATACTGACCGTTTCCTCGCAAAGCAGAAAAAATGCCTTTGGGAAAAGGACCGCACTGTCTGCGAATTGGCGGGGGAAACGGTTTTAATTGTCGGTTGCGGTAGCGTGGGAACGGCGTGTGCCAAGCGTTTTCAGGCTTTTGATACAACCGTTTTGGCAGCGGATATTCAAGAACCGCAAAGCGTGTATTATGACGCGTATTACCCGATGGACAAGCTACAAGAAGCGATTTCCCAAGCAGATATTATCGTGCTGACCTTGCCCTTGACTGAGCGTACACGCGGGTTGTTTGGCGCAGATGTATTCCGCCTGTGTAAAACAGGCGCTGTACTGGTCAATATTGCACGCGGTGCGGTAGTTTGCGAAAACGACCTGATTTTTGCACTGCAAAACGGAACCTTGGGCGGCGCGGTACTCGATGTATTTGAAGAAGAACCGCTGCCTGCAGACAGCCCTCTGTGGCAAATGAACAATGTATTGCTTACCCCGCACAATTCTTTTGTTTCGCCGAAAAACCAAGAGCGGCTGTTCAGATTAATTTATCAGAATTTAAAATCTTTTATGATATCCGGAGCGTAAATTATGTCGGCAAAAACCATTCTTATTCTTGTCAATAAGCAAACGACCGTTATCAATTTCCGTTTAGAGGTCGTGCAGGCGCTTGTGCAAGCGGGCTATACCGTCTATGTTTCCGTGCCGGAGGGTGACCGCCTCAAAGAAATCGAAGCGGTCGGCGCACATATCGTCAAAACCGAGGTTGCCCGTCACGGTACGAATCCTGTACAGGATTTTGCATTGATGCTCCGTTATGTAAAGCTCATTCGAACAATCAAACCGCAGCTTGTGCTGACCTATACCATTAAGCCGAATATTTACGGCGGTATGGCGTGTTCTGTAACCGGCACGCCCTATATCGCAAACATTACGGGGCTCGGTACGGCGGTAGAAAACGGTGGTATGCTGCAAAAGCTGACGGTGTTTTTGTACAGGGTCGGTTTGCGCAAAGCCAAAAAGGTCTTTTTTCAAAATGCGGAGAACCGACGCTTTTTCGAAACCCGCAGAATTGCCTTGGGACGGCACGATTCTCTGCCCGGCTCCGGGGTGAATTTGGAAAAATTTCGTCTGCTTGACTATCCCGAAACCGACACGGTGGAATTCGCCTTTATTTCCAGAATTATGCGGGAAAAAGGCATTGAGGAATACCTTGAAACGGCAAAATATATTACCGAGAAATACCCGAATACGCGTTTTCACGTCTGCGGCTTCGGTGAACAAGACTATGAGGACCGTATGCAACAGCTGGACCGTGAGGGATTGATTGTTTATCACGGATTGCTCACCGACGTCCGCGTGATGCTCAAAGACGCGCATTGTGTCATTCACCCGACATTCTATCCCGAGGGTATGTCTAATGTGCTTTTGGAAAGCGCCGCCAGCGGCAGACCGATTATTTCGACAGACCGTTTCGGTTGCCGCGAAGCGATTGACGACGGCGTGAACGGGTTTATTATTCGCGAACGGGACAGTAGGGACTTGATTGAAAAGACGGAACGGTTTCTATCTTTATCTTTCGAAGAACGCAAACAAATGGGCATTCGCGGCAGAGAGAAGGTCGCGCGCGAATTTGACCGCAATATTGTTGTGCAGAAATATTTGGACGCTGCGGCGGCGTATATTCGATAAAACACAGAAAAAGGAGAAAGATGTATGGATTCAGTCTTAAGCGGAAAGAAAATTTTTGTCACGGGTGCCGCCGGCTTTATCGGCAGTTTTTTATCAAAACAGTTGCTTGCAGACGGCGCACAGGTTGTCGGTATCGACAATATGAATGACTATTACGATGTCCGTCTGAAAGAGGCGCGGCTTGCAGAGCTTCGTGTATTGGACGGATTTCGGTTTGTCAAAGGGGACATCGCCGACAAGGATTTGATTTTTTCGCTGTTTGCAGCGGAAAAGTTTGATGTGGTGGTGAACCTTGCCGCGCAGGCGGGTGTGCGGTATTCCATTATAAATCCCGATGCATACATTTACTCGAATATTATCGGCTTTTTTAATATTTTAGAGGCTTGCCGGCACTATCCCGTGGCGCATCTTCTGTACGCGTCCAGTTCTTCAGTGTACGGCAATCAGCAGAAAACGCCGTTTTCCGTGGAGGATGATGTTTCCAAACCCATCAGCTTGTACGCGGCAACCAAAAAATCGGACGAGCTGATGGCATATACTTACAGCCATTTATATCAAATCCCTGCAACGGGGTTGCGCTTTTTCACGGTGTACGGACCGTTCGGGCGTCCGGATATGGCATATTTCGGCTTTACCGACAAGATGCTGCGGGGCGAAAAAATACAGGTCTTCAATAACGGGGACTTAAAACGCGACTTTACCTATATTGACGATATCGTGACAGGTATTTGCAAGCTGATTCCCTGTCCGCCCGCGGGGGAAGACCCTTCGGTCGTTTACAATATCGGGAATAACAAGCCGGAGGATTTGCTGCACTACATTGAAGTACTGGAAAATTGCCTGATGGCGGAGGGCATCATTTCTGCACCTGCCGAAAAGGAATTTTTACCGATGCAGCCCGGCGATGTGTATCAAACCTATGCTGATGTAACGCCGCTGGAGCGAAAAATCGGTTTTAAGCCGGAAACGACCATTGAAGAAGGGCTTTCACGGTTTGCCAAATGGTATAAGGCTTTTTATTTGACAAAATGAGACCGGCGGTCTATAAGCTACCGCCGCGCAAGGCAGTCATGGAACATAAGTGAAAAACGGATTGGGAGTGGTGAACGGGTGGAGAAAAATTTGAACAAAAGCGTGTATTGTCCGTATCGGATTTGCCCGTTGGGGGCACATAGCGACCATCAGTACGGGAAAATTACCGGGTTGGCGATTGATAAAGGAATTCGAATTGAATACAGGATTTCAGCAGATACAACCGTACATATGGAAAGCCGCAATTTCCCGAATGCGGTTTCTTTTGAATTGAACAGTCCGATGCTGCGCCGCGAGGGCGACTGGGCGGATTATATCCGTGGGGCGGCACTGGTGCTTGCCGAAAGCTATACATTGCGCTACGGTATCGACGGCGTGATTTTCGGGGAACTGCCCGTAGGCGGGCTTTCCTCGTCTGCCGCGGTGATTATTGCGTTTTTGACGGCACTCTGTGAAGCCAATGAGATTACGTTGGAAAAAAGTGAAATGATTCGGTTGGCGATGCTCGCGGAGAACCGTTTTGTCGGCGTCAAATGCGGCTCACTTGACCAATCCTGCGAGGTCTACAGTCAAAAAGACCACCTGTTGTATTTAGATACCTTGGACGGCTCGTTTGTGCGTATTCCACAGCCCGAAAACATGCCGGCATATGAAATTGCCGTGTTTTTCAGCGGCTTGGAGCGGACATTGGTCGGCAGTAAATTCAATATGCGTGTGGACGAAATGAAGACTGCTGCATATGCGTTGATGGCGTATGCCGGCATGGAATACGGCAAATTCGAAGATGCCAGACTTCGCCGGGTGCCTGTGGAGGTTTATGAGCAGTATAAAGATCGCCTGCCTGTGCAATTCCAAAAGCGCGCCGAGCATTTTTATTCGGAGTTCCGCCGCGTGGAGCAGGGTGCCGAGGCGTGGAAAAACGGCGATTTGGTGCGGTTTGGACAGTTGATTTTTGAAAGCGGACACTCGTCCATTTATAATTATGAAACCGGTTCACCGGAGCTTATCAAGCTGTATGAGATTATGCGGGAAACCAAAGGCATTTACGGCGGTCGCTTCAGCGGTGCGGGCTTCAAAGGTTGTTCTATGGCGTTGATTGACCCCACATATAAAGACGAGATTGCCGAATCGGTGCGGGAGGCGTATTTGCAGACTTTCCCGCACTTGAAAGATAAATTTTCCGTGCATTTCTGCAAAAGCGCCGACGGCGTGCAATTTTAATGTATACTGGAAGTGCCAATATTGAACTTTTATAAAAAAATTATTCGTAGTAAAAAAATGCGGTTTCGAATTTTGCAGATACTGCATTTCATTCCCGACAAACAGATGCTGGAGTTACAGTATTATATTAAGCATAAACGTAAGCTGGATTTACAAAATCCGCAGCGATATACGGAAAAATTGCAATGGTATAAACTGTACTACCGCGACCCTTTGATGCAGCAGTGTGTGGATAAATACCGCGTGCGTGAATATGTCGCGTCCAAGGGTTTAGGTGCAATTTTGAATGAATTGTATACGGTATTTGAAACGCCCGAGGAAATTACGCTGCACGCTTTGCCGGATAAGTTTGTTATGAAAAGCAGCAACGGCAGCGGGACCAATTTTCTGTGTAAAGATAAGTCGCTTTACACGGATGCGCAGGTGCAAAGTATGTTTCGGGATTACCTTGCACAGAGCAGTGCTTCAGTAGGGCGCGAATGGGTGTATTCAGGGCTGAAGCCTGTTATTATTGTCGAGCAGTATTTGGAGGACCCAACCCAACATAACAACGATATCTGTGATTACAAATTTCTTTGCTTTAACGGTCAGCCGGAATATGTCGTCTATGATGTAGACCGTTTTACCGACCATAAACGCAATATTTATGATACAAACTGGAATGACCTACATGTGGCAAGCGATTGTCCTTGCTCGGACGAGGTGTATGAAAAACCCGAAGGTTTGGACAAAATGCTGGAGATTGCCCGCATTCTTTCTGCAGATTTCCCCGCAGTGCGTGTGGATTTATATTCTATCCAAGGCAAAATTTATTTCGGTGAGTTGACCTTTTTCCCGTGGAGCGGCTATGTGCAGTATACGCCCGACAGCTTCGATTTTGAGTTGGGTGAAAAGTTTATTTTGCCTGAAAAAAATAACGGATAGCGAAACGGAGGCATTTTGGTATGGCAAATACGATAGAAAAACATAATTTTTCACCAAAAGTATCGATAGTAATCCCCGTTTATAACGGCGCGGAATATATGCGCGAGGCGATTGACAGCGCTTTGGCACAGACCTATGAGAACATAGAAGTTTTGGTCATCAACGACGGCTCTTGCGATGACGGCGCAACGGAGCAAATCGCGCTTTCTTACGGCGATAAAATTCGGTATTTTTCAAAAGAAAACGGCGGTGTATCCACGGCATTGAATTTAGGTATTGCGCAAATGACCGGAGAATATTTTTCTTGGCTGTCGCATGATGATAAATACGAACCGGAAAAAGTGGAAGATGAAGTCCGTTTGTTGGAGAAGTTTACCGACAGAGATACGCTGATTGCCTATACCGGTCACCAATTTATTGATGCGCAATCCAAGGTGTTTAAGGATGTACCCATGTATTTCAATGCCGGTAAAGTATATACGGACACGGAAGTGATACGATTTTTGTTAACCAAAAGGACGATGGACGGCTGCTGTATGTTAATTCCGAAATCGGCGTTTGAAACGTGCGGCGGCTTTCATGAGGATTTACGCTATAATCAAGACGCGTTGATGTGGTATAAATTTTTCACAAGCGGCTATCAAATCGTCTCGGACGGCAAAAAAAATGTGATGTACCGTATTCATAAAAAACAGACATCACAAACAAAACGGGAGCTTTTGCAACACGATACGCTTGTCGTGAGCAAAGAAATGATTCCCGTATTTATTGCACGCAGTACGCCTGAGGATAATTTGCTTTATTACTTTGCTTTGCGGAATGCAAAATATGCATGTCGAGCGGCAGTGCATGCGTGCTTGGAAGCGGGGAAAATTCAGCATGCTTTATCATGCGCACAAAGATTTTCTGTGCGTGTATATATGCTTTACGGGAAATTGCGAGAAATGCTGAAACGGATATATACAAAACTTCGCTTCAAAGGATAATTGAAGCATACGCAAGTTACCTCTTGCCGTAGGGTATCCGTAAAATCGTTTGCCGTACCCTATAAAAAATTGATGAGTTGCTTTGGAGTAAACCATGACCGTTTATTTGATAAATATCTTCTTGATATTGCTTATGGGGTTTCTTTGTATTTACATTGAGCCCAACCAACGAAAAAGAGCAATATTTTGCGGATTTTCTGCTTTGAATTGGATATTGATATCCGGGCTTCGCGGACTGTCTGTCGGTGCGGATACACCGGGGTATGCCCGATCGTTTCAGTATGCCGGCAGTGTTTCTTGGAAAACGGTGCTGTATTCTTGTTACCAGGTATATCTCCGCGGCTATACGCCGCAGTCGCCTGCGGAGAATGCGTTATATAAGGACCCCGGATATTTGGTTTTTCAAAAGTTCATCCATATTTTTACCGATAATTATCAGGTTTATTTATTTCTTGTAGCGATCATTTTGTTTGCATCGCTCGCCTATTTTGTGTATAAAAATTCGGAAGACCCCTGTTTCAGCTTCATTTTGTTTTCGACGCTGTTTTACAGCTTTTACGCCATTACGGGGATTCGGCAGACACTTGCCACGGCACTGGTTGTATTTATCGGTTATGAATTTATTAAAGAGCGGAAATTTTGGCCGTTTGTTTTGGTCAGCGTGCTTGCCTACACGCTGCACAAATCCGCATTGGTTTTTATTCCGTTTTATTTTATTTCCCGAAAAAAAGTGACTTGGAAGTATGCTGCTCTGCTGTGTGGAATTGTACTTGTTCTCTTTGCCATCGGTCCGAATGCCATTTTGGCACTGTCAGATTTCTTTGGGTATGACAGAGATGAGGTATACTCAGCGCCGACTTATACATACTCCGCGATGATGCTACTTGTCGGTTGCGGTACGCTTCTTGTGCACAAGAGGCTGTTAAAGGTGAATGCGAATAAAAACATTGAATTGTCCGCAGTGGTCTTGGCAACGGCGCTCACAATGCTTACCTTTATTGATCAGTCGATGATGCGCGTGCAGCAGTATTACAGTCTGTTTATGATGCTGACCATTCCGAGTATGATCGGGTTAATTAAAGAGAAAGTAAAAATTCCGATTACATTCGGATGTATGGCGGTGTTGATTGTTTTGTTCATGCTCAATCATCCGCACTATGAATTTTTTTGGCAGGCATAAGGTCGCCTGCAATGGGGTGAATGCGCAATGCGTGTTTTACAAATCAATGGGATTGAGAGTATCTTAAGTACGGGACGGACTGTTACGGAGTTCGACCAATTTTTGTCTGCGCACAATGTGGATTCGTATATCGCCTGTTCGGTGACGGCAGGGGATACGGGCGGGTATACTATCGGTACGCCTTTTGAAAAAAAACTGCACGGTTTATTGTCCAGACTGACCGGCAAGCAGGCATGGTTTTCAAGAAAAGGTACAGAAGGCTTACTTTCTTATATGGACGAAATCCAGCCCGATATCGTCATTTTAAGAGTTTTGCATGGGAATTTTATTCAGTTTCCCATGCTGATGCAGTACTTTGCCGAAAAGAAAATTGCCGTTGTGCTTTGTCTGCATGATTGTTGGTTTTTTACAGGGAAATGCTGTTATTACTCACAAAGCGGTTGTAATAAATGGCAGAATGGCTGCGGCGATTGTCCGCGGATTCATCTTGATAATATCAGTTGGTTTTTTGACCGTACCGCATGGCTTTGGAAAGAGAAAAAGCGTTGTTATGACGCATTGGAAACACTCGGCGTCATCGGTGTATCCGATTGGATTACGGAAGAAGCAAAAAAAGCACCTCTGCTGCAGAATGCCAAGAAAATCGAATGCATATATAACGGTATTGATTTCGAAAAATTCCATATTGCCAAGCAGGCTGCTGCACATTTGCGCGAAAAATATAACTTGACGAATTGTAAAATTCTGCTCGGCGTTTCTTCCGACTGGTCAGCGCGAAAGGGGCTTGCGGAGCTAACGCAATTGGCAAAAATGGTCTCTGCACAGGAAAAAATTGTTTGTATCGGCAGAATGCCGTCCGGCTATACCGTGCCGAAAAATGTTCTGCACATTCCGAAAACCGACAATGTGCAGACTCTGGCGGCATGGTATTCGGCAGCAGATGTATTTCTCAATCTATCCAAAGAGGAAACTTTCGGGAAGGTTTCGGCAGAAGCGCTTTCCTGCGGTGCACCCGTTGTGTGCTTTGATACAACAGCCAATCCGGAACTTGTCGGTGACGGTTGCGGTGCGGTTTGCAGAGAAAACAGCGTAGATGCCTATTATGCTTGCGTGCAGAAGATTTTAGAAAGCGGCAGGCAGTCTTTCGAGCAAACTTGCGTTGCCTTTGCACATCAAAATTTCGATAAAGAAATAAATTATGCTAAAACATTAGTCTTTTTGGAATCTCTGTTAGAATCTCGACCCTAAGGAGGAATTTTTCATGAATGTTTTGTGGATTGTGAATATGGTTTTTCCGGCAGTAGCAAAACAACTGGGAATTCATACCTCGGCAAGCGGCGGCTGGCTTTTAGACCTCGCCAAGGGAGTTTCTGAACAGGAGAATGTACAGCTTACGGTGATGACATATTACGACGGTCCGTTTCGCGATTTAGAAATAGATGGTATACGGCATTTGCTGTTCCCGGGCGGCGGCAAACGGCTTCTGTACGACAATCCGAAAACACAGGCGGATTGCAAAAAGGCAGTTGCATTGTGTGCGCCGGATTTAATTCATATTCACGGTACGGAATATGCTCCGGGATTGGCAATGCTGAAAGCTTGCCCTGAAATACCGTCACTTTTGACGATTCAGGGCGTCCTTCGGCGCATTTCCGAGGAATATTACGGCGGGATTCCTTTTCGCACAATTTTAGCGATGACTTCGCCGATCGATTGGCTGAAATTGAAAACGCCGTTTACCTATAAACAGCTTTATAAGTATCATGTTAAGCGTGAAGAAGATGTGCTGCGGCATGTCCGATATGTGACGGGACGAACGGATTGGGATAAAGCAACGATGCTTGACGTGAATCCGTCACTCACCTATTTTCGGTGCAATTATAACTTGCGGGATGCATTTTATGATAGCGAAAAATGGTCCGTAGATACCATGAACCGACATACCATTATGACGGGGGCTGCGCTATATTCGTTAAAAGGGCTGCATATTTTGCTTCGCGCATTGTCTCTGGTTCGTCAAAAATATCCGGAGGTGCATTTGTTCGTGCCGGGCGGCACCGCTGAAAACGGCAGAATTGTGCATCCGACTTGCTATATTCGCTATATTGAAAAATTGATACAGGAATTGGATTTGGAGGAAAATGTGACATTTACAGGTACGCTGTCCCCCGAACAGGTCGCGCAATATCTCCGAACAGCCAATGTGTGTGTTGTTCCCTCAGCAATGGAGGGTGCTTCGGCGACGCTCTGTGAGGCCATGATGATTGGTACGCCGTCGATTTGCGCATTTCGCGGCGGAATGACGGATTTGATTACAGACAAGGAAAACGGCTTTACATATGATTTCCCGGAATATCCTCTACTTGCTTTGCGTATTATGGAAATTTTCGAAAATGATACGCTTGCCGCAGACTTTTCCGCACGCAGCATCGAACGGGCAAATGTCCGTCATGACCGTGCGCGTAATCCGCGAGAGATGATAGCTGTTTACAAGGAGGTATTAAATGGCAGCCGTTCGTAAACAGTATAACAGTTTAGATCTTGCGAAATTTATTTGCGCGGTTTTCATTCTTATTCTGCATACTGAACCCTTTTCTTCTTACAGCAGACTTTTAACCTATGGTATGCGCAATATAGTTACAGTGGTTGCCGTGCCGTTCTTTTTTATGGCCAGTGGCTTTTTGCTGTTTCGTAAATTAAATGCACTCTCTGCCGGCGAAAAAGGTCTTTATTTTAAGAAATACATTAAACGTTTGGCTTTGATGTACTTGTTATGGTCAGCCGTTTATTTTCCGTTTGTATTGACCGAATGGTTGCATAACGGCTGTACGGTTACAGATGTGCTGCAATATGTTAAGCGATTTTTCTTTGAGGGCAGTTATAGTACGATTTGGTTTTTGCCGGCACTGATTACAGCAACTGCGTTTGTATATTTTTTGCGTAAAAAATTACCTATGCAAACCATTGTGCTGATTGCAATTCCGTTTTATCTTTTTGCATGTTTGGGCAGTTCTTATTATGGATTGACTGAAAAGATCCCCATTCTGAACACACTTTTTCAGATTTATTATTCTTTCTTTGACAGCATTAAAAACGGTCTGTTGTTTGGTTTTATATATGTTGCACTCGGGGCGCTTTTTGCTGAGCGGAAAACCACCGAACATCCGATTCGAGCCTTACTGTTGTCTGCGGTGCTGTTTGTATTGATGGCAGGGGAAACACTGGTGCAGTCTTATCTCAAATGGTCAACAAACGGCGTGGATACTAAATTGTTGCTGGTGCCGTTAAGTATCTGCCTGTTTGCATGGGTGCTTTCCGTGAAATGCCCACCATCTAAAGTGTATATTTTTCTTCGAAAACTGAGCTTGCTCATGTTTTTGAGTCAACGCATCTTTTTGACCTTATTTGAACGGCATCTTTCAGATACGATATTGGTGCAGAACTCTCTGCTCTACTTTGCCTCTATTCTGATTTTAACCTTGGCTTTTTCCACGGTATTCATTTTGCTCAGTGAAAAAGTAAAAATTTTGAAGTACTTTTATTGATACAGGTGTTGTTATGGAAAAAAATTCGTTGGATTTACCGGTGCTGCTGATTTTTTTTAACAGACCGGATACCCTCCGTCAAGTTTTTGCAGCAGTAAAAAAAGCAAAACCCTCCAAGCTGTTTTTGGCTTGTGACGGACCGCGTGAAAACTGTCCGACGGATGCGGAAGATATTGCTTTATGCAAGCAAATCGTTGAGGATATTGATTGGGATTGTGCAGTATTTCAAAATTATTCGAGTGAAAATATGGGATGCGGTATGCGTCCGCAAACCGCAATCACTTGGGCATTTGAACATGTGGACCGCTTAGTTGTACTGGAAGATGACTGTGTACCGCATGATAGCTTTTTTCCGTATATGGCGGAGATGCTGGAAAGATATGCGGAGGATACGCGCGTGGGCGTTATCAGTGCATTTAACCATTGTTTAGACTGGGATTGCGGTGCATACAGTTATTTCTTCGCAAAAATGGGACCGTTGGCAGGCGCATGGGGCAGTTGGAAACGCGTTTGGAATCAATATGATTATGATTTGAAAAATTTTGACGACGCTTATCTTCAGAAACTGATTTACAACGATATCTCCTTTAAAAGAGCAAAGGACAAAAAGATCAATACTTTTTTAAAGACGCGTTCGGATTTGCAAAATAATCAAAAACTGGCTTATTGGGACTATCAGTTTTTGTTTTTGAAATATTCGCAGTCTTATCTTGCGGCAGTTCCGAAGTTCTCGTTGGCATCTAATGTCGGACTCGGAGAAAAATCAACACACGGCAAGGTAGAAAAAAATCCAATTCCCTCTATCTTTTTTGCTGAGGACAAGCATTTGGATTTCCCGTTAAAGCACCCGCCTTTTTTGGTTTGTGACCGCGAATATGACAATTTTGTGGATAGAAAATATACCAGCCCGAATCCCGTAAAAAAACAGATTAAAAGGGTCGTCAGATTTGTCAAGAGACGATTCAAGTGACGAAATGTTTGGGTAATCGACCGATCGGTCAGGAGATTGAGATGAACGCTTGTATTGTAACAATGAATAGCAGTTATAATTATGGTGCGATGCTTCAGGCATATGCTTTGCAGCAAAAGCTGTGCTCCATGGGGATTGAGAGTGCGTTCGTTGACCGCAGAACTACACGAGAGGCCAAGGTGCATATTGATAAGCGGGCACGGGGTCTTTTGAAAGCACCGTTTGTTTTGTTGCATAAGAATGCATTTGACTGTATTCTGCGCTCAAAAGCCTATAATCGATTATATCAGAAACTGGTGAAAAGCCCGTTTGGGACACATGTAAATTGAATAACAGGTTGTAAGTTGCTTTGCAATCGAATTTGGAGATGACGCTTTGAACAGTTCTAAACAAATTAAGCTCGGTGCAATGGTTTCCTATTTGGCTATTGCTTTCAATATGCTTGCGGGGCTTATATATACGCCATGGATGATTTCCAAAATCGGGCAGAGTAATTACGGTCTTTATACATTGGCGAACTCCTTAATTACAATGTTTGTGATGGACTTTGGTATGGGTGCGGCGGTGTCGCGTTTTGTTTCCCGCTACAATGCTGAAGGCAATCAAAAAGCAGTAAATGATTTCCTCGGCGTAGTATATAAACTTTACATATCTGTTGATGCAGTGATTTTTCTTGTATTAACCGTTGTATATTTTCTGATTGATACGGTATATGCAAATCTCTCACCGGCGGAATTGGAAACCTTTAAGGTGCTGTATATAATTGTCGGCTTATTCAGTGTGATTTCATTTCCGTTTACAAATTTAAACGGTATATTGACCTCTTATGAAAAATTTGTGGAATTGAAGCTGTGCGACTTGTTTCATAAAGCATTCATCATTGTCGCTATGGTCATTGCTCTGCTTGCCGGATACGGTGTATATGCATTGGTTGCCGTTAATGCGATTTCGGGGCTATTCACGATTGCACTCAAGCTGTTGATCATACGCAAAAAAACTGCCGTTCGCGTACATTTCGGTTTTTTCGACAAGGCACTTTTAAAAGAGATTTTCGGCTTTTCCATATGGACAACCGTCGGCAGCATTATGCAACGCTTGATTTTTAATATTACACCATCTATTATAGCAGCCGTATCCGCCACAGGCTCGGTTGGTGTGGCGATTTTTGGGCTTGCAAGCACAATTGAGGGCTATGTATATACTTTTGCAACCGCGATTAACGGTATGTTTATGCCGCGCATTTCAAAAATCATTGTCAGCGGCAAAAAAGAGACTGAACTGATGCCTTTGATGGTTAAAATCGGCAGAATTCAGTTGATGATTATCGGGTTAATTTCGGTCGGCTTTATGGCGTTGGGCAAGTCGTTTATTATTGATATTTGGAATAAGCCTGATTTTTCACAAAGCTATATTTGTGCAATACTGCTGGTCATTCCGAGCATTTTTTATTTACCGATGCAAATTGCCAATACGACGCTGATTGTGGAAAACAAAGTGAAGCTACAGGCATATGTTTTTATTGTTATGGGCGTAGTCAACGTGGTTCTTTCCTTTGGGCTCTCGCACTGGTTCGGGGCCATTGGCGCATCGATTTCCATTTTGGTGGCTTATATGGTTCGCACGGTATTAATGGCATTGATTTATCAAAAGATTTTGCATTTAGATATGGCGTACTTTTTTAAAGAAACGTTTTTCAAAATTTCCCCGCAGCTACTGTTGACCCTTTTGGTCGGTTTGCTTTGCGAACGGTTTAATCCAGTACAAAATGTGTATTTGCGGTTTGGTTGTAACGGGCTTGTGCTTGTACTGTTCTTCTTTGTTGTAATGTGGTTTTTCGGGCTTAACGCCTATGAAAAGGGACTTTTGATCGGTACAGGCAAAAAAATTTGGTGCAAAGTGAAAGGAAACTGACAAAAAAGAAAGGTGTGAGTGCATGCAAAATTTAATTTTGATTACCAATGCTTACCCGTTCGGACTTGCTGAAGCCAGTTTCCTCCGCCCGGAAGTGAAGGTGCTTGCCGAACACTTCCAAATGACGGTGGTTGCAAGGAATACATCGGATTTGCAAACCTCCGTGTTGCCTGACGGAACACAGGTGTTTCGCTATGACAGCAAAAAGGGATATTCTCCTTTGAAATTATTGCTGAAAACCTTTTTGTCCAAACCGATTTATCAGGAAATATATACATTACTACATGTAAAGCAATTTAGCTTAACAAGATTGAAAAAGGCGCTGCGCTACTATATGCGTGCACTGCACTTCGCGTCTTATTTGGAGCAGGTGCGGCAAGAACTGCCGGAGAAGGTGGTTCTTTATACATATTGGAACGACTATTCCGTGCTTTCCGCATCTATGGTTAAGCGGAAAGGGGACAAGCTTGTCTCCCGTGCGCATCGAGTGGATTTGTATTTGCGGAAGGAAAACGATATGTATTTGCCGATGAAGGCGTTTTCCAATCGAAAAACCGATTTATTGGCATTTGTCGGAAATGAAGGCAAGCAGTATTTTGAAGAAACCTTTTCAAATACTGTGCCGACCGCAGTGTGCCGCTTGGGCGTGCCGCAGCAAGCGGTTCGCGCTCCGTTTACAGAGAAACGGCAGATTTCCGTTTTAAGCTTTTCTTATCTTTCCCCGGTGAAACAGGTTGAAAAGATTCCGGAGGCGCTTGCGCTGCTGCCCGATACACTGCAAGTACATTGGGTACATATCGGTGACGGGATTCTGCACGAAAAGGTAACCAATGCGGCAGAGCGGCTGCTTGCTGAACGGCAAAATACGGATTATTGCTTTCTCGGTGCTATGGATAATGCTGCGGCAATGCAGTATATTTCCGAAACGCAGTTTGATTTTTTGCTGAATGTGTCGGCGTCTGAGGGTATTCCCGTAACGATGATGGAAAGCATGTCTTTCGGAATTCCTGTGATTGCGACCGATGTCGGCGGCGTCAGAGAGATTGTGCGTCATGGGGAAAACGGATTGCTTTTATCTGCGAATGCCGACGCACAGGAAATTGCCGATGCCGTTCAGCAGTACTCGGCATTGCCTTATGCGGAAAAATGCCGTTTGCGCGAATGCGCTTATACAACATGGAATGAAACCTATCATGCAGAAAAGAATTATGCCAATTTTGCAGATATACTTTTAGAATAACGCTTTATATTTTTTTCGGAAAAGAGGTGAAAGAATGCTTTATATCGTGTTGCTGTTTGCGCTTTTTGCAGCGATAAACCCGCTGTTCTCCAAAAAGCATTATAAATTATATTTAACACTGATTGTTGTCGGACTCAGTGCATTGGCTTTTTTTGTTGTGCCGTCTTCCGTCATGGATTTATACCGTTACAACAATGTGATGGATCTGTACCGTGAGGTTGGTTGGCACTGGGTGTTGAAAAACGACATGTCATCAAATCCCTTGGCGTCGGTATTCTTCTTTGCGGTTTCGTGCTTGGGGGACAATCGTTTTTTACCGATGATTACGGTCTTTGTGACCTATTCTTTTTCGCTGGCGCTGCTGTATAAAGCAGGCAAACGGTATGGTGCAACACGTGCCGAAATGAATCTAGCCCTGTTGTTTTTTATGCTGAATTTCAACTATTTCTATGTGCTTGATGTGATTCGCATTTATATGTGTTTTGCTGTAATGGCATATTTCTTGTATGTTGACATTGTAGAGCGAAAGCATCGATGGCTTTGTTGGATTGTATATATCGCGCTTTGCTATGTACATTACGCCATGCTGGTTTTTGTTGTGGTGCGGGTTCTGTTTATATTTGTTCGCCGTCTGAAAGGCGTGTATGCCGCGATTCCGCTGATTAGCCTGCCGCCTGTTTTATATATCGGG
Source organism: Candidatus Fimenecus sp. (assembly GCA_051881355.1). Taxonomy (GTDB): domain Bacteria; phylum Bacillota; class Clostridia; order Oscillospirales; family Acutalibacteraceae; genus Fimenecus. Next base: position 53,610 of record JBJEPS010000069.1, on the reverse strand, counting down.
TATAAGGTTCTTTTACGGTTCAACAGCGAAACGGCTATGGGTATTCTTTCGACGGCAAGCGATAAAGCGCAAGGATATTTATCCTATGAAGTCTTTGGTATTTGGCAATTCCTGGCTTCGATGATTCGGTTGTTTGTCTGTATGGCACTCTGCCTGTTGGCAATTTGGATTTATTCGGAATTACAGAAAATAATAAAGTATTCCAAAAGCGGAATAAAGGTGTATAATAATTACAATATACTGCAGATGGAGCGCGCGAATGCCTTTTCCGTTTTGTGCCTATATATCATCTTGACCGCATTTACCTTTTCCTTCAATTATCAGTTTATATTGCGGACCCCGTACTTCATTCAGATATTGATGTCAGCAGTCCTGTTGTTTGTGTTGGTGCAACTACGTACAACCAACCGCAATTATTATATGTTGATGTATATATTGGTCGGCACTGAAAGCTTGGGGCATTTTTGTTATCTGTTGGTATATGTTTATAACAATGCGGTATTTCAGCTACCGTAACCGCAACGCAAAACATGGCGAAAGAAGTATGGTTAGGAGAATTCAAAAACGCGTATGAACAGAAAAATCGGTGTTATCTATTCTTACGGTCTTATGGTGGTGGAGATTTTTTCTACCATGCTGTTTACGCCGTATCTAATTCGCACGCTTGGGCAAGCGGAATACGGCGTTTACCAGTTGGTATCCTCCGTGACCTCGTATCTCGTTTTGCTGGATCTCGGGGTTGGCAGCTCGGTGATACGGTACATGTCCAAATACCGTGCAGAGAAGGATATGCTTGCACAGCGCAGATTTTTAGGGATTTCTACCATTTATTATTTGCTGATTGCTGTGGTGGCATTGATCATAGGCATCAGTATTCTGTTTTTATTTCCGAATGTTTTTGCCAAAGGTCTGAGTACGGAGGAAATCGCACTTGCAAAAAAACTGTTTGCGGTTACAATGTGCAGTGCGGCGTTTTCTTTGGCAACCTCCGGGTTTGCCAATGCATTGATTGCCTATGAGCGGTTCAATGTCTCCAAAGGCGTATCCATCATTTTAACAGTCGTAAAAATTGTGGCGGGAACTATGGCGTTGTGGCTTGGTTTCAGCAGTTTCGGTGTGGTTTGCGTCAACTTTATGGTTACAGTCGTGACGAGAACGATTTATGTGCTGTATGTTTTGTGCAAACTGAAAATTCGTCCGGTGTTCCATAATATTGAATTCTCTTTCGTCAAAGAGGTGGCGGCGTATTCCTCCTTTATATTGCTGCAATTGATTGCGAGCCACATCAATGCGATGTCTGACCAAATTTTGCTTGCGTCCTTTGCCAAGAATGCGTCGGTGATTATCGGTATATACGGCGTCGGTGCACAGATATTACAATATTTTAAAACGATTGGTTCCCATTTTACCAGTGTTTTGATGCCAGGACTTGTACGACTGGTAGAAAACGGTGTAGACCGGAGGAAATATGAGCAAGAGATGATTCGTATCAGCCGGCTTGTTTTTATGGCGTTGGCACTGGTTTTTACGGTCTTTGCCGTCTTCGGGCAGGATTTCATCTGCCTATGGGCAGGGGAGGAAAACGCGCAGGCGTATTTTGTGGCGGTTGTGCTGATGTTCCCGACTTTGTTTTCTTATTCGGAGGGCGTTGGGTATCAGCTCCTTCAAGCCATGGCAAAGCATAAACTGCCTGCTGTGGTGCAGGTGGTATCAGCCGTTTTAAATATCGGTCTGACAATTCTTTTGATACGTTGGGAACCGCTTAAGGGTGCTGTCATCGGCTCATTCATCGCGCTGTTTTTCTGTGAAACAGTTGTCATGAATATTATGTATAAACGGCAAATCCATATTCGTCTAACGGTCTATTTTCGCGGTATGTTCAAGGGGATATTGCCGTGTCTCTTGCTTTCGGCAGGGGCAGGCGTTTTGTTGAAAACCGCGCAGCTTTCTCGATTCGGATGGCTTGGCTTTGTGGTGAACTGCGGCGTTATGGTGGCGGTTTATGCGGGAACAATGTTCTTATTCGGCATGAATGCATATGAAAAGAATTTGGTGCTGAAGCCGATGCAAAAAATTTGTAAAGGAAAATTCAATAAAGGGTGATAGTATGTATGCAGGCAAAACACTACTCATTACCGGGGGAACAGGGTCCTTCGGGAATGTAGTATTGAATCGTTTTTTGAAAACGGATATCGGCGAAATCCGTATTTTCTCCAGAGATGAGAAAAAACAGGATGATATGCGCCATGAGTATCAGGCGAAATATCCGAAAGAAAGTGAAAAAATTAAATTTTATATCGGTGATGTGCGGGATTTATCTTCTGTAAAAAATGCGATACATGGGGTGGATTACATTTTTCATGCTGCGGCGTTAAAGCAGGTGCCTTCTTGTGAATTTTTCCCTATTGAAGCGGTAAAAACCAATGTGCTGGGTACGGACAATGTATTGACAGCCGCCATTGAAGAGGGCGTAAAGTGCGTCATTTGTCTTTCAACAGACAAAGCGGCATACCCGGTTAATGCCATGGGCACCTCCAAAGCGATGATGGAAAAGGTTGTCGTTGCAAAATCCAGAACCGTATCGCCTGATGCAACAAAGATTTGCTGTACGCGTTACGGCAATGTGCTGTGCTCGCGCGGCTCGGTTGTTCCGCTTTGGATTGACCAAATCAAAGCCGGAAATCCGCTTACCGTAACAGAGCCGCATATGACGCGCTTTGTGATGTCTTTGGAGGAAGCGCTTGATTTGGTGCTGTATGCTTTTGAAAACGGGAAAAGCGGCGATATTCTTGTCCAAAAAGCACCTGCTTGCACCATTGAGGTGTTGGCAACGGCGGTAAAAGAGATATTTGACCCGCAGGCGGAAATACGTGTAATCGGTATTCGCCACGGTGAAAAAATGTATGAGGCGCTGCTGACCAATGAGGAGTGCGCGAATGCCGTGGATTTAGGGGATTTCTACCGTGTCCCTGCGGACAAGCGTGATTTGAACTATGATAAATACTTTACCGACGGGAATCTCAAGAGGAATCCGTTGCATGAGTTTGACTCTAACAATACAAAACTGCTGTCGGTTGCGCAGGTGAAAGAAAAACTTTTGCAGTTGGATTATATTCAGAATGAACTCGCAAACTGGGAGAAGTAATATGAAGGTTTTGGTGACCGGCGCTAAAGGCTTTGTGGGAAAAAATCTTGTTGCTACATTAAACAATATTCGCGACGGGAAAGATGCAACGACCGAAGTGCCCGCGGATCTTGAAATTCTTGAATTCGATATTGATACGGACAAATCGCTCTTAAATGCATTTTGTGCAGATTGTGACTTTGTGTTCCATTTGGCGGGGGTGAACCGTCCGCAGAAGGAATCGGAATTTTTGGAGGGCAATTTTGGTTTTGCCTCGGAACTTTTAGATGCTTTAAAAAAGCACGGAAACTCCTGTCCTGTCTTGCTTGCATCTTCCATTCAGGCAGCCTTGGATAATCCTTACGGCAAAAGTAAGAAAGCGGGAGAGGACTTGTTTTTCCGCTATGCCGAGGAGACCGGTGCTAAAGTGCTGGTTTATCGGTTCCCGAATGTATTCGGTAAATGGTGCCGCCCGAATTATAACAGCGCGGTGGCAACCTTTTGCTATAATATTGCGCGCGATTTACCGATTACCGTCAATGACCGCAGCCACGAAATGACGCTTGTATATATTGACGATTTGGTGCAGGAAATGTGCAATGCCCTGCTTGGGCGCGAAACACAAGACGGTGCGTTTTGCCGCGTACCCACAGAACATAGAATTTCCCTTGGTGAAATTGTGGATTTGCTGTATTCCTTCAAAGAAAGTCGTGCAACCAAGCAGGTGCCTGATATGACGGACGGTAGTTTTTCCAAAAAACTATACAGCACCTATCTTTCTTATCTGCCGACGGATCGGTTTTCGTATCCGCTGGAAATGCATACGGACGCGCGCGGCTCTTTTACGGAGATTTTGCGCACTGCCGACCGCGGGCAGTTTTCGGTGAATATTTCTAAACCCGGTGTTATCAAGGGACAGCATTGGCACCATACCAAAAACGAAAAATTTTTAGTTGTCAGCGGTACGGGCGTTATTCGTTTTCGCAAAATTGACAGCGGCGAGGTAATTGAATATTTCGTCTCGGGCGATAAACCGGAAGTTGTCGATATTCCCGTCGGGTACACCCACAATATTGAGAATCTCGGGGATACCGATATGGTGACCTTTATGTGGTGCAACGAGTGCTTTAATCCCGAAAATCCGGATACTTACTTTTTGGAAGTGTAATGCAATGAAGCGAAAAATCGGTGTCGGTATATGCCTTTTCTGCATATTGCTGACAGTTGCGTTTATTTTCTATAATTCCGCACAGCCTGTGTCGAAGTCACAAAAGGCATCTGCAACCGTGGCGGAAACAATTGCATCTATATCGCCGAACGGCGGTGAGACGCCTGACGGTTGGCGCTCCTTTGCAGATTATGTCCGAAAAGCGGCACATGCCGTTGAGTTTTTCGTGTTGGGGATAGAGCTTTCTTTACTGTTTTTTGTGTTGTTCCGAAAACACACCGTGCAAGCGATTTGGAATGTGCTTTCTTTGGCGCTGTGTACAGCCGTTATTGATGAGTCCATTCAAATATTGTCAGGTCGCGGGCCGAAGGTACAGGACGTGCTGTTGGACTTTTGCGGCGCGCTTTGTGCCATAGTGACAGTCGGCATATTGACAGCAGTCGGCATTGCCGTTTGCAAAGCAAGAAAGCAAGAAAAATCGGCGTATGCCGTGGAAAGCAGGGGATGACTTTACCTATGAAAACAGACTATTCCGATATCCGATTTCAGAATAACGGGAAATTAAAGCTTTTAATTCTCGTTGGCACGCGCCCGGAAATTATCCGTCTTGCGGCGGTGATTCAAAAATGCCGCCAGTATTTTGACTGCATTTTGGCACACACGGGGCAAAACTATGATTACAACCTCAACGGCGTGTTCTTTAAGGATTTAAAACTGCAAGAGCCGGAGGTGTATATGGACGCTGTCGGCGATGACCTCGGTGCCACGGTTGGAAATATCATCAACTGTTCTTATAAATTGATGACGCAAATTAAGCCCGATGCATTATTGATTTTAGGAGATACAAACTCCTGCCTTTCGGCAATCGCGGCGAAGCGGTTACATATTCCGATTTTCCACATGGAGGCAGGCAACCGCTGTAAAGATGAGTGCCTGCCCGAGGAAACAAACCGCCGCATTGTGGATATTATTTCCGATGTCAATATGGCGTATTCCGAGCATGCGCGCCGTTATCTTGCCGAGTGCGGACTGCCGAAAGAGCGGACCTATGTGACCGGTTCCCCAATGGCAGAGGTGCTGCATAATAATCTCAAGGAAATCGAAAATTCCGATATCCATGCGCGTTTGGGGCTTCAAAAGGGTAACTATATTTTGCTGTCTGCCCACCGCGAGGAAAATATTGACACGGAACAGAACTTTTTGTCCCTGTTTACCGCGATTAACAAAACGGCGGAAAAATATGATATGCCGATATTATATTCTTGTCATCCGCGCAGCAAAAAACGCCTTGCCCAAAGCGGATTTCAGCTTGACCGCCGTGTAATTCAGCACGAGCCGCTCGGCTTCCATGATTACAACTGCCTGCAAATGCATGCGTTCGCCGTGGTGTCGGATTCGGGCACACTGCCGGAGGAAAGCTCGTATTTTACAAGTATTGGGAAACCGTTTCCGGCAGTCTGTATTCGTACGTCCACCGAACGCCCTGAGGCGCTTGACAAAGCCTGCTTTGTGCTGGCGGGGATTGATGAAACCTCGCTTTTGCAAGCCATTGACACGGCGGTGGAAATGAATCAAAACGGAGATTACGGTATCCCTGTGCCCGATTATATCGATGAAAATGTGTCATCAAAGGTCGTCAAGCTCATTCAATCATATACGGGTGTGGTCAATAAAATGGTCTGGCGCAAATTTTAACAGATAAAAAAGTAACGCCGTGGGGATTTTCCCACGGCGTATTTTTCGGTTCTCTTTTGTTTACAAGCCTGATTTTTTAAAGATCTGTTGCATGGTGTCAGCGCTTTTTTGGTCAACATTTTTCAACTGTTCGCGTTTGGCTGTCAGGCGGCTGTTTTTTGTGAAGGCATATTGAAAAATCCGTAAACACCAGAAAATCGGCAACAAAACAGGTCGTTTCTTGAGAATCGGGTACTTCAGTGCCATATGGCGATAGTTCGGAAACAGCGTTTCCAAAATGCGGCGAGCTTTGGATTTTTGTGTCGCTGCGATTTTAGACGCTTCTGCTGCATTTTCCACCGGTGGACCTAAAACGATATAGTTTTCCATCAAAAAAAGGGTGTCATCGTGCACTGCACCGCTGAACATTGCCTTTGTCAGCCGTCGTATATTGGCTGCGAATTTTGCGATGCCGATTTTTGAAAACTGCTTGTCAATGTAAGCAAAGTCCAGCGTATTCTCGTAGGCTTTTTCCATCAAAAACAAGTCCATCATCGGACGAAAGCAAGAACCTGCGTCTAAATAATGCTCCGCCAAATGTGCCAGCGTATAGACATATAAATCATTTTCAGGCATTTTGTATTCCGTGCCGTCTGCCTTTTCAGTGCGTTCCCACGCACCGCTGAAATACGGATACATAAAATAATCTTCCTGAAACAGACTTCGATGCAGTTCCACCGTTAAAAACGGTTTTTTGAGAAAGACAATATCTTTGCCGTTGTCAAAGCTGATTTCCAAGCCCTTTTCCAAAAGAATTTTTTTTGCATTTTCAATTGCGTTTTCGTGCACCAGTATATCCATATCCACCATAAAGCGCATTTCGGGCTGTGGGTACAGCGATTTTAAATGCGTGCCCTTTAATAGCATAAAGGCAATGCCTGCCGCGGTAAAATCCGCACGCAAGTCTGCTAAAAACGCCTGTTGTGCGGTTTCACGCGCGCATTCTAACTGATATGTCTTTTGCAAGCGCGCAAAAATCGTTTCGGGAACGGCATCTTTACAAGGGGAAAATGCGAGATAAAATAACCCTTGCACGGCATTTCGTGCCGCAAGACGGTACACATCTGCAAAATCCACGGCATCGGGTTTTGTCGGGACAGGTGTCCCGCAAAGTGCGGCGGAAACCACAGACAGGAAGTATTCTTTTGTCTCCACTACATTTTGCATAAAAATTGCCTCATTCGGTTGTATCTGTGAGCGTCAGGCTGACGGAAAGCGGGAAGTGGTCGCTCGGGTATACCCCGTCATAAGTGGTTTGCACCACCTTGTAACTGTTGACCGTAAAGCCTGTTTTGGAAATCATACAGTAGTCAATGCACGGACGGTCAAGCTCTGTGCCCCAGTTTTGGTAGGTCGCGCTGATTTGCGGATTTTGGAGCTGATATTTCGCGTCGAGGAAGCTTTCCGTTACACTGCGATAGGTTTCACTGTCCTCGGCGGCGTTTAAGTCACCGATAATCACGGACGGAAGACCGCCGAACTGCGCGATTTTTTCGAGCACCACGCCGATACCGTTAATGCGTGCCGTGTCGCTGACATGATCCAAGTGCGTGTTGAACACCACAAATTCCTTACCGCTTTGCTTTTCCTCTAAAATGACATAACTGCAAATGCGGTAGCACGCCGCGTCCCAGCCCTTGCTCATTTCCTCGGGCGTATCCGAAAGCCAGAACGAGCCTTTGTCCTTTAAATTGTAAAGGGCGGTATTGTAAAATACGGGGCACCCCTCACTGTAAAGCGTATTATCACGGTATGTAATCACGGAGTCATATTCGGGAAGCGAATCACAGAGATAGGCGTACTGCCACTTGGTCACCTCTTGGAAGCCGATAACCGTCGGCGCTTCGGCTTCAATATTTTTAAGGATTAAATCTGCACGGTAAAACCAGCTTTTTTTACCCAAATCCTGTGGATTTAAGCACCGCACATTGGCGCTCATAATGCGGATTTCACCGTTTCCTAACGCGGAGGTGTCTATGGAAATCGGTTGTTTTGCCTTTTTGTAATGCGGATAGTAAAAGCCCAAAATCCCACCTGTAAGCAGTATGGTAACCAACAAAATGCAAAAGACGCCCAATAAAACTTTTTTGAAAACCTTCATAAACCTTCCCCCTAAATTTTTTCTTTATTGTAGCATAAACCCGAAAAAAAGTCTATATTTGCTTTGCCGCCATACGCACAATCTGTAATGTGAGTGGTGGGCGCACGCCCCAAATAAAAAACACCGTGCCGCAATCGGCACGGTGTCAAGAAAACAAATCAGCAAAGGAACGAAAAATCGATTATTCGTAGTCGTCCTCGTTTTCCCAGTTGTGGTAGACCTCCTGAATGTCGTCGCTTTCGTCGAACATTTCGAGCATTCTGCCCATATTCTGAATGTCGTCGGGATCGGTAAGCTTTGTGTAGGTCGAGGGGATATATTCCACCTCTGCCGAAAGGAATTTGTACCCTTTTGCCTCTAAATCATCACGCACAAGCCCCATATCGTTCGGCTCGGTGCGGATTTCATATACATCGCCGTCCGAAAGGAAGTCCGAAGCGCCTGCTTCCAAAGCGTCCTCCATCAACTTGTCCTCGTCAATATCCTCTTTTTCGATGATAATAACGCCCTGCCGGCTGAACATAAAAGAAACACAGCCCGAAGTGCCCATATTGCCGCCGAATTTATCAAATGCGTGGCGCACATCTGCCGCCGTACGGTTGCGGTTGTCGGTCAACGCTTCAATAATCACGGCAATGCCCGACGGACCGTAGCCCTCGTACACCACATCTTCGTAATTGTCCGCGTTGCCTTCGCCCGCCGCTTTTTTGATAATACGGTCGATATTGTCATTCGGCACATTGTTCGCTTTCGCTTTGGCGATTACATCTTTCAGTTTGGAGTTTGCCGCGGGGTCGGGGCCGCCCGCCTTTACGGCAACGGCGATTTCACGCCCGATTTTGGTGAACACCTTGGCACGTGCGTTGTCGGTCTTTTCTTTTTTGCGCTTAATGGTGCTCCATTTGGAATGTCCTGACATAAGTTTCACCTTCTCACAAAATTACGCATAATAGTTTACCACAGACTTTCCGTTTGCGCAAGTCCCGAATAGAAGAAACGGACAGCCGAATTTTTTTCGCCTGTCCGTTTTGTGTTATTCTGTTGTTTCGCTGAATTTTTCCGGCGTAATCTCAATGTTAAACCAAATGTTCTGCTCCTGCACGGCTATTACTCGATACGAAGCATAGGTGTATTGTGCGCTGAACAGCTTTTCCTCTGCGCGCTCGTTGTTGCAGCGGTAGGCAATGTTCAGCGGCAAAACCTGTCGGTAATACTGCATAGACCAAGTAGTGATGCAGTAGCCGTCATCTGCAACGCCGTTTAAAAGCGCCGTGGCAGCGATATACATACGGCGATTTTCAACGCCGCGCGGAAATGCAAAATCATAGCCTGTCAAAAGTGCCTGCGCGCCGTCGTGCAAATCGCTCCACCGTGAAAACGCTTTTGCGGATACGGTTTGCCCGTCCTTTTCCGAAATCGATAGGAAAAAGTCCGTATCGGCGAGTGCGGAAAAGCGAAACCAAGTCTTTTCTGCATACGGCAAATAGATGCCGTCGCGGAAGTGGACGGTTTTTTCGTCAAATCCTGAAAACACAGTTAGCACGCGCACATATTTGCCGCTGAAATCGAATGTTTCGGGGTCATCTTCTGTCGGAAGACCGTTTAAATAAAAGATATATGCCGTACCGCCTGTTTCTTGCCCGTTTGAGGAAAGCAGATTTTCTTGTATGTCCATATACTGCGCTGTGCGGTAGTGCAGGACCTCGCTGTCTGGCAAATCCTGCAAAACCGTTTCGGGCAGTCCGAGCGCACGCAAATGTGCACGGGCGTTTGCGACGGTGTCGGCGTTGACATCGGTATCTGCAACGGTATAGATTTCCGTTTGCGGTGCGCGCGTTGCTGCCGCAACCATACTGCCGAGCGGCAAGAGCAGACACAGGGCAACACAAACCGAAAGCCCCGTTCTCAGCGGCTTTGCCATCGGTTGTTCCAGCGGGAATTCCGGCTCGGCGCGGCTTAAAATTCGCTTGGCGCGCCACAGCCCGATCATGGGGAAGATAAGCCCGAGGAGTATAAGCATATTGCAATCCGCATATTCCGCAGACAGCAATGGCTCGCTGTTCCAAGATATTACAACCGAGCAATAGGTAACCCATAACTGCGGAAGTATGCAAAAAGACAGAAACGAGTTGCCCGTGCCAAATCCCGACTGTTTGTCGCATAAGCTTTGTATACCGATATACAAAGCACAGCAAAACACATTCAAAAACACAGCCGCCGCCACCGAAAAGCATCCGCGCCATGGGTTTTGCGGCATATCGTACACCGTAATGCACCACGCGACATTTTGACAAAGCAGATACGCTGTAAAAATACCCGCCGCCGCTTTTAGGGGCTTGTTAAACCGATACAGCCGAAACAGCGCGCACAGCAGAAGAATTTGCCCGAGTATCGGCATAAATTTGCCGAACAGCGGCACGATATCGACGCGGCAGAACACGAATAACAGCCCGAAAATCAAGCAGTTTACGGTAGAACGCATATATTCGGGTGGCGAGAACTTGTAAAGCTGGGCGAATTTGCCGCGCAAGACCTCACGGTCACCCATATTTGCGAGGGCTTCGTTTTCGGCTTCGGCGGCGGTGTGCCCTGTGGCGAGTGCGCGCTCATAATTGTCCTCTAAATGCCCGAGCAACTCATCATGAATTTCGGCGCGCTTTCTGTGACTGCGAATGCCCGCGCAAACATACTGTAAATATTCCTCAAATTTTGAAATGAACAAAGCAATCCCCCCGTTATCTACACAGCGGCGTTCTGCACGCCGCCGACAACGCGGTTCACCGCCTTTTGGTACGTGTTCCATTCCTCTTTTTGCTTTTCCAGTTCCCGCAAGCCTTTTTCCGTAATTTTATAGTATTTGCGGCGCTTACCCGTGTCCGTGCTGTCTGCCCAGTAAGAAGTAAGCAGTTCCTCTTTTTCGAGCGCGTGCAGAATAGGGTAGAGCGTGCCCTCATTCATTTGAAATACATTTTCGCTCATCAATTCGACGGTTTTGATGATTTGATAGCCGTACAGTTCCTGCCGTGACAGCACGCTCAATACCAACAACCCCGTACTGCCCTTTGCGAGTTCTTTGCTGATATGCATAGTGATGCCTCCTTTAAAATAAAAATGCAAATACCTTTTGTAAATATGTACCTCGAATATCTATGTATAAAATAGCATAGACCGTGTGCTTTGTCAATAGGGGAAGAGAGGAAATGGGAACAGAAAAAAGCGGCAGAGAACGCACCCTGCCGTTAATGTGTATATTTTTATATTTTTATATTCCGTTGATGAAATCAAGTAAGCCTTGTGCTGAGTTTTCGCGCAGTTCCAACGGTTCGGTGGGCTCAACCATATTTTCGAGATAATGCGCGTCGGAGTTGCGCACAATGCGCATATCCCGCAAAAGCGGGTGCTTGTCGAGATACTGCGGCAAAAAGGCTTTGTGTGTAAATTCTGCCGTTGTAAATTGCAGTTCGGGGTACAAAAAGCCCAATACCGACAAAATGCTGTATGACGCACGGTCTAAATGCGCGGGAAAGCACGCCCCGCCGAAAGCATGTACCAACGGAACAAGGGCGTCAATTGACACCGAGCTTGCCGTGGTTAAAAGCAAGGGCTCTGTGTCTACAATTCCGTCGCCTGTGTCCATTACACGCTGTTCGCCGAAAATTTCAGGTTGATTTTCAACGGGTGGCATTGTCCCGTGGATATGCCGCGAAAACGCGTCCGCCGCATCTAAATCCGGCAAAAGACAGACACAATGGATTTCCTCAGCGGTACAAAGTTCCATACCGGGTACAACCGTCAAGCCGATTTCCTTGCCGACCGCTACCGCGCTTTTACAGTTTCGACAGGAGTTGTGGTCGGTTAAGGCAATCATATCAAAGCCCAACAGCTTCGCCATATTGACGAGGTTGTAGGGCGTCATATCATTGTCCCCGCAAGGGGAAAGGCAGGAATGAATGTGTAAATCTGCGTAAATTTTCATAGCACTTTGGATAACGCCGCAGCGAGCATGTAGGCATTTTTTTCTGACGTCAAAATATTCACGCCCTGCTGTTCGGCTTTTAATTTCGCATCTGCATCTAACGGTGCGTTTTCACAAAGTACAATGCACGCACAGTCTGCAAGCACGCTGACGGCAATGGCGTTGACATTGCCCATTACCGTAAACCAGCAGTCGTCACTTTGTGCGCGTGACATCACCCAGCTTAACAGGTCACCGCAGTAGCCGCCGCCGATTTCACGCGATACATCGCCCGCCACGGCAATGTTTAACTTTTGCTGTTCAGCAAATTCTCTGACAGTCATATTTTTGCTCCTTATATTGCAAAATCCATTTTGCTAAGGTCGATGGCATTCAGTTCTTTTTCGATTTCGTGCATCTTTTTCTGCACGGGGTGGTCAAGCAACCGACCGTTTGCCATCACATACAAAGGCTCTGCAAGCGCTGACAAATTTTCCAGCGGATTTTTTTCCACCACCAGTAAGTCTGCCGCTTTCCCCGGGGTGACAGAGCCGGTCTCCGTGTCAATCCCCGCAATATGTGCATTGACAATGGTTGCTGTGCAAATCGCCTCTGCCGCGGACATACCGCATAAATTATGTATATAATCAAGCTCACGCCAAGTATTGTATTGTGTGCAAAGCGGACAGGCGGCATCTGTGCCGAGTCCTAAGGGGATATTGTCTCGTATTGCGCGTTTTGCGCCGTCCACCATGCCTTTTCCGACGATTTTGGTATTGAGCGTCGCCTTGTCATCGAGCTTCGTAATCTGCGGCGGCAAAAAGGAGAGCGCCACACATGGCGAAAGCGTGATAATCATCGCCGAGCCGTTTTGGCGGTATTGTTCGAGCATTAAATCGCTGATGGCGGCGCCGTGCTCAATGGTGTCTACGCCGCCCTTGAGGGCAACCTCTAAGCCTTCTTCGCTTTCGGTATGCGATGCGACCTTTAACCCCAGCGCGTGTGCATGGTCACAAATTGCCTTGGTTTGTTCCAAATTCATTTTCAGCTCGCCCGGGTGACCTGCCTCTTTTGCGTCCATTACGCCGCCTGTCACGCAGATTTTAATCAGGTCGACGCCCGCTTTTACGTTTTGATCCACAAACGACAAAAGAGTGGGAATATCATCGCTTGTTACGGCAAAATTGCCGTCGCCGTGCCCGCCGGGCACGGTAATGGCAGGACCGGACACCAGCATGCGAGGTCCCAACAGCGAACCTGCCTTGATGCGGTCCCGCACACGAATATCGCTGTAACAAAAATCTCCGACTGCGCGAATGGTCGTCACGCCGCTTTTGACTTGTGTTTCCACATTGTCGGCGATGATTTTATCCATCACTTTTGCGCCGATGGGGGTTTTTAATACCGCCATCAGAAATTTTTGTAGATTTCCGCCTGCAAGCGCCTTACTCGGCGCACCTGTGCCAAACAGGTGCACATGTAAATTGATAAGACCGGGCAAGAGATATGCACCGTGCAAGTCCAAAATACGGTCAGCCTTCGCCGATTCGCCGACAGACACGATTTTCTCGTTTTCCGTCAGCACGCAAGTGTTTTCCAGCACCTTGCCGCCGTTTTCTACGTCAATCACATTGCAATTTTGAAACAGAGTTTTCATAGAATTCCCTTTCTGTAGGTGCGATTTATTTTATGTGTTTTCGTCAGACTTGCGGAACGGTGCGGGAATGGGAATGTAGTTTCCACCGTCGGCATTTTCCCGCGTGAAGAATACGCAGTCCTCAATCGATGCCTTGCCTCGCACAATGTCCTCTGCCAAGTCGCGGCAGGAGGGCGCGCCGCAGGTGCCGCAGTCGAGCCCCGGCAGTGTTTTTTCGATTTCGTTCATTTTTGCCATTTTTTCCATCGCACGGCGCAAATCCGTATCCAGCTTCATGATATTGACCGGCTCTAATGGTTTTTCCCACTGCATTTGCGGTGGAATTTCCTCGGTTTCCAAATGGTTGCACGAAACAGGCAGATATTTGCGCAGCCTTTGTAAACGTGCTTTGGCAACATAGGGATTTTCGACGGTCAGCGGTCCGCCGACGCACCCGCCCGAGCAGGCGTTCAGTTCAATGAAGTCGAGGTCGTTTAGTTTTTCGTCCTCTAATTCCTCTAACACCTTGATGACATTTTCTATCCCGTCTGCTGCAAGGTAACGTTCCTTAATCAGCGCTGCAGACTCTCCGCCGGAGGACGCCCAGCCTACACCCAACAGCCCCGAATTCTTCAGGGGCTTTAATTCGGTCAGTTTATCCATCTGCCCGAGAAGCACGGGATAAATATCTTTAATTGCAAATACACCGCTGATATTGGAATTCTCGTTGCAAATCGGCTGTTTAATCGCGGTGATTTTTGCCGTACAGGGTGTAATGAAAAACACGCCGATGTCTTCAGGGGCAAGTCCTGTTTTTTCAACCGCGCGTGCACGTGCAAGTCGCGCTGCTTCCTCTAAAGGCGCGTTTAAGTCCAAAACATTGGGTATGAGGTTCGGAAACCGCACGCGGATAAGCCGCACAATCGCGGGACACGCCGAGGAAATGACGGGACGCACAATATCCTGCCGCTGCATATAGGCTCTGGTGGCGTCCGAAACCAGCTCTGCGCCGACCGAAACCTCGAATACATCGTCAAAGCCCATCTGCAAAAAACCGTTGAGTACATAATCCACATCGTCTAAGTTGTTAAACTGTCCGTACAGCGTCGGGGCAGGTAAGGCAATGCGGTATTTATACTCCAAAATTTCGTTAAAGGAATACTTCTCGGCATATTTTGCGTGGTTGGGGCAAATGCGAATGCATTCGCCGCAGTCGATGCAGCGTTCCGAAATAATATATGCTTTGCCGCGGCGCACGCGAATGGCACCCGTCGGACAGCGCTTGATGCAGTTGATGCACCCTTTGCATTTTTCTTCATCCAGTCGCACGGAATGGAAAAACTCGTTTGACAGCATAACTTCGTATCTCCGTATGTAATATTTCAGGGATTTGAGACAATTTACGCGGGCACATCCACGCGCAGCCGCATCGTCGTACCGACGCCGATTTCGGTTTCAATTTGCATATCGTCGGTATATTTTTTGATGTTCGGCAATCCCATGCCTGCGCCGAATCCCAGTGCGCGCACATTGTCGGGTGCGGTGGAATACCCCTCCTGCATGGCGAGGGATATATCGGGAATGCCGGGACCGTGGTCGGTTAACACCATGCGAATTTGGTCGGGGTCGATTTCCACATCGATTTCGCCGCCGCCCGCATGAATGACCATATTGATTTCCGCCTCGTACAATGCAATGACGACATTGCGCACAACTGCGGGGCTGAAGCCTAATTTTTTTAAATGGGTTTTGACATTGCCCGAAGCCTCGCCGGCACGGGTGAAATCATCCCCGGGCACATCATAGTGCAGGGCAATCAAGCTCATCGTATTGCGCCTCCCCGCAAGCCCTTTTCATACAGCATCCCGCAGGACGCGAACATCGGGTACTGTGTGGAAAGCAACACAATATCTCGGTCGCGTGCAAGCGCAATGATACTTTCGTCGGGGTGTTTGCCGCGCACGAAAACGATACATTGCATATCCATCATTTCGGCGGTGCGTACCACCTGCGGATTGACAAGCCCCGACAGCAGTACCGCCTGCTCTTTGACATAAGCGAGCACATCACTCATCATATCACTGCCGCAGGCGGAAAATACCTCGCGGTCTAAAAATTCCTCTCCGCAAATGACCTGTGCCGAAAGGATTTCCTGAATTTCACGAACCTTCATATATAAAGCCTCCGTTTTGGGTATATATACCATTATACATAAAAACGTTTTGTAATACAAGCGTTTTTCGGTATAATTTGCATAACGGAAAACGGACCGATAAAACCCGGTATATTTTTGAACAAAACCAGAAAAAATTGTTTTTTATCCGCGTTTGTTCTGCTTTTCCTATTGCAAGTGCACCGTTTCAATGGTACAATAATAAACTAAAACAGTGGTATTTTTGCCTGTCGAAAATATAAAACCATCTATACAGGAGAACGATTTTATGAATATCGTGATTGTCGGCGACGGCAAGGTCGGCGCGGCGCTTACAGAGCATTTGTCTATGGAAGGGCACGATGTCGTGGTGATTGATAAAGACCCGAAGGTCGTAGAAGAAATGGTCAATCAATTCGACGTCATGGGGCTTTGCGGCAACGGCGCCAGTTACAGCATACAAAAAGAGGCAGGTGTGGACAAGGCGCGGCTCTTCATTGCGGCAACCTCGTCGGACGAGTTGAACATTCTTTGCTGCTTGGTTGCCAAAAAAATCGGTGCGCACCATACCATTGCACGCGTGCGCAATCCCGAATATGCCAAGCAACTGCACTTTTTTAAAGAGGAGTTGGGTTTGAGCTTGGTGGTCAATCCCGAGTATGCCGCGGCGAATGAAATCGCGCGTGTATTACGTTTCCCGACGGCGCTGAATATGGAGAGCTTTGCGGGCGACCGTGTGGATTTGGCGGAAATCGAAATCAAAGCAGATAATCCGCTTGCGGGTATGCGTGTCTGTGAAATTGCAGGGCGGTTTAAAGCGCGCGTGCTTATCTGCGCGGTGCAGCGCGGCGAAAGCGTCTATATTCCGAACGGCAATTTCGGCTTGCAGATGGGGGATAGAATTCATATCACCTCCAAACGAAGCGATATGATTGCATTTATGAAGGAATTGGGTATATATCGCCATCGCACGAAAAATGTGCTGATTGCGGGCGGCGGAAAAATGGGGTATTATTTGGCATTGCAGCTGTCGGAAACGGGGCACAAGGTCAAGGTGATCGAAATTGATGAACAGCGCGCCGAGGTTTTGGCAGACCTGTTGCCGCACGCCACGGTTGTCTGCGGCGACGGCAGTGACCGCAATATCCTGCTTGAGCAAGGGCTTGATAATCAGGATGCGTTTGTCTCTTTGACTACGATTGATGAAGAAAACATCATTACCACCATGTATGCGTCGTCCATCGGCGTCGGCAAAACCGTAGCGAAGGTCAACCGTGTGTCTTACGATATTTTGCAGAGTATCGGTATTGAAACGGCAGTCTCGTCTAAGACCATTGCCGCCAATCAGATTATCGGGTATGTTCGCGCACTGGAAAATTCCGGCGCAAGCAGTGTGCAGACCTTGTACAAATTGGTCAATGACCGCGTCGAGGCGTTGGAGTTCCGCATTGAAACGGTAGATGCGTTTTACGTCGGCAGTACATTAAAAGAATTACAACTGAAAGACGATGTGATGATCGGCTGTATTTTGCGCAAGGGTAAAATTATCTATCCGTGCGGCGACGACACGATTGAAAACGGGGATAATGTGATTGTCATTACCACTCGAAACGGCTTCAAGAACTTTGAGGAAATCTTTCGGTAAAAACGTTTAGGAGAAATGAATAACCGATGAATTACAGAATGGTCAGTACAACGGTCGGCAAAATCTTAATTGCAGAAGCCATTTTGCTGTTGCTGCCGTTGAGCGTAGCGTTTTATTACAGGGAAGTCGGTACGCCGTGGGCGTTTATCCTGACGGCGGCGCTTTTGCTCGCCTTCGGCTTCCTTTTGGAAATCAAGAAGCCGCGCCATCGCCGCATTTATGCACGGGAAGGCTTTATGATTGTGGCGATTTCGTGGATTTTAATTTCCCTGTTCGGCGCATTGCCGTTTTGGTTTTCGGGTGCAATAGCCAATCCCGTGGACGCGTTGTTTGAAACGGTGTCGGGCTTTACCACTACGGGTGCGTCGATTTTAACCGATATTGAGTCCTTGCCGAAAAGCATTCTGTTTTGGCGTAGCTTTACGCATTGGATCGGCGGTATGGGCGTTCTTGTTTTTGTGCTGGCGTTTCTGCCGCAACGCGAAAATCAATCCATGCACATCATGCGTGCCGAAGTGCCCGGACCCACCATGGGCAAGCTGGTTTCCAAAACCATGATGACTGCGCGGATTTTGTATATTATTTATTTTGCCTTAACCATTTTGGAGATTATTTTGTTGCTGGTGGGCGGTATGCCGTTCTTTGACAGCGTCACGACCGCATTCGCCACGGCGGGGACGGGCGGCTTTTCGGTACGCAATGCGAGTATCGCGGCATACGGTAGCCTATATTCGGAAGTCGTAATTTCCGTTTTTATGATTTTATTCGGCGTAAACTTCAATCTTTACTTTTTGTTGCTGACGCGTCAGTTCGGTCGTGTATTCAAAAGCGAGGAACTGCGTTGGTATCTCGATATTATCGCCTTTACCACCACGGTAATTGCACTCGATATTTTGCCGATTTATAAGCACATTACCACCGCTGTGCGGTACGCAGGCTTCCAGGTGGCGTCGATTATCACCACCACAGGCTTTTCCACTGCCGATTACACCGAGTGGCCTGTCTTTTCACAAATGGTGTTGCTCGCGCTGTTTTGTATCGGCGCATGCGCCGGCTCTACGGGCGGCGGGTTTAAAGTTGAACGTATGATGGTGCTTTGCAAATCGGTGCTCAGCCAAATTAAAAAATCGATGAATTCCCGCGAGGTGGTCACCGTTAAGGTAGACGGCAAAACCTTAGACAGCCAATATGTTCACAGCGTGCTTGCTTATCTCGGGCTGTATGTGGTTGTGGTGTTCGTCGGCATTTTCTTGGTTTGCTTTGACAACGTCGATATGCAGGAGGCCATCGGCGCAGTGCTGACTTGCTTTAACAATGTCGGTCCGGCGTTCGGACGGTTAAGTCCCAGCGGCAATTTCAGCGAGCTTTCGTATTTTACGAAAATTGTGCTGAGCTTCTTAATGCTTGCGGGTAGATTGGAGATTTACCCTATGCTGATTGTCTTTTATTATAAAGCGTGGAAACGGAAAAATTAAAGCGGCGCAAAATATAAATTGGAATTTATATAACCAAAAGCGTAGGGAACATTGCTATGAGGAAAAATTACATTTATGCAATAGTAACGGTGTTTATTTGGTCAACAATGGCAGCTATGGTTAAGAAGATGTTGTATGATATTCCAAATTTAGAGGCGTTATCAATTAGTAGTATTTTTGCTTTTTTATTTCTTCTGATTGTCAATCTTAAAAACGGAGTAGTTAAGGAAATGAAAAAATACTCTGTTAAAGATTATGGGATTATGAGCGGATTGGGATTTATCGGCTTATTTTTATATTCTGCGCTATATTATTATGGGCTGGCAAAATTAACTTCTCAGGAAGCGTGTATATTGAATTATCTATGGCCCATTATGTTAGTTATTTTTTCATGTATAATATTAAAAGAAAAATTGACATTTACAAAAGGGATTGCAATGCTTTGCTCCTTCGTGGGAATTATCATTCTTTCTTTAGGAAACGGAAGTTTTTCAACGGGAGATACTGCATTTGGAATTATAAGTTGTATTATTGCGGCGGCTTGCTATGGATTGTTTTCCGTATTAAATAAAAAAGCGGATTATAATCAAAATATTTCAATGATGATTACATGGTTTGTTGTTGCGATTTGTGCAATGGTATTAGGTTTAATGACAGAAACTTGGGTGCCAATAAAAGGGATACAGTGGCTTGGAATATTGTGGCTGGGAATTGCTATTGATGCGGTGGCATATCTGCTTTGGGCTTTGGCGTTAAAAGGGGTGGAAAATACTGCAAAAATAGCAAATCTTGCATACTTGACACCGTTTTTATCATTGGCTGTATCCGCAATCTTTTTGAAAGAAACGATACAGTTACAAGCGTTTGTTGCATTGCTCTTTATTATCGGCGGTATTTTGTTGCAAAATATTTGTGAATACAGAAGTATGAAGCAGTAGACAAATTCCAAATTTGTCATTCTGAACGCAGTGAAGAATCTCAAAAAATAAAGCACCATAGAAACGCGACTTGCCGCCGAACGGCGTAAATACCAATTGGGAAATTCGTAAACCGCCTCGTGTACCCATCCGAAAAACACCGCCTTCGGGCGGTGTTTTTTTATGCCCTTTTTATTTTCCGATTTTTACCGATTTTTTAAAAACACATGGAAAGAACAAAAATCGCAGAAAAACATGAAAAAAGACTCCGCCGTGCCCAACTTTGGAAAATCTTGGCATTTTTTGTGCAAAATGCTCGAACAAAGTACAAAAATTTCTCCGTTTTACGCAAAAAAAATCTTGCATTTGGGGACGGGATACATTATAATAAGAGCAAATAGGAGCGGAATTTCATAAAAAAGGTGAAAAAAGGTGAATTTTTCACCGTGTTTCCTGTTTGCGTGAAAGAAAGGAGCGTGAGGCAAGTGTCTTTTTGGGGCAATTATCCGCATACATTGGATTCCAAGAACCGATTGTTCATCCCCGCAAAGTTCCGCGAGGGCTTGGGCGATTCTTTTGTGCTGTATGCACCGAAGAACGATAACTGCCTTTACGCTTATAATGTGCAGGATTGGGAAGATATTTGTGCCGAGGTCATTGAAAGCGGCAACTTAAATATGCAACGCTATATTTTCGATGACGCGGTCGCCGTCGAGCCGGACAAGCAAGGCAGAATTACGATTAAAGCGGATTTCTGTAAGCGCGCGGGGCTCAAAAAAGAAATCACCGTGGCGGGCGTCGGCAAACGTATTGAAATTTGGGACACGCAAAAACGAGCCGAAGCCATGGCGCGTGCCGAAGCGCTTTCGGAAAGCTATCCCGAAATCCATTTTTAACAGGGCGTGCGGCAAATGGAGTTTACGCATATTCCCGTTTTATTTCAAGAAACGATTGATTCCTTACAAATTCAGCCGGACGGGGTTTATGTCGATTGTACGGCAGGCGGCGGCGGACATTCCAAAGCCATTTTGGAGCGCCTTTCCGACCACGGTATGCTGATAGCAATTGACCGTGACCCGGAGGCAATTGAAATTTTGCAGACGCGTTTGGGGAAGTATCCGCAGGCGCGCCTTGTGCACGATACCTTTAACCATATCGGGGAAATTTTAGGCGCAACGCGCGCGGACGGTATCCTTGCTGACCTTGGGGTCAGCTCTCACCAACTGGATACCGCCGAACGCGGCTTTTCGTTCCACAAGGACGCTCCCTTGGATATGCGTATGAGCAAAACGGGACTGTCGGCATACGACGTTGTCAATACATACAGCGAAGCGGAACTGTCACGGATTTTGTTCACTTACGGGGAAGAAAAATACGCCAAAAGCATCGCTCGTAACATTGTAAAGTACCGCGCAGAAAAGCCGATTGCCACAACCTTTGATTTGATTGAGATTATCAAGCAATCCATGCCGCAAAAGGCTATGCGCGATGCGCACCCTGCACGGCGTACCTTTCAGGCAATCCGCATTGAGGTTAACGGGGAACTTGCGCAGCTGGATACAGCGCTGAACGATATGTTCGATTGCTTAAAGGTCGGCGGTATCTTGTCGGTGATTACATTCCATTCGTTAGAGGACCGCATGGTCAAGCAACGTTTCAAGGCGTTTTCCGAAGGCTGTACCTGTCCCAAGGATTTTCCCGTTTGCGTCTGCGGCAAAACGCCGCGCGGCAAAATTCTTATAAAAGGACTTGCACCGAGCGAACAAGAGCTTTCGGAAAATTACCGCGCGCATTCCGCAAGATTGCGCAGTATTCAAAAATTAAAAGATTGACACCACTTTCGGTGTGAAAATAAAGGAAGGAAAGGATTATGGCGAATTACCAAAAGTACAGTGACGCGGATTTTGTGCGCTTTGAGCCGAGAACTTCGGCGTATAATCAAAGTACGGCACAAAAGCTTGCGCCGATGCCGCCGTTTGAGGAACAAAAAAAGCCACAGATGGAACTGGTACGGCGCAAAAAAAAGACCGTCGCCGAGGCAAAACAGGAAATGCGCGTCGGCGCACTGCAGACAGCCAAGATTTTGGCGATTGCGCTGTGTCTGCTTTCCATGTTCGCTGCACTGCTGTACAGTCGATTGCGTGCCGATGAGCTCCAACGGGAGATTGACGCGGCAAACGCACAGCTCAAAGTGGAGCAGGGCGAAAATGTACGGTTAAATATGCAGCTTGATTCCATGATTTCCCTTGAAAAGGTCGAAAGCTACGCGAGAGACGAGCTCGGCATGACCAAGGTCGAGGGGTATCAGATAGAATATATTGATTTGTCCGGTGTGGATACGGTTACGGTATCCGGCAACAAATCCGTAAAAAGCCTGTCGTCAGAAAGTCCGCTACAAAAACTGTCGGAATATCTTAAAGGCGAATAAAATAGGTATAGAACGAGGGTTAAGGCGAAAACCTTAACTCTCGTTGATGTGTTTACAGACGCAGTTTTTTGGAAATTTTTGTCGAAAGGATTGGTGATTACCGTGCAAAAACGCCCCTCAAAGCAAATGGCGAAGCGTGCAGTCATAGCGCTTACTCTGCTTTCTGTCGCGTTTTTATACGGCATCGGCGCGCTGTTTTCCGCGGCGATTGTGCACGGGGAAGAATACCGTTTGAAAGCGGAGCGCAACCAGCTTTCCGACACGGAAATATCTGCACAGCGCGGCACGATATATGACTCGAATATGAAAGTGCTTGCCAAAAGTGCCTCGGCGTGGCTTGTGTATGTCAATCCGTCCAAGGTGACGGACGATGCACAACTGGAGCTTATCGTTTCGGGGCTTTGCGATATCTTGGACGTCGATGAAGAGAGTGTGCGTAACAAGCTGTCCAAAACCGAGACCGGGTATCAGAAAATCGCAGGCGAAGTGGAAACCGATAAAAAGGATGCACTCAAAGCTTATCTGACCGAGCATAAAGACCAAAAGCTTTCTACGGTGGTCGGCATTGACCCCGATACCAAACGGTATTATCCGTATTCTTCGTTTGCCTCTACGATTATCGGTTTTACCGATGCCGACGATAACGGCGTAGGCGGCGTGGAAATGCAGTATAACGACGACTTGACCGGTGTTTCAGGACGTGTGATTACCGCCAAAAACGCGCGGCAGGGCTCGATGTCAAGCGCCTATGAAACGACCTATGATGCACAGCCGGGCGCAAGTCTTGTACTGACGATTGACGAAGTTATCCAGTACTATTTGGAGCAGAGCTTAAGCCAAGCAATGGTCGATACCGGTGCGAAATACGCCTACGGCATTGTGATGGATGTAGACACAGGCGCGATTCTCGCGATGACAAGTAAACCGGATTTCGATTTGAACAATCCGCGTATCATTTCCAACCCGACGGTGGCGGAACGGATTGCCGCCATTGAAGACGCTACTGAAAAATCGAAGGAAACGAGCAATGCTTTGTATGCGCAGTGGCGCAACCGCACCATCAGCGATACCTACGAACCCGGCTCTGTTTTTAAAACCGTCGTTGCCGCGGCGGCGCTTGAAGAAGGCGTGGTGGATTTGAACACCACTTACACCTGCACGGGCGGTATTCAGGTTGCCAATCACTATCAAAAATGCTGGAAAGCCGGCGGGCACGGGCATGAAACGCTGACCGAAGGCTTGATGAACTCCTGCAACCCGTTTTTCATTACCATCGGGCAAAAACTCGGCAAGGAAAATTTCTTTAAATATTTTGAGGCATTCGGCTTTACCGAAAAAACAGGCATCGACTTACCTGCCGAGGCAAATCCCGTGGCGGGCAAAACCTATCATGCGCTGGAAAGTATGGGCATTTCGGAGCTGTCCTCCAGCTCGTTCGGGCAGACCTTTCAGGTCAGCCCCATTCAAATGATTACCGCTGTCAATACCATTGCCAACGGCGGTAAGCTAATGCAGCCCTATGTTGTAGATGCAAAACTCGACAGCGAAGGCAATGTGATTGAAAAGACCACCCCAACGGTGAAGAGACAGGTCGTTTCCGAAAAAACGGCTTCTACCGTTGCCGGTATGATGGAAAGCGTTGTTTCCACCGGTACCGGTAAAAACGCCTATGTTGCGGGCTACCATGTCGCAGGCAAAACGGGCACAAGTGAAAAAATCGGCATAGAGGGCGCCTATATCGCTTCCTTTGCAGGCTTTGCCCCTGCCGATAATCCGCAGATTTCTATTTTGATTGCGATTGACGAGCCGGTCGGCGCACACGGCGGCGGTGCAGTGGCGGCGCCTATTGCCGGGGAATTGCTCGAAAAGATTTTGACTTATCTCAATGTGGAACCGCAGTATGAGGACAAGGAAATTGATAATATTTCCTCTGTCGCGCCGTCGCTGATCAATCTGACTGTAGATGAAGCGAAAAGCACAGCGTCTAAATTTACCGTAAAAGTCGTCGGCAACGGTGACAAGGTCATTTCGCAGACGCCCGCCGCAGGACAGCAGATGCGCACGGGCGGCGTAATCATCGTTTATACTGAGGAGGGCACGCCGAAAGAGACGGCGGTTGTTCCGAATCTTTGCAATATGTCCGTATCCGAAGCCAATCGTACTGCAGTGAATGCAGGCTTTAATATCCGCATCTCGGGCAATGCCAATTCAGGCGAGGTGCTTTCTTACAAGCAGAGTCTCCAAGAGGGCAGCGAAGCGGAAAAGGGTAGTGTGATTACGGTGTATTTCAAATCCAATGTGAATGTGGAGGACGGCTAATCGCTCGTTCGGGTGTGCGAAGTGAAGCACTGTCAGGAGGAAGAAACGTGAACATTTCAGAATTATTGCAAAAGGTGCAGACGCGCGGTGCATATACAGATGCGGAAATTTCCGACATTACCGATAAATCCAATGCGGTGACAAAGGGATGCGTATTTGTTTGTATCCGCGGTGCGCGTTTTGACGGGCATACCGTTGCCTGTGACGCCGAAAAGAACGGCGCGGCACTGATTGTTGCCGAGCACGATACGGGCGCGAAAAATCAGGTTTTGGTCGAAAACACCCGCAGTGCCTATGCACTTCTGTGTGCGGCATTTTACGGATATCCTGCCGAGCACTTGACCTTAATCGGTGTAACGGGCACAAACGGCAAAACTACCACTACAATGCTCTTGCACGGGGTGCTGACCAAAGCGGGAATTTCGGCGGGACTTGTCGGTACGGTGGAAAATCGCGTGGGAGAGAAATCCTATCCCGCCTCACTCACTACGCCCGACTGTAAGGATTTGCAAAGACTGTTCCGCGAAATGGTGGACAGCGGTTGTACCCATTGCGTGATGGAGGTTTCCTCGCAAGCGCTTGCTCAGCACAGAGTTGATGGCTGTCACTTCCATATTGCACTGTTTACAAATCTTACGCAAGACCATTTGGACTATCACGGCGATTTTGCGCATTATATGCAGGCGAAAAAACTGTTGTTTACCAAGGCAGATATTGCCGTTTTGAATATTGACGATGCAAGCGCTTCCCAAATGACCGAGGGACTGCCTGTAAAAACCGTGACCTTCTCTGTTAAGCGAGACGATGCCGATTATACCGCCAAAAATGTAATTTGCTCGGCAAACGGCGTGCAGTATGAGCTTTTGGGCAGAGGCGATATCGGACGTGTGCAGTTGAAAATTCCCGGGCATTTCACGGTGTATAACTCTATGGGTGCGGCGATTTGCGCGATTGAGACGGGCTTGCCGTTTGAGCAGGTGTGCGCGCTTTTAGCACAGTCACACGGTGTCCCCGGTCGTGTGGAGGTTGTGCCGACCGATACCGATTACACGGTGCTGATTGACTATGCCCATTCGCCTGACGGGCTCGAAAATGTCATTTCTTCTCTGCGCGAGGTTAGCGAAAAGCGCATTATCACCGTGTTCGGCTGCGGCGGCGACCGCGACCGCACCAAACGCCCGAAAATGGGCAAAATCGTCGGGGATTTGGCGGATGTTGCCGTGGTGACGTCTGACAATCCGCGCAGTGAAAATCCGGACGCGATTGTGCAGGATGTTTTGGCGGGCATGACGGCTTGTAAAGCAAAAATTAAAGCAATTACCGACCGTACAGAGGCAATTCGGTACGCACTCTCCATTGCAAAGGCTGGCGATGTGGTGTTGCTCGCAGGCAAAGGACATGAAACCTACCAAATCTTAAATACAGGCAAAATTCATTATGACGAGCGCGAGGTTGTCGCGCAAATTTTGAAAGGGTAAATTTATGCGCTTGACGCTTCGGGAAATAGAACAGATAACAGGTGGCACGCTTTGCGGGCAGAATACGGAAATCGAGGCTGTCACCATTGACAGCCGCGAAGTGCCGCAAAACGCGTTATATGTTGCCATCAAAGGCGACCGTTTTGACGGGCACGATTTTTGCGCCGCTGCGGTGGAAAACGGCATTGCGGCAATCGTCAGCGAACGGGATTTGCCTTTACCGGTGCCGTATATCAAGGTTGAAAATACGCGGCAGGCGCTTTTGGACATTGCAAAGCTCCACCGAAACCATCATAAAGATGTAAAGGTTATTGGCTTGACGGGTAGCGTCGGTAAAACCACCACCAAGGAAATGACCTATGCGGCGCTTTCTTCGCAGTTTGAAACCGTCAAAACCGAGGGAAATCTGAATAATGAAATCGGTATGCCGAAAACGCTGTTTCGTATAGACGAGTCTACCGAGGCGGCTGTGATTGAAATGGGCATGAATCATTTCGGTGAAATCGCGCGTATGACCGCCGCCTGCCAGCCGGACGCGGCAATTATCACCAACATCGGCGTGTCGCATATTGAGTTTTTAGGCTCGCGTGACGGGATTTTGCAGGCAAAAACGGAGATTTTACAAGGAATGCAAACAGGTGCGCCGTTGATTTTAAACGGCGATGACGATAAACTTTGGGGCTATGAAAATCCGGATTATAAGCTGATATACTTCGGTATTGACAATCAAAACGCCGATGTGCGCGCGGAAGAACTCCGCGAAGAAAACGGTGAAACGACCTTTACGGTTTGCTTTGACGGGAAAACCCAGTCGGTGCGCGTGCCGACCGTCGGCAAACACAATGTGTATGACGCGCTTGCCGCCTTTACGGCGGGGCTTGTATGCGAAATTGCACCCGAAAAAATTGCAGTGGGGCTTCAAAACTTTGTCCCCGCAGGTATGCGCCAGCGTATACAGCAAGTCGGCGGGATTACCGTGATTGAGGATTGCTACAATGCCAGTCCCGACTCACAAAAAGCGGCGCTGAATGTGCTGTGCGCTACGAACGCCAAACGCAAAATCGCTGTTTTGGGCGATATGCTGGAGCTCGGCAGTTTTTCCGAAAGTGCCCACCGCGCCGTCGGCAGTTATGCCGCCGAAAAGCAAGTTGATTTGCTTTACTGTTACGGGCAAAACGCCGCGTGGATTGCAGATGCGGCAAAAGATAACGTAAAGGCGTTTCACTTTACAGAAAAAACAGCGCTTTTTGACGCGTTGCTTTCCGAAGTTCGCGCAGATGACGCGATTTTATTTAAAGCAAGCCGTGGTATGGCGCTTGAAGAAGTTATCGAAAAACTCTATGGGGAGTGGAAGAAACAATGAATACCGTATTGGCAATCGTTCTTGCAATCGTAATCAGCTTTTTCATTGCATTTTTGCTCGGCTTTGTGCTGATTCCGTGGCTTAGAAAACTGCATTTCGGGCAAACTATTTTAGAAATCGGTCCGGCGTGGCACAAATCGAAACAAGGTACACCCGTTATGGGCGGGTTTATGTTTATTATCAGTACCGTGGTGTCGTTTGCCGTTGTGGCGTTGACGGATTATCTGCTCGGCGGCAAGCTGTTTACCAGCGGCGTTTTGGTCGAGGACAGCATCAAAATAAAGCTCATTGCAGGCGTATTGATGGCGCTGGGCTTTGGGCTTATCGGCTTTGCGGACGACTATATTAAGGTCGTGAAAAAGCGCAATTTGGGGTTGACCATCACACAAAAATCCATTGCGCAAATTTTGTTAATGCTTGCATATCTCGGCGCGCTGTATATGTCCGGCAATACGTATATGTATATTCCGTTTGTTGGCAATGTGGATTTACACTTCTTCTTTTGGATTTTCGGTATGGCGGCAATTTACGCCACCGTTAATGCCGTGAACTTCACCGACGGTGTTGACGGACTTTGTGCGTCGGTGACCTCGGTGGCGGCACTCGCTTTCTTGATTGCCGCGTGCTTAAAGGGACTGTTCGGCGTAAGTCTTTTGGCAGGCGCGTTAATGGGCGGTTGCCTTGGGTATCTCATTTGGAACTGGAATCCCTCGAAAGTTATGATGGGGGACACGGGCTCTATGTTTTTGGGCGGTATGGTGGTTGCGCTCGCGTATGCAATAGATTGCCCGCTGATGATTTTGTTCTTCGGCATTATTTATGTGATTGAAATGCTGTCGGATGTTTTGCAGATAGGCTATTTCAAAGCGACGCACGGCAAGCGCATTTTCAAAATGGCACCGATTCACCATCATTTTGAAATGTGCGGCTGGAAAGAGAAAAAAATCGTGGTGATTTTCACCCTTGTCAACGCGCTTGGCGCGGTAGTAGGATTATTGTTGTTCTACTACGGCGGCGTGCGCATATAACCTGACTGTTTATTCTGCAAAAGGAGGAGAGCATTTTGGCGGACACTGCTGTAAGACGCCCCCAAAGAACCGCGGCAAAAAAAGCACCGCAAAAAGCAGCCAAAAAACGCTCGGATTTTTGGGCGGTCGGCAAGCTTGATGTGCCGTTTTTACTGTTGGTGATTACCATTTTGACCATCGGTCTTGTGATGCTGTTCTCCGCAAGCTATACCTATGCGTATTATAACGAGGGCGGCGACAGCGCGTACTTTTTTAAACGCCAGTTGGTGTTTGCCGTAGCGGGCGTTATCGCGATGTTTTTGGTCTCCAAGGTGCGTTACGATTATTTTAAGCTGTTTGCCATTCCCGCGATTTTGGTTTCGTGGTTTTTGTTGGTCATCGTTTTGTTTTTGCCGCCGGTCAAAGAGGGCTTCCACCGCTGGATTAACCTCGGTCTGTTTACCTTTCAACCGTCGGAGATTGCAAAACTTGCCATTATTCTGTTTTGTGCGTGGCATATGGATAAAAGTCACAGCCGTATTATCGGCAAACGTGAAAACCCCTCGAAGCTTTCCAAAACCGTGAAAGAACTGTCTAACGGAAAAATCGTGGTGTATGATTCCTTTGTTATGCTGTGCCTATACGGTGTCGTGATTGCCGTCACCGCAGGGCTTGTCTACCTTGAAAACCACCTGTCCGGTACAATTTTGATACTTGCAATCGGTGTTGTTATGATGTTCTTAGGTGAAGTCAAACAGCATTGGTTTATTCTGATTGGTGTGATAGCGGCCGCCGCTGTGGTATTCTTTATTTTCAATCCCGAACTTCTCGAAAAATATGCAGGCGAGCGCATTACGGCGTGGCTGGACAAAACCTATGAGCCGCGCGGCGCACGCTGGCAGACAAACAACTCTCTGTATGCCATCGGCTCCGGCGGACTGTTCGGTACGGGACTCGGCAATTCCAAGCAAAAGCATTTGTATGTTTCCGAGCCGCAAAACGACTTTATTTTTGCGATTGTCTGTGAGGAACTTGGCTTTCTACGTGCGGTGGGCATCATTCTTTTGTATGTGTTGTTGGTTGCCCGTGGGGTAAAAATCGGCTTGCGCGCCAAAGACCGTTTCGGCGCATTGCTTGCTATGGGCATTGTATTTCAAGTGGGACTGCAAACCGCGCTCAATATCGCGGTTGTGACCGACGCTTTGCCTAATACCGGCATCAGCTTGCCGTTTTTCAGTTACGGCGGCACGTCGTTAATGATGCTGTTGTTTGAAATGGGTATCGTGCTGTCGGTCTCCCGTTATTCAAGACTCGAAAAAAATTAACCCGAAAGGGGAACACATAGAATTATGAAAATCGTATTTGCCGCAGGCGGCACAGGCGGACATATCAATCCGGCGCTGAGTGCCGCGGGTGAGATAAAACGGCGTTATCCCGATGCTGAAATTCTGTTTATCGGTACGGCGGACCATATGGAGGCGCGTTTGGTGCCGGCGGCGGGTTTTGCATTTAAAACGATCGAAATTGCTGGCTTTCAGCGTAAATTGACGCCGAAAAATCTTGCAAAAAACATTAAAACCGTGGGGTTGCTGTTCAAATCGACGGAGGAAGTTAAAAAGATTTTGAAGCATTTTGCGCCCGATGTCGTTGTCGGCTTCGGCGGCTATGTCAGCGGACCTGTACTGCGTACCGCCGCCAAACTGGGGATTAAAACCGCTATTCACGAGCAAAACGCCTATCCGGGTGTAACGAATAAAGCGCTCGCAAAAACCGCCGACGCCGTGATGCTCACCGTCGAGGCGGCAAAAGCACATTTTCCGTCTTGCAAACAAGAACCGATTGTCACAGGACTTCCCGTGCGGCACGAAATTCTGGAGGCGGACCGCGATTTTGCACGCGCGCAGCTTGCCGTGCCCGATAACGCGATGATGATTTTGTCGATGGGCGGCAGTCTCGGCGCGAAAGCGATTAACGAAGCAATGACAGACCTTATCGCTGCCCGATACACGGACAAAGACCTGTTTTTCCTGCACGCCACGGGCAAATACGGAAAATGGGTGCCGGACAAACTGCGCGAGCAAGGCGTGGATTTGGACAAGACCAAAAATGTTATCATTCGTGAATATATTGACGATATGGATACCTGCCTTGCCGCCGCGGATTTGGTCATAGGGCGTGCGGGTGCATCATCTCTTTCCGAAATTGAGGCAACGGGCAAAGCGTCCATTTTAATTCCCTCGCCGAATGTCGCTGAAAATCACCAGTATCACAACGCAATGGCACTTGTGAACAACGGTGCGGCGCAGATTTTGGAAGAAAAGGATTTGACCGCCGAACGGCTGATTTCCATGGTCGATACATTGAAAACTGACCGTGCCGTATTGCAACACCTCGGCGAAAATGCAAAAAAAATGGCAGTGACGGACTCTGCAAAAGTGATTTGTGATATCATCGTTTCACTCGTGCAGCCCGCGAAATAATCACCGCTGACAGCACCTTTGCATAGGATAAAACGCAGAGGGGAATTCCCCGTTTCCTATGGTAAGGGGTGCTGAAAATTGGAAAAAATTATCATTCACGGGCAAAAACGCCTGAACGGCGAAATTGAGGTGCACGGCTCGAAAAACAGCGCGTTGCCGATTTTGGCGGCGTCCGCGCTTGTAAACGGTGTTTCGGAAATACATAACTGTCCGCGCCTATCCGATGTAGATGCGGCAATCAAAATTCTCACACATCTCGGCTGTCGCGTCAACCGAACAGACCATACCGTTACTGTGGACGCGAGCGGCATGTCCGGCTGTGAAATCCCCGATGCGCTCATGCGTGAAATGCGCTCCTCGGTCGTCTTTTTAGGCGCAATTTTGGGGCGTGCTAAGGAAGCGCATCTGTCTACGCCGGGGGGATGCGAAATCGGCTTGCGACCGATTGATTTACATTTGTCTGCCATGGAACAGCTCGGCGCGAAGCTGACGGAAGATGCCGGCAGATTGCAGTTTACAGCCCCCGACGGACTTACGGGTGCGCGAATAACATTGACCTTCCCAAGCGTCGGTGCAACAGAGAATATCATCATCGCCGCCGCGACGGCAACGGGAAGAACGATTCTTACGAATGCCGCGCGGGAGCCGGAAATCAGCGATTTGGCAGATTTCTTGAATGCCTGCGGCGCACATATACACGGGGCAGGCGACAGTACGGTTGTCATTGACGGCGTGCCTATCCTGCATGGCACAAGCCATACGGTTATCCCTGATCGCATTGCCGCCTCGACCTACTTATTGGCAGGTGCGGTTACACAGGGACGCATTTGTGTGCGCGATATAATCCCTGCGCATTTAGGTGCTTTGCTTCCCGTACTCAAAGAGGCGGGCTGTGATTTAAGCTGCAGTGACCGTTGGATTTGCTTGAGCGCACCGCCGCGATTGCACCGTGTAAAAATGACAAGGACGATGCCCTATCCGGGTTTTCCGACCGATGTGCAGGCACCGCTTTCTGCTATGCTGACAGTGGCGGACGGAACTTCGGTGATTGTGGAAAATATATTTGAAAGCCGCTACAAGCACGCAGGGGAACTGGTGCGTTTCGGTGCGAAAATCAGTGTAGAGGGGCGTACAGAGGTCATTGAGGGCGTACCGTATTTGACGGGTGTGCATGCCACGGCACCGGATTTGCGCGGGGGGTTTGCGCTGATTATTGCGGGGCTTGCCGCACACGGTGAAACCGTACTTAGCGGGGTAGAACATATTGACAGAGGTTACGAGGCACCCGAAACAGTTCTTACTGCACTTGGTGCGGATGTGAAAAGGATACAGGAATATGCAAGAGAAAAACAATCCTACGAACAACAAACCGAACTCCCGCCCGACACAGCGGCGGACGAACACGCAGTCGACGAAACATACAGTGGCGCCGACATCGCGGCGGACGAATACAACGTCGACACAGAGACCGGTCAAGCGCAGCCCACAGCAGCAGACCGCATCGCGGCAGGCGCGTGAACCGCTTTCCAATGACGAACGCCGCCGTTTACGTGCCGAACGCGCCAGAAAACGGCGCAGACGGCGCAATTTGATTATCGGCGTACTGCTTACGACTGTGATTTTGGTTGTCGGCATTGTTTTGTGCTTAACGGTGTTTTTCAAAATTGCTGATATTGCCGTCGCAGGCGACGAAATCTATAATGCGGAACAAATCATAGAAGCGTCCGGTATTACCATCGGAGAAAACATGTTTTTAACTTCGACAAAAAATGCCGCCGAAGCGATTGAAAAGACACTGCCGTATGTGGAAAAGGCGGAAATCAAACGCAGTCTTTCCTGTACGGTGACCATAACGGTGACAAAAGCAACGGCAGTTGCAGCACTGGAGGACGGTGACTCCTATATCTTGCTGAATGCATCGGGCAAGGTGCTGGAGGACGGTGTGGTCGCGTTGTCCGATGATATTTTGGTTTTGGAGGCGGGGACGATTTCGTCTGCCGTCCCGGGGGAAACGGTCACTTTCGAAAATGAAAATGCCGCATCCGATTTTGTTGCCGTATTTACCGCACTGCAAAACGGCGGAATCACCGGTCTTACGCAGTTGGATGTCCGTGACCGCTTACAAATTACAGCCACATATCAAAACCGAATTGTTCTAAAACTCGGCGAAGCGGCAACTGTGGCGGGCAAGACCGATTTTATCAAAGCGACATTGGAACGCTGTGAACAGAATACACCCGGTTTTAAAGGCAGCATTGATTTTTCGATTGATAAAAAAGCCTTCCAAAATGCAGAGAAGGAGTCCACAACCACCGTCCCTGCAAGTGAAATACCTTTACAGGAAAATGATACCACTGACCCCCATGCGGAAAGCACTTCAAAAGCGGCGTAAAAATATGCTTGTAAAGATGATTTACTTGTCGTGACAGGCATTTCTACTTGTCAATCTGAAAAAACCTGTTGAAATTCCGAAAGAACTGTGTTACAATAACCAAAATAGGTTTATTGGGGCTTCAATGTCTCAAACTATATTTGTGTGAAAGCAGAAGATTTATATAGGAGGATGTTCAAATCATGGCATACGAAATGGACAATGAATTTCAAGATGTAACCAATATTAAAGTCATCGGCGTCGGCGGCGGCGGCGGGAATGCTGTGAACCGTATGGTGCAGGCAGGGCTGACAGGTATTGAACTGATTGCTGTCAATACCGATAAACAGACCTTGACCTTTTCCAAAGCGACGCAGAAAATCCAAATCGGCGAAAAATTGACCGGCGGTCGCGGCGCAGGCGCAAAGCCGGAGGTCGGGCAAAAGGCGGCGGAGGAAAGCCGCGACGCGATTATTGACGCATTAAATGATACGCAAATGGTCTTTATCACCGCAGGTATGGGCGGCGGCACCGGCACAGGCGCTGCACCCGTCATTGCCGAAATTGCCAAAGAAAAAGGCATTCTTACCGTTGGTATTGTCACCAAGCCCTTTGCGTTTGAGGGCAAACGCCGTATGGAGCAGGCAGAGGCTGGTATTGCCGAGCTTGCAGGGCATGTGGACTCTTTGGTGGTTATCCCCAATGAGCGCCTGAAACAGGTTTCCGACCAAAAAATTACGCTTGCAAATGCCTTTGAAATTGCAGACGATGTGCTTCGTTCGGGTGTCAAGAGCATTTCGGATTTGATTATTAACCCCGCGCTTATCAACTTGGACTTTGCTGATGTTACCGCTGTTATGAAAGATGCCGGTCATGCACATATGGGCGTCGGCACCGCAACGGGGAAGGACAAAGCAGAGCAAGCGGCACAGAAAGCGATTTCCAGCCCGCTTTTGGAATCCACCATTGACGGTGCAAAGGGCATTATTATCAGTATCGCCGCTTCTGAGGATATCGGACTGGAAGATATCGATACCGCGGCGGGCATTGTCCGTGCGGCGGCAGATGAAGATGCAAACATTATCTTCGGTGTGGATTTGAAGCCGGAACTGGAAGATACCATGACCATCACCGTGATTGCCACAGGCTTTGGCAGTGATGCAAACGGTATGCCGAAAAAACCGAACGGCGCATTTTCTTTTGATGATGAAAAGCCGCTTGATGACATTTCGAGTACCAGCACCGGTTTTGACCCGAACGATGGGTACATTGACGTGTTGGATATTTTCAACGGCAGAAAATAATTTTTCAAAAAAGTTATGCCGCCCGCAAAATGCGGGCGGCATATTTTTATTGCAAAAAAAGCAGAGAAGTGAACAACTTCTCTGCTTTTCGGTTGCGTACAAATTTACAGCGCGTTGACAATATCTCTTGTGTCGCGAGCAATGAGCAATTCCTCATTGGTCGGCAGTACGAATACGCGGACCTTGGAATTCGCGGTGGAAATTTCACCCTCTGCGCCTTTGACAAGCGTCGCATTGTAGGGTTTATCAATTTCAATGCCGAGGAAGGTGAGTCTGTCGCAGACTGTGGCGCGCATATCGTCGGCGTTTTCACCGATGCCGCCTGTAAAGACAATCGCGTCCAGTCCGTCCATTGCGGCGGTGTAAGAGCCGATGTATTTCACGATTTCATAAATCTGCATATCGCGGGCGAGCTTAGCACGCTCGTCGCCTTCTGCCGCGGCTTTCTTGATGTCGCGGTCGTCCGAAGAAAGTCCCGAAACACCCAAAATCCCCGATTGTTTGTTGAGCAGGGTGTCCATTTCGTCGGGAGTTTTGCCCTCTTTTTTCATAATGTAGAGGACTGCCGACGGGTCAATCGCCCCTGTGCGCGTGCCCATAATTTCGCCGTCCAAGGGTGTAAGTCCCATGGAGGTGTCAATGACTTTGCCGTTTTTCACCGCGGTAATCGACGAGCCGTTGCCCAAATGGCAGGTGATGATTTTTAAGGTTTCAATCGGTTCTTGCATCACTTCTGCACAGCGCGCACTGACAAAGCGGTGTGAAGTCCCGTGAAAGCCGTATTTGCGGATTTTATATTTTTCATAGTATTCATACGGGAGCCCGAACATATAAGCTTCCGGCGGCATCGTGGAGTGGAACGCGTTGTCGAATACGGCAACCTGCGGCACCTTATCGCCGAACAACTCAATGCTGGCGTTGATGCCTTCGATGTGTGCTGCATTGTGCAGCGGCGCCAAATCGCAAAGGCTCTGAATGCCGTCAATGACGCTTTGGTCAATCAGCACGCTTTTATTAAACAGTGCGCCGCCCTGCACCACGCGATGCCCGACTGCGGTGATTTCGGAAATGTCGTCAATGACCTTACTTTCGCCCTCGGTCAACAGCTTTTTTACCACATGGAAAGCCGCTGTGTGGTTTTCCATCGGCACAAGCTCGTCCTTCACTTTCACCTCAACGCCGTTCGGATAGTGTGTGTAGGATACGCAGCTTTTCGCAGCGTCTTTTACGCGCTCGCAAATGCCTTTTGCGATGAGCTTCTCGTTCTCCATGTCAATCAACTGATATTTCAGAGATGAACTGCCTGCATTGATAACCAGAATTTTCAAAAAAATTCCCCCAAACAAATTAAACTTGCAAGAAATCACAGTTTAGATTATTATATACTTGTTCTATGCAAATTTCAAGTGGCAAGAGGAAGAAATCTATGGCGGTTGCAGGGATTATCGCAGAATTCAATCCGTTTCACAACGGGCACCGATATTTGCTGTCTGAAGCGCGCAAAATCGCGCCGGACGGCGTTGTTGTCGTGCTCGGCGGCAATTTTACCCAGCGCGGCGAGCCGGCGCTGTGCGATAAACATTACCGTGCTGCGGCGGCACTCTGTAACGGCGCGGATTTGGTGCTGGAATTGCCGATTGCTTTTTCCCTTGCAACCGCACAGACCTTCGCTTTTGGGGGTGTTGCCGTATTGACAGCGTCAGGGCTTGTCGATACGCTCGTGTTCGGCAGTGAATGCGGCGATATTGCGCGCCTTTCTGCGGCTGCGAATGCCGTGGAGGACATACGCACCGAAAACGAATTGCAGGTATATTTACAGAAGGGCTTGCCGTTTCCTGCCGCACGCGAAGCGGCGGTGCGGCAAATGTTCGGCGACAGAGTTGCCGATGTATTGCACAACCCGAACGATATTTTGGGCGTGGAATATCTGCGCGCCGTGCATGCGTATGAAGCGCCGTTTTCGTGTGTTTCGGTGCCGCGCGTCGGCAATGCACACGATGCGCAAAGCCCTTGCGGCGCATACGCCTCTGCCACGCTGTTGCGTGAAAAAATCCGCGCAGGGGAGGCAGTTGCCGATTTTATGCCGCAAAATGCATATGAAATTCTGCAAACGGCTGTCCGTCGGCACGAAGCGCCATCCGATTACACAAAGCTTGATATGGCAGTGCTCAGCTTTCTGCGCACGGCGTCACCCGCCGATTTTGCAGGCGTGCCCGATGTGTCCGAGGGGATTGAAAACCGTATCCTTGCCGCCGCAAGAACGGCAAAAACGCTGTGGACGGTATTTGATACAGCGAAAACCAAACGCTATACGCACGCGCGCATTCGCCGCGTAGTGCTTGCCGCCTTTTTGGGGCTGCAAACGGAGTTGCAGCAAATCGGCGTGCCGTATCTGCGGGTGCTGGGATTTACCGAACGCGGAAAAGACCTGTTGCGTACAGCGCGCGACTCGGCGAAATTGCCTATCATAATGCGCGCATCCGACATAGAAGCCTGTTCGCCTGCGGCGCAGGAAATGTTCCGCTTAGAATGCAAGTCTACTGACATTTTTAACCTTGCCTTGCCCGAAATACGCAACTGTGGGACCGAAATGACCGACAATTTGGTCCGATTATGAATTTTTTTGCAAGTCACCTTGCATTTTTACAAGTTTTTGCTTGATTTTGTGTCGGAAAAGTCTATAATAGAACTACTGCAAAATCAAAATGAGAAGGAATGGAAAATGAACGAACCATTGCTTGCAAAAATGGATGAAAGTATTCGCAGACTTTCGAAAGGACATAAAAAAATTGCCGCCTATATCAAAGAAAATTATGACAAAGCGGCATTTATGACCGCCGCCGCACTCGGCAAAAAGGTCGGCGTGAGCGAGTCAACCGTGGTGCGTTTTGCGACGGAGCTTGGGTTTAAGGGGTACCCCGAGCTGCAACGCGCCTTACAACAGATGATTAAATCTAAGTTGACTGCTGTGCAGCGCATGGAGGTTTCGCAAACCCTCATCGGGGACGGCGATATTATCAACAGCGTGCTGACGGGGGATATGGAGTTAATCCGCGAAACGGCGGAGCGTACCTCACGGGACGATTTTAAAAACGCGCTTGCCGAAATAAACGGTGCCAAACGAATTTATATTTTGGGCGTGCGCTCGTCTGCGGCACTCGCGTCTTTTTTGGCGTTTTATTTCAATTTGGTCTTTGATTCGGTTGTGCTGGTGGATACCTCCAGCGCGTCGGAAATGTTCGAGCAGATGTTCCGTATTGATGAAAACGATGTCTGTATTGCGATAAGCTTCCCGCGGTATTCCAAACAGACCGTGAATGCCATGCGCTTTATTGCCGACCGAAAGGCGAAAATTATCGCCATCACCGATACCGACAAATCACCCATAGCCTCTTATGCCAACCATTTACTGGTAGCGCGCAGCGATATGGCGTCGGTGGTGGACTCGTTAACGGCGCCGTTAAGTCTCATAAACGCCCTGATTGTCGGCGTGACGCTTTCACGCCGCGAGGAAGTGTACGATAATTTCAATAAATTAGAAGGTATTTGGGACGAATACCAGGTTTACGAAAAAACGGAGGAATTGGCTTCTGATGCAACCTAAAACGGTGCTGGTGGTCGGCGGCGGCGCCGCAGGCTGTTTTGCGGCAGGCTCGGCGGCGGAAATGAACGCCGAAGTTCTCTTGTTGGAGCGCAACGCCAAAATCGGCAGAAAGCTGTTGATTACGGGAAAAGGGCGCTGTAATGTCACCAACAACACAGCGGATATAGATACCTTAATTCGCAATATGCCCTCGAACGGGCGGTTTTTATACAGTGCTTTTTCGAATTTTATGCCGCAGGATACCATCGATTTTTTCGAGGATTACGGTGTAAAGCTCAAAACCGAACGCGGCAACCGTGTGTTCCCCGA
Organism: Candidatus Fimenecus sp.; assembly: GCA_051881355.1. Classification (GTDB taxonomy): domain Bacteria; phylum Bacillota; class Clostridia; order Oscillospirales; family Acutalibacteraceae; genus Fimenecus. The sequence continues at coordinate 15,040 of JBJEPS010000069.1, read as the reverse complement.
AAGCGACAAATCGTCCGACATTGTCGATGCGCTCGACCGTTGGCTATCGGAAAACGGCGTGAAACGAATACAGGCGCGCGTCACGGAATTGCTGACGGAAAACGGCGCGGTCAAAGGTGTCAAAACCGAAGCGGGAGAGACGTATTTTGCCGATTGTGTGATTTTGGCGACGGGCGGCAAATCCTATCCGAAGACCGGCTCTACCGGCGATGGCTATGTACTCGCAAAAAGCGTGGGACATACGGTAACGCCCTTGCGTCCGTCTTTGTCGGCGCTTGTTTGCCGCGAGGGCTTTTGCAGTGACTGTATGGGGCTTTCCTTACGCAATGTCGCGTTGACGGTGAAAGACACAAAAACGAAAAAAACGGTTTATACTGACTTCGGGGAGATGCTGTTCACGCATTTCGGCGTTTCGGGGCCGATTGTTCTGTCGGCAAGCGCGCATATGCGTGAAATGGCGCCTGAACGGTACGAGCTGTTCGTGGATTTGAAACCTGCGCTCTCCCCCGAGAAATTAGACGCGCGCGTCCTACGTGATTTTGGTGAAAATCAAAATAAAGCAATTGCAAATGTTCTGCCGTTGCTTCTGCCACGCGCACTCGTTCCTGTGGTTTTGCGTCTGTCGGGGATTCGCCCGAATGAAAAGGTCAATCAGATTACAAAAACACAGCGACAAGCACTTTGCAATACCGTAAAGTCGTTGCGCTTGACAGTGCTGGATTTCAATGATATCAAGGAAGCAATCGTTACTTCGGGCGGAATTTCTACCTCGGAAATCAATCCGAAAACGATGGAAAGTAAGCTCTGTAAAGGCTTATACCTTGTCGGAGAATTACTGGATTGTGACGCCTATACGGGCGGATTTAACCTACAAATCGCCTTTTCAACGGGGCGGCTTGCGGGGTATGCGGCGAGCGAAGATATCGATTTCTGAACAAAAAGGAGACTGTTTTTCATGAATGTTGCCATCGACGGTCCCGCAGGGGCGGGGAAAAGTACCATTGCCCGTGCGGCGGCAAAGGCTTTGGGATATATTTATGTGGATACGGGTGCGCTGTACCGCGCAGTCGGCGTGTATTCCCTCAGGAACGGGTTGGATACGAAAAATCCCGAAACGGTGGCAAGTACATTGCCGCATATTCAGGTGGAACTGCAATTTCAAAACGGTGTGCAGCATGTGCTGTTAAACGGCGAAGATGTGTCCGAGGAAATCCGAACGCCCAAAGCCTCTATGGCGGCGTCCGATGTGTCGGCAGTACCTGCCGTGCGGCAGTTTTTGTTTGATTTACAGCGGGATATTGCCGCCAAAAACGATTGTATTATGGACGGACGCGATATCGGCACAGTTGTTTTACCGAATGCGGAGGTAAAAATCTTTTTGACCGCCTCTCCTGAAACGCGCGCAATGCGGCGGTTTCAGGAATTGCAGGAAAAAGGCGCAACCGACACCTACGAAGCAGTGCTTGCCGATTTAAAACAACGCGATTATAATGATTCTCACCGCGCCGTGGCGCCCCTAAAGCCTGCCGAGAACAGCGTTTTGGTGGATACTTCTGCGTTAACGCTTCCGCAGTCGGTGGAAAAAGTGATAGAGGTTATTAAGGAGAAACTGTAAAGCATGGATTCTGTTTACGATTTTTCAAAGATAAAGGAATATAAGACCTATACCGCGTTAAAACCGCTTGCGGCGGTTGTTTGTAAAACCGTACAGCGGTGTACTTACATCGGGACGGAAAATATTCCGAAAACAGGCGGATTTATTTTGGCGTGCAATCACCAAAGCACCTTTGACCCCATCGCTTTGGGCGGTGCGGGCAAGCGAGTCATTCACTTTATGGCGAAAGAGGAGTTGTTTGAAAACAAGGCGCTCGGTACATTTTTAACGCATATGAACGCCTTTCCCGTGGTGCGCGGCAAAGGCGATATGACCGCCGTCCATTTCGCGGAAGAGATTATCCGCAACGGCTGGGTGTTGGGCATTTTCCCCGAGGGCACGCGCTCCCCGGAGTATAAACCGATGCGCGCAAAATCGGGCGTGGCGTTAATTGCAAAGCAGACGGGTGCAGACGTATTACCTGCCGCGATTTATACCGATAACGAATACAAGCGCGGCACAAAACTCACCGTGCGTTTCGGCACGCTCATCAAAAATGAGGAATTCGGGTTTACGGACGAGGTAAAATCCCGTGAATTAAAGGACGCTTCACGTCGCATTATGGACGAAATTACCGCACTTTGGGAGGAAGGACATTGCAAAAAATAACCCTTGCCAAAACCGCCGGCTTTTGCTTCGGCGTGAACCGTGCGGTCAATTTGCTTGAGAAATTGGTCGAAAACGGCGAAAAAGCCTGTACCTTAGGTCCGATTATTCACAATCCGCAGGTCATTTCCCATTTTGAAAGCCACGGCGTGCGCGTCATAGACGGTCCCGATGCCTGTCAAGCAGACGAAACCTTAGTGGTGCGTACCCACGGCGTGGAAAAAGAGGTGCTGTCGGCAGTCGAACAAGGCGGTACTCCGTTTTTAAACGCGACTTGCCCGTTTGTCACCAAAATTCATAAAATCGTGCGGGAAAATTCCACGCCCGACAATGTCACCTTAATTGCGGGCGACAGTCGTCATCCCGAGGTGGTCGGCATTCGTAGCTACTGCAACGGGCGTTCGTTCGTGTTTAACTCGTATGAAGAATTGCTTTCCATTATAGAAAATTACCCGAATTTGGACGAAAATGGGCTGATTTTGGTCTCGCAGACTACCTTCAGCATAAAATCTTTTAAAAAATGTGTAAAAAAAATAAAAATGGTATATACAAATGCCGTAATTTTTGATACAATATGTAGTGCGACTGAAGAAAGACAGGCGGAGGCGCTTCGGCTTTCCCTCGAAAACGATGCGATGCTCATCATCGGCGGCAGGCAAAGCTCCAATACTGCTAAGCTGAAAGCTGTTTGCGAAGCCAACTGTCCGACTTTTTTGATAGAAACCGCGCAGGAGTTGAATGGCATTGACCTGTCACGGTTTCATGCAGTCGGTGTTACTGCGGGTGCGTCAACGCCCGACAGTATAATTAAGGAGGTACTAAAAACAATGTCTGAAAATCTCAATCAAACACAGGCAGAATTAGTTGAAAAGGAGGAGTCTGCGATGTCTTCTGAAGCAACCAGCTTTGCCGATATGCTTGAAGAATATATAGATACAAGCTCCGACCAAAAGGTCGTTGGCCATGTCGTCGCGGTTACACCGACCGAAATTCAGGTCGAAATCACCGGCAGAAAGCACACCGGCTATGTTTCCGCAGCAGAATACAGCAATGACCCCACAGCCGATATGACGAAAGAAGTCAAGGTCGGCGATGAGTTAAACCTCATCATCATGAAAACCAATGATATGGAAGGGACCGTCGCGCTTTCGAAAAAAAGATACGATGCCATTCAAGCGTGGGACGAGTTGTCCGAAGAAAACGAAGCACCGGTTGAGGGCAAGGTAACCGGCGTTGTCGGGGACGGCAAAGGTTTGTTTGTCCAGTACAACGGCATTCGCGTGTTCATTCCCGCGTCGCTTTCCAAAATTAACCGCAACGATTCCTTAGAGGACATGATCGGTAAAACGGTTTCCTTTAAAATTATTGAGGTTGACCGCCGTCGCCGCCGTGTTGTCGGTTCTATCCGCGCGGCGTACAAAGACGCCCGTGCCGCGGCTGAAGAAGCCTTCTGGGCACAGGCAGAGGAAGGGCAGACCTATACCGGCACGGTCCGTTCGCTGACCAGCTACGGCGCATTTGTCGATATCGGCGGTGTGGACGGTATGATTCACATTTCCGAGCTTTCTTGGAGCCGCATTAAGCATCCGTCCGATGTTGTCAAAGTCGGCGATACGGTTGAAGTCTACATAAAGGCGCTTGACCGTGAAAACAAAAAGATTTCCTTGGGCTACAAGAAAATTGAGGACAATCCGTGGGAAATCCTCAAGAGAGATTATCCAGTCGGCTCTGTACTCAAAGCAAAGATTGTCGGCTTAACTACCTTCGGTGCATTTGCCAGCATTCTTCCCGGGATTGACGGGCTTATCCACATTTCCGAAATTTCTTACAGCCACATCGGTAATCCGGCAGAAGTCTTAAAAGTCGGCGATGAAGTGGAGGTCAAGCTTTTGGACGTGGACTTCGACAAGAAACGCGTCAGCCTGTCCATAAAAGCGCTGTTAGACCCGCCGGCACCGGAAGTTCAAGCAGAAGAGGGCACGCCCGTTTCGCTTGACGACCTTGCGGCAGAGGCTGTTGCTGAGGAAGCGGCACCCGCTGAAGAGTCTGCAGAGTAATCCGAAAATTCAAGATACAAAAATCAGGGGGCAGGTGGCGAACTTGCTCCCTTTTTTAGTAAAAAGCGAAAATAAAAAGAGATGAGGGAAAACAATGCTCGGTAAAATCATTCCCGCCGCCGTTACTTTGGCGGCAGGTGCGGCAGCGGTAGGCGCCGCCGTCATGAAAAAGAAAAACATTTGCCCCGTTTGTGAAGTAAAAAAGGCTGTGAAGCGCGCTGACGTGCACATCAAAGCCTGCACGCCCTATCACAACGGTGTGGCGCTCACACCGCCGATGGGCTGGTCGAGTTGGAATACCTTTCGCAACAAAATTGATGAAAATTTGATATTGGAAACCGCCGATGCGATGCAGAAATCCGGATTGTTGGCAGCGGGGTACAGTTATGTGAATTTGGACGACTGCTGGCAGAGCTCCATGCGCGACGAAAACGGCAAATTGCAGGGGGATTTAACCACGTTCCCGTCGGGGATTCCCTCGCTTGTGCGCCGCTTAAACGAAAAAGGATTTAAAGCGGGGATTTATTCCTCCAACGGCACGCTGACCTGCGAGGATTTGCCTGCTTCTTTGGGGCACGAGCGCACAGATGCCGAAACCTTTGCCGAGTGGGGGATTGAGTATTTTAAATACGACTTCTGCCATCATCAGTATCTTTCCACCATCGCCCCGATGATTGACAAAGTGTTAATCGGCGGCGGCGCGTTGAAAGAAGAAATTGTTTTGGAAGCCGAAAACGGCGAGCTGTACGGCACGGCGAAAATCGTTGATGATGGTAAAGGCTGTTATGTCACGCGCTTAGACAGCAATTTGGGCGCGGTGCGCTTCAGCTTTGTAAACATTCCCGAGGACGGCGAATATGTGCTGACCTTTGTGGTACATAAAAAAGGCGAAACCGAGAAATACGCTGTCGTTACCGTCAACGGAAACGAGAAATATCCCGTAACCTTCCCGCCGACAAAATCCTGGACGCGTGACGGTAGAACACAAATCAAAATCCGCCTGAAAAAGGGCGACAATACCTTGGAAATCCGCAATCCGATTGCCTCGAAAATGGACAGCGCCGCCACGCAGTATATCGCCATGGGCAAGGAGTTAAAGCGTGCAACGGCAAAATATGCCGAAGAACACGGCGTGCCTGAAAAACCGATTGTGTTCTCCATTTGCGAATGGGGCTGGAATAAGCCGTATAAATGGGGCAGTGAAGCGGGCAACCTGTGGCGCACAACGCCCGATATCCAGGCGAATTGGGCGTCGATTGTCGGCATTTATGAAGCCAATGTGCGTTTGTATCAGTATGCGTGCGTCGGCGGCTACAATGACCCCGATATGCTCGAAGTCGGCAACGGCAATTTGACTGTGGAAGAAAATAAGGCGCACTTTACGCTGTGGTGCATGATGGCGTCCCCGTTGATTTTGGGCAATGATATTCGCCTGTTTTTGAAAGCAGACGGTACCGCCGACACGGACAATCCGATTTTGAAAATTCTGACCGATAAAGATTTGATTGCCATAGACCAAGACGAAAAATGCGTGCCCTGCCGCCGCATTAAGACCACAGGACTTTGCGATATTCTTGTAAAGCCCCTTGCAAACGGCGAAGCGGCGGTTTGCTTCTTTAACAAAGCGCCGAAAGCCATGCAGATGACCACTTCTCTCAAAGCCATTTCCAATATGGCGTTCGTCGGTTTGCCGCGCTCAGCAGACGGCTACACCTGCACCGACCTTTGGGCGAAAACCTCGTCGGAGGTTTTAGACGCCCTTTCGGCGGAAGTGCCTGCGCACGGCGTAAAAGTGTATCGCGTAAAAGCAAAATAAAAATATAAAAACGGGCGGTTTATGACTGTTGTCCATTTTTATGGACTTGTTCAAAACCGCCCGCTTTTTTATTATAATTCAAAATCCTTTGCCGAAAATTCCTGTAATTTCGGTTTATGCTTCGGTTGCCGTTTTAAAATATCATATTTATATTTTCGGCATTTGCCGTCTTTTTCCACCACGCCTTTGTGAGGGCAAAGTACCGTTTCCCCGTCGGGGGAGGGGCGTGCGTGTGCGCAGTATTCGCATTTCGGTGCGATTTCGACTTTGGTTTGTTTTTTCATTTCTGTTTCCCCCGTCTGTTTCGGCTTTGCCTGTATTGTAGCATATTCTTCGTTTACTTTCAACCTCCCAAAGAAACAGTACTGCGCAAAGCAACAGCGCCGCCGACGCCGGTACGGAAACCGACACACCTGCGTGGGATACGACAGCAGTTCCTGCAAAGGTGTTGACCTCGCAGGGAAAGATTTTTAACAGGAAAAAACAATACAGTGCAGACAGTGCCGCACTCAAAAGCCGCGCACAGAAAAAGCGGGGATAGGCAACACCGCAAAAGTTCAAATCCGCAAGTACTTGGCAATGCACGGCAAGCCCGCCGAACGAGAGTATGGCGGCGACCGCAGGCAACGGCAAGCGCCCCGCGGCGGCGGTTACGCCGTTGGTGACTTCCGTGACATATACAAGCGCAAGATGTGCCCCCGCAGGGAGCGGCAGCGCTTCCAACAATGCGGAAATCCCACCGAACAGGGCTACCCACGCGCAAATTTGCAAGGTTGTTTGCATGGCTTCGCCGACCGATTGCGTCAATGCCGCGGAAAGCTGTATGTGCAACACCTTGCTTTCATATTTTGCTGTATTTTTCGGCAGCTTTGGCGTTGTAAAGCGCAGCAGTATACCGACCGTGAGCGCGGCAAGACACAACGCGCCGTACAACAAAATGCCGATGCGTGTACTGCCGTAGAGCCCCACCCCGACAGCGGAAAGGACAAAGGCCGGTCCTGCATTGAAACAGAACAGGCACATGGTTGCCGCTTGTTTTTGCGTGATTTGTCCGTCCGCAAAAAGGTTTGCCGTCATTTTGATACCGACGGGAAAGCCCCCGACCATCGATAACAGCAAGACGCCTGCGCTCTCGCCGGGTAAACGAAGCAGGCGCGCTGTTGGGAGGGAAAGCTTCGCGCCGCAAATTGTACTTAACCCTGATCGCAGAAAAAAGCCTGAAAGTACCATAAATGGGAATAGGGAAGGCACAAGCGTTTTTGCGCACAGCAACAGCGCATTCTGCACCCCGGACGCGCAAATTTGCGGCTCTGCAAACAGACCGACGCACGCCGCCGCAAAAAGTCCATACACACATATTCGCAATGCCTTGCGCATCGAAATAATCCCCTTTTTTGACCGCCTCGGTACTGAATTTATATGCGCGCGCATAAATTTCTATGAGTGGGGTGAACAAAATGCGCAGGCAAAAAAGACAATCTGCAAAGCGCGCGAACGGTGCGTTGTCAGAGCTTACTGAAAAAGCGGCACGCGACATACCGTATATCGAAATGCTCGGCAACGGCGAGGCAGTCGTGGACGGCTGTAAAGGCGTGCTGGAATACACCGAAGACGGGATTGCCCTCAACGCCGGTGCGTGCGTACTGCGGTTTTACGGGCGCAATCTGACCATTCGCGCCTATTCCGAAAGTCAAACCGAAATCTACGGCGACATACAGTCTGTAGAGTTTACAAGGTAGTGGGAGGAGAACGGTTTGCTGATTGTCAAATTGCTGCGCAGTATTTTGGGTTATGTTCTGTTTACAGGGTACGGGGGATTTCCCGAGCGCTTTTTAAATTTGTGTGTAAAATATCATATTCCGCTTTGGGATTTGCAAAGCCACGGCGAATATTTTTCGGGCAAAACCTCTATTCGCGCGTATAAACGCATTCGACCCGTGGCTTACCGTTCGGGCGTGCGCGTACGGATTGCAGAAAAACACGGTCTGCCGTTTTTTTCGGCGCGCAACAAAAAACGTGTCGGTCTTTTATGCGGTATTGCGGTGTCTGCTTTGCTGATTGCGGTGCTTTCAGGGCATATTTGGACGATAGAAGTGACAGGAAACAGTGAAATCCCAACCGAAACCATTTTAGAAATCACAGAAAATTTAGGACTGCATGTCGGCGTTCGCCGCAGTCGCATCAGCGGAGAAGTGTTGGCAGACGGCTTGATGGAAAATTTAGATACACTTTCCTGGGCGGCGGTCAATATTGACAACTGCAAAGCGGTTATTGAGGTGCGAGAGGCGATAGAGCAACCCAAAATTCTGGATACTTTTACGCCCTCGAACATAATTGCAGGTGAAGACGGTATACTAACCAAAATAGAGGTGTTTTCCGGTACAGCGGCGTTACCGGTCGGCTCGGCGGTGCTCAAAGGGGATTTGCTCATTTCCGGTGTTGTACAAAATTTGGACAATTCCGAGACGCTGAAAGGCGCACAGGGCAAGGTGTACGCACGTGTAGAGCGAAATTTGCTGTTCACCTGTCCGGCAGAGCCGTTTTTGCAATGCAGCGGGGTACAAGAACGTAAAATTCTGTTTTTTTTCGGTGTGAAATTGCCGCTTGCACCTGCTTTGCGTGAAAAAGCTTACCAAACCGCCGAATACCTTTCGAATGGCGATACAGCATTGCCGGTCGGAATTTTGTATGACCGCATCATGGATTTTTCGTCGGAATTTTCATTTGCAAACGAGACAGACGCTCTGCGATATGCCGCCAAAAGCTTTACTGCCGCGTATAAGGCGCTTTGGCAGGAAGGCGTAATATTGGAGGAAAAGGTGGTCTTTGAACGAGAAGAGGGCGTGCCGTGTGTGCGCGCCTCAATCATTTGTGAAAAAGAAATCGGGGTGAATCAGGAGATTTTTGTAGAAAAAATTAGTGACTAATCACAAAATCTGTGTTATAATATATTAAATTTCAACAGAATTTTGTCGTGTGGGAGTGGTTCGTTGTTTGAACAGATGATAAACGTTGACCGTATGGAGCACGCGGTCAGCCTGTTCGGCAGTTTTGATGAGAATATTCGGCAGATTGAGCAGGAGTTCCGCGTAAAGGTGTTGAGCCGCGGGTCGGATTTAAAAATCAGCGGCGAAGCGGACGATGTGCAAAAAGCCGTCCGCGCCGTGAACGGTTTGTTAATGCTCATCAACAAAGGCGAGGCGTTGTCCGAACAAAATGTGCGTTATGTGCTCTCTCTCGTCAATGAGGGGGCAGAGGACAAGCTCTCGGGGTTGGTCGGCGACTGTATTTGTATGACGGCAAAGGGGAAACCTGTTAAACCCAAAACCTTGGGGCAGAAAAAGTATGTCGAGGCAATTCGTCAAAACACCATCACCTTGGGCGCAGGTCCTGCGGGTACTGGAAAAACGTATTTGGCAGTGGCTATGGCGGTAACGGCGTTCCGCGCAAAAGAAGTCAACCGTATTATTTTAACGCGCCCCGCTGTGGAAGCGGGCGAAAAATTGGGCTTTTTGCCCGGCGATTTACAGCAAAAGGTGGACCCGTATTTGCGCCCTTTGTACGACGCGCTGTTTGATATGTTGGGTGCTGAAGCGTTTCAGCGTTATCAGGAGCGTGGCAGTATTGAAGTTGCGCCGCTTGCGTATATGCGCGGCAGAACGCTCGATGACAGTTTTATTATTCTCGATGAGGCGCAGAATACCACCAAAGAGCAAATGAAAATGTTCTTAACGCGCTTAGGGTTCAACTCCAAAATGGTGGTGACGGGGGATATTACACAGATTGACCTGCCCGACGGCAAAAAGTCGGGGCTGTTGCAGGCGATGAAAATTTTAAAGGACATTCCCGACATTTCTATTTGTCGGTTTACCGAAAAAGATGTGGTGCGCCACAAGTTGGTGCAGGATATTATCAAAGCATATGAAAAGAACGAGGAGGCAAAACGCAAATGACGGATAAAATCAAAGTGATGATTGCCAACGACCAAAAAGAAGTCAAAATTCCAACAGGTGTGCGTATGCTTGTACGCCGTTGCTGCCACGCAGTTTTGGTGCAGGAGAATTTTGAAGGCTCCGCTGAAATCAGCGTCACCTTTGTGGACGACGCAAGAATTCAGGAACTGAACAAACAGCACCGCAATATCGACAAGGCGACCGATGTGCTGTCTTTCCCGCTTGGGGAAAACGGCGTGTATGATGTCAACCCCGAAACAGGCGCAAAGATGCTCGGGGATATTGTGATTTCCATGGAGCGCGCCGTCGCGCAAGCGGAGGAATACGGTCACCCCTTACAGCGCGAGGTCGCGTTTTTGACCGTACATTCCATGCTCCACCTTTTGGGGTATGACCATGTGAACGGCGGCTTGGAAGCCGTACATATGCGCGAAAAGGAAGAAGCTGTTTTGACCCAGTTGGGGCTCAAACGTAACGGCAGTTACTATTTTGACGGCGAATAAAGAGCGATGAAAAGTTTAGTAAAGAGCTTTGGCTATGCCTTTCGCGGCATATGGTATGCGCTGAAATACGAGCGCAATATGCGTATTCACTTCACCTGTATGGTGTATATGTATACCTTTTTGACCGTGTATGACTTTTTCGAGGTGACGCGCACGCAGTTTGCTGTGCTGTTTTTAGCAAACGCCTTGGTTGTTGCGCTGGAACTGGTCAACACTGCCGTAGAGCGCGCGGTGGATTTGGCAAGTGAACAGCATACCGAAAAAGGCAAAATTGCAAAAGATACCGCCGCAGGCGCGGTGCTGGTTGCCGCAATTTTCTCAGTATGCGTCGGCATCGCGATTTTGGGGCAAAAAGCGGCGTTTTTGGCAATGTTTCAATACTATTGCGACAAGCCGCATATGTTGCTTGTCTTTTTGCTGTCCGTAGCGCTCGCGACCGTGTTTATTTTCAAAGGCTTTGGTAAAAACAGCACACAGGATAACAGCACAAATTCCGGAAAGGATTAAATTTATTTTATGCAAACTCCAAAAACTGCTTTTATCGCCATTGTCGGCAAGGCAAATGTCGGTAAATCCTCGATTTTAAACCGCCTGTTGGGCAGTAAAATTGCGATTGTATCCAGCAAGCCGCAAACCACACGTACGCGCATTATGGGCGTGCTCACGACCGATGACAATGTGCAGTTAGTGTTTACCGATACACCGGGCTTCCACCGCCCGCGCACAAAATTGGGCGAAAAAATGGTCCAAGCCGTGTCCGACAGTATTGCGGGTGTGGACGCTTGTTTGTTCGTTGCCGAGGCGCTCGACAAAGAATGTAACGAAGCGGAGCTTGAATTGCTCAACAAAATCAAAAAAGCAAAAATCCCGACGCTGTTGGCGGTCAATAAAATCGATACTGTGAAAGACAAAACCGATTTGATGGCGCGTATAGCGTATCTTTCAAGTCTAATGGATTTTGAAGCGGTGATACCCGTTTCCGCCGCCGACGGTAACGGGATGAACATTTTGCTCGATGAACTCAAAAAGCAAGCATTTGAAAGCGAGCACTTTTTCCCGGATGACACCTTAACCGACCAGCCCGAACGGGTGCTTGCAGCTGAAATGATACGCGAAAAAATGCTCCGGCTTTTGGACAAAGAAATTCCCCATGGCGCGGCGGTTTCAATTGAGAAAATGCGCGAACGTGAAGACGGCTCGGGGATTGTGGATATTGATGCAACCATTTACTGCGAGCGCGAAACGCACAAAGGTATTATTATCGGCAAGGGCGGGAAAATGCTCAAAAAAATCTCAACCTTTGCGCGGCAGGATATGGAACGCTTTTTTGACTGCAAGGTCAATTTGCAGGTGTGGGTCAAGGTGAAAGAGGACTGGCGCAACCGTGAGGGACTCATTCACAATTTTGGATTGGATTGACAGGTATTTCACCGCTTTTTAAGGCTAAGGTAAAGATATAAAGCCTTTTGAAAGCGGTGAATGTTTTGGATAAAACCTATTGGGATATTTTTATACACAGCGGCAGTGTGCAGGACTATTTGGCGTATTGTGCGAACAAACAAGACCTGCAAAATGCCGTAGACGAGGTAAAACCCTATGACCTTCAAAACCAAGGGACTGATACTCAAAGAACAGAGTATCGGTGAGCGCGACAAGCTGGTGACGGTGCTGACTGAGGACCGCGGCACCTTGCGCGCATTTGTGCGCGGCGGCAAAGCCGTGAAAAGCAAAAAGGGCGCGGCAACCGGCAAATTCTGCTATACCGCGTTGACGCTCACGCAGACAAAGGACAGCTTTGTCGTGGACGAAGCACAACCGATTGAACTGTTTTTTAAACTGCGAGAAAGCATTGACAAATTGGCGCTTGCCGAGTATTTTTTGGAACTGGGCTACGCGTTTTCTCCTGAAGAGGAAAACGCCAAAGACAATTTGAAAGTGATTTTAAATTCGTTGTACTTTCTGTGCAACGATACATATTCGCCGAAACAACTGAAAGCGATTACCGAACTGCGTTTACTAACCCTTGCGGGCTATGCGCCGAATTTGGTGGCGTGTGAGCACTGCGGCATATTTGAAACGAATACCATGTATTTTGATATGCAGGAGGGGCTTTTGTACTGCGAAAACTGCGCTCCTGCCACAGCGCCGTTTGCCTTGCCGCTGGATATCGTCAACGCCATGCGGCATATCGTCTTTTCCGAAATGAAGGGATTGTACGCCTTTCAAATGGACGAAGGACTGCTGGACGAGCTTTCCTATATCACCGAAACCTATTTGCTGAAGATAACCGAACGTAAATTCAAAACCCTCGACTTTTACAATTCCGTGCAGGCCATCGGGTGAAATACAGTGCTTACAAATAAAAATTTAAATTTTCATTTGTCATTCTGAACGAAGTGAAGAACCTCAAACAGCATAAAGTATAGAATGTGTGGAACGAGATTCTTCGCCTAACGGCTCAGAATGACAATCGGGCGGGCGTGGAAAGCCCCTACAACGGGTCGTCGAGGACGCCGACCCCTACAGTTGGATATGCAAACAAAAATTTATCGTAGGGTGCTGTCTGCGTGCTCTGCAAAATTCCGTCAAAAAATCCCCCTCTTTTGAGGGGGATTTTTATATTCGTATCGCATTATTCTTGCGTGTTTGTCGGCGCATTTTCGGCACTGACTTTTTGGACGGCTTCCAAACGGCGTTCTTCCAAATCTTTGAGCATTTGCTCTTTGAATTTGCCGTGGACGTTGAAGAAAATCAACGAGACGCCGTACAGCGTGCGCGCCAAGGCGGGCATCACGCAGAAAATAAACCAGAACCCGCGTAAAACGCTGCTGTCGGTTTCGCGTACAACATTGCCGAATACATCTTTGTGCGCCGTGTAGCCAATCAGCGAAATCACAACGCCGGACAACAGCCCGTTAATGGCGTTTGCCGCTTTTTGGAAATAGCCCGAAACAGTGGCAATCAACGCTTCGTTGCGCACACCGTATTTCCACTCGCCGTAGTCATACACATCGCCCTGCAAAATTGTTCCGACCACGTTGATGACGGAGTTCGGCAAACCGCAAATGGTCAGCATAATGGTCATATAGACAAGGTTCGCGACGATATTGCCGCCGGAATCCCATTCCCCGAAGGGCTTGTAGCCGATAATCCACATCAGTGTGTATGCTGCGCCGCCGAAAAGACCTGCGCCGATACCTAAGTTTCTCGCACCGAATTTGCGAATCATTTTGGGCACTAAGGGCGTAATAATAAAGGCGGGAATACCGGTAAACAAGCCTGCAATAGAAGAGTATGACAGTGCGCCGGCATTATGTAACCAAAAGAATTTTTCGTTCGATGCGCCGATGCCCTTAAAGCCGTTAAAGAAGTAGTTTAACTGGAGCACCAACATCGGACGGTTTTTAAACGCAATTTTAAAAGACTCTAAAATGCTGACGGATTTCATTTGCTCGCGGGAGGGCAACGGCACACGCTCGCGCATGACATGAAATCCGTAAAACGCCGTAGCGGCGGAAATAATCACCATTACGACCGCATAGCCGGAATATACGTCCTGCATACCGACGGAATTTTCCGTGACCCGCGGCAGTAAATCGACGAAAACCGGCAGAAGAGCGGGCAACATGGTGCCGAACAGCTCCATGAATTTCTGCGAAGCGAGCAGATTGTTGCGCTCGTTTGCGTTCGGCGTAATATCGAACGGCAAAATCTGCCAAACGCCGAAATAACTCATGCCGAGATTGTGCGCGAAAATGGCAATGACCGCCCAAATGACCTTTGCTGTTGTTGTGCTTAAAAACGAGGGGGTGGTAAACAGCATCACGATTGCAAGAGACCAAATCGGCGTTGCAATCGCCAAATACGGTCGCAATTTGCCCCAGCGTGTACGCGTGCGGTCAATAATTACGCCTGAAAGGGAGTCGTCCAGCGCGTCATACAGCATTTCCAAAAACATAATTACGCCGTACGCTTTACCGGAGATCCCGAGGAAACTAATCATGAAAAACTGACGGTTGCCGTTGACAAACTCATTCAAATTCTTTTGCCCGAATGCCGTCAGCAAGTAGGCGAACATTTCACGCGGGCGCAAATACCGCCGGTTTTGCGCAGAGACCTTTTTTTCTACTTGTGCCACTTCGGTTTCCACAGTTTCAGATGCGGTAACAGTTGTTGTATCTGCCAAAAAACCACTTCCTATTTTTGAACTTGCAATACATTTGCCAATATATGTTATATACTATCATACTCTTTGCGCGCTTTCAAGCAAAAACCTTGCGCACAACAGTACAAATTCAACTCAATTTTTTGTGTATTTTTTTGACTGTGCCACGGCAAGGACGTCACATCGCTCATTTTCAGGGTGCCCCGCGTGCCCTTTGAGCCATACAATTTTTACCTCGTGGGTGTGATACAGCGTCAACAGCTCGTCCCAAAGCTCGGGATTGAGA